>CAJTNR010000047.1 GCA_910577635.1 uncultured Vampirovibrio sp. | reverse complement strand
CTGCTGGTGATTTTACTCTATTACTTTCACTTCCTCCATTTTTAAATGTAAATTTACCATCCTCATCTCTTGGGTGCTCTTCTTCTTTAAACATTATTAATGCTTCCTCCTTTCAATCTAGTTAACAATACCGACATCTTCAAGATAACATATTTTCAACACTTTTCAAGGGTGCAAGAATTTAAAACCCTTGATTTTAAAGGGTTTTAAACCCCAAAACCATGATGAAGCCATGATTTTAGCAGTATGTAAACTTTTGTAACAAATTTGACCAAAAGGATAAATTTATTTTTCTATGGTCTTTTGATTATTCATTGTTGATAATTTTTTTATACTCAACTTCTTTAAATTTTTTATTAATACTACAATAACCTTATGAAAAAGCTATTAATTATATTTCTATCATTATTTCTTTTTATACCTGCAATGGGTGAATATATTCCTATTGAAAAAAGCAGAAGTGAACAATACAGAAAAGAAATAGTTAATTCAATTAATTCTCAAATACCAATTAGAAAAAAAGAAATATTGAATGTTTTTAGTGATGTTGCAAAAGAACAAGATCCCTATGATAAAGATTTAAAAATAGAATATGGAATTAACGGTGTTCTTTTTGATT
>CAJTNR010000046.1 GCA_910577635.1 uncultured Vampirovibrio sp. | reverse complement strand
AAAAGCTTTTACTTCTAAGGATACTGCCTTATTGAATGTATTATGTATTCAATAAACAATATATCGCGTAATTGTAGTTAATTACTATTTAGGCTATTAACAATAAATTTTCAAATAACACTTAGACAAAAGTCTAATGCAAAGATATAAAGTAACTATAAGCTTTGCATTAAACTTCTTAAATTCAGTGGTGGAGAATAGCGGGATCGAACCGCTGACCTCCTGCGTGCAAAGCAGGCGCTCTCCCAGCTGAGCTAATTCCCCTTTTATATGCAATAATTAATTTATAGCAATATTATTACGATATGGTGGGCTTAGGAGGACTTGAACCTCCGACCTCACCCTTATCAGGGGTGCGCTCTAACCACCTGAGCTATAAGCCCCTAAAGCCTGCTATTTCAAGCGATGCTATTTGGAGATCTCTGAAAACTAAGCAAGTCTATTAAGTTTATCTTTTCTATTCTCATAAATCTGTGGTTAAGATAAATAAATATCTTAACACATCTCTAGAAAGGAGGTGATCCAACCGCAGGTTCACCTACGGTTACCTTGTTACGACTTCACCCCAGTCGCTGCATCCGCCGTGGGCGGTAGCCAGTTTGGCATTCCGACTTAAGGCGAATACAACTCCCATGGTGTGACGGGCGGTGAGTAC
>CAJTNR010000045.1 GCA_910577635.1 uncultured Vampirovibrio sp. | reverse complement strand
AGCGGATATTATTCTAGTTCTGGTTCAGTTTGTCAAAAGTGTCCTAAAGGATCAAAGGCTAATTTAAATAGTGCAGCAACAGCTTGTATAAGCTGCACTGGAGGTGAATATCAGGACCTTGAAGGACAGATATCTTGTAAAAATTGCCCAGGGTTTGTATCTGATAATAATAGAAAGTGTACATCCTGTATAGCAGGAACTAAGTGGAATGGAAGTACTTGTGAAAATTGTCCTTCTGGATCCTTTTCTAATACAGCTAATGCGACTAATTGTACTCAGTGTCCAAAGGGATCTTATCAAGATGAAACAGGAAAAACAAGTTGTAAAAGTTGTAATGGAATAAATCAATATCAAAATGCTTTAGGTCAAACAAAGTGTCTTGAATGCTGGCATAATTCCAAACCAAATGCAAATCATAGCTGGTGTGAAAACATTTGTGTAGAAAATTGCCCAGAATATCAATATTACGATGGATGTATTTGTCATAATTGTTCTCAAAATTGCATAAGCTGTACGGATGAAAATAACTGTAATAAATGCGAAGAAGGATATTATTTATCGGTAAAGGATAAAAAATGCAGAATGAATCCTTGTATTAATGATTCTGTATTTATCCAGAATGAATATGATCAATTTTGTATGAAAAAATATAATGCAGGAGATCCTAAGGGTCCTATAATAAATAAAAAT
>CAJTNR010000044.1 GCA_910577635.1 uncultured Vampirovibrio sp. | reverse complement strand
TTTTTGTGTTTTGGTATTTGAGGGTCGTTTTTAGTTTTCTGACCCTCTTTTTTTATAGTTAAATAAGTTTTAATATTAATTTGAAACTTGCTATAAAAGTAGAAAAAAGTCTAAAAATTAATATTTGTTTATTAATTTTCAGACTTAAGATGCAATATTCTCTATAAGTATTTTTAGATAATTCTATTATAATAATAAAATTTTTGAATGTATATAGTGTTTTAATAAAAGTTAATACTTATTTAAAAAAAAGAGGGTCAAATTAAAAACACGACCCTCAAATATCAAAACACAAAAATATAAGCTTTGTTTTACTCTATATATTTTTCCAAAACGCAACGAACAGACTGGGCGTGGCCCTTAAAGGCGGCGGAATTCATGCTGAGATTGTAACGGAGGTGCGCGAGGTAAGCGTCCGTAGAAGAAGACTCACGACCCCAGACGTTGTGCGGGTTGCAAATGCCATAGACCGAGCCGTAACACCTAGACGCATCGTCGCAACGGGGCGAACCGTTAGTATTTGATGCACCTCCATATTGACACAATTGCAATCCAGCAGAACCACTCCATCTTTGAATAATTGGTTTATTACCAGCTATAGCTTCAGCATCCTCTTTGCTTGATGGACCATCATTAATTGCTTTTTCCAGGGATTCTAGATTAGCTCCTGAAGGTAAATTCCAAATCAATTTTTTATTAGTCGGATTAATATT
>CAJTNR010000043.1 GCA_910577635.1 uncultured Vampirovibrio sp. | reverse complement strand
TATTTTTGTGTTTTGGTATTTGAGGGTCTAGTTTTTAATTTGACCCTCTTTTTTTGGGATTTATATGGCATTTTACACTAAAAACAGCCAAAGCTGTCACCCTGAACTTGTTTCAGGGTCTTGCAACCAGCAAGATTCCGAAACAAGTTTGAAATGACACTACGGCTCTATTTTGAGCTTATTTGGTGTAAAGTTGCATGCAAGTCCCCTTTTTTAAATTAAAATATTAATTTTTGTTAAAAAGTATGTACAAATAAGAAAAATTTTAGTATAATAAAATCAAATTTAAAAATACTTATAGAAATTATGCATCTTTAGCCTAAAAAATTAATTTATTTTATTTTTTAGGTTTTTATTTGTCTTTTTTTAACAACGACATAATATTTGCTAAATATTCTATTCTAAACTTATCAATTATGACAATTTTTAGAATAATTTTATTGATATATCTCAAATACCCATTAAAACATAAGTGCTATATGGTATTATACAAAAACAAAAAAAAGAGGATCAAGCATGACCCTCAAATATCAAAACACAAAAATATAAGCTTTTATTCTACAAATTTTTCTAATGCACAGCGAATAGAATATGAATACGAAGTATAAAGGTTAACTTTCCCATCTGAAGCATTATTGACACCAGTTACATTATTTTCACATTTCCAGGGACCATCACCGCTAACAGTAGGATCGGTATCATAGCACCATCTTTCAAATCCAAAACCTTCTGTTTTTTTTAGTACCATGTTAGGGGTGCAGTAAGTTGCTATTGCTTTTGTTTGATTGGAATATTTGTAATAACATCTTTC
>CAJTNR010000042.1 GCA_910577635.1 uncultured Vampirovibrio sp. | reverse complement strand
TCACGTAAGTGAAAAAGCGCTAATAATTATTTTAGCAATAATACTAGCGCTCAAATTAATACACTAGGGCTTTTAATGAGGTGTTCCTAAGGCACCTCGCCCTTATATTTATTATATACCACAATAAGATTTTTTCAAGCCTGCAAACAAACAAAAACTCTCTTTTCATTGTGCAATTTATATTATATAATTACCCAAGGGTAAGCCCTAAACCTTGCTTTCCTCTGTCACAGACGCTAAATCTGACACAGGCAGAAAGGAGGTGAGAACAAGTGTTTATAACTGAAAAAGCGCTACTACTTATTTTATTAATAATAGTAACGCTAAAGTTTAAAAACAAATAGGGCTTTTAATGAGGTGTTCCTAAGGCACCTCGCCCTATATTTATTATATACCACAATAAGATTTTTTCAAGCCGGCAAACAAACAAAAACTCTCTTTTCATTGTGCAATTTATATTGTATAATTACCCAAGGGTAAGCCCTAAGCCTTGCTTTCCTCTGTCACAGACGCTAAATCTGACACAGGCAGAAAGGAGGTGAGAATATGATAATTAGCGAAAAAGCGCTAATAATAATTTTATTAATTATACTAGCGCTTAAGCTGTTAATATCATAGGGCTTTTAATGAGGTGTTCCTAAGGCACCTCGCCCTATATTTATTATATACCACAATAAGATTTTTTCAAGCCGGCAAACAAACAAAAACTCTCTTTTCATTGTGCAATTTATATTGTATAATTACCCAAGGGTAAGCCCTAAGCCTTGCTTTCCTCTGTCACAGACGCTAAATCTGACACAGGCAGAAAGGAGGTGAGAATAGTGGAGTTTCACGTAAGTGAAAAAGAGCTAATAATTATTTTAGCA
>CAJTNR010000041.1 GCA_910577635.1 uncultured Vampirovibrio sp. | reverse complement strand
AAAAAAAGAGGGTCAAATTAAAAACTAGACCCTCAAATACCAAAACACAAAAATATATAAAATTCATTTTTACTCTATGTACTTTTCTAAAACACAGCGAACCGAGAAAGCACGGTCCTTAGAGTTGCTAGAAGTCACGTAAAACTCATAAGTGAGTTGCCCACTATAAGCATTATAGGAAGGCTCAGCACTACTGCCAAAGATTTGGTACGGGAGACAATTGTTATTATACGCGCCAGAACACCTGAACGCATAGTCACAACGGGGTGAACCGACGGTGTTATGGCTGGAATTATACTGGCACAATTGCAAGCCATTAGCTCCGCTAAACTTTTGGATATTAATTTTAGCACTTGTATCAGTTTTACTGCTTGGACCTGCTTCAATTGCACTATCTAGCGCATCCAATGCTTCTTTACTAGGTAATCCCCAATCGCCAGCTTTACTTGTACCACCGCTTGGAGTGTAGTTAGAACAAATATAATTACCAGCCCACCAGTTGCAAACTGTTCTATGACAAGCTTCATAGTTAAAAGGACTAACTGAAGAAATTTTATTCACATCTCCTATATTATTAGTGCAAAATCTTTCTTTTATGCTTTCATCATCATTCTTTGTATTACCTTTAGCTGTTCTATTTTTATCAGCTTTTCCAGAATGTCCTATCCAGCAGCATTTTTCATCATTATTGTAATCGCAAGTTCCTTTTGTATCCCCTGCTTTAATCTCTTTAATAGCACTTGAAATATCGGGTCCGCCTAAATCCCCAGCATTCCTTTTAGCCATGCAGAAGCCATGGGTCCCACCTGTACTTGATAGTGTAGCTTTATCATACTGATTAACATCAAGAGGGATATAGATTGATTTACTATTAGAGAGCTTATC
>CAJTNR010000040.1 GCA_910577635.1 uncultured Vampirovibrio sp. | reverse complement strand
GATGACTGAGATTGTAATCAAGCTTATTAATAGCTCGATTAAAGAGAAAGCTTTTAGCTTATTTAATAAAAGACTTTTGATTTTGCCAAAAAAATTCCTGGCAAAACCTAGAATAAAAAGTTTCATACTATAAGTACTCCTTAATATATCTGTGTTTTGGTTTTATTTATAATAAAAATAGTGTTTTGATATAGAATTATAATACCACAAGAACTAAAATTTGAAAACAATTTGTATTTAAGATTCCATAACAAAACAAAAACCTCTTTTTTCAAAGAGGTTAGAAAATCGTTTTACTTGATTCTCGTGTAGAAAAGGTTAGTGTGTTAGTAGTGTGGTTGTGTGTGTAGAGTTTGTTAAGGGGTTATTAAAGGTTATGTGTTACATATATATAAAGTATATCTTAAGATAAAAATTGCTTATTTAGTTTTATTTTGTAACATTTCTTAATAATTACAGCACTTATAAGAATCAAAAAAAAGAGGGTCAAATCAAAAACAAGACCCTCAAATACCAAAACACAAAAATATAAGCTTTGTTTTATTCTATGTACTTTTCCAAAACACAGCGAACAGAGTAAGGAAAACCTCTGAAAGACAGACGGGAGAGCGTGTTCACGTAGAAGGTAGTACCGTACATGTGCGCCTCATAAGTACCAGACTCACCAGAGCTCTGACCCCAGACGAAGTTCGGGAGGGAATCATCACCGTACGAGCCGGAACACCTGGACTCGCCGGGGTCGCAACGGGGCGAACCGGCGTCGTTATGATTGGTGGTATCTTGACACAATTGCAAGCCATTAGAACCACTCCACTTTTGAATGTAAATTTTAGCACTTGTATCAGTTCTGTTACTTGGGCTGGCATCCACTGCATTTTTTAGCGCATTAAGCGCATTTTGACTAGGTAATCCCCAATCGC
>CAJTNR010000039.1 GCA_910577635.1 uncultured Vampirovibrio sp. | reverse complement strand
GTTCCCCTTAACAAACAACTGCAATTCTGCGATTCTAGCAGTTCATCAAATGCTTCACAATGTGGTTATCATCCAAATAACTGCAATGGTTCCTGGTGTCAGCCCGATTATATTTGGGGAAGCAGCAGAAATGACCTTGAAGCATATATTGGCTCTACATATAGTCAAGGGACGCGTTTTATGTATTATTTAAGCGGTAACAATCCCTCCTTAACAAAAGCAACAAATGCATACTCTGTACGATGTGTTAAGGAATAAATTATATCTTATATATTTTGTGTTTTGGTATTTCGAGGGTCATGTTTTTATTCGACCCTCTTTTTTTATAACCTGCAAAACAAAAAAAGAGGGTCAAAACTAAACTCGACCCTCAAATACCAAAACACAAAAATATAAGAATTGTTTTAATCTGTATACTTTTCTAGAACACAGCGGGTCGAACCAGCGAAGTCCTTATACATATTTCCTGTGTGCCAAGACATTGTACGACCGTCGAAATATGCAGCAAAACTTCCATAAAAGGTTCCATCCAAATTATACCGATTACCCCAGATGTAGTTGGGATTGCAAGCACCGCCATTAGATGCACCACCGCACCAACTACCAAGATAATCGCAGCGTGGTGAACCTATTTCATCAGGATCTCTACCGGACTGACACAATTGCAGACCGTTTGAACCACTCCAATTTTGTATATTAATTTTAGTACTTTTATCAAATTTAGCGCTTGGACCTGCTTTAATTGCGTCTCTTAGCTTGAAAAGTAAATGATCAGTCGGGATAATCCAATCTCCAATTTTACTGCTACCCCCTTCTGGGATATAGTTAGAACAAATATAATTAGCAGCCCACCAGTTACAAACTGTTCTATTGCAAGATTCATAATCATAAGGACTTACCAGTGATACGTATTTGTTATCTTCCTGTTTTGAAAGTACTGGAATGTTTTTTATAGTATCATTATTAATTCCAGCTTCAGTACAATATCCCATGTTATGTATAACACCATCCATAACAAAAATTTTTGCAGTCACATTTTCATCAATTTTACCTGAATGACCTATCCAGCAACATTTATCTTCATTTTTTGTATTACAATATTTTTTTCTATCCCTACCTACTGTATCTATCTCAGTAACTACAGTTGGTAT
>CAJTNR010000038.1 GCA_910577635.1 uncultured Vampirovibrio sp. | reverse complement strand
TAAAAGGTGTTATAACAGGAGGAGCAAGCGGGCTTGATAATGTTAAAACAGATTTTAATGATACTCAAATCCCTCTTCCTTCTAATTCTATTGAGAATAAAACCCCTAATCCACAGCTGCAGCCTAACCATAATAGTTCTTTTACCCCTTCAATTGAACAAAGGCCCCTACAGGAGCAAAAACCAAAGCTTTTAGGGAAAATTCCTGTTGAGAATAAAAAAGTGAATAATTCAGCTGAACAAGGCATGGTACCTGTTTCGAATTATCAAAAAAAAGAAGAGAATAAAGAAGGAACAATGGACTATTATGGTTTCAATGAAACAATGGATAAAAACGATATCTACCAAGAAGATAGTTATGAAAATACACCCATGAAAGCTTATCTTAGCTATAATGCTGTAAATGAAGTAAAAAACAATGAAAACGATACCAATCAAAAAGATAATCAAGAAACACTGCCTTCCAATGATTCTATTAGCTATGAAGAAATGGATGAAATGGATAATGAAAACGAACCTTATTTAAAAGATGCAAACTATAATCAAGTGACAAAACATATCTTTGTAACAGAAGGAGGTTTTGTTGATGATCCAGATGATGATGGCGGAAGAACAAATAAGGGAGTTACACAGAGAACTTATGATGCGTACAATAAAAAACACGGACTTCCCATAAAAGATGTTAAGGATATTACAAAAGAAGAGGCTAATAGAATTTATTATGATGAATATTGGGTGGCTTCAGGAGCAAATAAAATTCAAGATAAGGATTTAGCCTATATGCACTATGATGCTGCAATTAATCACGGAGTAGGAACAGCAAAAAGAATGCTTAAAGAATCGGGCGGTGATTTTGATAAGTATTATCAAATAAGAAATAAAGAATATGTAGATATTGTTGCCAAGAAACCTAAAAAGAAAAAATATTATAATGGCTGGATTAATAGAATAAATGGCATTAAGAAAATTAAACAAGAAGGAACTTTATACAATCAATAATCAAACGGAACAATGTTTAGCTCATCATCAATTACTCCATCTTTTTTAAAAAGTCTAAGTAATCCTATAAATCCACTTAGGTCTTCAGCTCTTAGTTTAGTGTATTCATATCTGTCATCAACAGCACATAAACACGCTAAATACGGAGGACACTTTTTCTCATAGGTTTGTCTTAGTAACTCGTCAAAATCATTCATAAAGCTTTCCCATTGTTTTTGGGTTTTTAGATATTGTTTGTATTGAT
>CAJTNR010000037.1 GCA_910577635.1 uncultured Vampirovibrio sp. | reverse complement strand
GACGTTTTGATACACATTTACCATTTCAAAAAATGGTGACCGACGTAAGTGAATTTAGGTATGGAAATAAGACACAAGAAGAACGTGTCTATCTTTCACCTATCAAAGATCTATGTACAGATGAAATAGTAAGCTATAGTATCAGTAAGCATCCAACAACAGCCTTCGTGGTAAAACCGTTGGATGCATTGATAAAACTTAGACCTAAATTAAACTATCGTATGACTCTCCATAGCGATCAAGGTGTCCAATATCAGAGTGACCAATGGCGAAAGAAGCTAAAAGAAAATAGGATCTTTCAAAGCATGTCTCGTAGGGCAACGTGCTTAGATAATGCACCCATGGAAAGTTTTTTCCACACAATGAAAGTAGAGCTATATCACAATAGAGAATATACAACACAAGAAGAGTTGGTCAAAGCAATGATCAGCTATTACAATAACGAACGGATAAAGGTCAAACTAAAAGGCAAGACACCGGTAGAATACCGACATCTTGCCTTAAGAAATATAGTCTAAATAGAGTGTCCAACTTAGGGGGTTCACTTCAAAGAAGTTTTTCCTTTCTTCCGTCAACCAGCTTACTAGTGCTGGAAAGTTGTCAAGAACGAAGCCTCACAGAGGCTCTAACAGAGTCTCTAGCTCGATTACGATCTTGACAACACCCCCATATAGCGGGGAAACAACCAAGCTAAAATTTATACAATTGTGCAAATCGGTTTAGCTCTTCTAGTTCACGTTCTTCGCTATAAGCATCTTCAAGAGCCGTAAAAGGAATCAATCCTAATTTTTGCATGTCATCAGCAAGCTGAAGTCGAATTATATACGGTAAATTATCATCTTCTGCAATCCCATGCTTTTCAACGACTTCTTTAACGTAAGTTCTAAAAAAGTTGCTCTTAAAGAAAGCACGCAAATCAGAATTTTTATAGCTAGTCCACAAGCTAGCAGTTTTAGGATAATCCATAACTTTTCTCTCCTTTCTGATTACATCATATCATGTTTTCATTACATATATAAGTGCCAAGCAATATTTTTACAAAATTGCTATAATCCTTGATATTAAAACGATATTTGATTTATAATTAAATCAAATGATGGAATAACTGTTCTATTTATAGATATATATTTAGAATTTATATTCTATCTTATAATAAAAATAGAATAAAGAGGGTATATAATAATGAAAAAAGATAAAAACATGCGCTGGCTAGCTACTACTAAAGAAGCAATTAATCAAATTTTACAAATCACTTCAACCACAAAAGGAAAAGATTCTCTTCAACTCCCTGATATTCAAGTTCTACTATATGCAATAAAAGAAATGAATTACGATAATGAAGTAAAATTGCCAAAGCAAAAAGATCTAGGCGAAAAATTAGGAATTACCGCTCGAAGAGTATCAATGGCAGTAACTAAACTAAAAAAATTGGGGTTCTTTACCAAACTTGAAGAAGCAAAAACTTACTATATAAATCCATTTTATTTTTATGTAGGAGATTATAGAGATTTACACCATAAATATGAAATCTGGAAAAAACTACGTCCAGATATTCAAAAAAACAATGACACTTTCAATAATCCTAACTATAATAATAAAGAAATTGACTTCAAAAAATGGTTACAATAGTGTTGCTGAAACAATAAGGAAACTGAAACAATGAAACAAGAATCAAAGTACTATAATCAAACAGAAATCGCTGATTTATTAGGCGTTAGCAAAGCCGCGATAAGCAGATATTTAAAGAAACTTAATGTTTCAGGAATTGAAGAAAATAAGTCTAAACTATATCCTGAAACAGTTTTGAAACAACTAAAAAAAGAAATAAAATCAGAAAACACAAATAAAAATACACCACCTTCAACAATTCAGTTACTTCAACAACAAATTGAACAATTAAAAGAAGAAAACAAGACTTTAATTAAATTGAAAATTTCTTTACCAAATTTGGAAAATGATAAAGCCCATATAATTGTGTAAAAGTTAAAAGGCCATGTAACAGCCCTTTTTACGGTACAATGTTTTTAACCACAAAAACATACCTAGGAGGACGTTACATGACCCAAGTACATTTTACACTAAACAACAAAGAGGTTCAAAGTATTATTGAACATTCGGTAAAAGATGATGTATCTAAAAACATTCTAACCACTATTTTCAATCAATTGATGGAAAATCAACGAACCGAATATATTCAAGCCGATGACTATGAACGATCAGAAAGTCGTCAGAGTCAAAGAAACGGCTATTACGAGCGAGATTTTACGACTCGTGTGGGTACACTTGAATTAAAAGTGCCTAGAACACGTGATGGTGAATTTGCACCGACGGTGTTTGAGCGTTATCAGCGAAATGAAAAGGCACTGCTCGCTTCCATGTTAGAGATGTATGTCTCAGGTGTTT
>CAJTNR010000036.1 GCA_910577635.1 uncultured Vampirovibrio sp. | reverse complement strand
ATTGTAATCAAGCTTATTAATAGCTCGATTAAAGAGAAAGCTTTTTTCATACTTATATATAACTCCTAAAATCTTTAAGACCGATATTTAAAAAATTGCAAACAGAAAGGAACTCAGCAGCGTTTAGTTTCGTCTTATTATTCATAGCATTGTAGAATCTATCCAGTTCAATATCTAATGTCTTACAAATGTATTCATAGCTAAGACCGCGTTGTTTTAGAATGGTTTTTATTAACTGTTGGGCATCTTTGTGTTTGTTCATTGATATTATCTTTTCTAAATTAAAATTAGTTTTCTAATTATAGTTTATATTATTTTAAAGAGAAAGTCAATATTATTATAAATTTGATTAATAATTTCTTGATTAAACTTATAGCTTAATCTATTATTATAATTAGGGAAAAATTTTATATGAAAAACGATAATCAAATTTACACTGCGCAAGCAATTGAAAAGATACTGCCTGAGAAACTTAAAAGCTTTAGAAAAAAACAAGGGCTCACTACAACGCAGGTAGGAGAACTGCTCCACAAAACCCCTTCTGCAATTACTCTATGGGAAACAGGAAAAGCGCTTCCTGATGTTAATACATTATTAAAGCTTTGCAATATTTACAAAGTTGCCGATTTGAATGAATTTTTAGATACAAACATCCCTCCGGA
Source organism: uncultured Vampirovibrio sp. (assembly GCA_910577635.1). Lineage (GTDB taxonomy): Bacteria > Cyanobacteriota > Vampirovibrionia > Gastranaerophilales > Gastranaerophilaceae > RUG14156. The sequence continues at coordinate 2,096 of CAJTNR010000036.1, read as the reverse complement.
TGCTCTTTCGCTTGCTAAATCAGAACAAGAGCTTATTCAACTATGGAGAAGCTCACCTACTAACTTAAAAATAGCAGTTAAAACAATTCTAAAACAATGTGCAAGATAAAAAAGGATAAATAATGAATATATTTGAAGAACTACAAAAAAGAGGACTTATTGCTCAAATTACAAATGAAACTGAGGTTAAAACCCTTATTAACTCAGGCAAGGCAAAGTTTTATATTGGTTTTGATCCGACGGCAGATTCATTACACGTAGGACATTTTATGGCGCTTTGTCTTATGAGAAGGCTGCAATTAGCAGGAAACAAACCAATTGTTCTAATTGGAGGAGGTACAGGCCACATTGGAGATCCTTCCGGAAGGTCTGATATGCGAACTATGATGACAAAAGAGATTATTAATCATAATTGTGAGTGCTTTAAAAAACAAATGGAGCGATTCATTGAATTTGGACAAGACAAAGCAATTATGGTCAATAACGCTGATTGGCTGCTGGGTTTAAATTATATTGAGCTTTTAAGAGAAGTTGGTTCTTGTTTTTCAGTAAATAATATGTTAAGAGCAGAATGCTACAAACAAAGAATGGAAAAGGGTTTAAGCTTTTTAGAGTTTAATTATATGATTATGCAGGCTTATGACTTCTACCACCTAAACACCCACTATGAGTGCAATTTGCAATTTGGAGGAGACGATCAGTGGTCTAATATGCTTGCTGGATCTGATTTAATTAGAAAAAAAACAGGCAAAGATGCTCATTCAATGACTATTACTCTTCTTTTGAATTCTCAAGGCAAAAAAATGGGAAAAACTGCTTCTGGTGCAATTTGGCTTGATAAGAACAAAACAAGCGTTTATGATTTTTACCAATACTGGAGAAACGTTGAAGACCAGGATGTTATCAAGTGCTTAAAACTCTTAACCTTCCTGCCTTTAGAGAAAATTGAAGAAATGGAACAATGGAAAGATCAAGAACTTAATAAAGCTAAGGAAATTCTTGCATATGAACTGACAAGTCTTGTCCATGGTGAAACAGAGGCAAAAATAGCACAAGATAGTGCTAAAGCTCTTTTTCTTAATGGAGGCGATGACTCTAACATGCCCACAACAAAGCTTTCTTTTGTTGAAGAGGAAGTACCTTTAGTTGATATTTTAGTTGAATGCAAACTAACACAAAGCAAAGGGGAAGCAAAAAGGCTGATTCAACAAGGCGGTATTAGTGTTGATGAGGAAAAAATTAACTCAATTGATTATAAAATTGACCGCAAAAAGCTAATAAAGGGTGTAAAAATCAAAAAAGGAAAGAAAATATTCCATAAAGCAATTATTTAAAAAACTGTATTTAAACGGATGATTCAAGAGCGTTTGTCAATTAATCTGTGTATATTCCTGATTTGCGCTTGCAGATTAATACAACAATTATTTGTATAAAAAATGTCCGCGGGGCGATTCGAACGCCCGACATCAACCTTAGGAGGGTTGCGTTCTATCCATCTGAACTACGTGGACATTTTTTATGATTTTACCATAAAAAAATTATAAAGTGTACAATTAAGAATTTTCTTGATTTTTTAATCAGGTTGTACTATAGTAAATATGATAATTTGGGCTTGTAGCTCAGTTGGTAGAGCAGTTGACTCTTAATCAATTGGTCGTGGGTTCGAGTCCCACCGGGCCCAAAATTTAAAAAGAAGCCAGCTAAGGCTTCTTTTTTTAATATATTAAATTTTACATTTCTTAATAACAAGACAAATTTTCATATTCACCAAACTTATACTAATGTTACCAGGCAATGAAATATAGTAAGAAAATGAAAGATATAAATTTTGAACTAAACAAAAGCTTAGATTTAAACATCAGCATGGTTTTTGAAACCCAAACGAAATTTTTTCTAACACCAATTCTATCCAGATATCTAAACGAAACAAATAATTTTCAACCCAGACGTTTTTATATGGATTTAATGTACAATAAAGATAAATAATACTTATTGCAACAAGTTCACAAGATTAGCAGGGGAAATAGCCAAAGAAAACCTTCAAGCAAGAGTTGATGCTGAAACAGGTGCCTGTGCTGCCAAACTTGAAATTGCAG
>CAJTNR010000035.1 GCA_910577635.1 uncultured Vampirovibrio sp. | reverse complement strand
TAAACATAAAAATATGCCGCAAGGTATAACTCTTGCGGCATATTGTTGTTTATATTAAAGTTGTTTATTAACCTCTGATACCAAGTTCTTTGATTAATTTTCTGTATTTTTCCAAATTAGCATTCTTTAAGTAGGTTAACATCCCTTTTCTTCTTCCAACCATAACTAAAAGACCGCGTTTTGCCTGTGTATCTTTTTTATTTGATTGTAAATGAGCTGTAAGTTCAGAAATCTTTTGGCTCAACATAGCTATTTGAACTTCAATATTTCCGCTGTCTTTTTCGTTTTTTCCGAACTTTTTGATAAGTTCCTGTTTGTTTTTTAAATTAATTGACATTTTTTTTCCTTTACTAATAAATGTTATACTTTAGCTATTGTATTATATATTAAACAAAGAAAAAAATACAAATTAATTTTAATATAAATTAATATATTCTGTGCTAGAATTTTATTATGAACGATTATATTGAAATATACAAAGCCAATCAGCACAATTTAAATAATGTGGATTTAAAAATTCCAAAAAACGAACTTACGGTTTTTTCTGGGGTTTCAGGCTCCGGAAAGAGCTCTCTTGCTTTTGATACTATATTTGCCGAAGGTCAGAGAAGATATGTTGAAAGTTTATCAACATATGCAAGACAATTTTTAGGACAAATGGATAAGCCGGATGTTGAGCGGATTGACGGATTGTCGCCAGCTGTATCAATAGATCAAAAATCAACTTCCAATAACCCCAGATCAACAGTCGGGACGATAACTGAAATTTATGATTACTTAAGACTCCTCTATTCAAGAGCAGGAACGCCTCATTGTCCTAAGTGCGGGTCTGTTATCAGCCCCCAGACTATAGATGAGATTGTTGATAAGATTCTACAATTTGAGGAAGGAACTAAAATCCAAATCCTATCCCCAATCGTAAGGGCAAAAAAAGGCGAATATAAACAAACCCTTCAAGGGCTTTTATCCGAAGGGTTTATGAGGGTTCGAGTTGATTCTAAGATTTATAATCTTGAAGAGGATGAAATTGAGCTTAATAAAACCCAAAAACACAGTATTGATATTGTAATTGATAGAATTATTGTAAAACAAAGTGCTAAAGCACGCATCTTTGATTCAGCGCAAATTGCACTTGAGCGCTCCGAGGGGCTTTTGATAGTCAATACAATTGAAGATAATAAAGATACGATTTTTTCAGAAAAACTTGCCTGTACTAACTGCAATATTAGCTTTGAAGAGCTAACCCCGAGGCTTATGAGCTTCAACAATCCGCAAGGAGCTTGTCCTGTCTGCTTAGGACTTGGTGCGCATTATGAAATATCTCCTGAACTTGTTGTTCCTGATACTTCTAAGTCCTTAAAAGAAGGGGCAATTTATCCTTGGGCAAAAACCGCAAATTCATACTATTTTGATATCTTAAAAAGCGTTTGCGAGCATTATAAAATTGATTATGAAGCTCCTTTTAAATCCTTAAGTCCAGCGCAAAAAGGAATAATTCTTTATGGCAACGGAGAGGAAAAAATTAAGCTTACATATGCTGACTTTGGTACAAAACACTACCGAACCCACCTTATGAGCTATTTAGGAGTCATTCCATACTTAAGCAAAAAGTATGAGTCTGATTCAGAACTCGTAAGGGGTGAAATTGAAAAGTATATGGTTTCAAATCCCTGCAAAGCCTGCAAGGGCGGGCGTTTAAACAGTTTTGCGCTTAGTGTTACTGTTGATAATAAAAATATTTTCGATTTTTGTTCAATGTCAATTCTAAAAGAATACGAATTTATTGAGCAGCTTTATTTAGTCTTAGATGAGTTTAAGCTAAAAATCGTAAAACAGGTACTAGATGAAATTAGGGCAAGATTAAAGTTCTTGTTAGATGTGGGTTTAGGATACCTCACCCTTGCGCGCTCAGCAGGAACCCTATCAGGGGGCGAAGCGCAGAGAATTAGACTTGCAACTCAAATCGGGTCCGGGTTATCGGGTGTTTTATATGTTCTTGATGAACCCTCTATAGGGCTTCATCAAAAAGACAATGATATGTTAATTTCAACCCTCTTAAAGCTTCGAAACCTTGGTAATACCTTAATTGTAGTAGAACACGATGAAGATACGATGAACAATGCTGACTATATTGTTGACATTGGTCCTAAAGCAGGAGTTCTGGGAGGGAATATTGTAGCTAAAGGAACTTTAGAGGATATTAAAAACTCCCCTGAATCCTTAACAGGACAATATTTGTCAGGAAAGCTGAAAATTGAAGTCCCTAAAAAAAGAAGGGAAGGAAACGGAAAATTTTTAGAAATTAAAAACGCACATAAGAATAATTTAAAGAATATTGATGTTGATATTCCATTAGGAAAAATCGTAGCTGTGACGGGGGTTTCAGGATCCGGAAAATCTACTTTAGTTACAGATATTATCTCCGATTACGCAAGACACGAGCTTTTAAAAAACAAGCCCAAGCCGCTTGGGGTTGAGTCTATTAAAGGTTTTGAAAATATCGATAAACTCGTTGTTGTCGACCAATCCCCGATAGGAAAAACTCCAAGATCTAATCCTGCTACTTATACAGATGTTTTTACCTATATCCGTGAATTATTTGCCCAAACTCCTGAGGCAAAAATGAGAGGATATAAACAGGGGCGCTTTAGCTTTAATGTTAAAGGAGGAAGGTGTGAAAAATGCTCCGGGGACGGGCTTTTAAAAATTGAAATGAACTTTTTATCAGATGTTTATGTTACTTGTGACGTCTGTAAGGGAAAAAGATACAACCAAGAGACCCTTGAAGTTAAATATAAAGGGAAAAATATTTCTGATGTTCTTGATATGAGCGTATCTGAGGCATTGGAATTTTTTCAAAACGTTCCTAAGATTGCAACAAGATTGCAAACTTTAAACGATGTCGGGTTAGATTATATTAAACTCGGACAAAGTGCTACGACTCTATCTGGAGGCGAAGCCCAGAGGGTAAAACTGGCGCTTGAGCTTAATAAAAGAGCAACAGGAAAAACTCTTTATATTCTTGATGAACCTTCAACAGGACTTCACTTTTACGATATTGATAAACTTATAAAAATGCTCCAGCAGCTGGCAGATAACGGGAATACAATTTTAATAATTGAGCACAACCTGGATATAATTAAATGCGCTGATTGGATAATTGACTTAGGACCAGACGGCGGTGATTTTGGCGGTAAAATTAACTTTTGCGGTACACCCGAGGGAATTGTTAAGAATAAAAAAAGTTATACAGGTAAATATTTAAAAAAATATTTATAATGGTATAATAAAAACGATAGACAAATAAAGGCTAAATTAACAATGAAAAAAATATTTTTAACAATAGTTTCTCTAATGCTTTTTTCTCTTTGTGCTTTTGCAGATGATAAAGCAGATGTACTTGCGATTTTTGATAAATACGTTAATGACGCAAACAGCTATTCGACCAATTTACCTGATTATTATATTAACAACGCAAAAATTATTCGTGTGGTAAACAAAAAAGAAGGCGGTCAAAAAGCTGTTGTAATTCCTTTTGATAGATACTTAAAAGAATTAAAAGGTCATTCAACACTGGCTAAAACCATGGGATATAAAAATAGGTATGTGAATAGAACTGTTACAAAAATCGACAAAGACTATAAAGTTAGTGCTACAAGAATCCCAAGAAACGATAAAACCGGTCTTAACTGTCATTTTATCTTTACAAAACAGGGTAATACCTGGAAAATTAGAGAAGAAAGCATGACAACAAATGTTCAAACTTTCCTTAGCGCTAAATAAGGTTTATAAATTTCAAGACCCTTTTTAAAAGGGTCTTTTTG
>CAJTNR010000034.1 GCA_910577635.1 uncultured Vampirovibrio sp. | reverse complement strand
CAAACGCTGCTATTATGACTGAAATTGTAATAATAGAAACCAAAAGTTCGACTAATGAAAAAGCAAAAGGAAAATTTAGTTTTTTAGGTAACATCTTTCTTAACTCCTTTTAAAATTTTATTAATAAATACATTACCATAATACAATATTTTTTTAAACAAGTACATTACTTTTTGAAAAAAAATGTTACTTTAATTAATTAAATATAAATTGAAAATTTAAAATTTTTTAAAAAAATCATGTTACTATAGCTAATTTTTTAGTAACGTTTTTATGGTTTATTAATTTTTATATAAAAATTATTATATATAAGTAACATATTTATTAATATCAAAAAGGAAAATCAATTGGATAAAGTTCTATTGGGAAAAAAAATTAAACAGGCAAGAACAAAAAAAGGCTTAACTCAAGCGCAGCTTGCTGAGATTGTTTCACTCCATGAAAAACACATTTCAAGAATTGAATCAGGTAAATATTTACCGACATTAGAAAATATTATAAAAATTTTTAAAGCTCTTGAAATTAATCTTTGCGCCTGTAATGAAGATGTTGAAATTCCAAATAATGAAAATATTATTAAAACTGAATTTTTAAAGTTTATTAATAATTCATCCGATAACGAACTTGAATTTTACCTTGGTCTTTTAAGACAGGCGCAGAAAGGCTTAATCAAGTTTAGAAGTGTTTTGAAAAATTAAAATTCGATTTGTTCAAAATCCCCTGATTCTTTTAGCTGTTTTAGCTTAATATTATGAACGGTTGTGTCTACTAATAAATCGAAAGATTTCATTTTTGTAATTTTTGGCGAAAACTCTTTAATTAAAGTATCACGGACCATTTGGGTCAGTTTTTCGTTATCTTTGTTGATATCTTTATTGTTTTCAGGAATCAAATAGTCAATATAGTTTTTTGCAATTTTGCACTCCTGAAGCTTTGAAAACATTGCCCACTTGAGTTTTGGGCTGATATCTTTGAGTTTTCTAACGATTTTGAAATTTTTAAAATTCATCTTATAACCTTCCGATTATCATTTTATGTTATGTATAAGTAAGCTAAAAAAATAAAATGATAAATTTATAAATATTTGTTTACAAAAGTTTACTTAAATAAATTATATATTATTTTTTTAGTTTTGAAAAGTGTAAAAGTGCATTTTTTTAAGAGATTCCAAAGATAACTTGTGCAATATTATTTTTTCAAATTTGAATTTATGTTAAATTTAGTGCATACTTCTAGTATAAATTCTTTACATTGAAGAATTTTTAAAATATAGTTAAATAAAAAGATAAATTTAAGAGGGCTAATAAGTGGACAAGTTCAAATTAGACAACTATGATAGACAACCATCTGATTTTTCCAGATTTTCATCAAATGCAATTATTAAAGTAGTCGGTGTTGGCGGCGGCGGCGGCAACGCTGTTAATCGAATGATAGCATCGGGTTTATCTGGAGTTGAATTTTGGGCAATGAACACAGATGCTCAGGTGCTTGAGATGTCCAGCGCACCAAGAAAAGTTCAATTGGGAACCAAATTGACAAATGGTCTTGGAGCAGGTGGAAACCCTTCCGTAGGGGAAAAAGCCGCGGAAGAATCAAGAGAAGATATAACAGTAGCACTCGATAGTGCAGACATGGTCTTTGTTACAGCCGGTATGGGCGGCGGAACAGGAACAGGGGCTGCTCCTGTTGTTGCGAAAATTGCAAAAGAAATGGGCGCTCTAACTATCGGTGTTGTTACAAAACCTTTTAAATTTGAAGGTAAAAAAAGACTTGCACAAGCTCTGCAAGGACTTGAAAAACTAAAAGAAAATGTAGATGCCCTAATTGTAATTCCTAATGACAAACTAATGGAAGTAGTTGAAAGAAGGACAACCTTTAAAGATGCATTCAGCGTTGTAGATGAAGTTCTTCTTTGCGGTGTTCAGGGTATTTCAGATATAATCCTTGTCGGCGGTTTGATTAACGTTGACTTTGCAGATGTTAAGACAATTATGCAAAACTCAGGCTCTGCTTTAATGGGTATTGGTAAATCATCTGGTGAAGGCAGAGCAATGGAAGCAGCAAAACTTGCAATCGATTCTAAACTGCTTGAAACTTCAATTAACGGTGCAACCGGTATTATCATGAACGTTACAGGCGGTCCTGATATGACGCTGTTTGAAGTTAACGAGGCTGCAAATGTTATCCATGACGCTGTTGCAGATGATGCCGATGTTATTTTCGGTGCTGTTGTAGATGATAGAATCCAGGGAGAAATCCAAATTACAATTATTGCAACAGGTTTTGAACTTAAAAATGGTGAAGTTTCAGCTCCTCACGCAAATGAGAATAAACTATCAGCTGCAGGGTTATTTGGCGGCTTTAATCCTTCCAATATGCCCGGGGGTTCTTCCTTCCCCTTTGGAGGTAATGTTTCAACCTCTCAAGATGATAGGATAAGAGAACAAGCAGCTCCGACAACAAGTTCAAGTTCTTTAGATATCCCGGAATTTTTGAATCCTAAAAATAGATTATAAAAATCATAAAAGGCTCTTAATTAAGAGCCTTTTTAATAGTAAATTTTGCTAAAAAGGTTAGGATTTTGTAATCTCCAAAATTTTAAACTAAGCTCTCACATTTTTAATGGATTACAAATATATTTGGTAGAAAATTATATATAAATCCCGGTTGATGTGCCAATTGTTTTTTTTAAAACTTTGGAGTTGGACAGCGTTTTTGTTTGATAATATCCTCAAGTCTTAATAAAGGTTCAAATATAAGAGCATAATAACCCGACAAAGAATATAAAACTTTATATGCTGTATCGAAAACAATTCAATTCCGTTTTTATTGTTAGTTATAATTTCATGGTGAAAAATTCTGTTTCTCAGCCTAAGTATTTCTTTTAGTTTAGGAAATATGATTCTTGTTCAATCTAATAATGAAGTAGGGTAATATTTGCTAAAATCAGGAAATACTGCTTCAAAAAATCCCTGCTTATTCCATAAGCTGTTTTTGTAAGATTTTTTACACAAATTAACTGAAAAAACCAAACGTCAACTATAGTGCCATTAGCCGGGTTTTGTTTTTATTTATATTTTAGTTTATCATATGGCTTAACTAAAATTGTTCTTTCGTTTTGACTTAGAATATTTTGCTCAAGAACTTCGCTAATAAGCCAATTTTCACCTTTTAAACTGCTGATTGCATAAAAATATGTTTCTAAGCGCTATTTCAATAGCTGACAGTAAGGGATATTTAACTATTTTTTTTATAAGTCAATTCTAGCATATATCGATAAATAATTCTAAACTTCAACTTTTAGCAAAAACCTATTTTTAGAATAGTCAATTAGTCCCTCCTGTTTTAGTTTAGAAAGCTCAAAAGACATTGCGGATCTATCAATATTCAAATAATCCGCAAGTTCTTGTCTATTGAATTTAAGTTCAAAAGAATCAGACTTGTTTTTTAAACTTTCATTGGATAGGTAGGTTAAGAGCTTATCTCTTATTGTTTTTTGTGAAATATTCTCTATTTTTTCAATTAATTCAATATTTTCTTTAGATATTATATTAAACATGTTTTTAATAAACGCACTATGGTGAAAACAAGCATTCTGACACATTGTTGAACACTTTTCATAATTCAGAATCAAAATGAGACTATCCTCAACGCAAAGAGCGTTAATATTGGATTCATAGTTTTTTGATGCAACCAAAGAAAGCCCGATATTGCTGGCTCCATAAAGCTTTTGGATGATTATTCTTCTGCCCCAGTAAGTTTCTTTTTCAATATTAACTTCACCATCCAAAATAAGGTAAATTTTTGTAATAATATCTCCCTGCCGAAAAATCATATCGCCTGTTTCGTACTTTTTTACATAGCCTTCAAAGCATTGGAGCATTCTATCAAGTTCAGAATCTTTTAGTCCATAAAAGATAGGCGAATTTTTTATTTTGTGGTAATATTTTTGCATAAGGGTTTTTCCTTTTTTGTTGTAATTACAACGGAAATGTTGTTAAAACCAGTGTATAATAAAACTATAAAAATAAAAAGGAGCAATTAAAAAATGGCAGTATATGTATGTAATGTTTGCGGATACAAGTATGATGAAGAAAAAGGGGATTCTGATAATGGGATTCAAGCAGGCACAAGATTTGAGGATTTAGATGCTGACTGGGTTTGTCCGCTATGCTCTGTTGGTAAAGACGAATTTGAACAAGTATAAATAAAAAGGAGATAAAAAAAATGGCTACTCAACAAGAAGAAAATTTGATTAATTTACTGGATGGCTATGTTGAAAAAGGCGGTCATCACTTAAATGTTAATGTTTTTAATAGAGACACTTTACTTGATGCACAAGCTCATCCTGAAAAATATCCGCAGCTGACTGTAAGAGTTTCTGGTTATGCAGTTAATTTTATTAAACTAACTAAAGAACAACAAGACGATGTAATTTCAAGAACATTCCATTCGCAAATGGGCTGCTGCTAGTATTACGTATAATTTTTTCTAAATAAACCAAAAACCTTGTGTTTTTGGTTTATTTTTACCCCTTTATCATGCCTTTGTTGTTTTTTGCATTTAGTTCTTGTTTGATTTCTTTTAGCATTTGTATCGCAGTG
>CAJTNR010000033.1 GCA_910577635.1 uncultured Vampirovibrio sp. | reverse complement strand
GTTTTTTACAAATGTTTACAAAAAACCCGGTTATAAATAAAACCGGGGTATTATTGTTTTGTGTGTAATTGCCTCTGTGCAGATTATACCAAGCTTTTTGGATCTACACCCATTACATCTGCAATGTGGTCTAACTCCGCTTGTGTTAGTGTTGCCAGTTCATTAACGTCAAATTCTTCAACAAAAGCTAAAAGTTCATCTTCGTTCATTGAAAAAATGGGTGAAACATAAGGTTTTTTGTTTTGAGAAATTAACTCAAAATCGGACATTTCAGCCACTTTGGGTTCGCAATGCACCAAATTTTGCGAATTTTTTAAAATTTCACTTCTTAATAAATCGGCAAGTTGTTTTTCATCAAATGTTAACTTTTCGCTCATATTCTCTTCGCACCTTTCTGCATATAATAGCTTACGGCAGAATAGTTGAGTAAATTTAGAAAAAAACAAAACATTGTTACATTTTTTAACAAATTTTTAAAAAACTACTTTTTTTTAAATTCTTCAGGGGCATCTTCCCTTTCTTGATTCCACCTATCAAGCCCCATTTGTTTTCTAACTAGACCAATTCCAACATGAACTCTCCATTCATCCATTTTTAGTTGTGCTGCTAGAATTTTATGACAGCCTATAGGAGGCAGGGGCAATAATGGTTCATAAAGATTCTTTATTGCCATCATTTGATCAGGAGTAATTGCAAGTTTTCTTTTAGGGAACTGAATCTTAGGAAGCATCATCTTTTGTCTTATAAGATTAATTCCAAAAAACACTTTTTTTGGCTCCAGCTCAATTGCAGCAGCTATTGTTTCATGCGCGTCTGGATTAGGAAGAGGAAGCATTTTTTTGTACATTTCCTCAATTTGTGCCAGCTGCTCTTTGTTGATCAACAAAGGTTTTGATTTGTTTGGTTTTTGAAAACGTCTTTGATTGTTAAAGCCTCTATTATTATTGGGTCTTGGGCGTCTGTTTTGGAAATTGTTATCTCTTCTTTGGAAACTTCCCCGAGGCCTATTATAGCCGCCTTGTGAGTTCATAGGACGATTATATTTTCTTGTATAGCCTTCAGGATTGCCTGAGCCTGCGCTATAGCCTCTTGAGTAATCCTGTACTACGCCGTTTTCATCAACCGGGGCACTTGGTACTTCTGAAATTCGTTCAGGATATAAACAGTCAGGACAAATAACCCTTTTTGGGTTTTTAGTTTCAAACTCTTTACCGCATTTAATACACTTATTTGTATACATTAAGATATCTTTCTATTGTTTTTCCATCAAAACAAGGCAATAAATTTTATAATACACTCTAAAAATCTATATATCTATTCTATTAAAAATATTGTTTTAATACAAGTTTTTTCTTTTTTAATTTGATTTTTTGTAAATTATTGATAAAATTTATTATATGACAAAAGATGGATTAATCAACTGTAAAAAATGCGGGACGTTGTTTTTTAAAAACTCCGGGCGCGAGGTTTGCGAAGAGTGTTTTAAAAAAGAACTCAGCTTAATTGATGATATTATCAATGCTGTATATTCTCTAAATAAAAGTAAAGCTACTATTGATGAAATTTGTGAAATAACACAGCTAGATAAATCCGAACTTGAAGATCTGATCTCAAGAGGGCGTCTTTTTAAGATTTTACCCAAAGTTTCAATCAAATGCAGGTTTTGCGGTGTTGAGCTGGAAGATGATGAAAAAACCGGTTTTACCTGCAAAAAGTGTCTTTTAAAGTTTTCTCCTAAAGTCGGGGAACTTGAAAAAAAAGGGCTTAATGTAAGAAAAAGCAAACAAGAGGCTCGTTCTATAGAAAGACGGTTAAGAGGCGGAATCAGCACAACAGAAGGCGATCAGCGCTATGGTTTTATTCAGAATTACGGGCTTTAGCTTTCCTCATTGAATCAAGAATAATATTTCTTGCACTTAATGCCTGATCTTTAGTTAAGGGAGGGATATTTTTCAATGGATAAACTTTTCCTAAATTCTCATACTTTGAAATAGCTAAATCATGATAGGGAAGTACATCTAAAGCTTTAATATTATTAAGAGAAGCAAGAAAAACCCCAAGTTTTTCTAAGTATGTTTTATTATAAGTAATTTTTGGCACAACCACGTGTCTTATCCAAACAGGAATTTTTTTATCTGATAAATATCTTGCAAAATCCAGGATATTGGAATTATCCCTCCCTGTAAGTTTGTTGTGCTCAATTGGGTCAATATGTTTAATATCAAGCATTACAAGGTCAGTATAGTTTAGCAATTCATCAATTTTTTGAGTATTATTTTTATTATAAGTAATACCTGAGGTATCAAGAGTTGTGTGGATATTTTTTTCCTTTGCCTTTTTAAAAAGCTCAATTAAAAAATCAATCTGTAATAAAGGCTCTCCTCCAGTTGCAGTTAAACCTCCGTTTTTTAAGAATTCTTTAACTTTATCGTATTTTTCCAGTATTTGTCCAACGCTCATTTTCTGATTAACATTATTATCCCAGGTGTCAGGATTGTGGCAGTATAAACAGCGCATCGGGCAGCCTTGAAAAAAAACAACAAAGCGAATACCGGGTCCATCAACTGTTCCGCATGATTCAAGAGAGTGGATATTTCCTAGAATTTCAGTCATATTATTCCTTTTTTATTAGATTATATAATAAAAATGTAAACAATTGTAAAAAATACTTTAAATAAACTAAAGTTTTATTAAATAAAACCCGTAACTAATAATATCAATAAAAACAATGGAGGCAATGACAGTTATGGGTATGGCAGCAAGTCAGGCAAGATTCCTCGGATTAACCGCCAGAAAAAGTAACGTTGAATATCAAGGTCAGCAGATAAACCAGGAAAGAACCGCACTATCAAACGAAAGTGCTAATTTGTACAATCAAATGATGAATCTTGATGTTCCGGTTCCTCCTTCAACATCTGACTACTATCAAACTTCTTATGTTCTTGATAATTCGCAGGATTCAACAATTTCAACCGGCGATTATGAGATGACCAATTTTAAAAAAGTTTATGGTGAAACAAATAAGTATCTTGTTACCTTAACTTATGACAGGGTATACACAAAAGAAACTACTTCTAAGTTTATTCTTCATAAGGTAGAAGAGCCTAAAAAAAGCGATAAAGGCAATGATACCTATACCTTTAAGCTGAGTGATACAGGATTTAAGGATGTCATTACAACCTTAACTTATACTGAAAACGAAGATGATGCTTACACTGGTTCTGTTACAAGCGACAATAAAAGCGGTGAATCCGTTAGTGACTATGTAATTTACAAGGTTGATAAAACAAATGACCGTCACAAAAGCTTAACTGGTTATGAAGAATGCTGCAAAGACGATAATACGCAGTATTATTTCTATCGGGATAACGGAGGAAAGAATCATTTCTTAACGCAGGCGCAGCTTGATGACTTTATGGCAAATAAAGGGGATAGCGCTAAAGAACTTACGGTTTCGACATCTGAAATTTATGAATACACAAAACCTGAGTCATTGCAGGTTACTGCAAGTTTAGAAAAATCTAAACAAACAGATAGATATAGTGCAATAAAAATTGATACAAACGAAAACTATCCTAGCAACTTAAGCGGCAAGGAATACGGGCTTTCAACCGTTAGGACAATGGATGAAGACGGCTATAAAGATGCTTATAATGACTATGAATATAATAAGGATTTATACGAACAAACAATTAATGATATAAACGCTCAAACTGAGATAATTCAAAAAGAAGACCAGCAGCTTGAACTCAGATTGCAGCAGCTGAATACTGAACAAAACGCAATTTCAACTGAAATGGATTCAGTGTCCAAAGTAATTGAAGATAACGTTGAAAAGACATTTAAGGTATTTGCTTAGGTTTATAACAGACAAAGAACTTCACGGACAAGTTTGCAAGCTGTTGCAGTTGAGGTTTTAGTAGGGTCGATATCGGGGGATAATTCCATGATATCTGCTCCTATTATATTGAAGTTTTTAAGATACAACAACCAATCCATAAGTTCAAGATAGCTAAATCCTCCGGCTTCAGGAGTCCCGACTCCGCTCATTAAAGAAGGATCCAGAACATCCAGGTCAATTGTCAGGAAGATATTTTTATTCTTAAACTTATCCAGTTCTTCTTTTTTGGTTTTTAATGTACTATGCTTTCTAACTAAGTCAAACTCTGCTTTCTCACCGCTTCGAAGCCCGATTTGAGCGATGTTATCAAACCCGATTAAATCTGCAATTTTTTTAACAACTCCGCTATGGGTGTATTCTTCTCCCAAATATTGGCTTCTTAAATCAGTATGAGCATCAAATTGAATAAGGGCAATATTATCCAGCTTTTCAATAATTGCTTCAATGCTGGCTAAGGTAATTAAATGCTCCCCTCCGATTCCTAATAGTTTTTTGTTTTGTTTATAAATTTCTAAAACGTTTTCTTTTGTAATATCCAGTGCTTTTCTTGCATTCCCGAAAGGATACTCAAGGTCTCCAGCATCATAAAAAGGAATTTGTTCAATATCTTTATCAAAAAAAACACTATAAGTTTCAATCCCGACACTTTCAAGTCTTATTGCCTGCGGACCAAAACGGGTGCCTGCTCTATTTGTACAGGTGCAATCATAAGGAAGTCCAAGAAGAACAATACTTGAATTGTCAAAACTATCAATTGCTCCAATAAAATCTTTAGATAAAAAAGGGCCTTTAAGCATTAGTTTAATCCTATAACCTCTTTATTTTTTGTAATTTTTTCTCTTAATTCATTTGCCGATTCTTCATAACCCAATCTATCCATAAGCGCATAGGTGTAGTCTTTGGAGTGTTCGACTGCAGGCTGGCTGAAAGCATCAATATTATAAAGCTCCCCTGCTATTGCAGTTTGGACTTCATACAGATAGAAAAGCTGAGCCAGATAATATTCGTTAATTTTTGGCAGTATTACTGTCAAGTTTGGTCTTTTGTAATCGCAAAGGGTTACACTTGCTGCATCAATTTCAGCATTCATTAAACGATTAATTGACTTTCCTCCAAGGTAGTTAACCCCTGTGTATTCAAAGATATTTGGAATTGTAAGTTCGTTTTCAAATCGTTCTATTCGAATAAAAGTTATAATTTTATCACTTCGGCCTTCGTTAAACATCTGCATTTGGCTGTACTGGTCGGTTGCACCTTTTGCCTTTAGCGGAGTCGGAGCATTTTCGATTCTATCCCCGTTTTTATTGTAAGCTTTTCCTAAGGATTCAGCCCACAATTGAGCATACCAGTCAGGAAAATACTTAAGTCTTGAAGAATAAGGCATCATAACAGATATGTGTTTACCTTTTTGAGTATCCATTAAAAAATGAATAAGAGCGTTTTGCGCTGCAATATTTTTTCTTATATCGGTGTTTTTAAGAGTTAAATCCATGATTTTTATTCCTCTTATAATTTCATCGATATCAATCCCTACAAGAGCTAAAGGCAATAAACCAACAGCTGAAAAAACGCTAAAACGGCCTCCGACATCATCAGGAACAACAAAAGTTTTGTATCCTTCTTCATTTGCAAGCTGTCTTAGGATTCCTGTTTGTTTATCTGTTGTTGCAACAATATTTTTTCTATAATCATCCCCTAAAAGCTTGTGCATTCTATCTTTTATAATCATAAACTGAGCCATGGTTTCAGCAGTTGAACCAGATTTAGTTATGACATTAACTAAAGTCTTTTTTAAATCAAGAATATTCAACAAACCAGAGATTTCATCAGGGTCAATGTTATCTAGGAAAAAAATTCTTGGAAAATTGTCTCTTTGTTCTTTATCAAGTAAATTCCACCAGGGTTTTAACAATGCTTCACTTAAAGCAAGACCCCCCAGAGAAGACCCTCCTATTCCTAATACAAGAATATTGTCAAATCTTCCATCAACCATAGCTGCAAATTCTTTAACATACCATACAGTTTCTTCCCTGTAGCCTAGATTCATCCACTGTAGCCAGAATCCAGGCTTGTCTTTGTTCATATTCAAATTTGTTATAATTTCTTGAATCCTGATACTATAATCATTAAAAGCCTGATTAATATCAAGACCTTGTTCACCTATAACTTTTTGGGAAATATTTGTATAGTCTAATTTTATCATTCAATGTACCTTAATAAGTCGACTATTATTATTGTACTTGATGATAATTTTGCGTAAAGCCCTTATTTGGTTAATAATTGTATCAATTAATAAGTTCACTTAAAATTGGCGCAAAACCGCTCTGCCATAAGTGGTTTTTATCTTGAATTTCCCAAAGGGAAAAGTCGTTTCTATAATCTTCATTATAAAAGTTATTAATATCATTAAAAGTTTTATTGTCTGATTCTTCTATAAATTCAAAACGCTTAACTTCTAATATGGCTTTTGCGGTTTTTTCATTTCTGCATCTAAAATCAATTCTATAATAATTATTAGAATCTATGCAATCTAATTCTTCATAAAATCTGTTAAAATTGTCAATAATACCTTGTCTTAGACAATCATCTTTAATATTAACTAAGGTATTAACTAAACTTTTTTTGTCGAAAAAAATTTTTTCTTTAGGTTCAACGAGCTTTTGAGAAAGTTTATTTAATAAAAAATCATTATCCTTTAAAGAACTTTTACCTTTCAGCTCTTGTGTACAATTTTGTTTAGAAGATATTTTATTAATAATACTGCTTGTATATTCGTTAAAAATTTTTGATAGATCGTTTTTGTTTTGATTAAAAATATTGAACATATAAATTTGATTTGAATTGACCATCCCTAACATTTGAGTTGAAATTGAAGCATTAAAAACTCTGTTGTTGATTTTTACACCAGGATCAAAATCAAAGATAAAAAAACAATTATCGGGTGTTTTTTCTTTTATTGTTTTAGCAAATTCATTAATTTTGCTTTCTACCACTTCTTTTGTTTCAATCGGCGAGCTTTTAATTTTTTTTCTTAATCTTTCGTTATCTGTGTAAATATGACCTTGAAAACTTATATTATTAATCATTCTAATTCCTTATTAAGACAATTTAGCTGTATAAAACAGCTGAAAAAAATAATTTGTGCTTAATTAAAAAAAAGAGGGTCAAATTAAAACAAGACCCTCGTAATATCAAAACACAAAAATATAAGAAAATTGGTTTTAGTTCCATTCAATGATTATCGTGCCGTCGGCTCCCTTTCCTCCTTCTTTGGCTTTTGAGTCTTTGGTGGCTCCTCCGCCTCCGCCTCCTCCTCCGTTTATCGCTCCTTGTTTTCCTTCAGCAGTCGAAAGCGGATAGTTGCAGGTCCCAGACGGCATATTCCCTCCGCATCCTCCAAGACCTCGAAGGGAGTCAAATAGAGAACACATTGATGGTCCAATTGCACCTCCGACACCTCCATAGTTGTCTTTGCCGTTTTCGCCTTTGGCTTGGTTTTTTATTGCATTGTTGGAGTTTCCTCCTTGTCCGTGTGAGGAGTTTGTTCCATTTCCTCCTCCAGGGCCTCCTTTTGCTCTT
>CAJTNR010000032.1 GCA_910577635.1 uncultured Vampirovibrio sp. | reverse complement strand
CCTAACTCCCGAACAAGTCCGCGAAATCGAGCGAGAAGTTTTAGGGATGGAGTAAGCTTACATTTTTTCTAAATAATATACCAAAGTCCGGAATTTTGATAGAAAAAAATTTCAAATATATGTTATAATAAGAACTATAATCCATGACATTTTCCTGGATTTTTTATTTTCCTCAACAGACCTTTCTGTTTGAGTTGACTGGTTAGCAAAATATTAGTGATAAGTCATATTTAGTTGACTTACAGAAAAGGACTTTTATGAACGAACGTAATATTAAAATTTTAATACAACACATAACTTTATTTGGTATTTCCAACAAACTTGCTTCTAAAATAGTTGAGATGCTTCGACGTTGTGGTTTAACAAAAGAGGATATGAAACTATTAGATAAGTATCCAATTAAGTTCGGATGGCTTGTAGTTCTAAAATTCTATAGTATGAATAATTATGAGTTACCGGAAGTATTAAGAATTAGACTCTTTACTTCTATCCCCAATGTTGAAGATATTGAATTAGGAATAAAAATGACCGACTTTCTAAATAGTCCGTCTGCTTATAAAGCTAAAGAGTTGTATGATGATATAGAAAAAGGAATACCTGTGGATGTTATCAAGGACTTTTTTGAGTTAGGTAAACGACTAAATGAAAATGCAGCTAAACAAAAGGTTGATTAAAAGAGTTTTTAAAAGGTGTTTAAAGACTGTTTAAGTTATGTTTAATAAATATTCGAAACCTACATTCTTTCAATATACCAATTAGAATTTCCAAAGTGGTTAAAATTCCAATGTAATTCAAAGTAAAAATTAAATTCCATTGAGCTATCGTCTTTGAAGTTATATGAGCATTTGTTTAACTGAGTTTTTCGATAACTTTCAAAAGTGTCTTGAATTTCTTTAGCAAATCTTTTTCTAAATTCTGGATAAGTTATTTCTAAAGTTTCGCGAGTAAGTTTATTCTTCAGAACCATTAACTTCCTCCATTGGCACAATTTCGTCAAGTTTGATATGATAGCGTTTTCCTTTTTTATCAACGCAGGTTGTAAACCAAATGCTTCCATCTGCAAATTCGTTTCTCCAAGTTTTGATTAGCAATCCTATTTCATTTGTTTGGCGGTTTAAAATCTTTGTACCGAATAATAAGTCTAATTTTTCAGCCATATTGTGCTCCTTTTAAGCTACACAATTTATCACTCTTTTGATAAGAAACATCAACTATGTGAGTCTCAAATCGTATCATTCCGACACAAATATTTTTTGAACATCTTGTGAACAGTATTTGAACAAAATTTAAACGTAACTTATTTTTCAATTTTGGTTGTTTTTATTAAAATATTTGCCAAACAAGGTTGAAATAAATCAAATTAAACATTTTGTAATTTTTCTTTAGATATCAAAATTCCACGTTTTGTATCATGCTGGTCAATAAATCTAACCTTTGCCATAACTTCTTCTTCGCCAATTATAGAATTAATCTTGTGCATCAATCGTTCTTGAGCTTCTTTATTATGATAATAAATATTAATTATAGAATTAGGATTAGTAAGAAGAATATGTTTTAAAATGTTGTGATCGGTACTATCGAGCGAATGTCCTATAATATGAAAAATTGGAATAGAACGAGTCTTTTTAATTTTTCGCAATAAATCTTGATATGGCTCTATTGTTTCATAGCGGTGTCTTTGGTAATGTTTTTTAAATATGTTAAACTCAACATTAATTTCTTCATTTAAATCATTTGGTAAACTATTAAAAAAAGAGTGTGTTCCAAGGACTAAATTGCAATTTTTAGATTTGCATACTTGCCCATGTGCATAAACAGGTTTAATGTTGATGTCACAATAAGTGTTAAATTTTTGATCATACAGTCTTTTACAGGTATCAGTATAATTGAAACTCAATACATGCACATCTTTATTTCCTTTATCTACCCCTATTGATTTTAGGAATAGTTGGTATTGTGACTCATTCTGCAGTGGGGCTAAGACTTCATTTAATAAATAATAATTAAACAATTTGGTAAATTCTCGTAATTGATCATACAGAAAATTAATAATACCTTTTGAACCCGAAAAATATATAATATAGTTTATAAAATTATGTTCATTGTATCTTATATATTTATTTTCTCCTGCCTCGTATCCGCCAGATACTTCGGTTGTATATTTATCAAAATCATAAAAATTAAAAATCATATTATTGAAATCTATGGAAAAAGTTCTATAGCAACTTGAAGAATTTAAAAAAGGTAATTTTGAAATATGTTTTACCACATTATAAATTTCATTTTCCAAATCAATCCAAGTATCACCCAATTGTTGTTGGATGTTTAAAAAATGCCTAATCCACATATTTGTAAAAAATGGATCAGTGGGTTTATAAGCTAATGGGTTAAACTGCTTTGCACAATAATCCAAAAAATCAACATATTTTGTATTCAACCCATGTGCTAAATCAAAACCGTTTCCTAAAATTAAGATATCCATAAAACCATTTACCTTATGTATGGAATTTTAAAGCCAAGATTTTTTAAACGAATATTCATAGTAGGTGGGTTAACATTAAAATATTTTGCACATTCCTTAATAAATTTTTCGTCTAAATAATCTTTTTCTGTTTTGTTTTTATCTTGCATATATTGCAATACATACTTTTCTGGCATTAGAATTTCTGCTGCTAAACTATCAGCTTCATGTTCCATAATTTTTGTACCCGATTCTTCAGATTTTCGACCTAGAGTCCCCGATTTTAATTCATTTTTATGCCTTAAAATATGTCCTATTTCATGTGCAATTGTAAAATTGTCACGAGGATCTTTTACTGCAATTTCATATAAATCTTTTTCTGCATTATATGACACGGCACCTTTTTTCTGTTCATTATCTTTATAGACTAAAATTCCATTTTCTCTTGCAAACTGATCTATGTCCATCTTTCCGTGTGATTGCCAAAATTCTAAAGATTTTTTTATAATTTTTTCTTCTGATAAATTATTCTTTTGCGAATCAACAACTGAAACTTGACCATTCATAAGCATGGGTAAAATAAAATCTCTTAATTTTATAAGGCTGATTGCGTCTTTGCAATTTCTCTGAATTTGACTAAAAATTGGTTCTACAATTTTATAAAATTGTTCTATTGTATCCTTGTCTGGAATTACTGTATTATATGAATTAATGAAATCATCATATAATAAGTTCTTTATTCCAGTAGTTTTCCCTTCATAATTAAAGAAAATTCCTTGATTATAAAGTATTTGCCATTCCAAATAGAAATTATATACATATTTTGAAGATTTTAAAGAAACTGCTTTGCAAAAATTTGAAGTGATTAACTTGGAATCATATTTACTTAATAATTCGCTATTGATATATGCAATTCTTCCTGTTGATTGTATCGGACTACCTCCAGAAATTTCAATAATTATGTCATTATTATTTAAAATTTTAAATGTGTTACTCTTGTTTATATATCTTATAGGAACATCTGAAATACAACAAGTATTCAAGGTAGGAATGTCTGCACCCCTAATACATTTGACTTTTAATGAATAATTACCTTGTGGCTCATCTTTACCCCAATCCCCACCTTTTTCATTTTCTATATAATCAAAAAGTTTTCCTTCTTGCCAATTATTAGGGATTTCTCTTTTAAGTTTTTCATTGTAAATCATCTTGCCCCCACTCGATTTATAGGGACGTCCATTTTTATCAGGAAAGTCAAATTGAACAAACCAATAGTTATACAAATCTTCTGCTATTTTTTCTAATTCAATATTTATTTTGTTATTTAATTGAATTTTTTTATTTATTGATACTAGTATTTGATTAAATATTGCTAAATTCGAATTTGAATAAGGAAAGGATATATTGTATACAATTTCCCTATCTAGTTCGCCTTGTCCGGAACTGCCTGTCAATAATTCAAGGATATAATTTTCTTGATTGTATAGAGAATATGCAAAAAATCTTGCCAATTCTATATTTTTAAAACGCAATATTAGCATATGAGAATCGACAGTCACTTTGTAATTTTTTGGCAGATGATCTACAAAGGCGCATCTTCCAGCCGTACCTTGACCAGTTGAGTTTAAAAGAACATCTCCAACTTTAATATATTTTTCATCTGCTATATTTTGTTGCTCTGATATGTATTGTGCAAAAGAATAATCAATCATCCCGTTTCTTATACATTTTTGATTCAATACTATTCTAGTGCTTTCAGCAACATATTTAGGTGTAGAACCTTTTGTTTCATATATGATTTTGTCATTGATACACAAATATTCTTTATTCATACTTCAACAACCCCAATTGTTTTTGTATTTCGTTTTCCAATTTGTGAGATTGTTCAAAGTATTCTCGAAGATTTGTTTTATATTCATTCATCTTTGCTTCAAATTCTTCTGCGGTTATATCAACATATTCGATTTTTACATCGAAATATTGACCGGCAGAGAATGAATAATTTTTGTTTTTTATGTCGTCATAAGATACAAGGATTGAAAAATCCTCTATCTCCTCTTTATTGTTAAAAGTATTTATAATTTTATTTTCTTCTTCTCCTGATAGCACTGTTTTTTGGTTTTTGCCTTCTTTTACTTTTTCACCAAGCTTTGAAGCATCTACTAAAAGAACCTTTCCATCTGTATTTGTTTTATCAATAAAAAGGACTGAAACATTTGTGCCTGTTGTTGCAAAAATATTTGATGGCATCGAAACAACGCCTTTCAACATCTTTTCATCAACTAATTTTTCCCTGATTTTCTTTTCTATTCCTGATTGAGCTGTAATAAATCCTGTTGGGACAACAACAGCGGCTTTACCTTTATCATTTAGAGAATATATAATGTGTTGAAGAAAACAAAGGTATATCGCCATTTTATCTTTGTCTTTATTTGGAACTTTTGGAATTCCCGCAAAAAATCTTGTTTTATTGGTTTCTGAATCTAATTCTTCTCTATAATCTGAGAAATCAAGCTTAAATGGTGGATTTGAAACAATGTAATCAAATTTCTTTAAGTTTCCGTTATCATCAGTATGATATGGATCAGTCAAAGTATTACCCTGTATAATATTCGAAATAGAATGTACTAAATTATTTAATATAAGGTTCAATCTAAGCATTCCTGATGATTTTTGAGAAATATCTTGAGAATAGATTGAACACTTATTCTCACCAATTGCGTGGGAAATGCTCATTAACAATGTGCCGGAACCTGCTGATGGATCGTAACATGTAACATTGGAAACATTTTCATCTTTTCCGACAAGAATATTTGACATAATTCTTGCAACAGCGTGTGGAGTATAATATTCTGCATATTTGCCGCCACCATCTTTGTTATAGTCTTTAATTAAATATTCAAAAATTGTTGCAAAATAATCATACTTTTGTGTAAAAGCTTGTTCGAAATTAAATTCAAAAAGTTTAGATATTATTGCCCTTGCAAAATCATCTCTTTTTGAAGGATCGGTTATAAAATTGCTCAATCTATCAAAAAGTTGAACTTTTGCACCTGTTTCTGTTTTAACAGAGAATATGTCATTATTATCAGTCGCAATATTAATCAATGTATCATCAAGTAATTTTGCAAAATCAGGCTCGTTTTGTCTGTTAAACATGGCTGATAGATATTGTTCTCTTTGTAATTTTGCATTATTGCCAAGTTGCAAAAGCAGCATTTCATAATCATCATCAGAATAAGATTGTATCTCTTGCTCCCAGTTTTTAGATTTTTTTAACTTTTCATCAAGTTGTTTTACTTCATAATCGAATTTATCATTCATGAATTTATAGAGAAAAATCTGTGTTATGATTTTAAATTCATTACCATCATTGCCCAGTCCATAACTTCCGCAAATTGCTTTTAAATTATCAATTAAATCTTCTGTTTTTCTTTTAAATTCTAAATCCATACTATTAAGCACATTCTCCATTAAATTCATTTGTATATTCATCTACAACGTATTTGTTTATTCTTTTTGCTGTTGGTGCATCCAATTTGAAAATCTTTCTAAAACCTTCAACTACAAGCTTTTGCACCATATTAGAGAAAAAGTTTTCATTTTTCAAGATGTTTTGGTTGTTTTCAACTGCATCATCAGCTTGTTTCTTTATATCTGTTAAAACTTCGTGGATTTCGGATTCCTTTTGGGTTAGTTTATCCTCTCTAATTCTTTTATGAATTCTTGCATATTTTTCATCATTGTCATATTTTTGTTTTAATAAAGCGTTTTTCCTATTTAATTCTTTTGCTGCATCATAAATTTTTCTTAAAAAAGGAATATTCACTTTCATTTCTTCTTGAGTTATTTCATCAAGGTTACCTTTTTTAAATATCCTTTCAAGTTCTTCTTTTAGAGTTACAAACTCGGGATCTTTTTTGTCAAAATTATCTCTTAGGCTTTCTCTTGCTTTTCTTAAGGCTTCTTTTAAATCATCTGCGAGTTTGAGTTCTTCTTCTCCTCGTTTTCTAAAAACAAAGATAATATCTTCAATAGCTTCATTCAACAGCATTGTTGTATCAGTCCCGTTTTCTAAGGCTTCCCTTTGATTGATAATTCCGATATGACGTTCAACTTCTGCTAAAAGTTGTTTCATTTTATAAAAATCAAGTTTTTCAAGTATTTCTGTATAATTATTAAATCGAATTACGTTATACAATTCTTTTGCTGTTACAAGAGCTTTTTTAATTTTTTGTAACTGTTTTTTATCAGATATTTTAGAAATTTCTTGTTGGAATATTTCTGCATTGTGGGTATCAAATTCCCATAAAGTTTCTTTAATTTCCCTAATATAAGATTCGATTTCTTCTTGAGTCTTGAATAAATTGCTATAGTATTCCATTTCATCGCCAAGTTCACCTTGCAATTCATCCCAATATGCTTTATTTGCTTTGTCAAATTCCTTTGTAATGTCTGCAAAATCTACAACATAACCATATTTAAAATCCTTATATGGTCTATTAACTCTTGTTAGAGTTTGTAATAAGTTATGCTCTTTAATTTGTCGTCCAACAAATAGTTTCTTAAGCCTTGGAGTATCAAAACCGGTAAGTAACATATTGAAAACAAATAGAACATCAATGTTTCCGGCTTTGAAATCTTTTACAATTTCTTTCCTCTCATCTTTTGAGTAAACATCATGTAAAATAATTTCCGCTTTTTTAGCACTATGTTTATCAAATGGTTTATCAAAATATTTTGATTTGAAAATTTCAAAAAACTCTTTTGCTTGTTCCGAACTATGACATACAATCATTCCGCCAATAGTATCATCATTAAATTGAATTCTTGATTTTCTTAAATTCTCCATAATGCAATCAAGCATTGGCTCTACGAATCTTGGATGCGCATAAACATCTTTTGGGTCAATATCTTTTCTTAGAACTCTTATTTGCGCTAAAATTTCTGATAATTGAGATTTATACTGAGTTTCTATATCTTCTCTTATTAATCGTAATGTATAACCATCAGCAATTGAAGAGTTGTAATAGTATTTATGAATATAATCTCCCCAAATAGTGGTAGATTTTGTTTTCCCAATTAATGGAGTCCCGGTTAATGATATAAAAACAGCATTTCTGTCTGAATTAATTAAGTTTGCGAGGAAAGAGCCCGTTTCGTTATAACTCCTGTGTGCTTCATCAATAAAATAGACCCGCTGTATTTTAATATTATAGTCTGTTTTTGCGGCCATAGAATCTTCTGAGAATTTTTGGATATTAACAACGGTTATTTCATTTTCGCCCGTATCACCTTCTTTTGAAGTTATATTGCCAATTGCTGTATGAAATTCACTTTTAGTATTAACAGTATTAACCTTTAGTCCTCTTGCTAAAAATTCTAATTTAGCCTGATTTAATAAATCTAGTCTATCAACAATAAAATAGAATTTTGGAACAATATTTCGCTTTTGGTAATAGTTGGTTAGCCATTTAACATTAAAATAAGCTAATGCGGTTTTACCTGAACCTTGTGTATGCCAAATAATTCCTTTTTTAATATCATCATCCAATTTTGTTTGAATTGCTTTTGATGCAAAAAATTGTGGATATCGCATTATATGTTTTTCGATTATTTTTGTTTCGTTCTTTTCTTTTTCTACATAAGCTATGCCATATTGTAAAAAGGCTTTTAGTCTATCTTTAGAGAATAGAGACAATAACATTCTATTTGTAGGAGATGTTTCTATTTGCTTATTTGTCTTGAATTCTTGTGAATCTTTAATTGCAATAAGATTATTATCTTTTAAAATATATTTTTCTAGTTCTTCATCTTCTGGCTTTAAAATAAATCTTAACTCTTCAGATTGTTCTTCTTTAAATTTATTAAAGAAAACTTCTTTTAATGATGTGGTTGAATAAAAAGCACCACTAATAGGAATTGTTTCAGTTTCATCATATTCCATATTGTTAGAATACATAATCATTTGTGTTATATTGATGAATTTACGAAATTTTTTGTTAACGAATCGTGTATTCATCATTCTGTCTTTTTCAGCTTGTATTCCATTTTGATTATTTGGTTTTTTAACTTCAATAAAACAAAGTGGCATGCCATTAATTAAAAGAGTAATGTCAGGTCTAAATTCATCATCACCATTTTTGCAAGTAAGCTCAGTTACAACATTAAAGGTATTATCGCCAAAATGTTCAAAATCTATTAATTTAAGTCCGGATGTGGCAGTTAGCCTTTTATAAAATTCTCTTCCTAAATCTTCATAATCTAAAATGCTTGAAAGTTCTTTTAAAAGCATTTCTACGTCACTATCCGAAAGATTCAAGTCTTTATTAATCTTTTTTATACTTTTTACAAAGATTTCAGGAAAAATATTTGTCTCAATATCCCACTTGGCATCTTTTAACGAGATATAATCATATTCCATTCTTGTTAAAGTAAGTATAGCAGGTAATTTCACCCTTGAATCTTCATTAAATTTCATTAAACACCTTCCTAAAGCTTACAAAAATTGTATCACAAAAATGGCATTCACTTTTGTGACTCCAAAATATATTTATCTATAACTAACTCTGTGATTAATGTAAAATAAAACTTAAAATTAACTTTTTTGAAAATTAAATGCAAATATTAATTTTTCTTTAAATTTTAATTAATTTTTGAATATATAAAGTATTATTAAACTCAGGAGAGTTATGAATAAAGATAAAACTTCGTTTGAAATTATAGAGACGGAACAAATAACTTGCAAAAATTGCAAGTTAAACTACATTCGTGTAAAAGTTCAAAACATAAGTCAAAAGGCTGCAGAAATGATTGTGGATATAATCGATAATAGTTGGCTAAAGGAACTTGATAACGAAATAGATTATAATTCTTTTTTAGAACGCTCTAAAGACACAATTGACGATCTAGTTACAATACTTAAAAGTGTTGGTAACGAAATTGGTGCCGAATTTGGCGAGTATATGATTTCTTCTGTTGCACAATCTACGTTGCAGAATAGTTATAATCATGACAAATTTCCCTTAGCAGAACTATGGAAAGAAAAGGCTAAGGGAAATCCTGGGTTTGATTTTCATACAATATCCAATAATAGCATATTGTTTTTTGGTGAAGCGAAATTTAATTCAAACCAAAATGCATACTCAACAGCCATTTCTCAAATATGTAGATTTATTGACAAAAAAAAAGGATGTTAGAGAATTGACTGATTTACAAAAGCTAAATAAATCAATTAATGAAAAACATTTAACACAAGATTTTAAAGGCTATGTTGCTGCTTTTTCCGTTCTTAATAATTTTGAAAATATCTTTAAAACCATACAGGAAAGTAATAAAGTCAAACAATACTTACATAAATATCCAGAAGTATTTTTTATAGGGATTGAAATATGATAAAACCTAGAATTAATAAAAAAAATATAATAAGAGCAAAAAATGCTGACAAAATAATTATTGAAATAATTAATAAACTTTATATAAAAGGACCTATTTCTCAAGTTGATCTTGAAAAATTATCTTATATAAAATTATTTCACCCTAAAATATTTAAACAGTACGAAAATAAAATCTTGTATTTAATGGGCTTATTTTATAAGCCACTAACACCTGGTTCCCTAATTGAGACAATTTATGATGCTTATGCCAAGAATATAAAGAAAGAATATGATAATTCTTACACTCCATTGCAAGCAAACATGGCCAAAAACATAGATGAGAAAAAATATTTTTCTTTTTCTGCACCCACAAGTTCGGGTAAATCATATCTTTTTATGGATTTAATTAAAAATCGTAAAGACGATATTGTTATTATAGTTCCATCCAGAGCTTTAATTGCAGAATATCTTAACAAGGCCTTCAAAATACTAAAGGGATGCAAAGATGTCCTTGTTCTTCAATTTGTTGAAAATGTTAATACTAAACATACTAGTAGGAGGGTTTTTATTTTAACTCCGGAGAGAGCTAGAGAGTTGTTCAAATTTAAAGATATTTTTAACATTGGTTTATTTCTAATTGATGAAGCTCAGTTGTCAGAAGAAGAGCTAAGGGGGCTAACTTTTGATTCTCTAATTAGGCGTATTAATAACGCCTTTCCTCGAGCCACTAAAGTTTTTGCGCATCCATTTATCAATAATCCTCAAGCGCAATTTGAAAAACATAATATTCAAGAAGACACAGTAGCAAGAAACTATAAACAAAATTCGGTTGGTAAAATATATTTAACTCCTGTTAATTCTGATATATTTGCTTATAGACCTACATTTAAATCTGATCGTTTTTATTATACTCGTAATATAATAAAAAAAATCTTAAAACAAGAAGGCTCTACTATTCTTATCTATGCATCAAAAAATAATATTTATAATAAAAAACATATAGAAAAATTTAAAGAATATATTGACTTATGTAATAAAATTACAGATCCTATTGCTGTATCGATAATTAAAGAATTACAGGAATATATTGGTGCTGCAGAGCAAGGTAAAGTTTCTAATCTAATAACAATGATGCAGAGAGGAGTTGTTATCCATCATGGCTCCATTCCCCTAAGAGCTCGTTATCTGATAGAAAAATTTATAAATTTAGGTTATGCCAAAATTTGTTTTGCAACATCAACATTGCTTCAAGGAATTAATATGCCTTTTGATGTAGTATGGATTGATAATTATCGATTTAGAGGTTCAAAAGATAAAAAGGTGCTTGAATTAAAAAATTTGATTGGAAGAGCAGGAAGGAATAAATCTTCGCTAAGTAACTTTGATTTTGGCTACGCAATTATCCCACAAACAAATTACAACAATTTTTTAGAAAGAATGAATTATGATTCAAATATAAAAAATACTTCAGAGCTTGATAATGAAAACCAAGAATCATTATCTGAAGATATCTTAGATTTAGTTGAAGCAACAAAAGATAATACGTTTAATGATGAATTGCAAATAACCGAATTGCAAAAAGAACGACTGGAAAATGCTAACTTAAACAATGAAATAAAATTAATTTTAGATAATTTATTTAAAGATGGTAATATTATCGGTGCTAAAGATTATCAAAATATAAATAAAGATTTGCGTGAAAATATAAAAAATGCTTTTAAGGAAATCTTCGTAAAACATTTAAGAAGAAACAATTTAAATGAAGCGGAAAAAGCTATACTTAGTGTAGCATTAAGAATATTATTATGGAGGGTTCAAGGTAGGTCCTTTAGTCAAATAGTAGCTTTTAGATATAACTATATTACTGAAGATGAAAAAAGAAATACACTTAGAAAAAAATTAAATGAAAGAATTATCTCTGAAAATGAATATAAAAAAGAACTTGATTTAATTGAATTAAAATACTCACAAATACCTAGTGAATTACCAAATGTAAATGCGTTTAAAAAATCATTATTCGATGAAGGCGCAAAATTGAAAGATTTTGACTATGACACACTGGTTTATGATACTTATGAATATTTAGATACGGTTTTGTCATTTTCTTTAAGTAATCCTATATCTGCAGTTTTTCAATTGTACTATAATAAAACTCATGACTCCAGGGCTTTATCTATGGTGAATTGCATAAAGTATGGAACAAACGATGCAAAAGAAATTATGTTGTTACGATATGGTTTTGATTTTGAAGACTTGGATTGGTTAAAAGAAAAAATACAATCTATTAATGATGAAGAGATTATATTTAATTCCCCGATATCTGAAATGGAGTTAGATAAAAAAGATATTATAGAAAGATATTACAACCAATAGTTTTTATTTAAATGTTTTATATTACAAATAAAAATTCCTATACACCTCATCAATATCTTCTTGTTCTATTCCTATATAGCGGAGGGTGATGGAGGGGGTGGAGTGGTTGAAGATTTTTTGAAGCATTACGATATCGTCGTATTGTTGGTAGAAATGATAGCCGAAGGTTTTGCGCAATGTATGTGTTCCAATTCTGCCCTTAATTCCGACCATTCGGGCGGCTTTGTTTATGATTCGATAGGCTTGGGCTCTATCCAATCTATACCCTTTTTGCGTATAAAATAGTGGTCTTTCGTCGGGTTTGTCTTTAACAAATTCTTCTATTTCGACCTTCAGGTTTTCGTTAATTGGGAATTTTTTTGTATTTATTGGTTTTCTTTTCTCTTAATTCTATATAATCTTTGCCTTTTACGTCTTTGACGTTAAGTGATAGGATGTCGGCGATTCTTAATCCACTGTTTATTCCGAAGCCGAAAAGAAGTGCGTTACGTGGTTTTTTGGATAGAATTCTTTTTATATTTTGGATATCTTCTATGCTTTTTATAGGTTCGACGATGTTCATTTGTACCTCAAGGTTTTGAGCCACAACATTAATTACCTAAAATACAGCAAAAATAAAGCCTTGCGACAAATTTAAATACAAGCGCTCTGCCATTTACCCCCATCTCAATCTCAAAAAATACAACATATCATTCAGGAAATGTGTAATTTCTGAGGCAGAATGATACACACCATTCTAATGTTGCGTTTTTGTACCTTAAAAGCTATATTACATTTTGTATAATATATTATCTATATATTGACTTTTTAATAAAAATCGTATAATATATTATCCATGAATAAATTTCTTTTTAACTCAAAAACCCCAAATGATATTGCAAAAGAATTTGTTGAAAAGATTAAGCAGCAGAGAAAAATGCTTAAAATTTCGCAGGTCCAGCTTGCTGCAAAATCCGGTGTTAGTCTTGGCTCCATTAAAAGATTTGAGTCAAAATATGAAATTTCACTAAATTCGTTAATCAAAATTCTAATTGTTCTAAACCTAGAGAAAGATTTTGAAAACTTGTTTACGCAAAAAACCTACAATTCTATAGATGAGGTTATAAATGGAAAACTATAAATATTTAAAAGTATTTTATAATGATATTTTAGTTGGCACCCTTGCTAAAACGCCCGAAAGGGTTGTTGCATTTGAATACGATTTGGATTGGTTAAATAACGGATTTAGCATATCGCCTTTTAGTTTACCACTTATCAAGAAAGTTTTTATCCCCAAATATGAACCTTTTGACGGGTTATTTGGAGTTTTTAATGACAGTTTGCCTGATGGTTGGGGAAGATTACTTGTCGACAGGTTATTTTTGAAAAACAAAATAAATCCCGTTGAAATTGACAATCTCAACCGGCTTGCAGTTGTTCAGGAATCCGGCATGGGAGCTTTAACATACAAACCCGAACATAAATTTGAAACAGAAAATAATATTTCGGACTTTGATATTCTTGCACAGGAATGTTCAAAAATTTTAGAATCTCAGAATTCAGATAATTTAGATGAGCTTTTTTTCTTAGGCGGTTCATCGGGTGGTGCAAGACCAAAGATTTTGACATCTATTGATAATGAAGATTGGATAATTAAATTTCCGTCATCAGTAGATCCTAAAAATATTGGTGAAAAAGAGTATCAATATTCACAATGCGCCAAAGATTGTGGAATTAAAATAACAGAAACCAAACTGTTTCCGTCGGAAATTTGTTCTGGTTATTTTGGGATAAAAAGATTTGATCGAAAAAATGACAAAAAAGTGCATATGGTATCAGTCAGTGGACTATTGGAAACAAGCCACAGGCTTCCTAATCTTGATTATAATTTGTTGATGAAACTTACGCTTGAAATTACAAGGAATTATGAAGATGTTGAACAATTGTATAGGTTAATGTGCTTCAACGTATTTGCTCACAATCGTGATGATCATTCAAAGAATTTTTCTTATCTTTATGATGACAATAGGAAAGAATGGCATTTGTCTCCTGCTTACGATTTAACTTATAGTTCTTCTTTTAACGGTGAACACGCAACAACAATAAATGGTGAAGGGAAAAATCCGGCCTTGGATGATATTTTGGCTGTTGCAAAAAATATAGGACTAAATGAAAAATTTTCAAAAGATATTGCATTAGATATTCAAGAAAAATGCAAAAAATTATTTGATTAATTTTATATTAATCACAATCTTAAAGCCTATTTAATCTTCATTTGACAGATTTAACCAAATGGCTGTCTCTTTAACCCAATCGCCCACACCATCGCCCTTTAAGGCGATTTTTTAGTGTTGAGATTTGACGGTCAAAAATTGCACTTTTGTCTCTATTCTTGCACTAATTTGCACCAAGTTTTAAAGTTTTTATTTTAAATCGCCCAAGCACCCCATCAAATCAAACTTTTCCCGAGTGCAATTCAGTGCAATAAAGTGCAAAAATAACTTACTCTACAAAATGAGATTTGACGAATTGTTTTTGAGATTGATATTTAATGTATAATCCATAATGCATAAATAAAGACTAAAAACTCCTCAAAATATGTATTTATGTATTTTGGCATTTATTGTGTTCAATACAGTTTTATTATATTATTCATAATATGGGAGGCATCTTGAGCAAACTTAATCTTATTCAGCAAAAAATAAAAGAATTGGATGGCGGAAGTTTTCAAAAATTATTTGATGCTTATCTGTATGAAAAATATTCTTTCAGCAATATTAATCCTCTTGGCTCGCATGATGGAACAAATAAAGTTACAAAAGGTACTCCTGATACTTATATTATAAATGATGACAACACCTATACATTAATTACCTATGGCACGGTCTCAGATAATCCTTATAAAAAATTAAGGGAAGATATTTTATCTTGCTTGGATGAAAGTAAAACGGGATTACAGAAAAAACAAATCAAAAAGATAATTTGTGGATATTGTTCAAGCAACCTTACGGTAGAACAAGCTAATGAATTAAAACAATTAGCACAAGATATTGAACTTGAATTAGTTGGCCTTGGTACAATTTCGTATGATTTAGAATTAAAATTTCCAAAACTTGCGTACAAGTTCTTAAATATACCTCTTGATACAAGGCAAATATATTCTATTGATGATTTTATTGAAGCATACGATAAAAGCAAAACAAATGCACCTTTGAACATAAATTTTATGTTTAGAGAAAAAGAATTATCGGAAATAAAACAATCTATATTCAATAACTACTCTACATTAATATTTGGTTCATCAGGCATTGGTAAAACAAAACTTGCTTTAGAAGCCTTAAGGGCTGAAGAATTTAGTAAATTCACTATTTTATGCGTTAAAAACAATGGAGAAATACTCTCATCTGATATAAATACGTATATTTCAACACCAGGGGATTATGTGCTTTTCTTAGATGATGCAAATCAAACTTCAAATTTTAAATATATTCTTGATTTTGTACATAATCCACCAATAGGAATTAATATTAAACTTGTTATGACAGTTAGAGATTATGCAAAAGAAAAAGTTTTATCAGATGCTTATAGCTTTAGCCAACCAAGTTTAATTAAGATTGAAAAATTTAGCAATGATGAAATCAAAGAAATATTAAAAAATAATCTTGGAATTGTTAACGGTTCACACCTCAAAAGAATTGCTGAAATTTCAAAGGGCAATGCAAGACTTGCGATTATCACAGGAAAAATTGCGTTAGAAGGGAAGCTTAGTTCAGTACAAAATATAATTGATATATTTAAAAATTATTATGGCAAAATTTTATCGGAGCAAAATATTGATAAAAAGGAACTGTATTCCCTCTTTATAATTTCCTTTTTCAAGGCAATACATATTGATACAAATATATTGTTGCAAGATTTTTTAACTATATTTGGTACAGATAAAAACGATTTTATTGAATCGGTCATTATTCTAAATAAAAAAGAGCTTGTTGACCTGTATGAAGATAAATTGGTGAAAATTTCAGATCAAAGCCTTGCGGATTACATTTTATACTACACCCTTATAGAGACAAAAGCTATATCAATATTAAATTTGTTAAAAATCGCATTTTTAAAAAATCAAGAAAATACAATTACTGCAATTAACACCATAATGAATTTATTTTATTCGGAAGACACATATGAATATATAAAAGCCCAAGTTCTTGAAAGTTGGAATACTGCAGATTCGGAAAATGAAATCGCTTACCTTAAAAGTTTTTATTTACTGGATCAAGAAAGAAGTTTGCTATATGCTAAAAAAGAAATAGAGAAATTGCCACAAGAAGAATTTAGTCTAGTGGATGCCGATTTTGAAAAGCGTTTTAGAAATCATTATTTTTCAAATTTTCTTTCTGAAATGTTATCCGGTTTTAAACACTCTGATAATTTTTCAAATGCAATTAATTTGCTTTTAAGACTCTCAACAAAGAATCTAAAGTATGCACTAGATGTATGTTATATTTTTTGCAACAAGTTTCTGTATGACAAAAATTCTTGTACTCATAGTTTTGAGGAAGAATTTTTGCTGATAAAAACAATATTAGAAGCTTGTAAACAAGGTGAGAATTTTAATCTAACAATTATATTGCTTGAAATATTAAAAACAGCCCTTAAGGCAGAATTTACAAAAACAGAATCTGGGGAATCTGCAAGAAGCATATGGTTTTCCACAATGACACTACCCTTATCCGATGATGTTGAAAAGATCAGATCTTTTATTTGGAATATTCTTGCTGATTTGTACAAGAATGAAGCCTATAAAATAAGGGTAGAAAAATTTCTTTATGACTATAATGCGGGTATTCACGATAAAGATTACAAAACAAAGTTTGTTCAGTATGATATGGAGTGTTTTGAAAAAGAATTTTTTAAATATTTTGAAGAAATAACTTTTGAGCAAGCAATTGCACTTAATAAATTGGCAAGAGGCTATCAATACCTAGTTGCAGAACCTACAAAATTTTTAAATAGATATAAGGAAAATAATGATTTTAAATTAATAGACATATTTACAAGCGTTTCTTTTAGTAAAAAGTGGAAAGAAGAACAAGAGGAAAAAGAAAAACAAATAATCAAAATAATAAGCGATTTTAATCAAGACGACTATGAAGCGTTGTTTAATAATTGCAAAAAATATGAAGAATTAAAACTAAATGAAGAACATCTTGTGGGGCAAGGCTTATATATTATTTTTAGAAAATTAGAAGAAAAACCCGAACAATACATTGAAATAGTCAAATTATATTTACAAAAAGAAGCTCCTTTTTTTTGGTATATTGCAGATAAAATAATACTAAAACTTATTGATCTTATTGGTCCTATAGAGACAAGAAAAATTATTGATAAGACCAAGGGAAAAATTAACAGCACATTAAATTCTGCGTTTTATCGCTTCTTGCCTTCGGATTTTATTATAAATAAAGAATGTGAAGAATTAAAGCTTTTCATAGATAAAGAACTTTTAAATGAATATCCAAGAATAATTGATATTTATTCGCTTGAAAAATATAAAAATGTAAATCCTGTAATATTTTACGATATAAATCAGAGCATTATCAATTTTGCAAAAACTACTGATAGAAATGATCAAATCTTGGGCAGTTACCTAAATCATCATTTAAGTGAAGATATGGTTGAAAAGTTGGTTCAAATTTTTAAAGACAATGATGAGAAGCTGGAAGAAATTTATTTTACACAGTTGGATAGTACTGTTGATTTCCAAAACTTGTTATTTGAAAAACTTTTTGAAAAAGGACTTGTTTTTTGGAGAAAATTTATAAAGTTTTTATTTGATGAAAACATTAGGGAATCGCAGTTGCATAGTATTTTTGAAGTTGTCTGGAATAAAGATGATTATGCGCAATACATTGATGCTTTAATTGAAATCGATATCTTTGCAGAAGAAAATTTTAAAATATATAATTTTCATGACATCTTGTCTGCAATTTTTAGTAATGCAAATAAAACAAGCGAAATTATAATATCAAGAAAAGAAAAATGGCTTGAAGATTTTATAGTTAAAAATATTGAAGATCAAAATAAAATAGAAATAGCCTTTAAAATTATTGTAAATTACTTTGAAAAAAGCAAATTAGAAT
Source organism: uncultured Vampirovibrio sp. (assembly GCA_910577635.1). Classification (GTDB taxonomy): domain Bacteria; phylum Cyanobacteriota; class Vampirovibrionia; order Gastranaerophilales; family Gastranaerophilaceae; genus RUG14156. Next base: position 485 of record CAJTNR010000032.1, on the reverse strand, counting down.
ATTTTAAACTTCTATTTAAACTAAATAAGGATTTTGAATTATTTAAGCGACTTTCATTGTTCAGATGGAATTATTCTTGGAGTGGAAGTGAAATCCCTTTAATTGACGAAAGAATTGGATTTTTAGAGGATTTAAAAAGTTTGTTTGTAGAAGTTGATTTTATTGAACACAAAGATTATATAAATAAAAAAATCAATTGCCAAAAAGCAGGAAGAGATGATGCTAAAATAAGGGAATATCTTGAAAATTTATAAACTGCTGATTTTAAGTGGTTTTATCTTGTATTTACTGCTCTATTCACATGGATTCAATAACAGCTAAACAAAGAATAATGAAATCTTTTCCGAGTGCGCACAGCACAAGAAAGTGTAAGAATAATCTGTCTCACAAAGCAAGATGCGTTAAAATGTTTCTAAGATTGGGATTCAGGACTTGACTTCTGTCTCAAAACGAGTGATGAATGTGTACACAAGCATTACAAGGAA
>CAJTNR010000031.1 GCA_910577635.1 uncultured Vampirovibrio sp. | reverse complement strand
ATAGCTCGATTAAAGAGAAAGCTTTTTTCATTGGTATTTCCTTTTATATTTTTGTGTAATAAATTATTGTAAAAATTTATTATAGATAATAATTTTATTAATATATATAATAAATTTAATTAATAATTTAGTCAATAGATTATTCTAAAAAAAATTAAATCTCCTTAAAATGGTTTAAGGGATAAAATGGTAAATGTAAAAATTTTATTAGGCAAAAGAATAAGAGAACTAAGAAAAAAAAGAAACCTCACACAAGAGCAGCTTGCAGAGCTTATTGGGATTGAAATTCCTAGTTTGAGTAATATTGAAAACGGTAAAAATTATCCTAATTCAGAAACAATTGATAAAATTGCAAGGGGATTACAGGTACAGATTTTTGAGATTTACATGTTTGAACATCTAGAGGAATTCAATAGAGAAGAAATGCTGCGACAGCTTATTAATATGGTTGAAAATGACTTTAATTTATTGAAAATTATTTATAAAATTGCTTTTAATTTAAAGAAAACAAACTAGAATCAAATGCCAACAAAGCTGCTCCAATAAGCCCTGCGTGGTTTTGTAGTTTTGCGTGAAAAACTCTTGTTTTACTTGTAACTGTATTCTTATTAACAAATTCTTCGATCTTTTCTGTATCTACAAATTTTTCCATAGACCCTGACAGAACAAAACAATCTGTATCAAATAAATTATTCAAACCTACAATTCCAAGAGCAATATCATTCCTCCAAACCTCAAGAGCTTCAAGCGCTCTTGGGTCGTTGCAACTAGCTTTTTGTATAATATCGTAAGTGGTTATTGAGCTGTCATTAAAAATTTGAGCTGCGGTTTTTTGCAGTCCCGGACCGCTTGCGTAGGCTTCAAAACAATCATAGAATCCGCAGGTGCAGGCTCTTTTTTGGTTTCTGTCCATTGGGAAGTGAACTTCGGGTCCTGCGCCGGATTTTCCTTTAAAAAGCTTATCTTCAATAATAATTCCCGCGCCGACCCCTGTTCCCAGAGTAAGGGTAATAGAGTTATTATAATCTTTTGCGGCTCCTATTCTATATTCAGCCCAGGCTGCTGCGTTTGCATCATTTTCAACAAATACAGGTTTTTTTGATAAGTTTTTAAAATCAATATCCCGATACCCTTTAGCCAAATTGCCGGTCGACCCTATTACTTTTGAATTTTCCTTATTAACAGCTCCTGCTGTAGCAATTGCTATACAATCAACCTCATTTTCGTAGCTTTGTATAATATTTTCTAATATATTCTTAATTTCATCAACGGTTTTAGGAGTCTTAGTTTTTTGAATTTCGTTTTTAATAATCCCTGAGTTATCAACCAATCCATAGGCAATTTTAGTCCCGCCTATATCTATTGCTAAAGATAAATTCATTATTCGTGCTCCTTAAGTACTTTTAAAAATCTTTCTGCAATTAACTGGGGTCTTGTTACAGCTGAACCTATAACAACAGCGTCTGAGCCCGATTCAAATGCTTTTTTTGCTTCTTTTTGCTCCCAGATTCTCCCTTCAAGAATTGTAAAGATATCAAGTTCTTGTTTAATTTGTTTTATAAGTTCAAAATCAGGAGTGTTTGGTTTGTTTTCTGTTTCTTTTGTATATCCTGATAATGTTGTTGAAACAATGTCTGCTCCTAGTTTATAAGCGTTTTTAGCTTCTTGCAGAGTTGCAATATCTGCCATTGCAAGCTTGTTTTTTGATTTTATAAACCCAATAATATTTTTAAGAGTTTCACCATTGGGTCTTTTTCTTAATGTTGCATCAAAAGCAACAATATCCGCTCCTGCATCAATGATTTTTTTACAATCCTCAACACAAGGGGTAATATAAACCAATTCTTTGTAGTTTTCAGGAATTATCAGGGGTTTTGTAATTCCAATAACAATAGTTTTAGGGAATTTTTGTTTAATATTTCTAATGTCTCTTTCTCCTGCCAATCGAAGGACATTAATGCCTGCAAGTTTAATTAAAGATTCAGCCATAGCATTAATACAAACCTCATTGTACAAAGGCTCATCAGGCATTGCTTGAAGGGAGATGATTATATTGTTTTTTATTTTTTTTAAAATATCCATATAATATATTATACAACCAATTGAAAAAATGGATATAATAATATTAAAAAAAGGAGAAAAAAATGGGTAAAATTATCGCAATACTTTTAATTATAGCTGCAGTTTGGTTTGTTTACAGCAATAAAATTAATGTTGATACAAATAAACTTAAGGATTCATCTATTGAAACAATTAAAAAAGAAAGAATTATTAACACAGTTAACACATCAAGAGAAAATACTCAAAAAAGTATTGATGAGGTAACTAAATAAATAATTGTAAAAAATTGTGTCTTTATAGCTTTTTTTGTATTCTAAAACAATTTTTTTATGAGAGAATTGTTGTAAAAAAATTTGAATATTGAGAAAGCGGAATTTTTTATGGAAAAAGAAGTTAAAGCGATTATCTTAGCAGCCGGAAAAGGCACAAGAATGAAGTCAACCCAGCCTAAAGTGCTCCATAAGATTTTCGATAAACCTCTTTTATCCTGGGTTTTGGATTCAATTTCTGCTTTGTCTAAAAAGATTGAAAGCATTGTTGTTATTGGTCATAGCGCGCATGAAGTTGAAGATTACCTTAACAAAAACTATAAATATGTAAAAACTACCCTTCAAAAAGAACAGTTAGGAACAGGTCATGCTGCAGCTCAAGCACTGCCTTTATTGAGCGATTTTAAAGGGCTTGTAATCATTACCTGCGGCGATACTCCTTTAGTTACAACAAAATCTCTAAGATCTTTAATTAAGTATCACATTGAAAATTACTCTGATTTAACTGTTATGACAACAGTTTTTGACAACCCCTGCGGATATGGACGAATAATTAGAAACACCAAGGGTGAAATTATAAAAATTGTTGAAGAAAAAGACGCAAGTGAATCAATTAAAGAAATCGAGGAAGTTAACACAGGGATTTACTGCCTTGAGTGGAGTAAGATAAAAAAAGCATTCAGCGAGCTTAGAAACAACAATTCCCAGGGTGAATATTACCTGACTGATATTATCAAATGGGCAAGAGATAATTCATTAAAGGTTTTAGGGTATAAAAACCCTGACAATAGAGAAATGTATGGAGTAAACTCCAGGATCGATCTTGCACAGGCTTTTGATATGATGAATCAAAGACATTTAGATGAGCTAATGGTAAAAGGCGTAACAATTTACGACAGACACTCAACATATATCTCCCCTGAAACAACAATTTGTGAAGATTCCGTAATATTTCCAAATACTTATATTGAAGGAAAAAATTATATTGCAACCTGTTGTAAAATCGGTCCAATGGCGCATTTAAGAGGAAATTGCGAAATTGGAGAAGGCTCTAAAATCGGCAATTTTGTTGAATTAAAAAACGCTAAAGTAGCAAAAAAAACTAATGTTTGTCATTTAAGTTATATAGGTGATGCTAAAATCGGCTCTAACGTCAATATTGGCGCAGGAACAATTTTTGCTAACTACAATTCAATAACCAAAGAAAAGAAAACCTCAGTTATAGCAGATGGTGTTTCAATAGGATCTAATTCTGTTATTGTTGCTCCTGTTGAGCTTAAAGAAGACTCCTTTGTGGGTGCACTAAGCTGTGTTACCAAGGATGTTGAAGCCGATTCTTTGGTTATAAACAGAGCTCCAATTAAGGAAATTAAAAATTGGGTAAAAAATAAAAAGGAGAAAATTTAACTATGAGTCTTGAACAATTGCCCCAATTGGAAAAAATTGAAAAAATTCTTCCAACACACGATATTAAACTTTTTTCCGGTCGATCCAATAATGCTCTGACAGATGAAATTGCACAATACTTAGGAACAACACTGGAGCCTATTACAATTAAGAATTTTTCAGATGGCGAAATTTATGTTCAGATTCAAGACTCAGTAAGAGGGGACGATGTTTTTATAGTTCAGCCTATTTGCGCACCTGTTAATGAAAATTTAATGGAGCTTTTAATTCTTTTAGACGCATTCAAAAGAGCCAGCGCAAAGTCTGTAACTGCTGTTATTCCTTACTATGGATATGCAAGGCAGGATAGAAAAGCATCAGGCAGAGAAGCAATAACTGCTAAACTTGTTGCTGATTTACTAACCCAAGCCGGGGCTACAAGAGTTTTAGCAATGGACTTACACACAGGTCAAATCCAGGGATTTTTTAATATTTTAGTCGACCATATCTATGCTACCCCTGTTATAGTTAATTATGTTAAGAACATTGATACCAAAGGTTCAGAACTCGTTTGTGTTTCTCCTGATATGGGCGGAGTTAAAAGAACAAGAGCGCTAGCAAAACAAGTCGGAGCTCCTATTGCAATTATTGACAAAAGAAGAGATAAGCACAACAGTGCTGTTGCGTGCAATATCATAGGGGATGTTAAAGACAAAGTTTGTGTGATGTTTGATGATATTATTGATACTGCAGGAACAATTTGCGAAGCAGCAAGAATGCTTGTTGAAAAAGGCGCTAAAGAAGTTTATGTCTGTGCCGTTCACCCTGTTTTTTCAGGTCCTGCACTCAATAGGCTTGAAGCAGCTCCAATTAAAGAAGTTATTGTAACAAATACAATCCCTCTTGTTGATGCTGTTATTCCTGAAAAAATTAAGCAAGTCAGCGTTGCTCCTTTATTGGGTGAAGCAATTTCAAGAATCCATGATGATAAATCAGTATCAAGTTTATTTGGTTTTGAAATAGAATATAAAAAAGATTAATATGACAGACACTATAAAAGAACTGGAAAAACTACATAAAAACGCTCTTAGCTGTTCTAAATGCACTTTGTGCAAAGAACGAACCAAAGTTGTTTTCTATGATGGAAATTGCACTGCTCCTATTCTTTTTATAGGTGAAGCACCTGGAAAAAACGAAGATGAAATCGGCATTCCTTTTATTGGAAGAGCAGGGCAGCTTTTAAGAAAGTTTCTTTATGATATTGGATACACTAAAGATGATTTCTATATTGCAAATACCGTTAAGTGTCGTCCTCCTAAGAATCGAAAGCCGACTTTAGAAGAAAAAAAAGCCTGCAGGCATTATCTTGATAAACAAATTGAACTTGTTAATCCAAAAATTATTGTTCTTGTAGGTTCTACCGCTCTTGAGAGCTTTATTAATGATAAAAAATTGACAATTACAAAAGCAAGAGGAAAAGTTTTTGAAGTTGATAAAAGGAAATACTTCCCAATATTTCATCCCTCATATTTACTAAGATATCATTCGCTAGAACCTGGAAAACCCCGGTATTTATTCAAGGAAGACCTAATTCAAATAAAAAAACTGGCACAGAAATATTAAGAATTGTATCAAAAGACTAAAATAAAATTATTTTTTTCATATAATAAATAGTTAGGAAGGAAATTTAAATATTTCTTGGATATAAATATATTTGTGTTAATATTTAATTAAAACAAATTATTTAATTAATGTAGTTAGTATTAAAAGGATTAAAATTTATGGCTTTACCAAACGTAGCTTATTTTTCAATGGAAATTGCAATTGACCAGTCCTTAGCAACTTATTCAGGCGGCTTGGGATTCTTGGCAGGGTCACATATGCAATCAGCAGGCTATCTTCAAATGCCAATGGTTGGCGTTACAATGCTTTGGTCATATGGTTATTACGATCAAAGAATTGATCAAAATGGAAATGTTGAAGTAGCATATATTAAAAAACATTATGACTTTTTAACCGACTTAAATGTTTCAACTACTGTTAGAATCTTTAATGAAGATGTTATTGTTAAAGCTTATAGGGTTGAAGGAAGCTTGTTCGGAACTTGTCCTATTTATCTTCTTACAACAGATGTTGAAGGAAACTCAGACTGGGCAAGAAGAATCACCCATAAATTATATGATGGTGATGAAAAAATAAGAATTGCACAAGAAACTGTTCTTGGTATCGGTGGTGTTAGAGTTCTGCAAGCTGCTGGATACAACTTTGATGTTATCCATATGAATGAAGGTCACGCACTTCCTGCCGCTTTTGAACTTCTAAGACAATACAACGGCGATTTAAAAGAAGTTCGCAAAAAAACCGTATTTACAACCCACACTCCTGTTGCTGCAGGTAATGAAGTTCACTGGGTAGATACATTACTTGAAGGTGGATTCTTCTCTGGTTGTTCAAGAGAAAGAGCGGTTGAACTCGGCGGGGAAGATTTCTCCTTAACCGTTGCAGCTCTTAGAATGTCAAGAATTGCAAATGCAGTTTCACAACTTCACGGGTTAGTTGCTAATAAAATGTGGGAATGGGTTAAAGACCGCTGTCCGATTAAAGCAATTACCAATGCTGTTAATCTTCATTACTGGCAGGATGAAAGAATTGCTAAAGCTAAAAATTCAGATGAATTGCTTAGTGCAAAATATGAAATGAAAAAAGACTTATTCCAATATATTGCTGATACTCAAGGAAAACGTTTTGATCCTAATGTATTAACAATTACCTGGGCAAGAAGATTTGCTGATTACAAACGTGCTTGGCTTATCTTAATGGACGAAGAAAGAATTGGAAGATTATTAAACGAAAACAAAGTTCAGCTTATTTTTGCAGGTAAGTTCCACCCAGATGATACAATGGGTAAGGAAATGTTTAACAATATTTTGAAAAAATCATATTCAATGAAAAATGTTGTTGTACTGCCTGGATATGAACTTGCACTATCTGCTAAACTTAAAAAAGGATCTGATATCTGGCTTAACACTCCAATACGACCATTAGAAGCTTCAGGAACCTCAGGAATGAGTGCTAATATGAATGGTGCTCTTCACTTCTCAATTTATGACGGCTGGACTGTTGAAGGTACTTTCCCTGGAATTAACGGCTATACAGTTGAATACCCTGGTTTAGATGATGATATTCCTTGGGAAGAAAGACACTGGAAAGACCATAAGTGCATTATGAATACTTTGGAAAACGAGATCATTCCAACATACTACGAAAACAAACAAGAATGGGCAAGACTAATGCGTCAAGCTATGAGAACCGCAGAAGGATACTTCAATTCCGATAGAATGGTTATTGAATACTTCAATCGCATCTATAAACCAATTGCACACGGCGGAGCTCAAGCAGGAGAAGATGAAGCATCAAGCGCTAAGGCAATTGAATCTCCAAATCAAGACGCTTGGACTTATTCCAATATAAAATAAATTAAAAAATAACTATAAAAAAGGAAGAACTTTTTGTTCTTCCTTTTTTTATAAAATTTTTATTAAATTTTGTAACAAAAATTACGGATAACATAAAGTCTGGTAAAAAAAATGTCGTAGCAAATAATAAGACAATAGATTTTTTTTGAAAGGGGCTTTGGAATATGTCCGGTGATTTATCATCTTCTAACAATGATTTACTTAAAAAATGCAGCTCAACTGTAATGAAAGACTCCTGGCTTGAAGGTTTGTATGATAAAAACAGAGCCGAGCAGCAAAGCGCACTAAAGCAGGTTTTTACGGTTATTTCAGACAATAATGTTACAACCAAACAGAAAAAAACTCTTGAATCAAGAGCTGAAATTCTTAAAGATAAACTTGAAGCCTTAGAGGCAAAAATGGCCGTTCTTCAAGATGAAATGACAAAAAGCCAGGAAGAAATTGAGAAACATTCTAATGATATAGCAGATTTAGTAAGTTCTGTTGATTCTAAATCCAAAACACTTGAAAAACAACAGAAAGCAAACGTTAAGGCTGCTATTGATGATGTTTTTTACTACTATAAAAAAGGGTTGATTGGAAAAGACGAGATTTCAGGCGAGATTAAAAAAAGAGTTCGAAGCGGTGCTTTTAAGCTTCAAACAGGCGCTATAGAAAGAATTCTTGAACAGCTGGATAAAAAACAAGGTGAAGTTCAAGGATTAATAGATGGTGCCGCCAAGTGGATTGATCAAAAAACACTAATTGAAAGTCAATACGGACCGACAAAAGCAGCTTATGATTTAATTAATGCTAATTTGTCTCAAATTGGAAATACTGAAACCGACTACACTAATTCTGATTATGATGCTAAAATTCCTACTTATTCTTTAGCTAAAACCGATATTATAAGCGACTTTTTTGCTAATAGTAAAATTAATGTTGAATCAAGTAACTCTAATTATCAAGAAAACTCAAATGCTCCTACTTTAGATAGTGTTAAGGAAAAATATTCTAAATACTACACTAAAGATGCAACAAAGGGAGTGGATATTAACAGCAGCAAAAATAAAGCAGTTGCAAATCTTGGAAAAGCAATTGATGATGGGCTTTTGACAGAATTATCACAAGCCGGATTAGGAATCAATGAAATATCAGAGTTTTTAATTGAAAACTTTAGCGGGACAAGACTAAAGTTTGAAGAAGGAAAAATGACCATTCCTTATGGACATGATCCTAAATCAAAGAAGATATTCACGAAAATTAAAAGTTTTTATGCTGGAATTGAGAATAATTACCAGGGTCAGCCTAACACCTGGAATAAAGAAGCAGGTAATACAATTTCATCCAATAAACAACTTGAGTCTTTAGCTAAAAACTATGATAAGATCCTTAATGTAATGGCGCAGGATCCAAAGTTCACCTTTAAAGAAGCAATGTATGCGCTATTTGACAAAGATAAAGGTTTATTTAAGGATTGCGGCATTAACTTTGATTTAGAAGAATCTGTAAAAGAAGGAGGTCCCAGCTATTCAATTAATCTTGCAGGTGATAAAGAAACTGCTAAAATGTACAAATCCTTAGCAAAAAAAATTAAAGATATCTGGGGAGTTGGTGCAGCAAGAAGTGCTGATTTCGAACAAATCCCTGAAAACAAAGCAAAAGTTAAAAGAAGCGATCCAATTACCTTTAAAGATGGTAACAATGAATTTGCCTTTATAATTGATAGAGACAAAGACGGTACTTTTTCAGGTAAAGATGAGTTCTTAGGCGCCAAAGAAGGCACAAGCTGGCTGGATGATTTAAAATCACTTGATAAAAACGGTGATGGCAAACTAACGGGCGATGAGCTCAAAAACCTTAAGCTCTTAGGGTCTCAATACACTGATAACAAGGAGACTAAAAACAATAAAGAAGGGTATCTGCGAGAAGAAACCACTAATATTGAATACAGCTTAACTGATGCTCAAAGTTTAGGGATTGAAGAAATCGACCTTAACAACTTAGAAGATAAAGTCAACTCAACAACAGGTAAAACTGATATCAACGGTTCTGAGTTATTTAATGACAGTTTTTCTTTTAATTTGAACGGAAAAGAAGTAAACGCTCAAAGAAAAGATGATACCGACCTGTTTATGGAGACTGTTTATTCTAAAGCTTATGGTAAAAATTATAAAATTGGTTTTAGCGATAGCCAAGCGCAGGAAATTATTGATAAATCTTACTTTGAAACCAAAGTTATTACATCCGGATTCAAGGAATCTACAGATGATCTTAATGTTCTAAAAAACGCAGGAGAAATCGCTAAACAAACAAGGAATATGTTTGAACAAGCTTTAAATCGAATACAAAAAGACGAAAATGTAATGCTTCAAAGAGCTTCAAATAAAGCAGCTGCAGAAAGTAATGCTGACAGCTGGGCTGATATTGCAAGACAAGTAGAGCAAATTGCAAATGATGAGGGAATTACAATTGAACTTGAACAAGCAAAGGGAATCTATATTACAAATGGCTCTTTATCTCCCCGGCAAATTGTTGATGAGTACAAAACGTTGATTAGTGAAGAAAATAGAATAGAACAAGAAAGTGCAACTCAATCAGAAGCTTATAAAGCAATTGTTCTATGTGGAAAAAACAATCTTAAAGCAGATTCTAATGTAATTATTGACTTATTAGCTTCAGGACAAGCAAAAACCGCACAAGATGTTGTTGATATTCTTAACAAAAAACAATAATCTTTTTCTAAGCTCCTTTTATAAGGAGCTTAGAGTTTTTCCTGTTTTTATAACTTTTTCTTCATCTTCCTGGGCACTAAAACCCGTTGTTGTAAGGTAATTTCCGACAATTGCACTATCAACACAGGTTTCAATTAAAAGTTCAATGTTTTTTTCTGACAACCTTGCTTTCTTGCCTCCTGCAAGCCTGATTGAGGCGTTTGGATTAGCAATTTTAAACACTGCAATAGTTCGAATTATATTTTCTTCATCAATCTTATCAAAGTAGTTTTCAAAAGGCGTTCCTTTAATAGGAGTAAGAATATTAACAGGAATGCTGTCCGGGTTAATCCGGTTTAATTCAAGAGCCATTTCAATTCTTTGTTCTTTTGTTTCACCCATGCCTATTATTACTCCCGAACAAAGCTCTAACCCTATTTCTTTTACAAGTTTGCAGGTGTTTATTCTATCCTGGTAAGTATGGGTTGAACAAATCTTATCATGGTAGCTTTTGCAAGTATTAATGTTATGGTGAAAACGCTTAAGCCCTGCCTTTTTTAAACTTTCAAGCTGTTTTCTATCGGCAATTCCAATGCTTGCACAAGGGTTTAATCCAAGTTTTTTAATTTCTTCTATCATTGTTAATATAACAGAAAAATCTTTAGCTTCATCTGCAGTTTTACCAGAAGTTACAATAGCAAAATTTATCGCACCGTTGTTTTTTGATTCAAGAGCAGCTTCAACAACCTTTTTTGTGTCAATTAAAGGCTCAACAGTGCAGTTTGTCTTATAAAAACTCGATTGAGCGCAGTATTTGCAGTCCTGGGAACACTTTCCCGTGCGCGCTGAAATTAATGAACAGAACTCAAATTGTTTTTTTGTATATTTTTTTGCTTCCTCTAATAATTCTTTTAATGGTAAATCATACAGTTTTAATAATTCTTCTTTTGTTTTCATAAATCTTCCTTTTTTGTTCTATAATTATACTATGAAAAGTTTTTTTATTACAGGAGTTGATACAGATATTGGAAAAACCTTTGTTTCACTTGGTTTAGCTTTAATTGAAAGTGAAAAAGGAAAAAAAACCGGCTATTATAAGCCCCTGCAAAGCGGTGCATATGAAAAAAACGGGCTTTTAATAGCTCCTGACCCGTGTGAGATAAAAAAATATGTTGATATTGAAACAAAATATTCCTATCTTTTAAAAGGCGAGGTTTCCCCTTATCTTGCGAGCAAACAAAACAATGTTAAAATTGATATTGAAAAAATAAAAAAAGATTTTTCGGATTTTTCAAAAAACAAGGACACTGTAATTATTGAAGGAGCAGGAGGAGTTTTTTGTCCGATTAAAAAAAATTATCTTTTTTCTAATCTAATTAAAGAATTTAATCAAGAGGTAATTATTGTAACAACGCCTGATTTAGGAAGAATTAACCATAGTTTATTAACCATTGAAGCAATAAAAAACCTAAAAGTTCAAATCAAAGGAATAATTGTAAACAAAATGCCTAAAAATCCAAATAGTGCTCAAAAAAACTTTGTTTTAGAATTAAAAAGCTGTACAGATATTAAAATCCTTGGAATTATTGATGAAATTGAAAAAATAAACAAAAAAAACTTTCTAAGCGCTTTTTCTAAACTTGATATATAAAGGTTTATAGGTAATTTTATTATCGTATCTTTTTTCAAGTTCTCTCAATTTGAAAAACGAAAAATTCCCTTTTTTGATTGAATTAACGCCTGTTTTTTTTAGATGCCTTAGAATTTCAATCGGATTGTTGAATTGAAGTTCAATTGATTCAAAAATTATTTCAGCATCTGGAAAAATTTCTTCAAGTTTTTCTGTTTCAATATAGTTAAGTGTTGAATTAAAAGTATTTTTAATTTCAGCTAAATTATCATATGCAAAAATCGAAAGTGCCATAACCCCTGCAGGATTGAGCATTTTTTTTAAGTTCTCAATTGTTGCAATAAAGTCATTACACCATTGCAGGGCTGCGTTTGAAATAATTAAGTCAAATTTTTTTGAGCTTAAAAACTCCTCAATATCCTCTTTAATAAAACAAATTCTTGAATCAATTTTTTTTATATAATCCCCTGAATCAATAATATCAAGCGCTAAGTAGTTTTCAAATTCAACTTTTTTAATGATATTTTTAGTTAGAATCCCTGTATAGGAGCCAATTTCAAGAATATTTTGATATTTTTTATTATCGAGCATTGAGGTTAGTTTTTTTGCCATTTGTTTTTGAACAACAGCACAATTATCATAGGTTTCTAAGCTTTTTTTAAAGTTTTTTTTAATAATACTTTTTTCTAACATAGCAAATCCTGCCAGGAATTGTAGCTTTCAAAAGGACAATGGGTTGAATCGATTTGTTCAATTTCTGCTCTATTGGACCAAAAAGCAAGCTGATTTTGAGCAGGGATTATTCTATCCAGGGTTGAAACTATTGCTTTATCAAATTTTAGCTCACAATCGATTCTTAAGTTCTCAATTGAAACAAGTTCTTGTTTTAGTTCTTCAATGTTTCTTGTAATTTTTATATTCGGGTTTAGAATCCCTCCTTGAAACATGTTCTTAATAAACTTTTCCTTACTTTTCTCATTCAAATATCTTGTTGTGACTTTATAAATTTTACTTGGAATTCCAAATTCATTATCAACTATTTTTGCCGTCCCGTTAATTGCAATTTTTTTATCAAAAGAAGATAAATATTCATTAAATAAATTGCACACCATAACCCCCATTGACCAAGCGATTAAGTACTTTTTATCATACTTATCAAACTCAAAAATCGATAAATCAAGATCAAAAGAACGGTAATCAAACAAAACAAGTATGTTATAATTTTCTTTTTTTAAATGTTCAACCGGGGTTTGATTCATTGCCCAGCCATTAAAAAAAACAATTAATTTTTTATTATTATCTTGTTTATTTAACCAGAAATACTGCATTTACTTATCTTTCTTAACAACTCTTCAATTTCTTTAAACTCAATATCACTTGTTAAGGATAATCTTAATCTTGAACTACCCAAAGGAACTGTGGGAGGATTAATTGCAAGAACATAAAACCCTTCTTGCTGAAGTTTTAATGCACAATTAAGAGTTTTTGTACAATCTTTTAATATTACAGGAATAATTTGCGAGGAGCTTGTTGTGGGGTAACTTCTATTGACTTTATTAAATAAAGAATTGAGTTTTTCTTTTTTTTCCTTTAATAAATCAAACTTTTCTTTGAGCAAAAAATTACTCCAAAGGACATTAACAGAAGGGATTGCGGTTGTAAAAATAAAACTTGAAGCTTTGTTAACTAAATAATCAATTATTATATTATTAGATAAACAAACTGCACCTGAAGAACCAAGAGCTTTTCCTAAAGTAATAGTTATAATATCAACCTCATTTAACAAGTTTTTTTTCGCACTAATTCCTTGAAGATTATCCCCAAAAACTCCAAAAGCGTGGGCTTCATCTATCATCAACAAACAATTGTACTTTTTTTTCAATTCGACTAATTTTTCAATATCTGCAATATCTCCATCCATTGAAAAAACAGATTCAGATATTATTATTGCATTATTGTAGTTATTTCTGTTAGTTTTTAATAATTTTTCCAAAGAATCATAATCCAAGTGCTTGTATCTATAATGCTTTGCTTCTGTTAGTTTAAGAGCCGAGACAATACTTGCATGGTTTAGTTTATCTGAAAAAATACAATCATTTTTTGAAAAAAGAGTGCTTACAACCCCTTGATTGCACTGATAGCCGGTTGAAAAAAGAAGGGCTTGTTTGTTGTACAAATTGCTAAAAGTTTGCTCTAATTCTTTGTAGCATTGAGAGTTTCCACTGAGCAATCTTGCTGAAGCAGAGGAGAAAATAAACTCATTTGAGTCTTTGTATTTATCAACAAACTCAAAAACCAAATTCTTATCGGTGCTTAAGTTGAGATAATCATTGGATGATAAATTAAGCATTTTTTTATCATCAACAACTATAAACTTTCCGATTTTTTCTTTTATGTTCTTAATAGTTCGAAAACCGGATGTTTTTTTAAGTTCGTTTAGCTTTAGCGTATAGTTTTGCATAAATTACAACATTTGAAACTTAATCATGTTAGCAACATTATAAACAAGGGCAAAAAAGTAAATTCCTGCAATTATTATTGTTAAGATTTTTTGAAAATCGCTGAAAACAATTAAGTGTTTTTGTTTTTTTAGTTCTTTGTAATCATTGTATTCTTTATTATAGGGTCTTTCAGGAAGTTTTGTTTCTAAATACTCTAAAACATTAGCATATTTTATTTTAATCATAGTTTGATAAGTATCAATATTAATCCACCACATAAGAGAAATTGAAAGTCCTATTATACTTAGAATAATAACAGGCTGGTATTGTGGAGTTAAAGCACTTAGAAAGTAAGTTGCCAGAAGTACGATAATATTTAAAACTAGATAAAATCTATTAGTTGTAAATTCTCTATCGATAAATTTTTCTTTAGCATCAGAATAAATTCTATATTGTTCTAATAAAACATACTTTTCATCTTTATCCATTTCAGTTCTCCTTTAGTTCAAATAGAGTTTAGCACAATAATGCTTTATTGTACAATAATTTATTTGTCGGAAAAAAAATGGGGTACATACCCCAATTCGCATACTAGCCGAAGCATTAACAACATCTTTATAATACCTTTAATTGCAAAAAAAGGAAAGCTATTGTTAAGAAATGTAATGTAAATAGTTGAATATATTAAGAATGTATAAAAATTTGTATTTCTGACAAAATATTTTAATCTTTTATAATATAATTAACATATTCTATTAGATACGGAAGATATAGCTTTTGAAAAGTTCCAACAAACTTACTTTATATATATTCATAGCCCTTATCGGGGGTGTTTTATTCGGCTGGTTGTGTCCTCAGCAGGCGGTTAAAATGCAGCCTCTGGGTGATATGTTCTTAAGAATGGTTAAGATGATAATTGCTCCTTTAATTTTTGCAACACTAACTGTTGGAATTGCAGGGCACGGAAACGTTAAAAACCTTGGTAAAATCGGTTTAAAAACAATCGTTTACTTTGAAATTGTTACAACGATTGCTCTTGTTATAGGGCTTGTAATGGCAAATATCCTAAAGCCCGGGGTAGGGTTTAATATTAGCGTAAGTTCAAGTTCACTTGCAGTTGTTGAATCTATGAAAGCAAGTTCTACAGGCGGAGTCTCATTAGTCCATATGCTTGTTGATTCAGTGCCTGTAAGCGTTGTTGATTCTATGGCACAGGGCAATTTATTACAAATTGTTGTTTTTGCAATTTTTTTCTCTCTTGCAGTTTGCGCTGTAGGACCCAAAGCAAGACCTGTTTTGGATTTTTTACAGAGTGTTTGCGATATAATGTTTAAATTTACCCAGTATGTTATGAATTTTGCTCCAATTGGTGTTTTTGGCGCGATTAGTGCTACAATTGGCCAGAATGGAATAGGGATTCTTGCAAGTTATACTAAACTAATAGTAATAACTTATCTTGCTTTGATTACTTTTGTAGTTCTTGTTTTAGTAGCTGCCTGCAGAATTATTAAAGTTTCATTTATGGGATTGTTAAAAACAATTAAAGACCCCGCTTTGCTTGCTTTTACAACTGCATCCTCAGAGGCTGCGCTGCCTCGGGCAATGAGCCAGATGGAAAAATTTGGTGTTCCAAAAAGCATCGTTAGTTTTGTTATGCCGTTAGGATACACTTTTAATCTTGATGGGTCAACTCTTTATTTAACACTTGCAACTCTTTTTTGCGCTCAGATTGCAGGGGTGCACCTGGGATTAGAACAGCAGCTTGTAATAATGTTAACTTTAATGCTAACCTCCAAAGGAATTGCAGGGGTTCCAAGGGTTTCACTTGTAATACTTACAGGAACACTAACGAGCTTTAATCTTCCTGTTATTGGCGTTGCAATTCTATTAGGAATTGATCAAATACTTGATATGGGAAGAACAACGGTCAACTTAATCGGCAATTGTGTAGCTACAACTGTTGTTGCACGCTGGGAGAACGAATTTGACCACAGTAAAATGGAAAATTTTTTAAAAACTTTATAATAGCCCACAAGGGGAATTCTAAACTCAATTATTTATAATATATTCTAATTATGAAATTATTATTATACGATATTCGAGAATTAGAACTTAATTACTTGTTGGATAAAATCCCGGGTAATATTGAGCCTTACTATATTAAAAGCCCTTTAATTGAATCGACCTATATTGACGAACAACATCTAAACGCAGAAGCAATAAGCGTTTTTGTTTCATCAATTCTGGATAGAAAAATTCTTGAAAAATTTAAGAATTTAAAGTTTATATTCCTAAGATGCGTTGGTTTTTCAAACGTTGACCTTGATTATTGTAAAAAAAGAGGAATTCTTGTTTTCAATACCCCAAACTACGGTAATTCAACGGTTGCAGAGTTTGTTTTCTGTTTAATTCTTACTTTATCAAGAAAAATCGCGCTTGCTAAAAAAACTGTTATAGAAGGAACAATTGATCAAGACGAATTAATAGGAACAGAACTTGAGGGTAAAACCATTGGTATTATTGGAGGAGGTGCAATCGGGAAGAAAGTTATTGAAATAGCAAAAGGTTTTAATCTTAATGTTTTAGTTTATGATATTAACAAAAATTCCCTCTATAATTATGTTGAACTTGATGAGTTATTAAAACAATCAGACTTTGTTTCAATTAACTGTCCTTTGAATGAATCAACAAAACATTTGATAAACGATCAAAGACTTGCATTAATGAAAAAAGAAGCTGTTTTAATTAACACTGCAAGAGGAGAAATTGTGGATACTAGAGCTTTATATAATGCTCTTGTTAATAAAAAAATATCAGCTGCAGCACTTGATGTTGTTGAATGTGAAGAAACTTTATGCCAGACCTATGGAAAATGTGAAAAGTACGATGCGCTAAGAACAAATTGTCTTAAAAAGTTTTTCTTTATACAAAAACTAATTCAGCTGCCCCAGGTTATAGTTACACCCCACATTGCTTATAATACAAAAGAGGCACAAGAAAGAATCCTTGATATTACCCTTTTTAATATTAATGAATCTTTAAATATTACCTCTGGCTTTAAAAATTTGGTTTTGATATAATAATTGTATTATGGAAAAAATAAACAATTATATTGAACACACTTTATTGAATCCTTGTGCTGCTGAAAAGGATATCGAAAAACTTACAAAACAAGCTCTTGAGAATAAATTTTTCGGGGTTTGTATTAATCCTAACTATGTTGAGCTTGCTTCAACTTTACTTAAAGGCTCTACTGTTGCAATTGTAACAGTAGTCAACTTTCCTTTAGCTAATAATACAATTGATATGACACTCTATCAGACAGAGCGTGTTTTAGCCCTTGGAGCGCAGGAAGTTGATACGGTCTTAAATCTTAGTGCGCTAAAAAATAAGGATTATGCAAAAGTTGAAGGGGATATTAAAAAAACAAAAGAAATCTGCTCAAATCATAACTTAAAAGTTATTCTTGAAGTTGATTTGTTAACTAATCAAGAAATTATCGAAGCTTGCAATTGTGCAATCAGCGCAGGAGCTGATTTTGTTAAAACTTCAACAGGGTTTGTAAAAAACGGGCTTGGAGCAACTGTTGAAGCAGTTAAGCTAATGTATGAAACAACAAAAAATGCAGAACTTAAAGTTAAAGCCTCAGGAGGAATTAAAGATTATAATAAAGCAAAAGCCTTAATTGAAGCAGGTGCTGCAAGATTAGGAACTTCAAGCGGTGTTGAAATAATGACAGGAAGGATATCGATATGACAAAGGAAGAGAACAAAATTACAATAAGATCGGATAGAAATACTGATTATACCTTTATGTACAAAGGCGAAGATGTAATTCTTAAAGCAGGAAGTGTTGTTTCAATTGCAGACGGGCTTAAAAACGTTGTTTTTCCTACTGTTGCAATGAAAATAATGAATAATTTAATCGTTATTAAGGAAGATGTGAAGTAATGAAAGAAGATAAGGTTATTATTACCGTAAGCGGTCAGGATAAAGTTGGAATTGTTGCAAGTGTAGCTCAAAAACTTGCTGTTAATAATGTTAATATTGAAGATATCAAACAAACAATAATGCAGGACAACTTTGTTATGATAATGCTATGTGATATTAAAAATCTGTCTGTTTCCTTTAAAGAATTTAAAGACGATATCCAAAAACTTGAAGCTGAACTGTCAATGGAGATTTGGGTTCAAAAAAAAGAAATTTTCGATAGAATGCACACAATCTAAAGGGAAGAATATTGGAAAGTTTTAACAAACAACAAATTATAGAAACAATCGAGATGATAAAAATCAACCATCTTGATATTAGAACAACAACCCTATCGCTGAGCTTAAGGGATTGTGCATCAAGCGATACCAAAAAAACCGCAGCAAAAATTTACGATAAAATTACAAAAACAGCAAAAAGTTTTGTACAACTGGCAAATGATATTGAAAATGAATATTCTATTCCAATTGTTAACAAAAGAATTGCACTTACCCCAATTTCTCTTGCAGCTGAATCCTGTACCAATCCTGATTATGTCTATATCGCAAAAACCATTGATAAAGCAGCTGAGGAAGTCGGGGTTGATTTTATAGGGGGCTACAGCGCACTTGTTGATAAGGGATTTACAAAAGGCGACTTAGCTTTTTTTGAATCAATTCCTGAAGCTTTAGCGCAAACTAATAAGCTATGTTCCAGTGTTAATTTAGGAACCTCAAAAGCCGGAGTTAACATGGATGCTGTATTAAAAACTGCATCAATAATTAAAAAAACTGCCCTTCTAACTAAAGATAAGGATAGTATCGGAGCAGCCAAGTTTGTTTGTTTTTGTAATGCCGTAACTGATAATCCCTTTATGGCAGGGGCATTTTGCGGGATTAATGAAGCAGAATGCGCTCTTAATATTGGTGTTTCAGGTCCCGGGGTTGTTTCAAGTGCTATTCAAAAACTTGATAAAAAGGCTGATTTTGGAGAAGTTTCTAACTTAATTAAAAAAATGGCTTTTAAAATTACAACAACAGGGGAGCTGATTGGAAGAAAACTGGCTAAAAGAATGAATATTCCTTTCGGAATAATCGACTTGTCCCTTGCTCCGACACCTCTTCAAGGTGACAGCGTGGCTGAAATTTTTAAAGCAATGGGACTGGAACAAGCAGGAGCTCACGGAACCACAATGGCGCTTGCAATGCTTAACGACGCTGTTAAAAAAGGTGGAATAATGGCTTCAAGCTATGTCGGGGGTTTGTCCGGTGCTTTTATACCTGTCTCAGAAGATGCAGGCATGATTGAAGCTGCTAAACTAGGCTCTTTAACAATAGATAAGCTTGAAGCAATGACAAGTGTTTGTTCTGTCGGGCTTGATATGATTGCAATCCCTGGTGATACTGCAGATTCAACTATTGCAGGAATAATTGCCGATGAAATGGCAATTGGTATGATTAATAAAAAAACAACCGCAGTAAGAATTATTCCTGTTATTGGAAAAAATGTCGGTGAAAATGCTGAATTCGGAGGTCTTTTGGGCTCAGCTCCCATAATGAAAGTTAATCCATATTCAAGCGAAACTTTTGTCAACAGGGGTGGTCGAATCCCTGCACCTTTGCACAGTTTGAATAATTAAAACTCAAGTGCTGCTTTAATTCCGTTTAGATTCTGAATAAGAGCTTCAAGAGCTTCTTTATTGCCTTTTTTAACCTGAATAAATTTTAAAATCATATCCCTTGTAACCCCTCCTTGCAGCAATTCAGTAAGCGCTACAAGATCCGAATCTGAAAGGTTAAATTTTTCCTTGAGTTCTATATTCAAATTTTTTGTATCGTTTTTAAGAAACATTTCCCCTGAACCTGTAAAGTAATAATTAAGGTTAATATTATAAATTTTTGCAAACTCAACGAGCTTTTCTTCTGAAAGCTTCTCCCTTCCATGGTAGATATTATTAACATACTGTCTTGAAATATTAAGTTTTATTGCAATATCAGATTGTCTCAAATTAAGTACTTGAACAATTTCTCTAAACCTTTGTGCTTTATTTGAATTATTTGTTTCTGAATTACTTGACAAAAGTATCTTATATCCTATATAATTCTATTGTAAACCTGCTATAACTATATCACAAAAACGACAATTTTTCGTCGTTTAATTGGAATACACAAACTATACACAAAAATATAAAAGGAAATACTAATGAAAAAAGCTTTCTCTTTAATCGAGCTATTAATAAGCTTGATTACAATCTCA
>CAJTNR010000030.1 GCA_910577635.1 uncultured Vampirovibrio sp. | reverse complement strand
ACGAGAATCAAGTTAATAGATTTTCAAAAGCCTTCAAAAAGAAGGCTTTTCTTTTTTGTATAATATTTAGCCAAAAATAAAAAAAGACCGCTCAAGCGGTCTAAATTTTAACAATATCTCTCGTGTTTTAATTAAACTTTAATCCAAAAGTGCCTCCAGAATTGCAGCATTTTTGTTTGCAAATGTGTTTTCCCGAAGCTTCGATCGATTAATATAAGTTCTTAGTGCTTCTCTAATCAGCTCGCTTCTTGTCCTGTTTTCCCCCTGTGCCACCGAATCAATCTGTGATAAAAATTGTTCTGGCATTGAAATTAATACTCTTGCCATTTTTTTCGCTCTCCTTGTGAACTTGTTTAATTATATTGATGCTTACATATATATAAAGTATATCATTTATGTTTTATTGCGTAAATAGAAAAAATTTATTTATTTTTTTGTTACAATTCTTAAAAAATTAAAATAAAAAATGAATTATTAATATTTTTTATTAAAAAAATATTATGAAGAATATATTATTAAAATTACTAAAAAACAAATTTAAATGCAGCCATAAAAACGCTCTTACAAACACCCAAGAAGGATACTGTCCCGATTGCGGAGAGTATTTAGAAAAAAACTACTACATAATTCGATGCAAAAGCTGTGATATTAAAAGAGAAGCAAAACTACACTTTGGAGAAATCATCCCTAAGGATAGATACTGTTCGAATTGCGGAGGGCGTGATTATTACATTGAAAAACTTGATAAAATCAATTTTATAGATGCATCATATGCAGTTTATCTAAAAGAAGCAGTAAACAGCTATAAAACGCATCATTTTGACACTCAGGTGTGGGTTGATAAGGAGAATCAAATTCTAAAACAGATTACAGCTTCTTGTTGGAGTTAAAGTTATTGTTGATATCAATATTAGCCAAGTGATTGGATTTCAACTTCCATTTTATCTTTAAAAGCAGCATTCAATTCTTTTTCTAATCCATCATTCAAACTAATCCACAAATGATTATTGGTTAAAAGCTGGAATCTTTTTGGATTATCAAACTCGTCAGGTGCTAAAAAATCAATCACAACAGGGTTTTCACCCTTGTGTTTTGCAAGAAGTTCTTTTAATAGAATATTCTCCTCTGCTGCTAAATCTTCTAAATATTTAATTGTAACAAGATTAACGTTCTCAATTGGTTTTACTTCATTAATAGCGAGATTCACTTCTTCGTCTCGAACATTGACTTTAGCTTTGATAATTACTTTTTGTTCAGATTCGATTAAAGCTCCGTAGTTTTCAACTGTTTTAGGAAAAGCAACAATATTAATCCTGCTTGTCAAATCTTCAATTGTGCCTGTTTTTATGAACTTTGAAGGATCTTTTTTTGTCGGCTTCTGGCTTATTTGTGATAATAATCCGCAAATTGTAACTGTTGAATCAGGTTTTGGATTCTCTATAATATCTGCTATAGTTTGAGTAGTAATATACTTGAGTGTATCTTTAATTGAAGCTAAAGGATGACTTGTAACATATATTCCCATTAGTTCTTTTTCAAACATTTGGATTTGGGAATCTGAAAACTCATCTTTGTCGCTACCCTGCATTTTGAATGTCGGGATGTTTAAATCCTGTGCTGAATCAGCAGATAGAGAAGCAAACAAACTAACCTGTCCTGATGATTTTGCTTTTTGCTGCTGCTGTACAAAGTCAATTACATTGTCAAGATTATCAAGAAGCTGTTTTCTTGATTTTTCAATACAAGAAAATGCCCCTGCTTTAATCAAGCTTTCTAATGTTCTTTTATTCAAGCATTTAAAATCAACACGAGAGCAAAAATCATAAAAACTTTCAAAAGGCTTATTTTTGCGCTCAAGTTCAATATGTTCAATTACAGATTCACCGACATTCTTAATTGAAGCAAGCCCGAATCGAATATTCTTGCCATCAGGGGTGAACTGCGAATTAGACTTATTAATATCAGGAGCCAAAACCTCAATCCCCTGTGTTTGGCATTGAAGAATGTAGCTTTGCGTTTTTTCTTTATTATCAGCAACACTAGTTAGCATTGCACACATATATTCAACCGGATAATGAGCTTTTAAATAAGCTGTTTGATAGGCAACAAAAGCATAAGCACTGGAGTGGGCTTTATTAAAACAATACTTTGCAAAACTTTCAATCTGCTCAAATAAACTAATTGCAGCTTCTTTTGGCATATCGTTTTTAGCTGCACCCTCAACAAAAATTTCTTTTTGTTCTGCCATTTGCTGCAGTTTCTTTTTACCCATCATTCGACGAACCATATCAGCTCCGCCGAGTGTGTATCCTGCAAGAGTCTGAAAGATAGCCATAATCTGCTCTTGATAAACAATTGTCCCGTATGTTTCTTTAAGAATCCCTTCTAACAGCGGGTGAGCGTATTCAACTTTTTGTCTTCCGTGTTTTCTATCGACAAAATCATCTATCATTCCAGCTTCAATAGGTCCAGGCCGATAAAGCGCAACAAGAGCGCCGATGTCTTCAAATACACTTGGTTTTAAGCGTTTTACAAGTTTTTTCATACCGCCTGATTCCAATTGGAACACAGCATCTGTATCACCACGGGATAAAAGCTCAAAAGTTTGCTTATCATCAAGGGGGATTCTATTAATATCAATATCTTCCCCGGTTCTATCTTTAATTAAATCAATTGCATCTTGAATTATTGTCAAAGTTTCAAGTCCCAGAAAATCCATTTTTAAAAGACCGATTTTTTCAATCCCCGCCATTGGGTACTGGGTTGTGGAAGCTTTTTCTTTTGATAATGCTACAGGAATAATTTCATCCATTGACCTTGGAGCAATGATAACACCGGCTGCGTGAGTTCCTGTCTGGTTTTTGAGTCCTTCCATATGAAGAGCTTCATCAACTAATGATTGAACCTGCGCATTCTCATCACAAAGTTTTTTTAACTCCATTCCCTCCAATAGTGCTTCTTTAAGTTTTGTTCCAGGAGTATTAGGAACAAACCCTGCCCAGGTATTTGCTTGAGAAAATGGAATATCATACACCCTGCAAACCGCTTTTAGTGCTGCTTTTGCAGCCAAGGTACCAAAAGTAATAATCTGACAAACATGATCTGCTCCCCACTTTTTTGAAACATAATCAATTACTTCACCGCGGCGGCGTTTGCAAAAATCAATATCTATATCAGGCATTGAAATACGCTCAGGATTTAGGAATCTTTCAAACAAAAGCTTGTGGTAAATTGGGTCGAGTTCTGTAATTCCAAGCGAATAGGCTACAATGGATCCTGCAGCAGAGCCTCTCCCGGGTCCTACAGGAATCTTGTTTTCCTTAGCCCAGTTAATAAAATCCCAGGTAAGAAGAAAGTAGGCGGGAAAACCCATGTTTAAAATTACTTCTTTTTCATATTCATAACGCTCAAGAATTGAATCAGGAATGGGGTCTCCGTAGCGTTTTTTGAGACCTTTAATGCAGAGTTCGTGAAAGTATTCTTCTTCTGATAAATTATCAGGACAAGGGTATTTGGGCAGATATTCTTTGGTTTTTCCAAACTCCAGTTTGTCCATTTCAAAGTTGCATTTATCTGCTATTTCAACTGTTGTATTAATGCAATCGTTAAAATAGGCTTCATCCATCCAGGAAAAAGCTTGTCTTAATTCTTCAACTGTTTTTACATAGAACTCATTAACTGAGAACTTAAAGCGATTAGGATTGGATTTAGATGATTTAGTTTGCTCGCACAATAAAGTATCATGCCAGGAAGCATCCTGAGCACGCAAATAATGAGAGTCGTTAGTGATTACTGTTTTAATTCCAAGTTCTTTTGCAATTTCCATCAAAAATGGATTTGAATCTTTTTGTTCTTTTAATCCGTGGTCTTGAAGCTCTATATAATAATCATCACCAAACAAATTTTTGTAATACTTAGCAGCTTCTTTAGCTTTTTCAATTTGTCCGTCTAAAAAGTTTCTTGCAACTTCTCCCTGGATACAGGCAGACAGGCAGATTAAATCGTCCTTATATTGTTCTAATATCTCATGGTTAATTCTTGGCTTGTAATAATATGCTTTAGTTGTAGCAATTGAATC
Source organism: uncultured Vampirovibrio sp. (assembly GCA_910577635.1). Classification (GTDB taxonomy): domain Bacteria; phylum Cyanobacteriota; class Vampirovibrionia; order Gastranaerophilales; family Gastranaerophilaceae; genus RUG14156. The sequence goes on along the minus strand of CAJTNR010000030.1, from coordinate 17,348 downwards.
CAGTTTGCATAAATTGTGATATCCGTTTTGGTTTTTAGCCAGCAAAACCAAATGATACATTGTTTTTTTGCTTCTATCTTCAATTACATCCCCTTCGCAAATATAGAACTCACAGCCGATAATAGGTTTTACTGCTTCAATTTTCTTTTTTTCTTCCTGCTGGGATTCATCCAGCATATGAGACAACATTTCATTTTTTGCAATAAACATATCAGCACAGCCATACATAACCCCGTGGTCTGTAATTGCAATTGCCGGCATATCATTTTTAGCTGCAAACTTATAAAAATCAGGGATTCTTATAGCACCGTCTAATAGTGAATATTCGGTGTGGATATGCAAAGGAACATACTTCATAACAAAATTTTATCACTAAAATAGTCATGGAGATATTATTATTGTTATCCTGCTTAAATAAACTTAAAATTTTATAACAAACATAAGTTTTGCAGTAAAAGTATGCTATAAAAAAACATTCTAACTATCTTTGCGTCTTTTTAAAGCAAAAACCTGTCTCTTGAAAATTTTTTCTTGGTTTTTAGCTTCTGAGTTAAATATTATTTATATTATACTTTTACAATGTCCTAAGAATCGCTTTAATATCCTCAGTTATTATCATATCAGGGTTATTTAGGATAAACTCATCAAAAATTACTTTAGCATACATTGGATAACCGCACTTAAGATAAATTAATCCTGCAACAATTCTATTATAAGGATTGGTATTATCAAAAAGGTGTTTATTCAACTCTTTTTTCTCGATTCCAAGGGCAATGTAGCAATCAACCAGTGTTTGATAATAGGTGATATTAATGCAGTCCCTGTCAAGTGCCATAAGAATTGCTTTTTTAGCTCCCGTATAATCCCCGAGTGCAATAAAAGCTCTTGCAATGTTGTACAAATAAGTTGCGCTGCTATTAAGGTCATAAGTTAAATTAAAGGCAATTTGGTATTCTCTTAATGCTCCATAATAGTTTTTTTCATTGAAGTAAATATTACCTAAATTCGAATGATTTCTTGCGTTTTTAACAGCATCGATTCTGTTTTCTTCAAATCCTGATAGAGCGCATAATCCAACAGAAGAAAAAGAAAGAAAAAGAAAAACTGTTATAAGAAATTTATATAGTAATTTCATCGTTTTCTTTAGCAAAAAATACATTATCTGAAACATATTCTTTTTCGAGCATCTGGAGTTTTTTATCATCATAATCAGGGTCATAATGGAAGAAGAAAAGCTTTTTTGCCTTAGCGCAATGCGCTGTATCAATAGCCATTTCAAAAGTTGAATGACCAAAACCCTGTTTGGGTTGAATCGGGTTAATATAATCCTCTTGAGTGTATTGTGCATCGTGGATTAAACAATCACACTGATGAGCAAATCTTATAAACCTTTTATCCAAGCCAATATAGCTTTCTTTATCAGTAGCATACACTAAAACCCTAGATTTATACTCAATTCGAATGCACAAACACCCGTTTTTAGGATGAGCAGGGGTTTTATAGCAGGTAATTATAATATCATCATCTTTGGTTTTAATATTTTCACTGTCGTCAAAAACCCTTACAGCACCATTCTGGGATAAAACAATTGTTTGATTCTGTGAAAAATTCCCGATATTAAAATCACTCCTAATCTCATCCAGCGCAAGCGGGAAAACTTTATCAAAAAGAATTGTTTGAAGGGTTTCTTTTAAGTCTTCCTTGCTTGAAGAAGGTCCGAATAAATTAACAATAGAATTCTTCATAAACAAGGGTCTATAGAACTGCAAACCCTGAATATGATCCTGGTGGATATGACTTAGTATTATGGTTGTTTGATAAGGAGACTGCGGGTCTTTTGATATTATCTTATTTTTAATTTCATCAATTCCAACATCAATTATTCCTGAACCAGCATCCAATATTACAAGCTGGTTCCCAAGTCTTACCTCAACACAGGCAGTGTTTCCTCCAAATTTTAAATAATTACTTTTAGGACTAGGGTAAGACCCTCTTGTTCCTCTAAACTTTATTATAAAGTCATCTTTATTGGTCATTTATTTACTTTCTTTGCTGGTTTTAGGCTTTTTTACTTTTTTTATTTTTTCTTTTTTTACCCTTAGTTCTTTTTGGCTTTTTTGTTTCAATTTAGGTTCTTTAGTGCTGACTTTTTTTACCTTGGGTTCTTTAACCCTTGGTTCTTTAACCTTAATTTCTTTGACCTTGTGCTCTTTAACTTTTGGTTCTTTAACCTTAGGCTGTTTAACCTTGTTTTCTTTAACCTTAGGCTCTTTAATTTTGTTTTGTTTTACCTTTTTAGGACTGGTTAGTTTTTTTACTTCCCTGCTGCTTGTTTTTGAAGTCTTGGCAGCATTTTTAATTTTATTTTTCTTATAATGAATGCTTTTTGGATGCTTTTTGTAATAAACAAAAGACAATTCCCTGTCTTTTTCATTCCCTGCTAAAGTAGCATAGGAGATGACATTCTGACGATTTTTTTCAAGCACATCATCAAGTCTCGTCTGAATAAAGTTAAAATCAAACTGTACTCTATCTTTAAAGTTAACAATTTTAATATGGCGAAATGCCATAGGGTAAGTTACCATAGAAGGAGTTGAAACATAGATAATATTGCCAATTCTTCTTATTTTTGCAGCATGGTAATGACCCGTCAATACAACAATCGGGTTTTTGTACTTTAATAGAATATTATTAAACTCCTTAGCATTCAATAGGGCATGCTCACTTGCTACAAAAGGTTCAACCGGAGGATGATGAAGTGCAATGACTACAATTTTATCCTTAGCCTGCGCAAGTTCATTATCCAAAAACTCCAGTTGTTCAGGAGGAAGTTCTCCATTAGAAGTTTTTCTATCCTTAATTGTAGCATCCAAAATTATAATTCTATAATCAGTTTTAGGACTAAAAGCATAGTAGGTATCTGAAAAAGTATAACTTGGATTGTACTTTTTAACCTCAGCTAAAGCTTCTTCTTTTGTCATACCCCAAAAATCGTGATTTCCAAATGTGTTTAAGGAAGGATACTTAAGCTTAGTTAAAAGATAATAATAATTGTAATAATTCTCTTTTGTGGCATAATCAACCAAATCACCTGTAAAAAGGACAAAATCAAGCCCTTCAATATCATTGATTTGATTAATTGCATCCCCTAAAAGATCTTTAGAGGAGCCGACCGCCTTGTAACTCGTATCTTCACTATCTGTAATATGTGTATCTGACATATGGATAAAATCCAAGGTCATATTACGGAAAGAAAAACCAAACGCACTTGATGCCATAGCAAAAAGTGTAAAAATTATAATGATTAAATTGTGTATTCTATTGTTCATTTGCCAGCTGCTCTAGTTTATCTAATAACTCTTGATGATTCTTGTAGAATTCCCACCCTCTTGCTTTAAAAGCGTAAATTAATACTAAAGGAAGGTTCAGCGCTTCTTGTGATTTAAGCTTTTGTCTATACTGTTCAATAAAACCATCCTCTAATCTTAATGTCCAGTTTTTGTCTCCTGAGGTTCCAGGGGTATTATAAACTTCATTAATTCCAAAGAAATCTGTAAAGAAAATTTGAATATTCTCAGCAGCAGAAGCAAAACACTCAACAAGTTTCATAAAACCGAAGAATTTTTCATCAGTATACATTCTATGCCAAATTTCATCTTTATTACCGAATTCAGAACATAAATCCTCAATTAAATTCTTAATATAAGGATTAGCGCTTTCTGTATTAACAAGCTTTGATGCCCACATTCTAATCGGCTCGTTGTCGTGAGTTCCAACCATTGCCCAGGAATTCGGGGTAATATTTTTGCATCTATAAGGATGATTTTCCTCCTGTGCTACAACAAACTGCACCAGCTTCATTCCTTGAAGCCCGTATTTTTCCATAACCTTAACAACAGGATAGGTAAGTGTTCCTAAGTCTTCAGCAATTATTGCATCTTTAGTTAATCCTGCTTCTTGGGCGGAAGCTATAACGATTTTTTCAATCATTCTTCCATACAAGCTGATTTGATCATCGGACAAGTTATCAATCCACTTTTCATCATCCGGTGTTGCAAATTTTCCTTCAATTGGAGTTTTGTTAATGTTTTGCTCTTTAGCTATAGCATATCTTCTTAAAACAGGATGATTAGGGCTTGAATACAAACGTCCTGCACCTTCTTCAACTTTAGGCAAAAATCCTTTTTTATATACCCAAGGGTCAATCAACCCTACCGTATGGTCAATTCTTACACCTCCCGGGTTTTCTTTAAACATTTTAGTGTAAAGTTTTTTCATTAATATTCCAGCCTCAGCTAAGGAGCCGTCTTTGTTGAATAGTTTTTCAGGATCAACAACAGAAAAACCCCATGCTTGTCCGTCTTTAGAAAAATAATCAGGAGGACAACCCAGATACCAGCCGTCTAAAAATAGTGATTGATAAGCCCAATTGTCTCTGTCTGAAAAAGCCACTTGTCTATCTGCAATTAATTTTAAACCCAGTTTATTACAGTAATCAAGGGTTTTTTGCGTCTGTTTTTGTACAATAAACTGTTCAAGTTTATATTGTTCAATGACATCTGCATATTTTTTCTCAATTTCTTTAATTCTTTTTTGTGCCTTTTTCTTATCCTGGGGATTAAACAAAGTTCTATCCAGTTCATTTTCCCATTGAGGCCAGTAATCAGACTTATTCTCAAGAATTAAAGCTTCATATAAAGCATCTTTATCCAGCCAGAAAGAATTTTCTTTTTTGAATGCATCAAATTCTTTTTTAAGTGTTTTTGAGGCTCTTTTTTTAAAATTTTTATAAAACTCATCACTTGCAATCTTTAAACCGCCCAAAGCATAAGCATAGGAAGCTTTAGAAGTATCTTTAAGAAGATTATTCCCGACAATTTTATCCAATGTATTTAAAGACAATATATTGTCCCATTCGTCTGTTGTAAGCTCTTTTAAATTAATAAAAAGAGGATTTTTTGAAAAAACCGTTCCTGTATAAGGAGAAGCATCTGATAGTTTGGTTTTACCCGAAGGTCCAAGCTGCACTGCGCTAAATACACCTTCTATAAAGTCATAAAGTTCTTTTGCGCCTTTGGAATTATATGTACCAAATCCGGTATTTTCATTGTCTTTAGAAGGAAAACTTACGCCCTGCACAATAAGAGCGAGATTCTTTTTACCAAGAGCGCGAAGCGCTTCTTTTATTGTTTCTTTATACTCTTTTGAAAATAATTTGTTTTTTTCTTCTAATAACATTTAATCCTCTCCTTGCGTCTGGAAACTATAATCAATAACTTGTTAAACCTCTTTTTTGAAGGTATTCTCGAACTGTGTTTAAAGATGCCTGTACAATTCTTGTAATACGGGAACTTGATAACCCTACCATTGCAGCAATCTGTTTTACCTGCAAATTTCTATAAAACCTGTATTCAACAATAGTTCTATCTTTCTGGGGCAATTTTGCAATTGCTTCTTTTATTAGTTTGCTTAATTCTGAAATTTCAGCTTTTTCATCAGGAGTAGCACTTGTGTCTTTGATAAAATCAAAGGGTGAGTCGTTATCTGAACTTTGTGCCATTATAGAATCAATTGAAAGAATTGCTTCATAAACCGCTTCTCTTATTTTGGTTGGTGAAACATCAAGTGAAGATTGATTTTGATACTCTGTTATTTCTTCATCTTCTTTTTTGTGTTTTAGAGTATACCATTTGTATCTGTTTCTAAGTTCATTTCTAATTGCCCAGCGCACAGCTGTAGCAACATAGGAGGAGTTGTAGTTTTTTAATTGTTCTTCTGTTTTATCTTTAAAAAGCGCCTGCAGAGCAATAATTCCAATAGAAACAAGCTCCTCGCAATCCAGCATATGAGCCGGAATTCTCTTATACTCTACTCTTGCAACTTTTTGTATAATATCAATATAATCTTTTAATTTAGCTTGCAACTTTTTGCTACCTACTAATCCTCTATATAAATTCTACTATCATATTAGAAATAATGCAAATAACATCAAAAATTTGCAGTACTTTCTTTTTTATATGCCTTATGAGACATATAAGACAATATAGCACATATTATCCCAAAGAAAATAGCCCAGTAAATTGCATAATGATAGCCTTTAATAAAAGCTTGGGTTTCATTTAAGCCTTGAATCAAGCCTGTTTTTTTATAAAAATCAAAAATACTAACTGAAATTGTTATTCCAAGAAGCATTCCAACGTTTCGAAACATTGCAAGGATTCCTGAAGCAATACCCATTTTGCCCATTGGTGCAACCGATACAATAAGAGCATTAACAGAAGGCTGATAACACCCCGAGCCTGCTCCTATTAAAGCTTGAGCGATAATTATATTCCAATAAACAAGTGATTCATTAACTGTACTAAATACAATATATCCCATAATTATTAAAATGGTACCTGTTGTCATAAGTATAGAACTGTGAAGTTTTTTGGTCATTTTCCCATTAAGAAGAGCTAAAACCATAAACATTATTGAAAAAGGAAGAATTAAAACAGCAGTCATTAAAGCAGACAAGTTAAGAACCTGCTGGGCGTAAAAGGGAAATAAAATTGCATTAGCAAAAAGAGCAAAATAAGCAACTAAAAGTGCAAAATTGCCATATGTAAAAACTTTTGATTTAAATAATTCAAAGTTAACAACAGGATAAGTAATGCTTTTTTCTCTTAAATAAAAAATTATAGAAAAAAGAACAAAAACTATCCCTAAAGAAACAATTCTCACTGATCCCCAGCCCCAATTGTGACCTTTAGATATAACAAGAAGCATTGATAGAGTCGCAATAAGCATATAAAACATTCCCGGGTAATCAAACTTGAATTGTGTTTTATGGACAATTTCAGGGATATATTTTTTTGAATAATAAGCTCCAATAAGCCCTATTATAATACTCGGGACAAAAATTATTCTCCAATTGGTATAATGCATTAAAAACCCGCCTATCATAGGTCCACTCATCCCTGCAAGCGCCATAAGCGCGGTTGAGAACCCGAGGGCACGCGCTCTTTTGTTACCTTTAAAAATAGAAGAGATTATTGCATAATTATTAGATAAAAGAATGCTTGCACCAAGAGCCTGAACTATTCTTGATAGAATCAGCGTTATAAGATTAACAGAAGTGCAGTTAAAAAAAGCACCCAGCGCAAAAACAAGATACCCAAGCGCATAAAGGTTTTTTCTTGATACTAAATCATTCAATTTTCCAAATAAAGTCAAAAAAGTCGATAGAATTAGAATATAAACAGTAACCGCCCATTGTGCGTGGTTTATATCGATATTAAAATTAGAAGCAATTTCATACAGCGCAACATTTACAGTATTAGAATCCATCATCGCTAAAAACCCGCCGATTGCACTAACTGTAAAAATTATCCACTTAATTTTATCTGTTTGATTGCTAAACATCTGCTTTTTCCAAAATAGTATAGCCTAATTGATATTATCACTTTAATTTTTTGAGTCAAATATCATTTTTTGTAGTAGAATAATGTAGGAATTAAAAAAAAGAAAGAAGTATATAGCACAATGTTTGAAAAGTATTTTTCCACAAGAATCCTATCCACACCTTCCTCTTTTATAAGAGAAATCTTGAAGGTAACTCAAAAACCTGAAATAATATCATTTGCAGGAGGACTTCCAAACCCCGTTTCTTTTCCTCAGGAAGAACTTAAGGTTTCAATGAATCGAATAGCAGAAAAGTTTGGGGATAAAATTTACCAATACTCAACAACCATGGGTCTTGACAGCTTAAGAGAGTTTATTGTTGAAAGATACAAAAAACTATGGTCAATGGATATTGATATCAACAATGTAATTATAACTACAGGCTCGCAGCAGGCGCTGGATTTAATGGGGAAAGTTTTTTTGAATGAAAACGATAAAGTTTTAGTTGAAAAACCTTCTTATCTTGGATTATTGCAGGCTTTTTGTTTATATAAAGCAAATTTTGTCCAGACAAAACTAAACGATGATGGATTGGATATTGATGAGCTTAAAAACACAATTAAAACTCACAAACCAAAACTTGCATACTTAATTCCAAACTTCCAGAACCCGACAGGCCTTACTTACAGTGCTCAAAATCGAAAAGAGGTTTTTGAAGTTATTAAAGACGAAGATTTGATTCTCATTCAAGATGACCCCTATGGAGAACTGCGTTTTGAACAAAGCGAAAGGCTTCCTTATATCGGGCTTAATCAAAGTGATAAGAATATTTACCTTGGGTCTTTTTCAAAAATCGTAACTCCTGGAATGCGCTTAGGATACATTATTGCAAACAAAGAAATAATTAGAATGATAGAAACTGCAAAACAGGCTTCTGATTTGCATTCTAATATTTTTGGTCAATATTTAATAGCTGATTACCTTCAAAATAATGACCTTGATAAACACATTGAAAAAATTAAAAAACTCTATAAAACCCAAAGCAGTGCAATGGTTGAAGCAATGAAAACTTATTTTCCTAAAAACATTAAATTTACAATTCCAAAAGGAGGAATGTTCAGCTGGGCAACCTTAGAGCAGGGAAAATCCTCTGTGGATTTATTCAATTGTGCAATCAAAAAAAATGTTGCTTTTGTTCCAGGCGATCCTTTTTATGTTAAGGAAAAAAATGTCAATACTTTAAGACTCAACTACACAAATGCTGATTGTGCTACAATTAAAGAAGGAATTAAACGCTTAAGTGAAGCAATGAGCGAGGTTTAGTATTGAAAAAAATTATTATCCTCTTTTTGTTGTTTTTGCAGTCAGAATTTGTCTTTGCTAATACTCAAATTGAAGTTATAAAAGTTTATGACGGGGATTCAATTCTTGCTCAAATTGAAGATAATATTTTTCGAATAAGATTAATAGGAATTGATTGTTTTGAAGCTACAGATAATACTAGAGCTCATTTGCAGGCTAAAAAATTTAACTTGAGTCTTAATGAAGTACTCAAAAGAGGCAATATCGCAGGGGATATTCTAAAAAAAGAACTTGATAATAAAAAAGTCTTTTTTGAATTTAGAGGTATTGATAAATATAAACGCGCATTGGGTTATATTTATGCTGATAATGTCAATATAAATCAAAAAATGCTAAAAACAAGCTATTGCAGCGTTTATTGAAAATTCAGTCTATAGCTAAAAAAATATTATACTTGAATATGTTCTTATTCGTATTTAGTTTATTTAGTATCTTGCTATTTATTTTTTGTAAATATTCTATTGAATTTATGTTGTTCATTTCAATCTTCCTTAAAGAATAAGGGGCAAAAGCCCCGGTTTATTAATAAACCAATTTGTATCTTAAAAATCAAGTTTTTTTGATATTAAATACAATAAAATTATCCTAGCACAAATGTTGAAAATATGCAACAATTTTTTTTAATAATTATGCCATAGAAATATTTACAAGCATAAACTAAACTTAATAAATGGATTTAAAAACTGAATTTGGTAAGAAAATTAAAAAATACAGAAAAGATGCAAACTTAACTCAGGAAAAATTTGCAGAGCTTATTGATACAAACAGAACAACTATTGCAAGAATTGAAAAAGGAGTTAATTTTCCAAACTGCAGCACTATTGAAAATATTAAAAAAGTTTTAAATATTGAATACAAAGATTTATTTTCATTCGATACACAAACCACAGCCACTGTAAATTCAATTTTTGAAACCAGGCTTTCTAAACTAAACGAAGCAGATATTCAATACTTTATAACAACAATCGATGCATACTTATTGCAAAAGAAAATTAACAACAAATTATAATAAAATAAACTATTTGCTAATAAGTACTACTTAAAAGCTTTACAAGCCAGGGATACTTAATTTCTAGTCATTTTGAACTTGCATTAGCTGACTAATTTAAAACCTTCCCATTAAACCTGTTCTGGGCTTTTTCGATTCCATCTTTAAGCCAGCAGTCAACTAAATCGACAGCAATTTTTCCCATTTTTCTAACACCTTCAAGTTCAATATCGCTAAAATTAGCTAAAACAAAACTATCAATAGGAATTTTTTCACCAATCGGACCTACTCCGACTTTTAATCTATCAAAAACAGGGGTTCCTATTGAATTGATAATTGATTTAATGCCGTTATGACCTCCAAAGCTTCCTTCTTTTTTTAATCGAAAAACTCCAAAATCAATTGTAGCATCATCATAAATAACAAGAATATCTTTATTGGAGAGCTTGTAAAAATTCATAAGTTCTATTACTGCTTTTCCTGATAGATTCATATAAGTTTTAGGAAGAAGATAGAGAACATCTCCTTTTTTTGCAAAAAAAGAATTAAACTTATCTTGAAGGGTGATATTATTGTGCTTTAAAATCTCATCCACTATTAAAAAACCTGTGTTATGACGGGTTGTTTTATATTTTATATCAGGATTTCCAAGTCCAATTATTGCTTTCATTCTTTTGTTCTCTTTTTAATTACTATTAGAATTAATCTTTTCTATTTATCTTGATTGGTAATTTAAAAAAATATAAAACGGTTTATTTGTAAAATAGCATACAAGCAGGAGTAAAATCAACCTAATATGAAAAAAAATAATGTATCTAAAGACAGCTCAAAAATTGTAGCTGATTTTTTAGAAAAAACCAAACTTCATAAAAAAGAATTCGCTCAAATGATAGGTGTAACTTTATCATATGTCTATAATCTTATTGATGAAAACGTTCCTTTTTCGACCCGATCAACAACTCTTGAGCGAATTGCAACTGTAATGGACATAAATCCTGAGGAGTTTATTGAGTATCAAATTCCTCAAGACATTGTAACTTATAGTGAAAATTTATTAATGCTTAAGGATTTAATCAAGTTCAACAATCTTACAACACTTGATTTTCTTAAGATGTTCGAAAGAAAAAAAAGACTGGAGCTGGTTGATATATTAAGAGGTGCAAAACCAATCCAGATAGATTTTTTAGAGCTTAAACAAATTGCAAGTGCGCTTTCAATGTCTAAAGAAGAACTTTTTTCAATGTGGAAAAAAAGAATGGTAGAATACTTGCAAGAAGGCGGTTTTAACGTTGAAAACAACAAAAAACTTTTAGATGCAATGTTTAGCTGTGCTTACAACAGCATTGAATATAGTTAATAAAACTTTACAAGTGTAATAAAACGATTGACTTTATAATCCCCTTTTTTGTAACATATTGTTAGACTATTATAAAACAAGGTATAACAATGAAGGGTTCAACATTACACAGGTCTAGTCTAACTCGCGAAAAAATGGGGCTTTTGGCAAGTCTATGCCAGACTGAAAAAAAGCACAACACCAGAGCACAGCTAAACCATTATTATAAAACTGCAAAATCCCATGAATTAGATATTCTCTGGGGTAATGTTCAAAAAAGCATTCAAAGAGTCCATGGTGCTACTAAAGGTTCATCACACAGAAGTCCTGCTGTTTATTTAATAGCCGGTTTTATAGCTGGTGTTCTGTTTATGTCATTAATTACCTTTATTGTTTCAATTTCTACAATGTCACCTAAACAGGTTGTTAAAAAAGAGTCAAAATCCAATGTTGCAATTGTTGGAGAAAACGCTCTTGAAGACAATTTACCCGAAACTACAGTAACGCAAGAAAAATATGTTGTAAAACAGGGTGATACTTTAAATGGAATTGCTTATCGTTTCTATGGAAGATATGATGAAGCAAAAATACAAGAAATTCAAAAAATTAATAATATCTCAAACCCGCAGGCAATAAGCATAGGGCAGGAATTGGTAATTCCCGTTGAGCAGGAAAGATAGTACTTTAATATAATAGAATATTAAATTTTCTAACATTGTTTAACCTCTTTAAATAAATTAAAACTGTATATGAGGTTAAAAGGTTAAAATGAAAAAAATATTCTTATTAATATCAATTTATTGTATATTCTGTCTTAATTTTACTTTTGCAGAAGTAATTTCAGGGAAGGTTGACCACAATGATATGAATTATCAAAACAAAATTGTGGATAAAAAAACCAACAAACCCTTAAGTAATGCTAAAATTTCAATTCCTGAAATTGATTATACAACTTATTCAGATAAAAACGGGGCTTTTAAATTAAACGCTGATTTGAATGATAAAACAGTCTTATTCGTTGAAAAAGAAGGCTACAAAGTCTTTTCTTTAACTGTAGATAACTCGGTGATTAAAGGACCCTTGAAACTTGGAATTGAGCAATCAAGTCCTTTTGATCTTCAAATAACACAGGGTGTTATTCACTTAGGAGATAATATGTTCTCTTCTAATTCAGCCAATAGTTCAGATTTCAAATTGAACGCCAATGGTCATTTTCTATCAAAAAAATTCAAACGCCCAAAAGCAGCTCAAAACCAGGATATTGTAGTGAGAATTGGAACCATAATAGGCTTAGATACAAAAAAAGCTAAAGAACAGGGTCAGAATCGAATTGCTAAGGTTTATTCCTCCCCGACTGAAGTTTTTGTAAACGGAAAAAGAATAGGAGTAATTGAACTTAACGGAGATAACATTGAAATATTAGTACCCCGTCATATATTAAAAGAAGATAACGAACTTGTAATTAAAACAGGACAGAATTTGTTTCAAACCGAATATGTTGACTATGACGACATAGAACTTGCTAATGTCAGGGTTGAAACAAAAGAAAAACACCATTTTGCTCGACACTAAAAAACTTTAATAGTATAATTTATACTATGATAGAACCGAGAAAAACTCTAAAAGACTTATCCTGTTATCAAACAGATGAATATCTGCCTCAATGGCGGCTTAAATTGGATTCCAATGAAAATATTTACGGTACAAACCAAACAATCCTAAATGTTTTAAAAAACATTGATTCAACTGATACTTCCCTTTATCCTTGCTATGGAGAATTATTAGACGAGCTAAGTTCAAGATACAAAGTCCCTAAAGACAAGTTTTTGCTGACAAACGGCTGTGATGAAGCTCTTAATATCACCCTTAACACTTATCTTGATACAGATAGCGAATTACTAGCTTATAACCCGACCTTTTCAATGCCTTTGTTATATGCAAAAATTATAGGAGCAAAAACAAAACAAATTGAATATGGGGAAAAATTTGTTTTTAATAAAGAAGAAATAAAAAATAATATTACAAAAAATACAAAAGCAGTTTATATTGCAACCCCTAATAATCCAACAGGGGAATTAGTGCGCCCGAGTGTTCTAAGGGGTTTAATAGAAGAATTTAAAGAAGTTTTATTCATAATTGACTGCACTTATATTAATTTTGCTATTGATGTTGTATTAGAAGATTATATTGATTTAGTTCAAGAAACTGATAATGTTGTTGTACTTAAATCTTTTTCTAAAGACTTTGCACTGGCAGGCTTAAGACTTGGTTTCTGCGTCGGGGATAGAAGCATAATTAACAATCTTAAAAAAGTAGCTTCCCCTTATAATGTCAATATTGCAGCTGTTAAATGCGCTCTTTGTGCACTTAGAAACGAAGATAAATTTGAACAAATAAAAGAGCTGAACGAAAGAAACAGGGAATTTTTGTCCCAAAGTCTTGAAAAACTCGGTTTTAAACCCTACAGTTCACAAGGGAACTTTGTTTTGTGCGACTTTGGGTCGTATTGTGATTTTTATTATGAAAAACTCAAAAAAAACGGAGTTATAGTTAGAAAATTCTCCAAAAACTCTCCAATTTCAACTTGTTTGCGATTAACTGTTCCAACTGAAGGAGGAGTTAAGTATATCCTTGAATTGTTAAAGAAAAAAGACCTTTTAATTTTTGATCTCGATGGTGTAGTTTTTGATGTCAGGGATTCATATAATACTGCTATTAAAGAAACATTCAAACACTTTAGCGGTTTTGAAACAAACGATGTTGAAATTGCAAAAGTCAAAAACAGAGGCGGTATGAACTGTGATTGGGATGCAACCAAGTGTTTGCTTGAAGAACAGGGAATATACATTGAACTTGATAAAATTATAACTGTTTTTCAAAGCTTGTTTTATGAACCTTGCAATAAACTTAAAAAAATTGAAGATTTTTTAATTAATAAAGAAAAATTGCTAATATCAAAAGAGGTTTTAGCTGAATTATCTAAAAAATATGATTTTGTGATTTTTTCAGGAAGATTAAAACAAGAAGCCTTGTATTCTCTAAAAAAATTCGATATTGATAAATACTTCTATTATTATATAACAGCAGACGACCTGCCTAAAGACCTTCTAAAACCAGATCCACAGGGAGTTTTAGAAATCATTGAGCATTGTCCTTATAAATCAATTAAATACTTAGGTGATAGCGTAGATGATATTATAGCAGGAAACAAAGCTAATATTGAAACAATAGGAGTAATTGCTCCCGGTGCTGATTATAATATCATGAAAAATAACTTCAAACACTTAGGCGCAAAACATATTTTAGGAAATATCTCAGAATTAAAAGACTTTTTAAGGGAAATTGAAACAAATGATAAAACGATTATCCAATAAAACAAGAACAACTAAAGAAACCGATATTAAACTAAAACTTAACCTCGATGGCAGCGGAAACTACAAAATCAAAACTCCTTGCGAGTTTTTTAATCATATGCTTGAATGCTTAAGTGCTCATAGTTCAATTGATATTGACCTTGAAGCTAAAGCTTTGGATAATAATTTTCACCATTTAATTGAAGATTGCGCTATTGTAATGGGTCTTGCTATTAATGAAGCGCTTTTAGATAAAAGAGGGATTAAGAGGTATTCAAGTATAATACTTCCAATGGACGATGCTCTTGTATTATGCGCACTGGATATATCACAAAGACCATACTTTAAACTCAGCGCTGATTTAAAGGATGAAAAAACCCAGGATTTTGAAACTGTATTATTCTACCACTTTTTTAATACACTAGCTATGAACTCTGGTTTTTGCCTTCACATTAAGGTTTTAGATGGATTCGACACACACCATATTATCGAAGCCAGCTTTAAAGCAGCAGCACAATGCATGTATGAATCAATAAAAATTGTCAATGACAGAATACCTTCCACTAAAGGACAATTGTAGAACTCCTTATACTATGCAATTATTAAACTATTGTTTAGTTTAAGGAGAAAATTTATGAACGAAGAATTAGAAAACAAAGAACATTGCAATTGTTTTTGCAACAGCAGAGGTTTTAAAAAATTTTTAATTACAGCTCTAGGCAGCTTTGTGGGAGTCTTTTGCGCTTTAAGTTTATTCTGCGCGCTCCACAGACCCCCAATGATGGGTCCTGCTCCCTTTAGCTGTCATTGCCCTTGTTGTCATATGCACAAACACTGCTTTGAATATCAAGGTTTTAAAAAACATCATCATTTTGAAAAATTCGATAAATTAAGAAAAGAGATAAAAGAAGACAAAGATAATAAAAACGATGATTAAACAATAACTTCTAAAAAAGGCTTTTTATACAAAAAAGCCTTTTTAAAGTTTGAAATTTATATAGCAAATTCCACTAAAAAGGTAAAGATACCGCCATGAACTTGTTTGGGGTCTAAAATCTGCAAAATTCCAAAACAAGTTCTTAATGGACATTTTGAATGAAATTATATATAAATCCCTAAAGTTTTACTTGAAATTCTAACTTGTTTATGTGATGATAAAAAAGAACTTTGGTTCAATTAACTAAATAGAATTTACAAACCTTGGCTGGGTAGCTCAGCTGGCTAGAGCGTACGGCTCATACCCGTGAGGTCGAGAGTTCGAGTCTCTCCCCAGCTAATTTTTATTATATTTTAAAAGAAAAGCAGCTCTGTTATGCACAAACTGGTTATTTAATCGAATACAGCAGGCAAACTTAAATATGATACATTTTCCTTAAAGTGCTCGGTATAATGTATTAGAGACTTTTGGATGGTGGTTTATTATAGAATATTTAGAACTGACGGCGATTTTCGCCGTTTTTTAATGTTGAGATTTGGTGGTCAAAAATTGCACTTTTGTCTCCATTCTTGCACTAATTTGCACCGTAAACCTGTCACCCTGAACTTGTTTCAGGGCCTAAGCCCCACCAAGTCAACCTCTTCCCGAGTGCAATTTAGTGCAACAAAGTGCAAAAATAATTTGTTGCATAAAATGAGATTTAGAGAATTGTCTTTGAGATTAAGACATCTGTGAATTTTTATGTTATACTTGTTTTAGGAGGGGTTTATGCAAATTCATCAAATCAGAAATGCAACTATAATTGTAACTTATAACAATAAAAGATTTTTAATCGACCCTTGGCTTATGCCAAAAGATTTTATGGAAGGCTTTGATGTGGGGGTTAATCCTCAAATCAGACAGCCGAGAGTTGAACTTCCGATAAGTATTGACGAAATTGTTGATGTCGATGCGGTGATTTTAACCCATTTCCACCCGGACCATTTTGATGAGTTCGCAGCAAAAGCACTGAATAAAGACATTCCGTTTTTTGTTCAATCCGAGTTTGATTTTAATGTAATTAAATCTTTCGGATTCAATGATATTAGAATAATTCCAGAAAACGGATTGGATTTTAATAATATTCAACTTTTTAAAACCCCTTGTCAGCACGGAAATATTAAAACCGTGAAACCCGCTTGCGAAAGCAGAGGAATGCCGTATGACGCTATGGGTGTTGTTTTTAAATCCGAAAACGAAAAAACTCTTTATGTCGCAGGGGATACGATTTGGTATGATGAAATTAAAGAAACAATCGACAAATACAGCCCTGATGTGATTGTGATAAATGCTTGCGGCGCAACTGTTTGCATAGGCGACGGCGAACGCTTGATTATGGGCATAGAAGATATTAAATCAATTTCTGATTATGCAAAATCTTCAACCATAATTGCAAGCCACATGGACACAGTGAGCCACTTAACCGTTACAAGAGATGATGTAAAAAACCTCAAATTAAGCAATGTTGTTGTACCTGACGACAACGAAGTTTTGAAGTTTTAAATGATATTTTAAACATAAACACTTGACTTCTGTCTCAAAACGAGTGATGAATGTGTACACAAGCATTACAAGGAATTTGAGATAATGGAAAATCAAATTGAGACAAGTAAATTTATCCCCGAAAAAGCAAAGCAAATCGCACTTGCACGGCTTGACTTAGTCCACAAATGGCTTGAGTTTCACCGAAAATCGAATATTAAAATCCAAGCCGATTATGATTTTGTCAAATTGTACAACACGACAGATTCGCATTTGCGTCAGGTTTTGGGTAAAGTCTCCAGAGGCTCGCTTCATCGTTGGAATGCAATGCTTGACGGTTCTGAAGACCACGAAAAACTTCTTGCGCGATACAGATATTCCAAAATCGGTGAGTTTAGAACCACTTTGACCGATGAAGAAATCAAAATCTTTATGGGCTTGCTTTTGCATCCAAATCGATTTTCTATC
>CAJTNR010000029.1 GCA_910577635.1 uncultured Vampirovibrio sp. | reverse complement strand
ACAATACGATAAAAAGAGCAAAGGGACCCAGAAAGAAAGCCTGCAACATGACAAAAGAAGCCGAGCAAAACGGAGAGAATTGTGGATATAAAAATAAATGAGGAAAGATTCAATAAAAACTATAACATTGCAATGAAAATTCATAGCTATTCTATTCTGCTACATTGTTTTTGTGATAAACATCAAGGGGAAGAGGAATAGTTATTAACACAAATAATATATAATTCACAGCTTGTTTATAACTATGCACAACTTATCCACACCTAAAAAAGCAGTGATAACAATAGTTTAGGATAGTTTTACACAAATATTTCTTCTTTATTATATATTATGAAATTTATATTTAAATATTTAAATATATAATATAAAAAAATGTTAAAAAGCGGTTTAGGATATATTTGTAGGTTTTTGGTTTTTATACTATAATTTTGTAAGAATAATTTTGGAGTAAACCACGTGGAAATAATTTTAAATAAAGAAGATTTTTCAGAAGGAATTAAGATAGTTGAAAAAATTACAGCACAAAAAGCGCTGCAGCCAATTTTGTCGAATATTCTAATCGAAACTGTATCAAACGATAGAATACGATTCAGCGCAACAGATTTAAACCTTGCAATTGACTTTAAAACAAAAGCACAGGTTGTAAAGGAAGGTGCAATCACAATCAGTGCTAAAAAGATATCTGAAATTGTATCAAAACTTCCAAGTGTTGAAATTGCACTTAAAACTGTTGAAGATTCAGATAATATTAAAATTAAAAGCCAAAAAACAGAGTTCGACTTAATCGGATTGAATCCGGCTGAGTTTCCACAAGTTATCGAAAAGAATGATGATAATACAGTTCAAAAAGTGGTTTTGAATAAGAATGAATTTCAAAGAGCCATAAAACAGGTGATTTTTGCAGTTTCAACCCAGGAAACCCAGGCGGTTTTAACTGGAGTTTGTTTTAATATTGAAAATAAAACTCTTGAACTTGCAGCAACTGATGGTAATCGATTAACAAGAATTCAAAAAGAAATTGAGCAGGAAGTTAGTGGTAATATTAACTTTATTGTTCCTGCTAAAACTCTCAATGAAGTTCAGAGGATTTCTTCTATTGTTGAGGATGATAATATTACTTTAAAAATTCAAAAAAACAAGATTATTTTTGAATTTGAAAACTTAACTTTCCAATCAAGACTAATCGAAGGGGTTTATCCTAAGTACCAGCAATTGATTCCTAATGCAAGTGAAAAGAAAATCGTTGTGGATAGGGTTGAACTTATCAATTCAATTGAAAGGGTTTCTATCATGGTTAATGATAGAACAAATGTTGTAAGGTTTAACTTTAGCGCCTCCCAGCTTGAAATCTTAGCTGATACTCCAGATGCGGGCAGATCTAAAGACTATATTGATATTGAATATAATTATGATGATATTCTAACAGCATTTAACTATAAATATGTATTAGATGGTTTAAAGTCAATGGAGTCTAAGTTCGTTGAGATTGAAATTGCAGATGTGTTAGCTGCTACGATTTTTAAACCGCAGGATGATAATAATAACTATATTTGTTTAATAATGCCCGTTAAGGTTCAATAGGTGAAAAAATGAAAGTAAGTGTAAAAGTTCCAGCAACTGTAGCTAATCTTGGTCCGGGGTTTGACTGTTTTGGTTTAGCTTTGCCTTTGTATAATATTGTAACACTTGAAGAAACAGTATTACCGGGTTCTGGAATTGAAATTAATATTATTAATGAAAAAAACAATGAAGGAACTAATTTAGATGATGTTGCAACTGATAAAACAAATATTGTCTATAAAGCAATTGAACTTTTGTACAATTTTATCGGTCAAACCCCTAATGAGCTTAAAATTACTATAAAAACGCAAATTCCAATTTCAAGAGGGCTGGGCTCAAGTGCTTCTGTTATTGTAGGGGGACTGATTGCTGCTAATGAACTTTTAGGAAGACCGGCGGATGAAAAGGTCTTAATGTCAATTGCAACTGAAATTGAAGGGCATCCTGATAATATTACCCCTGCTTTTAAGGGTGGAATTACTCTTTCCTCCTGGGAAGAGGACGGATCGGTTTTATATCGCAAGCTTCCTTGGAATGATGATTGGAAACTTATGATTTGTATTCCTGATTATGAGCTTAATACGGAAATTTCACGCTCTGTATTACCTAAAGAGGTGCCTTTAAAAGATGCTGTTTATAATTTAAAAAGAAGTGCTCTTTTTGTTGATTCTCTTTATAATAAAGATGAAAATCTTCTTAAAGCTGCGCTATCAGATAAACTTCATCAGCCTTACAGGGAAAAATTGGTTCCTGGCATGAGCGATATAACAAAAAACTTAAAACACACAAACGGCGTGATAGGAACTGTCCTTTGCGGCGCAGGACCTGCGATTGCAATAATTTACAATGGAATAAATGTTGCTGAAATTAAAGAAATTGTTTCTAATACCTGGAACTATCATAATGTTAATACAGGGTTTTTGAATCTTCCTATTGAAAAAGAAGGTGCAAGTATAATTAATTAAAAGAGGTGAATAATGAAAAAAATATTGTTATCAATCATGGTTTTATTAGCTGGTCAAAGCTGTTTTGCTGCTATTGGATACATTGATTACAGCTATATGTATAATAATATCCCAATTTCAAAAGAATATAAAAAAAGGGCTGATATTAAAGCGCAGCAGGTTAGAAACTACAATCTTGCAACTCAAAAATCAATAAATGCACAAAAAACACTTGAAGGAAAAAAACAAGTGAGAGATTCAAGAAAAGAGAATCTGTATAAACTTGAAAAGGAATATATTGACCTAAGATATAAACAACAAGCAGTTGTTGTTGAAAAAGTTGAACGTGCAGCTGAAATTGTGAGAGCAAAAAAAGGGCTTGATATGATTGTTGATAAAAAGTATCGGGTTGCAGGCGGAGTTGATTGTACAATGGATGTTTTTAAGGCAATTAAATAATAATGTTTAGTTTTGATTGTATTGTAGTTGGTGCAGGTCATGCTGGTCTTGAGGCGGCTATCAGCGCTTCAAGATTGGGATTAAAAACCCTTATTACAACTCTTAATATTGACTATATTGGTCTAATGCCCTGTAATCCTGCTATTGGGGGACCTGCCAAGTCTAATTTGGTTCGAGAAATTGATGCTTTAGGTGGGGTAATGGCAGAACTGGCAGATTCAACCTACCTTCAATTAAAAACTCTCAATCAATCAAAAGGTCCTGCTGTAAGAGCGCTTCGAGCTCAGTCAGATAAAAAGGAATATCGGACATTAGCAAGGAATTACTTAGAAAAAGAAGAAAATTTAACAATTAAACAAATTCAAGTTGTCGATTTAATTGTTGAAAAAAATGAAATTAGAGGGGTTGTAGATGAACTTGGAATTAAATACAGCGCAAAAACAGTCATTTTAACAACAGGAACAAGCTTAGAAGGAACTATATACATTGGCGATAAAAGCTTTAAACAAGGAAGACTGGGGGAAAGAAGCGCTATTGGTTTAAGTTCTTGTTTAAGGAACTTAGGGTTTAATGTTCGAAAACTAAAAACAGGAACCCCTGCCCGCATTGATTCAAGGACAATTGATTATACTAAACTTGAACTTCATCCTGGGGATGAGCCTTGTAATAATCTTTTTTCCTTTTTTAGCTTTAAACCTGATCGACCTATAAGAAAACAGTATCCTTGTTATTTAACTAAGACAAATGAAAAAACCCATGAAATTATAAGAGCAAATCTATCTAAATCCCCTCTTTATCGTGGTTTAATAACAGGGGTCGGACCAAGATACTGTCCTAGTATTGAAGATAAGGTTGTAAGATTTGAACACAATCCCTCTCATCATATTTTTATCGAACCTGAGGGATTAGATACTTATGAAGTCTATATTCAGGGCTTTTCAACCAGCCTTCCTATTGAAGTTCAGTTTGATATGATTCATTCATTACCGGGTTTAGAAAAAGCTTCAATCATAAAACCAGCTTATGCTGTTGAGTATGATAGTGTCTGCGCACTTGAGCTTGATATCGGGCTAATGACAAAAAAAATTAAAGGATTATTTTTAGCAGGTCAAATTAATGGTACCTCAGGCTATGAAGAAGCAGCAGCACAGGGACTTGTGGCTGGAATTAATGCGTTTAATTACCTGGATAATAAAAACTACATTGACCTTAATCGCAAAAATTCCTATATTGGTACTTTAATTGATGATTTAATAACTAAAGATATAGACGAACCCTATAGAATGCTTACTTCAAGAAGTGAATACAGGTTAATTTTAAGACAAGATAATGCAGATTTAAGATTAGCTGAATTAGGCTATAGTCAAGGGTTGGTTAAAGAAAGCGATATTCTAAGAAAAAGATTCAAAGAAAAAGAGATTGAAATTCAAAAAGAAAGACTGGCTCAATTTAAAGTGAGCGCTAATGAAAAAAATAAGACAATTTTAGGACAATGCGAGGAAAACTTAGAAACCGGCACTAACGGACTTAATCTTTTAAAAAGACCCAATGTTAACTACAAAGTTTTATCTCAGCTTGGATATCATCCTAATATTGATACTAATGATAATTACTTAAAAAGAGATATATTTGATCAAGTTGAAGTTTTAGTTAAATATGAAGGATATATAAAAAGACAGAATATCCAAATTGAGAACCAATCAAAAACTGATGATATTAAAATCCCTAATGATATTGACTACAATTCAATTGTGCAGCTATCAAGCGAGTCTAAAGAAAAGCTTAATAAGATAAGACCCCAAACAATAGGCCAGGCACTAAGAATTGGAGGAGTTAAACCTGCTGATATCTCAATACTTTTAGTTTTAATTCAAAATCATCAATTAAAGAATAATTAATATTTCTTAAATAGAATTGAAGCGTTTTGCCCTCCAAATCCGAATGAGTTTGTAAGAGCGTAGTTAATATCTTCTTTAATTGCTTTATTAGGAACATAATTGAGGTTAGCAACTTCAGGGTCTTGGTTTTCTAAGTTAATTGTTGGAGGAATCATTCCTTCTTTAAGTGCAAGAGCACAAATAATCGATTCTGCCGCTCCTGTTGCTCCAATCATATGACCGTGCATGGATTTAGTTGATGAAACCTTCAAATTTTTATTTGTTTCTAAATCACCAAATAATCCTGCAATAGCCTGAGATTCTGCGATATCTCCTAAATGAGTTGAAGTTCCGTGTGCATTAATGTAGCTAACTTCTTTTGCTTCAACTTGCGCATCTTTAAGGGCTAATTCCATAGCCTTTTTAGCACCGGCACCACTTGGATCGGGTGCTACCATATCATAGGCATCCCCTGTTTGACCATAACCTACGACTTCAGCGTATATTTTTGCTCCTCTTTTTAGTGCGTGGTTTAATTCTTCTAAAACAAGACAAGCACCGCCTTCGCCCATTACAAAACCGTCTCTATCTATATCATAAGGACGACTTGCGCGCTCGGGTTCATCGTTTCTTCTTGACAATGTTCTTGCAGTTGTAAAAGCACCAATTCCAATATGGGTCATAACTGCTTCTGTACCCCCTGCAATAATAACATCAGCATCATTGTACTGAATTGATCTAAAAGCATCTCCGACACAATGAGCGCTTGTAGCGCAAGCTGTAACTATTGCTTTATTTAAACCTTTTGCCTTGTGGCGCATTGAGACTCTGCCTGCTGCCATGTTGCAGATTAACATCGGGATTGTAAAAGGAGAACATTTGGTAGGTCCTCTTGAAATTATTGCAAGATGCTGTTTTTCAAACGTATCAAAACCGCCTGCTCCGGACCCTATTATAACACCTACTCTATAAGGATCTTCTTTATCTATATCAAGACCTGAATCTTTAACGGCTTCATCTGAAGCAACACAGGCAAATTGAGTGTATCTGTCCATTCTTTTCATTTCTTTTTGTTCAAGAAGATTTTTTTCCTGAACTTCTTGTTCGAATGTTGATGCCTCAGCTCCAATTGTAACAAGATGTCCTTCAAGAGGGATTCTTGACAGGGTTTTTACACCGGATTTTCCTTCAATCAAAGAATTCCAGAATTTATCAACACCACACCCAAAGGGACTTACAATTCCTACACCGGTAATGACTACACGTCTTTTATTCATATTTCTCCTCAAATCTTAATTTTTTAATGGTAACTTTTTAAAAAAAACTGCAAAAGACAACTTTTGCAGTTTTTGTAAGCTTTTTTCAAGTTGTACTAAGCTTTTTAAGCTTCAATATTGTTATTGATGAGCTTCAATATAGTTAACTGCATCTTGAACTGTAGCGATTTTTTCTGCATCTTCATCAGGAATTTCGCATCCGAAAGCTTCTTCAAAAGCCATTACTAATTCAACTGTATCAAGTGAATCAGCGCCAAGGTCAGCAGTAAAAGAAGCTTGAGGTGTTACAAGGCTTTCATCTACACTTAATTGGTCTATTACAACTTTTTTAACTTTTTCTAAAATTTCTGTACTCATTTTTACCTCAATTTAATAATACTAAACTTTACAATTCTAATTATATAGAACACAAAAATTTTTTGCAAATTCCTTTTATTTTATTTACAATCATTTCTCAAAAAATCCTCCTATATGCCCTCTTTTAGGGTGTTTTAATATGTAGTTTTGTAAATTTATCTATTTGAATTTTATTTAGAAATAATGTAATATTAAAAAAGATGATATTAGGAAGTAAGAATATGAAAAATAAAACTAAAGCATTTACATTGGTTGAAATTACAATTGTACTGGTTGTTATAGCAGTAATTGCTGTTATTTGCCTTTCTACAGTATTTAAAAAAGGCGGAATTGATACTAAAAAGAATGCTGCTCTATCGCATTCGTTCTATGCAAGTATGAACAAAGCTTTTATTCAAACTGTTAATCAGCATACTTCTAAGTATACAATTAATACACTTTATAAATTCAATACAACAACCGCAGGCGGAACTTCGCAGGATTTAATTAAATATTTAATTAAATATGGCGATGGAAAATCTAATGCTTCTAATGATTTTTCCTGCACTGAGTTAAAATTACCCTCTTCGCTCTCATCGTATATAACAAATGCTAAATGTGCATCTTTCCCGGGATCTATAATTGCAGGAGCTTATCTTAACACTTCTTGCAATTCAACTGCAGCAGCTAAACAATACCTTACATTAACCGATGATGCACAACCAGATACAACCACAAGAAATGCATCTAATACTTGCGGCTGGATAATCTATTCCTTTAGGGGTGCATCAGAGCTGGTTTTAGGAAAAGATATTTTCATTATTCCTTTTGGTAAATCAGGACTATTGGTACAATAAGCAATTGTCAATTAATCTTGTTTTAGATTGCGGAGTTTTTGCTGCAATTAATAGAAGCGTGTTTTTATTAATATCTTCTGTTATATCAAATGTATTTTTATCAACAAATTCAACATAATCAACTTCTAAATCCTTAAGGATTATAAGACAGGCGTCAAGAATTGTTTTTTTGTCGTTAATTCCTTGTTTAGCTAAACCAGAGGCTGTTTTAAGTGCTTTTTGAATATTAAGAGCAAGAGTTCTATCGTCTTTGGATAAATACTGGTTTCTACTTGAAAGAGCTAATCCGTCTTCTTCTCGAACAATTGGACAAGGAATAATTTCAATATCGAAGTTTAGGTCTTCAACCATTTTTTTAATTATAAACAACTGCTGCGCGTCTTTTTGACCAAAGTATGCTCTATTAGCTTTAGTTAAGTTAAAAAGCTTGGCTACAATGCTGCAAACGCCGTCAAAGTGTCCAATGCGGGTTTTAGCGCAGAGTTTATCCAAAACAGTAATTGGAGGACAAATCAAGGTTAAGTCGTTTTTGTCAGATTTGTAAATTTCCTGAACTTTAGGAGCAAAAACAATACTAACCCCTGCTTTTTCACATAGTTCACAGTCTTTTTTTAGTTGACGGGGATATTTATCCAAATCTTCGTTTATTCCAAATTGAATCGGATTAACAAAAATTGAAACAATTGAATTATCGTTATCTTTAATTGATTGTTTAATCAAAGATAAATGCCCTTTATGGAGTGCTCCCATGGTTGGAATAAGCCCTGTTGAGCCTTGCAGTTTTTTAATTTCTTCTTTTAAACAAGCAATATTATCTATAATTTTCAAGTTTTTTTACCTCTTCAACATCCAGTTCAAATGATTCTTCGCTATTTGGAAAAACTCCTGTTTCAACATCAGTGCAATAGTTTTCAACTGCTTTTAGCATCCCTTCTTTAAGATTAATGTATTGTCTTGCGAATTTAGGTTTGAATCTATCGTACTTTCCAAATAAATCGTCGCTAACAAGGATTTGTCCGTCACAATGAACACCTGCTCCTATTCCAATTGTAGGAATATCAAGATTTTGAGTTATAAACTTAGAAGATTCACTTGGCATTAGTTCAAGAACAATTGCAAAACAGCCGGCTTCTTGAAGTTTTTTTGCTTCTTTTAGAATATTTAGTGTTTTTTCAAAATCTTTGCCTTGGATTCTGTGTCCTGATAAACTGTTAACACTCATTGGAGTAAACCCTAAATGTCCGAGAACAGGAATTGAGTTTTGGGTTAAATGTTTAATATTATCAATCATCAAATCAGAACCGCCCTCAAGCTTAACAGCATTAGCTCCGCTTTTGATAAATAAAAGAGCGTTTTTCATGGTTTCTTCTTTATTAACCTGAAAACTTCCAAAGGGCATATCTGCAACTAAAAGAGCGTTTTCAACTCCCCTTGAAACTGCTTTTGTAAAAACAAGCATCTCTTCAATGGAAACCAAAGTTGTGCTATCAAGTCCTAAAACAACCTGTGCTGCTGAATCTCCTACAAGAATTAAATCAACA
The DNA here is from genome assembly GCA_910577635.1 of uncultured Vampirovibrio sp. Taxonomy (GTDB): domain Bacteria; phylum Cyanobacteriota; class Vampirovibrionia; order Gastranaerophilales; family Gastranaerophilaceae; genus RUG14156. Next base: position 15,236 of record CAJTNR010000029.1, on the reverse strand, counting down.
AACTTATCAATATATTTAGCTGTCGAATAATCATAAGCAGTTAATGCAGTTATTTTCTTGCCTTCTTTTTTATAATCCTGGATTTTTTTTATAGTTTTTCTCATTACAAATGTTTCTTTAATGATCTTTTATACCAGCAGTAAATTGCTTTTGCAACCTTAGGGCAATTATGACGGATTAAACCTTCGCTATTGCTTTCTAACAATGACTGCGCTACAACTTCAACTTTCAATCTTCTTAGTTCGCAAATATCTACTTCAACAGGCAGAGACCCTTGTTGTTCGTATTTTTCAGATAAGTTTTTAGGTATTGAGTTATTAACCAAAACAGCATCAAAGAAGTTTTTGTTGCTATCATCCACTTCGGGCAAACGAACATGCTCAAAAATTGTTTTAATGTGGTCTGAAACAGAGTAATTATCAGTTTCTCCAGGTTGTGTCATGGCATTACAAACATAGATTTTTTTAGCCTTTGATTCCCAGACTGCTTTTGTAATATCTTTAACTAAAAAGTTAGAAATTACAGATGTATAAAGACTTCCAGGTCCAATAATAATTAAATCGGCATCATGAATAGCATCCACTACATCAGGGGCAGCTTTACAATTGGCAGGATCTGAACACAACTGAATTATTCTTTTTCCTGCTTCAGGAATATTGCTTTCCCCGCGGACTATAGAATCATCTTCCATTCTTGCATAGAGTTTCATATCATCACAAGTAGCAGGTAAAACCCTTCCTCTTATTAATAAAACTTTGGAGGATTCTTTAATTGCAGTAAACATGTCTTTACAAATTGCTGTCATTGCGGTAATAAAAAGATTGCCAAAGCTGTGTCCTTCAAGACCTTCTCCTGATTTGAAACGATATTGAAAAAGTTTTGTTACAATGCTATCATCATCAGCTAAGGCTGCAATACAGTTTCTAATGTCGCCTGGAGGCAAAACCCCCATTTGTTCTCTTAATCGTCCTGAGGAGCCTCCGTCATCTCCTACTGTTACAATAGCGGTAATATTATTAGTTAATGTTTTAATACCTTTAAGAAGTGTGGATAATCCCGTTCCCCCTCCAATGGCAACGATTTTAGGACCGTGGTTCAGCTTCATTTTTCGATACAACACTTCGCCCATTGAGTCTTTTTTTCTCATTAAGGAAGTATCGTTTGTATCCATCATACTAAAGTTTGTTTTTTTCCAAGCAAGCATAAAAAGCACAGCTCCAACAAGAATAAACAAAGCTCCGACAGGTTCAGGAGGAACTATATGAAAAAGTTCTTTAGCTGTTTTTACAATATAGTTTAAAGGTTCCAGCTTGAACAAAAAAGTAAATCCAATAGCAGCTAGAGTTGATCCGGCTATACTAAGTGCAAACCAGCGCTTTACCCTAAGACCTGGTACAAGCCAAATTGCATCTTTTGGCATTTTTACTTTTTTATCAAAAATCTTCATCAAAAAAACCTCTTATAATTGCTTTTGGACTCTATTATAGTTAATTGGTGTCGGTTTTAAGACATCATAAGCTCGTTTTATATCATCCAGTGATTTAAAATGGATTGTATCAATTTGATTCTCATTTTCTCTTATTGCTCTTATTGTTGAACTTTCGCTAAAATCAGCTTCAAGTGCTGATTTTATTCCTAATGATTCCAATAATTCTTTTGTTGTGCTGTTTTGTACAATTAAATTTAACCAGGGGTTAATTTTTTTAATAGCACCACCTACAACCTGTGCAGTTTCTTGCGATTCATTAACAGCTGTTTTTAGCGCGCCATGGGTTCTTATTTGTTCAATTTCAAGATTATAAGTATTAGCATAAGCGCTAATAGCACAAACTTGATAAGTAACAACTGCTATAAGCTCATCTTTAGCTAAATCCATTTTTCTATTGCCAAACCCTTGAATATCAGGATACCCAATGTGCGCACCAATTGCCAGATTATGCTCTTTTGCAAACATAAGAGCTTTTTTTATACTAACAGGATCACCCGCATGAAAACCTGCGGCAATATTAATAGAACTTGTGAATTTAGCTATTTCAAATTCCTGGTCATTTTTGTAAATTCCATATCCTTGAGCTACATCACAATTAAAATCAAACAATTTTTTTCTCCAATAATTACTTCCTAAAAAAATTATACAATGAACCAAGTAAAAAGGATACTTTTTTAAACAAAAATGTTGTTGAACTATTGATTTCCAACAACATTTTTAATTTTTTGTTTTTATTATTAAACTGATTTTGTATACAATCTAATTTTGAATTTAGCAATTAAGATAGACTTATCTTTATCATATGGTTCAATATAAACTTCATATAAACTGCTTAAATATTTTTCCTTAGCAATATTTTTAAAGAAAGTTTGAAGCTGTGTGTAACTTCCAACAGTTGTAAAAGTAAGTTCGCAAGCATTGTATCCTTCAACCTGTGCTGTTAGGACTTTATCATCCGAAGGAGAGTAGTTATAATCAATTGATCTAACTTTTAAACCGCTATTAGTGATATTTGTAATAACATTTTCAAACATTATTCCAAAAGATGCTGCAGGACTGAATTGGTTTATAGGAACAGCATAAATTACTTTACCGCTTTGTGCTGTGCTTTTTTTCTTTTGTCCGCTTACTCTTTTTGCCTTTATTTGTTCCAGTTTTTGAACTTTAGTCTGCATTTCAGCCTGTTTTGCAGACATCTGGCTAAAGGTATCAACGGTCATTGCTCCGTTGTGGTACATTGTATAAATGCCGCCAAATAATACTATTATTACAATTACTATGTATAAAATATTTTCTTTAATCAATTTGTTCATTTGCTATTATTCCTATTGAGCCGGTGCCATTTGTTCTGATGGTTGTTCCAAAGGAGCGCTTGGAGCTCTGTTGCTTTTGATTATAATATCTTCTTCATATGTTGGTGTTTGCTGAGTTTCACCTTCAACAGCTTCTTTTAGTTTCTTGATTATTTGTTTTTGGGTGAAATCAATATCAGTATTAGATATTTCAAAGCTGTAGAGTCTGTCTGTATCTTTGTTTATAGCTAAATCACCAATAAACAAATCATCAGGATTAGGTGTTACTACCTTTAGTTCCGTTAGTTTGATATTAGATTCAGGAGCAACAATTCTTAAGTTTTCATAGTAGTGGTAAATATCTGGAATTGTTTGAGCTATACCTGAAATTGCAAGTTTATTGCCCTGAGTGTTGTAGTACCTTATCAACCAAACGTTCTTAGGTATATCAGTAGCGATTGAATCATAATAGCGATTTGCAGTTACATTAGATCCTGCGATATCATCAATTATAAGGTTCATATCAACTTCTTGTTTTAGTTCATTCTGGGATTCAAGTTCAATTTGTCTATCAAGTTCTTCTACTTTGGCTGTTGTTTTATCAAGAACTTTTTTAAGGCTCATATCTACAAATTTGTTTCCTACAAACAATAGTGCAAATATAATCATAGAGATTACAGTTATTAATAAACAAACTCTTGTTACAAATTCATTTGTGACATCATAATCTGAACCCAAGATATTAATTGTGCCGTAAATTCCCATTGAAGCACTTGGATCATCGGCAAGAACATTAATAACAAAGCCAAAATCGTTTCTAACATCAGCTGCACCAAGTGCACCAAGTGTCATTGATCTTGCTCTGTCTGGATCAACCGAATCATCAAGGTCAACAAATCTTTCAATATTTTTTGAGAATTTATTCGAATCAATTGTTACAACTTCACGATCAAAGTCAAGTGTGTCTTTAAGAACTTTTGCATTGATATCATCTGTTTGACTCACAATATACAATCTTTGAATTATATAGTTGTTTAAAAGCTGTGATGAACTTGAAACAATTGCCTGATAAGCTTCTTCATTAGAGAAAGACTTAATTGCAAGAGGAACTTCTGTGCATTCAATGAGGTTTTTGCCGTCCATTTGGAAGATTGTATAGCTGTTTGTGTTTATTTGCATTAAAGTCCAGCTTGCCTGTTGTTCAATCATATCATTAATAAGACCTGATACGAACAACCCTCTTAATGTTGCACTGTATGAAGTTTCAACACCAACCAGCTGCATTTGGACTTCGCTAAAAATATCTTTTAGCTGATCAACAATACTTTTCTGGAAAGACGTATAAGCATATTTTTTCTGTCCCAGACCGTCAGGATTGATTACTTCACTCCAGCCTGAAACCGGCTCTTCTCTTTTGAATAAATAAAACTCTTCAGCTTTTGATAAAAGCGCTGTTTTGATTTCAGGAGTTGTAATTTCAGGAGGAAGTTCGATAAAATCAAAGTAAACATTAGGCATAACCATAAATGCCATTGTTTTAGGCGCAACTTCCATTTCATCCATTAATTCAGCCAATGCTGTTTTAAACTGGGTGTAGTCTTGAAAATCTCTTGTTGATAAGTTATAGTCAACTTTTTTTCTGCTGTATTTAACAACTGATTGACTTTTTTTGTCATACAAAACAGCTTCTAAACCGAGACCCGGTGTAAGTGAAACTCCGACAATTTGTTTTTGTTTTCCTGAAGTTAATAGTTTTTCTAGCATTTTTTATAAATTCTAATCTAATTCACATCTACTCTTATTTTATAATACAATATTATAAAAAGATTACAAATTTTTTACACAAATATACATAATAAGGTGGATATTAATGAAAGAAAAAACAAATCAATTTATTTATGGCAAAAACCCTGTTTATGAGGTTTTAGTCAAGAATCCCAAAAGAATTAATAAAATATATATTCAAAAAGGATTCTCATATGACAACAGAATGAGAAAAATTGTACAAGAGGCAGATTATAGAGGAATTATTGTCCAGCATATAAATTTGCAGAAATTTGACCAATATTTTGATACAAAAGTCAACTATCAAGGTGTCATAGCTTCTGTATCAACTGTTGAGACAATTACACTAGAGGAGTTTTTGGCAATTGAAAAAAAAGGATATAGAAAACTTGCTGCTCTTGATAGAATCCAAGACCCACATAACTTTGGAGCAATAATAAGAACTCTTGCAGCAGCAGGATTTGACGGTGTTTTAATTCAGAATCACAGAAGTGCTCCTATTAATTCTATTGTTGAAAAAAGTTCCTCAGGTGCCATTAACCATATTCCTATTATAAAAACAACCAGTCTGAATAATAGTCTGGAAGAACTAAAAAAACACGACTACTGGGTAATTGCAACAGATATTGAAGCACAAGATAATTATTTTGAAATTGATTACACGGATATGAACTTTATTATTGTAATGGGTTCTGAAGGGGAAGGGATTTCAAAAACGCTTCTTAACAAAGCTGATTATAAAGTTAGAATTAAGACAAACTTTGAATCATTGAATGTTTCAGTAGCACTTGGAGTTATTGTTTATGAAGCTGTAAGACAAATTGAACTCAAGACTTTTAATAAAACTTAGAATATTGTATAATATGTTGAAGGGAAAAAAATGAACGAAAAAACGCAAGACAAAACAAAAAACGAAGATTTTTTATACGACGATTTAGACGAACAAACCCTCATGCAAATAGATAATGACATCAGCTCTATTGAAGAAACAGAGGATGAAGGGGATAATCAAAAAAAATCGTACGAAGACTATAAGTCAATAACAGCGGATGATTCGGTTAAAATTTATCTTCAACAAATCGGTAAAATTCCGCTTCTTAGTTTTGAAGATGAACTGGAAGTAGCAAGACAAATTAAAGAAAAACATTCTCATAAAGCAAGAGAAATTCTAATTAATGCTAATCTTCGACTTGTTGTTTCTATTGCTAAAAAGTATATTGGAAGGGGTTTATCCTTTCTTGATTTAATTCAGGAGGGAAATTTAGGATTAATGAAGGCGGCTGAAAAGTTTGATTATTCTAAAGGATACAAATTTTCAACCTATGCCACCTGGTGGATTCAACAGGCAATTACAAGAGGCATCGCTGATAAATCAAGAATGATAAGACTCCCTGTTCATATGATTGAAACCCTAAGCAGGATTAAAAGAGCAACTATTGAACTATCAACAGAACTTAACAGAGTCCCAACCAAAGAAGAAATTGCCCTTCGGGTTGATATGCCGGTATCCAAACTTGTTCAGCTGATGAAAAGCTCACAAAGTACAATATCAATCGAAACTCCAGCTAATCAAAAAGATGATACTTCTAAAATTGCCGATTTTATTGTGGATGAAACCCACTTAACACCTGATACCAAAGTTACAAGAGAAAATTTACTTGAAGATGTTCAAAAAATGCTTAATCAATTAAACCCTAAAGAAAAAGATGTTCTAATTATGCGCTATGGATTGGACAACAACGGACAGAAAAAAACTCTTGATGAAATCGGCTCGCGCTATGGAGTTTCAAGAGAAAGAATACGCCAGATTGAAACAAGAGCAATTGCAAAACTAAAAAAACTCTGCAGGAACAAAAATCTTTCACTAAATTTAAAAAACTACATAGGACTTGATTAAATATTCATATCAAAACGTCTTATGTTATCATCGGAAGCTTTTAGGTTCATACCTACTATCATCGCTTGACGGGAGTACATGTTAATCTCTTTTTCAACATCTCCGTTAAAAACCTGCTCGTTTTTAGCAAAAAAGTTGTTGACTGAACCAAATAAATTTTCAACAGAATTTTTAATATCAATTTTATTTTGGTTTTGACCCAAATTAGAAGATTTGATATTAAATCCGAATTTAGAATTTAAACTGTAGTTTTCAGCCATGGTTATATTATCCTTTGATTTAATATTCGGACTTTTTTATCTATAACTTTAATTATTTTGCTGTAATTGTAAATTATGTTTACAAAACGTTATAAATTTATTTTTTAATATATAATTAATCTTATGCAAAAAGAAGATACACGCGATAAAGCAACCTATAGAGCTTTATTTGTACTCAATTTATTATCTTGCGCAGAATATGATAGAAACCAGCTGATTGAAGAATTACATAAACTCGATTATAAAATATCCAAAACTACTATTTCTAATTATATTGAACAATTAATTCTCCATGGAATCCCTATTCTTAAAAGAAAAGTCAAAGGAAAATATTTTTATTCTATAGACAAGAAAAAAATTTATTCTGATTTTTCAGAACCTGAACTCAGCTTATCTGATTCGCTAAAAAAACTTCTTATAGCAGAAAAAGACTACAGAAGTTTAAGAAAAGCAATTATAATTTACTATAAGTTTGCTCTTAAAACTTCAAATATTGACTCCAGGAAAGAACTGGCAGATTTTGGATACTTCTCAACTCTCAATTGGAGACTTGTCAATGAACTTGAAATCCATTGCAGGGAAAAAAACCTTATTAAACTTGAATATATGCTTCCTCAAGGAGAATTTAAAGATATTAACTTTATTGCAGATAGAATAAAAGTTGGTGATTGGACTAATAGATTGTACCTGAGCGGAGTTTTTTCAGGTGCGCAAAAAATTTCTAATCTGCCTATTGATAGAATCTGTATGGTAAAAGAAACTCTAAAAAAACACGAAAGACTAGATTTTGAAGCGCCAATTCTGGTTTATAAAGTAAAAAAACAAGCTTATCAAAGCATGCCTGAGCAAAAAAGCGAGCTTGTTTCTTTTGATAAAGATATTGCAATTATTAAAAGACCTTTGGATGATGATTTTAATATAGCGCAAAGATTATTGCACTTTTGTCCTCATTTGTTATATATTTCAGATAATAATTTGAAAAAAATATTGGAAGAAAAACTGAATATGTTGAAAGAACTCTACAATGGCAAAAAATCGTAAAACAACTTTCAGAATCCTTTCTTTACTAAAAGATTCCATTAAGAATAAAGAAGAAATTTTATCAGAACTAGGCATATCTGAATCTAATTTTTCTAGCTGTCTGTATAAAATAAGAAAATCGGGTTTGGATGTTTTATTAAACAATAAATCATACAGAGTAAGCCAGATTCAGCATTCAATTGATTTTACAGAGGAAGAAAAATCCCTCATGGCATATTTATTATATATATGCAATACTAAACTTCCAATTTGCAATACAAGAATTTATGCTGGTTTTTTAAAAAAAGTTTTGTTTTTCGGACATTCTCAAGATTATGATGATGTAATGCAATTATTCCATTTGTATAGAAAAATATTTCATGACAACTTGAACTTCGAGCGTCTCCAAAAGGTAAGAGAAATTGTACAAAGTAAGGAAAAAATCAGAATTACACTTCTTACAGGCAAGATAATATATATTAAACCCATTGATTTTAATTGGGATAAAAATTCAGATAAAATTTATCTTAACTATACCACTGATTCAACTACAAAGAATTATGGTAGAATATTGCTTGAAGAGATAATTAAAATTGAGCCGGAAGAAAAACTCGAAATTAAAGATTTGCAAGAAGATGAAATTATTTTTGAGCTATATGGAAATCTTGCGGAATCATACTTATTAAAAATGGATGAAAGAATTATCAGAGGTTCAAAAACAAAATTGGTTATTGCAAGTTCTACTAAAGACAGAGATTCACTTTATAAGAGATTATTAAGATATGATACTTTATGCAGAGTCTTAAAACCTAAAAAAGCTGTTGATGAGTTTGTTGATATTATTAATACTTCTTTGTTGAATATTGGATGTTCAATTGAAAAAGAACAAGAGTATATTTATTCGGAAGGTTTATTTGAAGAATGAAAAAACAAAAAAAATATTTTATTTCAGGCCTTATATTTCTATTTCTGGCAATATTAACCATAACAATTATCCCGCTTTTATTAGGGACTTTTGAAAGCAGCTTTTATGCGCAAATTGAGCTCTTTTTTCTTGTTTTTTGTTTCAGCTTCTATCTTTTCTCACCCAGATATTACACATTACAGATTCTTAGTATTGTTATAGCTCTTATAGCTTACTATTTGTTTATTCAATTCTAGTTTTCATCAGGAATTTCAATATACTGGCTTTGTGTAATTTCCTCATCATCTAGCTGCTGAGTTTGTGAAGGTTTATCGATTTCTTGCTCAAGGATTGTTTTGGAGGGTGTTTGTTCTTTGTTTTCCTTGGGCTCTTTTAAGCAAAAGTATCTGGCATCTTCCCATCTTAAATCGATATATTTTATCTTTTGAGTCATCTTCTTTGCCTCAGGAAGAATTGATGCAATGTATTTTGCTCTTGTAAGAGCTGTATCGTTGATTTCTCCAAATCTAATAAGATAATCAGATAACATTATATAAACATCTGTAGCATTTCTTAAATCGATATACTTAACCTCTTGATTGGAGTATGTTTCAAGGGCTTTTGTTAGTTTCCAAATTTCTTCTACTCTTTTTTTGTCCCAAACTTCGTCTTTACCGTCTCGAACACCATAGGTTAGAAGTTTTTTAGCTTTAACCTCTGTTTTAAAGGGAAGATAATCATGGTCAATAACAAAACCATCCGCACTAAGTGCTATATTGGGCTCTGAATCAAGATTAGGAGCTAATAAAAACACAGGAACCCTCTCATCCAATACAACAACAAGTCTTGCAGGAAACCAAATTCTTCTTATATAAACTTTTTTAACTGATTGCAATTGGGAAATGTTTTTCTCAAGTTCTTTTGTGTCAAGTCTGAAAATTTGGGTTTTAGGCAATTGCGTTTGTCTTATAAGATTGATAATTTTATAATCAGGAGTGATAAAATTCCCCTGAATTGTAAGAACTGAAGGATCAGCCCTGTAGAGTTTGGTTTCATCGATATACCAGTAAGGAAGCTTTAGAGCCCAGAAACCAAAAAAACAGATTGTAAGAATTAAAACAGTGGACAAACACACACGTAAACGCTGCAGCATTGCTCTTGTTGCTGCAATTCGTCTTTTCATCTTATTTACTTGCAATCTTCTTTTCTGATAAAGTAAACCCAATTTTTTTCCTCTTAGATATCGGCTGTTTTTAAGATAATATCTACAAGCTCATTATAACTTATTCCCATTGCTTGAGCCTGTGCGGGCAAATCTGACGTATCTGTCATACCCGGATTTGTATTAATTTCTAATATATATGGTATGTTATTTACCACTAAAAAGTCAACTCTTGAAACACCTCTGCAATTACAAGTTCTATGAGCAAGAAGCGCTAAATCCTGAATTTGTTTGGTTAAGGATTCATCAAAGTCGGCAGGGAGGATAAATTCTGTCAATCCTTTGGTGTATTTTGCTTCATAATCATACCATTCGGTTTTAGTTCTAAAACCAAGAATAGGAGTTGCAAAAGTTTCAATGGAACCGTCTTCTTTAATTCTCTCTAAAACCCCTACTGTAGCGGATTTACCCTCCAAATATTCCTCAATTAAAAGCTCTTTATCGCACTTAAGTGCTTCATCAATTGCGCAATCAAGCTCCTCAGGGGTGTTTACTTTACTCATTCCAATAGAAGATCCTTCGCAGCTTGGTTTTATAATAACAGGATAGTTAAGTTCTTTAATTTTTTCTCTATAGTTATTAATATTTGCTTCAATTGATTTTATTAAAGGAATTTGCGGTTGTGTTGATAAGATTTTTTTGGTTGCAATTTTATCAATGCAAATAGAGCTCGATTGAACCAAACAGCCTGAATATTTAATATTTAAAAATTCTAAAATTCCTTGAATGCATCCATCTTCTCCATATCTTCCATGGAGCATGTTAAGCGCGTATTCAACCTGTTCTTCCTTTAGGGTTTTTGCAATATCTCTATCAACATCAATAAGAATAACATCTTTATAACCAAGCTCAACAAGAGCTTTAAAAGCATTTTTTCCGGATCTTAGAGAAACTTCTCTTTCGTTTGATAATCCGCCCATTAAAACTGCAATTTTTGAGTTTTTGTTTAGTTTTTTAGTATTCTCCATTTTTCTTCTTCGTCCTTGCTTTTTTTGCCTATGTAAATAATTTCAGGGGTTAATTCAACATTAAACTCTTTTTTTACTTTAGAATAAATTTCAAAAACAAGATTTGTATAGTCAAGACTTGTTGCACTTCCTTTGTTTATTATAAAATTGCAATGGTTTTGATAAACCTCGCAATCCCCCTTTGAATACCCCCTGAATCCGCATTTATCAATTAAAGCTCCCGCGCTAAACCCGCAATCGGAGGGGTTTTTAAAAACAGACCCTGCATTAGGAGTTGAAAGCTTTGGCTGGCGGTTTTTTCGAAAGATTAAGTTCTCATCCATTTTAGCTTTAATTGTTTCTTTTTCTTTATTGTCCAAACAAAACTTAGCGCTCAATAAAACATAGTTTTTTTCCTGCAGAATTGAGTGTCTGTAGGAAAAGTTGAGTTCTTCTTTTTTTAAGGTTATTGTTTTATTATTGTCAATATCATAAACCTTAACACTTATCAATTTATCACTAATTGTTTGATTGTGCGCCCCTGCGTTCATATAAACAGCACCTCCTAAGGTGGCAGGGATTCCTATTAGAAACTCAAAACCGGATAAACCCTTATCAAGTGCAAATTTTGACAGATATCCTGTTTTTACACCAGCTTCAACTTCTATGTTCTGCCCTGAACAGTTGATTGAATTGATTCTTGAAGTATGAATCAAGGGTTCTATTACTCCTTTAGAAGAAAAAAGCACGTTAGAGCCGTTTCCTAGGATTATGGGGTTTTGATTTTTGTATTTTTTTATAATAGTTATCAACTCCCCTGTATTATCAGGTAAAAAGAAGCTTTTAGCGATAGAATTTATTCTTAAGGTATTATAGTTAGATAATTGAAAGTTATCGTAATACTTAACATCAAGTTGAGAGCAAATCATTAATTTCACCGCCTATATTCGTTATATCCCCTGCGCCAAGGGTTAAAACAATATCGTCTTTTTTTAGCTGCAGTGCAATTTGTTTTGCAGCCTCACTTATCGAACCTTTAATGTATTGAGCTTTGATTCCTTTGTTTTGAATTGCCCCAGCAAAAGTTTCAGAGTTGAATGATTCGTCATTTTTATCACCTGCACTATAAACATCAAGAACAAAAAGCTCATCAATTGAGTTAAAACAATTCAAAAACTCATCCCACAAGGCTTTTAATCTTGTGTATCTATGGGGTTGAAAGATAACAACTTTTCTTCTATTCAAATTCTTAATTGCATCCAATGTTGCTTCAATTTCTTTAGGATGATGAGCGTAGTCATCAATAAGTTTAATTTTATTATCGAAAATCACCTGAAAACGCCGTTTCATCCCTGTGAATTCACTTAAACTTTTAGAATAATCACTAAACTTAAATCCAAGGTTATCTAAAACGCTGATTACACTTAAAGCATTGTAGATATTGTGCACCCCGGGGATTATAAGTTTAACTTTCCCTAAGAATACATTTTGTTTGTATATGTCAAATTCACTTGTTAAGTCTTTATAGACAATGTTTCTGGCTTGATAATGAGCTTCTTTATTAATTGAATATGTAACTATATTCTTATTCTTAATTCTTTTTGATAACTCCAAAACCCCTCTATCATCAATGTTTAAAAATAATGTTGAATTATCATCCAAGTTATAAGTAAGTTTTTTAAAAGTTTCAAGAATATCATCTAAATTTTTGTAATTATCCAAATGGTCTTCTTGGATATTGTTAATTACAAGCTTTTGAGGACAATACTTGACAATTGTTCTATCCGATTCATCAAGTTCTGCTATTAAATACTTTGAATTCTTATAACAATTAGCGTTTGTTTCAAGTTTGGGAATAATTCCTCCAATAGCATAGGCAGGGTTTTTTTGAAGGTTCTCTAATACAAAACTGCACAAACCCGAAGTTGTTGTTTTTCCATGGGTTCCTGAAAAACCAATAAAACAGCTAAAGTGTTGAGATATCAGCTTCAAACAATCTGATCTGTGAAGAATTTGTAAACCAAGTTCTTTTGCTTTTATTAATTCTGGATTATCTTGTTTAATAGCACTTGAGACAACAACTTTGGGCTTTCCTTTGATATTATCCTTATTATGCCCGATAAAAACCTCAGCACCAAGGGATTCGACAAGTTTTGTATACTTGCTTTCTTTGATATCGGACCCTTGAACACTATAGCCCAGACATAAAAGAATTCTTGCTAAAGCGCTCTGTCCGACTCCTCCGAGCGCGATAAAATGAAAATCAGCACTCATTATTAAACCCTTCAATAACGCAATTTGCAACTCCGTGATTGGTTTTTCCCCAATCCATTGTTTTTCTTGAGAATACAATTTTGAATATAATAAACATTGCAATAGGGAACCAGATTGTAATAAAGTAAATTGATGTTACTATTGATTCAAGAAGTGCTTTTATAAAAGAATAATTAGCATATTTTCTTAAACTATAGACAAAACCTGAAGTGAAAAATACTCCTGTTGTACTAACAAGAATTATTGAGGAAAGAATTGCATTATCGCTTCCTTGAATAAAGTGGAATCCTTGAATAACAACCTCTGCAATTAACCAGAAAGGAAGCAGGAATTCAGTTATATAAGCGATTAAGTCAAATCCGACTCTTAAGGACATATCCCTTGAAGTAAAAACTTTATAAGCATATTCTAAATAGCGTCTTATAGACCCTTCGACCCATCTTCTTCTTTGTCTTATAAGTGCAACAAAGCTGATAACCCCTTCTTCATAGACTTTTGCATCAGCACAGAAACGAATATCCCAGCCTTTAATGTGAAGTCTTGTTGATAAGTCAAGATCATCTGTAATTGTTTCTTCATTCCAATAATCAACACTTTTAAGTGCTTGAAGTTTTATTAGCTCTCCGTTTCCTCGAAGCTCAACAGCGCCCCTGACAGCGTCTCTTCCTATCTGCATATGGGTATCAAGAATATATTCATTATACTGACATCTTGTTAGAAAATTTTGATTTTTGTTGATAATAACCTTTTGAGCCTGCACTGCGCCAACGTCTGCGCCTTCAAGTTTTACTATCAATTTTGATAGAAAGTCTTTTTCAACTTTAGCATCAGCATCAAAAACAAGAATCGCTTCGCCTTTTGCTATTTTTACAGCATCATTTAAAACAGCAGATTTCCCAGGTGTTGCATCCTTTGGTCTTATAAGCGCTTTTATTTTTTGATTGGTTTTTTCAAGCCCAAGAATAATATCGGCAGTTGAATCTTCGCTTCTATCATCAATAAGAATAATTTCAAAGTCTTTGTAATTGAGTTCAAGTACGTTTTTTACCGTTTTTTCAATTACCGATTCTTCGTTGTGGCAGGGAATAAGAATTGAAACAAAAGGTTTATAAGAATAGTTGAGAACAGGGGGGTTTTTCTTAAGCTTTCTTTTTTGGTACTTGGTTGCAATCCACATATATATTGTGTATAAGAACATAAAAGCAATAAGGAAAACAATTGCCAGTGCGGTGTTAAAGTAATTCTGAAAAATTACTAAAAATGCAATAAGTAAAGTTATTATTATTAATAATGCTATTCTTTCTCTCATAACTGATTCTAATCTTACCAAAAATAAATTAAAAGGTAAATATTCTATTTTTCTTCTAATCTTTTTGTTATTCTTTCAATAATTTCAAGGTCTTCTTTTTTTAAATCCTTTGCAATTCTAAAAATTTCCTTTAGTTTATTATTCTTAAATATGCTCTCAGCTATTGTTTTAGTTGATTTATCAATGTATATAGGATAAACAGGCTCGCTTTCATAGTCAATAAAATCATCAATAGAACAATTAAGAACCGATGCAATTTTTTGTATTGTATCTAGAGTCGGGTTTTTATTAGCTCCGCTAAAAATTTTGTCAATATTGCTTATCGGGATATTTGTCAGTTTAGAAATTTTTGCATTGGTCAATTGTTTTTTGTTTTTTTGATAGTTAAGTTTTTCTTTGCTTAAGCTGTTCATTTAATAGCCCTTATACGAGATTTTATAAGAAATAATATAACATTTTATTGAGTAATTTTCAATAAAAAGCAATATTCTGCTTGACTACATCAAAATAATACTGTAATATACAATTAAAACATCAATAAACTACTGTTTAATAATACAAAACACTATTTGGATGAAACCAATGTACAAAAATTTAATAATAGAGTTCAAAAAAAATAATATCAAAATCAAAGATATAGCTTTAATTCTAAATATTTCACCCCTTAGTTTAAGGAAAAAAATTAAAGGTGAAAAAAAGTTTGATATTGTTGAATGTCTAAAACTGCAAAAGAATATAGGAGATGGAAATATATGTTTAGAATATTTATTCGAAAGCTAAACGCTTTCTCTCTAATCGAGCTATTAATAAGCTTGATTACAATCTCAGTCATCTTGG
>CAJTNR010000028.1 GCA_910577635.1 uncultured Vampirovibrio sp. | reverse complement strand
ACTGAGATTGTAATCAAGCTTATTAATAGCTCGATTAGAGAGAAAGCTTTTTTCAAATTTTTGTTCTTATTTTTACTACACATAGCTATTCCTTATTTTTACTTAATGTATGTATAATTAAAGTTATACATTGTCTACTATAGGATAACAATATAGAACAAATTTGTCAACTAGTACAATTTTGAACTACATTTAATAATAACTATGTATAATGTTCGTGATTTAATTAGGATATTACTCTTAAAAAACGGGGTTTCAATGAGAAAACTCGTTGTAAAAATGAATGAAGCCGGTTATGAAAAAATGACAATCGGCGGGTTTTCTAAAATGCTTAAAACAGAATCAATAAAGTTTAATAAAGTTCAAGATATTCTTGAATTCTTAGGATATGAACTAAAAATTGTAAAAAAAGAAAAAGCTAATAGCGAAGCTGAACTTGAACTGTTAAAAATTTAGCTCATATGTTCTATTAGGACTAAGTTTTGCATGACCTCCTCTTATTGGAAGCATCAACAATCCAAGACCAAAAAAAGGAGATAGAAGATAAGCGCCTGTATTAACCCAAAGAGACCTATTGGCCCCCGTTTTTGTAATTTGACCATCAAGGGGTATTGAATTAGAAACTAAAACAAAATTGCCGATTGTAAAATCAGCAGGAACGCCATAAGCTCCATTTTTTGTAACGGTTTCAACAGAAGCTTTAATTGTTTCACCTTTTTTATAAGTTTTATTATTAATTATTGAATCCTGCGCTAAGTTAAAGTAAATATATTGATTTTCAGAAAGATTCCTTGTGGAATAGGGCTTTATCGGACGAACAACAACTGCACTTTCTAGAATATTTTCAAAGTCAACAGGTTTGTATGTTTTTAAGGCTTTATAGTGCAGATTGGATAGTAATTCATCTTTAATTATAGGTTGTTTTTGCGGTTTTATTTTTAAATTAGAATCAAGAGTTTTTATTACAAACTCATCTACAATTGGCTGCGGAGATTTTTTAGATACTGTTAAGTTTTTATCCAGCGCTTGGGTTAAGGTATCAACAAAAGCATCATCAAATTCTTCCTCAAGACCAAACACTAAAGGAGCACAAACAAGATTACAAATTAATAGTAGCGTAATAATTTTTTTCATTTTTATAGATAATTTATTTGTCTATTAGAGTTTGTCTTAACTTTGTCTTGCAGTTTTTTTCTGTTTTCTCTTGAAGTCAATAAAAAGTTCTGATAAACCACATTATCCTTATAAGGATTCTCAACTAAATACTGAGGGTATTTTGAGTATATATATTCATACACAGAAGCCATTCTTTTAGAACCCAAAGGATGAGACAAATTCCAATCATACCTTGGCTGATCGGTAATTTTATTAAGCGCAACAATTTCTGCTACGGGGTGATATCCTGCGCTAACCAAATAATCAACAGCACGTTTATCTGCTTTAAGTTCATATTTTTTAGGTGCAAAAGACTGCGTAAAACAAGCAAACTGACCATTAAAAGCACCTTGGTTTAAATCAACAAGATGAGATATTTCATGCGCTAATATTGCTGCAAGTTCGTCTTCTGTTGTTAAGTATCTTAAGGTTGTATCATAAAGAACAATGGTTTTATTCCTGCAAGAAGTTGAAGCATTGATTTGTTTTTTCTGTGCAAGGACAAAATTTGTTCTATAAGGGATTTTATTAGCGTTTAATATTCTATAACCTACTTTTTGAAGCAGCTCTTCTGATTTTCCGCCTTTTAGATAATCAATTTCAAAAGCTAAAGCAGAGTTTGCTATTAATAAAAGACTAAAAATCAGAGTAGATAAAATTTTTTTCATATTTTCCAAGACTTTCTATTTTTTTTATTATAATATAAAAAAATAAGAAAAAATTCAAATTAATTTTTGTTAAAAATTAAGCCTCCTAAGATTAGGAGGCTTTTAATATTAGTTTAGCTTAGTGCAGCGGCCGTATCTATAGAATACTTTTGCTGATTCCCACTGTGTTCTTGATACGTCTCTATCGCATAGCACATAGATTCCGGATTCAACATCTTTAACCTTGCAAAACTTTTGTTGTGCAACTTTGCAGTTATAGATATCACCATAGCCTTCTGCTTGAAAGAAGCGTGTTTTAAGTTCTTTGTATTCAGAATTTTTTAGAACATCTTTTTTGAATTTTGACTGTTTTTGAGCTTTTGCCTGTTTAGGTGCTTTGGGTTCTTTTACTTTGGTTTCTTTTTTTACTTTTGGTGTTTTTTGGGTGTTTTTCTTGAAGCTGAATTTAGCATCTGCTCCAACACTAAAAATAAAAAGTGCTAATAATGATAACAATAAAGCTTTTTTCATTTTTTCTCCTTAAAAATTATATTCTACATTTTTTTAATTTCTGAAAAACCTGTATATTTTCTTAAAACCTCGGGAATTATGATTGTTCCTTCTTTGGTTTGGAAATTCTCGCAAATTGCAGCTAAAGTTCTTCCAACTGCAAGACCTGAGCCATTTATAGTATGAACAAAGTCAACGACACCGTCTTTTTTTCTTCTATATCTAATATTTGCTCTTCTTGCCTGGTAGTCTCCAAAATTAGAACAAGAGGATATTTCTTTGTAGGAATTATATGAAGGCATCCATACTTCTAAATCATAACATTTTTTTGCACTGAATCCAATATCGCCTGTAGATAAACAAACTTTTCTATAAGGCAAACCAAGAAGCTCTAAGACGTTTTGAGCGTCTTTTGTCAATTTTTCATGTTCAACTATAGAATCCTCCGGACGGGTGAGTTTTACAAGTTCAACTTTATTAAACTGATGTTGTCTTATTAACCCCCTTGTGTCTTTTCCAGCGGAGCCTGCTTCTTTTCGAAAACAGGGAGTGTATGCTGTCATATACTTAGGTAAATCGCTTTCTTGAAGAATTTCATCCTGGTAAATGTTAGTAACAGGAACCTCTGCTGTAGGAATTAAGTATAGATCTTCATCCACGCACTTAAACATATCATCTTTAAACTTCGGAAGCTGACCTGTTCCAGTCATTGTTTTAGAGTTAGCTAAAACAGGAGGGATAATTTCTTCGTATCCTCTTGTTTGGGTGTGGGTATCTAGGAAAAAGTTAATAATTGCGCGCTCAAGTTTTGCTCCTAAGTTTCGATAAAGAGTAAATCTTGTATGAGCTAGTTTTACACCGCGTTCAAAATCCAGCATATTAAGCTCAGGGCATAAATCCCAGTGGGCTTTTGGCTCAAAATCAAAATTAGGAATTTCGCCATAGCGCTCAATTTCAACATTTGCACTATCATCTTTTCCAATAGGAATATCAGGGTCTGGAGTGTTTGGAATGCACAAAAGTGTTTCTTTTTGTTTAAGGTCAAGTTCAGCTAGTTTTTCTTCTAAGTTTTTTGCTTTTTCGCCTAATTCTCTTATCTCGGCTTGAATTTGGGTAGTATCTTCGCCTTGTTTTTTTAGTTGTGCAATTTTATTTGATTCTTGTTTTCTTTCAGCTCTTAGGTTATCAAGTTCAAATTGAAGCTTTCTTCTGTTTTCATCAATTAGTAAAACCTCATCAATTGAAAGATCAGGATTCCTTCTTTTTAGCAATTCGTTTATTTGCTGGGGGTTTTCTCTTATTAGTTTAATATCGAGCATTTTTACTTTTCCTTTATCTTATCTAAGTATAGCTTTAGTTCTTTAATTTGTCGTGGTTTAATTGGTTTAATTTGTCCTTTTTTTAAACCCGTTAATTCTATATTTGCATGTCTTATACGTTTTAAACTTATCACAGGATGACCTAAGAATTCAAACATTTTTCTAATTTGGCGGTTTAAGCCCTGGTATAGGACAATTTCAAAAAAAGTTTCAGTTTTTGTTTGTTCAATTATCGAATAATCACAATATGCAACTTTTCCTTGTTCAATTTCAATCCCCTCGCTTAGCTTTTTAAGCTGAGTGTCAGCTAGAACCCCTTCGACTCTTACTAAATAAGTTTTTGCAGCTTTTATTGAAGGATGAGTCAATTCATAAGCCAAATTACCGTCATTAGTCATAATAATAAGTCCTGAAGAATCCTTATCCAATCGACCCACAGGATTCAAGTGTCTAAGTTCTTTAGGAATAATATCATAAATAGTTTTTCTTCCTTTTTCATCCTGTTTTGTTGTAATGTAGCCTGTTGGTTTGTAGAATTTGTAATAATCAAGTCTATCAACTCTAATTAATTTATCGTTAATTGTGACTTTGTCTCTTTTTCGAATTTCAAATCCAAGTGTTGTTATAACAGTGCCATTAACCTTAACAGCACCGGATAGAACATATTCGTCCGCTTTTCTTCTTGAGCAAAAACCGCTAGAGGCAATATATTTATTTATTCTCATAAAAAAATTGTAGCAAAGAAAGGTTTTTAAGGCAATTTTTCTATAAAAAAAGTTTTTAATAATATATAAAAAGAGATTTTTGCATGAAAAAACTACTTAATAAACTTTCAATTAAAATATTTGAATATATCTATAAAAAACAGCAGCAAGCCCATAAAAAAAGAATGGATAAGCTAAAAAAAGATATTCTAAAAGGCGGAGTTTGCGCAGGCAAAAAAATCCATACTGCAAGCGGGGCAACTTTAGTTATTGACAACAACTCAACTAAGGATAAACAAGTTAATGATAAAAAACTTGAAAAAATGATTAGTTCTTTTCTTGAAGAACCCAAAAAATTTTTCGATTATATAAAAGGAGCAAAAACCCCTGTTTATGTTGTTAAAAATGCTCAAAAAATGCTCAATAGAATCAATGAATTTGAAGGATTTATCTATCCTAAGAAAGGTTTTAGCGCGCTTTATCTTAATTTAATATTAAACAAAAAAATTAGTCTTTCGACACCTGAAATGTTTGTTATCAGCAGTTTTAATGTTAATCCTTATGCAATTGCCTATCAGTTCTATAATTGGTATTGTTATAAGATGAATTTAAGCGGGTATGAAGAAAATTCACAAAAAAACTTTAAGTCTGTTTTTGAAATTTGCGAAACAGATAGAATAAACTCTTTAACCTACAGCGAAGTTTTAGGATTGAAAAGTGCAGTTAGAAGAGACATTGAAGCAATTGAGTTTGTCCAAAAACTAGCTAGAAACAAAGCAATGTCAAAAAAGAATCTTGAAAAAATTAAACAGGGAAAAACTGTTCGGATTTAATCAACTGTAATATTCATTTGTTCTTTTAATATTTTTTTAATGCTGTTTTTTCTTGAATTGATTTTCCATATATCGGATTTAGTGCTTGCAAATTTTAACATATTGTCAAGTATTGATAGTTCAAGAGTGTATCTTGTATAGGAGTTTCTGAATTCTTCGTCATTTGCTCTTAAGATAAAGTCTTTGTATTGAAGTTTTGAAGCAATAAAACGAGCTCTTTTTTTGCTGTAGTAAAAACTTGACTTTTTTTGCGTCTTTAACATTAATAATATCCCCTTGAAGTCTATTATTAATAAATTCCACAAATAAAGAGTTTACTAACCCAAAAGTCCTTTTAAGGATTTATAGAGCGCATCATCGTTTTCTTTAATGAATTTTTCAATTTCTTCCATTGAGCCTGTTTTAAGGATGTTTTTACTAATCAAATCCTCGTTTTTTTCAATTGCAACTACAAAACTTTTGATGTTATCAGGTTCATTTTTTCGAGGCTGGGTATATTCAATTGCAAACTTTACAAAGCCAGCTCCTGTAGGTGATTCGCAGGCAACTACATAGGGTTTATGGAATCCGTATTGATTAATTTCTTTTTTTGCTCCATTGATTGTCATTGCTGCTAAATTCTTAGCAAAAAGTTTTAGCTTATCGTCTTTTGTCATAACTTTATTAATACCGCTGAAATTTTGTCTGTTGTTTACTTTAAAATTCATTTTTTTCCTTTTTTAATTATTATACTATAAAAATTTAATGTGCGAATTTAGAAAGCCCTTCATAGTCAATTTTGCTTAAAGCTTCCTTATCAAGGTAAGTTCCTTTTATAGTTTGAATTGGACCCTTGAGTTTTGGTTTTTCAATATCAAAACCGAGTTCTTTAAGCCTTAAGTATTCATAAGTCTGATTTAAATATTCGTTATAATTATCATATCCGTTTTGCGACATATTTTTTATAGTTGTGTAGATATCTAAATATTCTTTATCAGCAGCGGTAATTTTACCCATGCGAATATCATAAGGAATATGTTCAATGTCAGCAAATGCATTAACTTCCTTTCCTCTTATTTGAAACTCGCCATAGGCATTGGTGCCATTTTCTTTTTTATATACAATATTCATCTGACAAGAAGTGTATCCTGATTCTTTCATTGCACTATCGCATTTTTCAGGGTTAAAATTATTAAGAAAATCGATATTATCGCCTTCTTTATAGTTATTAACGGTATCAAGGTCAACTTCTCTATATTCTTTTAAGTTATCAATAGTATTTAACTTCAAGAATTTTTCATTGTTGTTTGTTTGAGCGTAAACCTGTGCTAAATCAACAAGCTGTCTATTGGTAAAGTAGGAAGATAGCTGATTTCCGTAGTTGTGAAGTTCTGTAAGTTCAATTTCACTATTTTTTACAGCATTGTATAAAGCATCAAATGTTTCTTTGTTTTGAACTTCTTTAAGTGCATCAATTGCTATAAGATACTCTTTTGGAAGTTCTGATAAATCAGAATTATTCTTAATACAGTCATTAAGCACACTGTTAAGTTCTTCATAAGTTACTTTATTGCTGGTGGATTCTTTAATAATACTAGAAGTATAAGTTTTATTGATAGAGTTCATTTGAATCCTTGTTCCTAAGGCATCCTTTAGAGTTTTTCTTGCCGAATTTATATCATCAGGTTTAACTTTTCCTATTTCATACCCTTTCTTTAACTTTGCAAGAGTTGAATCAATTCCTTTTGCTCTATAGGAAAAAACATAGGATTCATCGGTATTAAAAATTTCACTCATCTTATTTTCAATTGAATCAGCCGAGCTGTATTCTTTTTGCAGTTCTTTAGCCATGGCTAACAGCTTAGCTTCAACTTCATTAGTAATCTCTTTTCTAACAAGCCCGTCATCCACTGCCATTAGGTAGTAGTACATATCATCGCCTTCAGATATTGCTTTTAGAGCTACTGCAGCGTTGTAGTTTTCATTTTCAATCAATTCAAGTGCCTGTTTATAGTTATAAGAATCTAAAAGCGCAATATCTGCTGCATAATACTTGGATATTGAAGGATGATTTTCAAGCAAATCATTAATCCTATTAATTGTAGTCTCATCACAAACAGCACTTGCTGCTTTAGAAGCAGGAATTCCTTTATCGATAAAATCAAGAGCTTGTTTGTAGGAATTTTCATCCAATTGGGAAATTTTTGAGCAGAATTGTTCGTCTATTCCCAGTTTTAATAATTCATAGGTGTTAGAGTATTCTTTGGTTGTAAAATTATCTAGATAAGTTTTTATTTGATTATCTTTAAGCCCTGCTTTTTTTAATCCTTCAATTGCACCATTGATATCGTTTTGTTCAATTTTATAATTAGCACTGTCATAAGCATTTTTATAATAAGAATTAACCTTTGCCCCGCTAACTCCTGTCAGTATCCCAAGAAGCTGACTGATTGCTTCACCTTCAACATTTATTTCACCAATCAAAACTAAATCTGTAATTAAACTTAAAGAAGCATCCGCTCCAATTTCAGACAGCGCTGCTAGAACCTGGCTTTGTGTTTCAGTTAATACAAGATTCTTAACTCCTTGAGCGGCTTTATTTATTCCCTTGCCTGAAAAGTATAATAGAAGCTCTTTAATGGTATCTTTTGCTAAGTTCCAGCCTTCTTCTTTGCTTAATCCATTCCTAGAAGTTAAATTGTCAACAAGCTCAATTGCATTATCGCTAAACATTCCTGTTAGTGCACTGTATTTGCCCGCATTCATCATAGCTAAACCCGCAGGAGGACAAACAAAACTTGTAGCAGCTCCTGCTGCAACAAGACAAAGCCCTCCGATTTGAAGAGTTCCTGCTAATTTTTTTGCAAAGCCTTCTTGTGAACTGCAGTACTTATTAATTAAATTTTGAACTGAATCCGCTTTATTAAAAGCGTTTTTTCTTGCTTTTTGATAATCACTTACAATTGCATCCTCATCTTTTCCAAGAGTTTTTTCAATTGTATCTAAAAACTCATTAGAATATCTATCCTTATCATAGTCGTACATCTGAAGCAATAAATTGGTGGTGTCATCAAGCTTATAAACAGTGGTTGTAAAGTTTAGATCTTTTTCATCATTATAAGCTACATAATCATCAGCATTAACTATAACAAGTTCGTTTTTATCATTAATATCAATGCTTTTAATTGTAGAGAATGATTCTTGTCCTATTAAATAACCGTCTTTAAGATATTCAACCAGTTTTTCTCTTCCCAGTTCTTCATCACCATAGAACTCGGTGTATAAAGTAAGAACTTCTTTTAAAGAAGCAGCTTTAGATATATCATGTTCAAATTGATTTGCTTTTTGCAAGCCTGAATATAAAATACTGTATTCATTAGCACATTGTTGATATTCAATTATTTTATCAATTGAAAACTCTTGTCCTGTATAATTTTTCCAAACCTGCTCAAAACTTAAATCACTTTCTTTATTAAGTGCTTGTTGAAGTTCAGCTATAAAACTGCTCTGCAGCTCAATAGCTTCTTCAACTTCTTTGGAATCCACTCCAATATTAGTAAGTTCTTTTAATAAATTAAACCCTTGACTTACAATCCCGTCTTCATCCTGCTGATTTTTGTATTGATTTTTTATTGAATCTAAATTATTGACAAGAATATCAAGCGCAAAAGCCTGATTTTGCTGAGTCAAATCAAAAGGTTTTGTAGAATTGTTATACTTTTTGCCAATATTAACAAGTACAGATTGAGCCTTATCGATTTCTTCTTCGTTTATTAGCTCAAGAGGATTATCAACTGCTGTTGTCTTTTCTTCCTCTTTATATGAAAAATTAAACTCCTTAAGAGCTTCATTTAATAAATCAATATTTGAATCCTGTGTTTTTTCAAGATTTTTCACATCAAAATCAAAAAGAAATTTATCTAAAGAATTTTGAGTACTTGAATTAATTGTCCCTTGAGAGGTTTTAAAGGAAGTTAGATTAAAATTGAATAAATTTGTATTGTAATTATCACCCATTGCATTTTTTCCATTTGTTAATGGAATTAACGTCATTGGGTATAAAAAACTTTAGCTAATATTAAAATTTATTACTTTTTTTGCAGAATTTGCAGTTTTAAAGAAGCCAGGTTGATTTTTTCTTCTATAAAACTTTCATTAGCGTTTTTATTAAGTAAAATTTCTTCTAATGTTTTATTTAAAAGTTCATTAATCAATTTTTTATTCTCAGATCCAAAATCACGACAAGAAAGATTATCCAGCTGTTTTACACTAATACATCTTGATTTATCTAAGATATCATTAGAGCAGTTCTTAAAGTATTCATTATTAAGAGCATATTTATTAGCAGGAAGTACATTGGTTAGTTTTGCAAGTCTTAATTGCTGTTTTTCTCCTGTTAATAAAAGCGCAAATTCATAAGCCAGCTCTTTATTCTTAGCTTTTTTTGGGATAATTAAGTTCATAAGCGAAATATCATAGTTTAAACTATCAGCGCTTAATTGAGGAGCAATTTGAGATTTTTGGTAAATATCAGGAGCATTTTGCTTAATCATATTGATAAAATTAGACCCCGCAACAACACTTAGAGCTTGATTAGACATATAACGCTCAACAACTTCTCTATGATTAATTGTTAGAATATCACTGGGCAAATATCCGTTTTTATACATTTGATCAAACATTAAATAAACCCCGAGTGCTTTATCTTTATCTTCCTGTGAACTAAGAGAATAAACCCCATACTTATTAAGAATTTTAGATAAAGTATCGTTTTCATTCAAAGAAGAAACAAAAATTGCAGAATTAGAAACTTTTTTCACCTCAGGAGCTAATAAGAAAAGCTCATCATAAGTCTTAGGAAACTCTTTATTTGAAACCTTGCTGTATAGTTCTTTGTTGTAAACAGTTACAGGACTTGTTTCATAAAAAGGAAGAGCATAAATTTTCCCTGCGTACTTGAGTTTATCCAATAGCTTGGGGTGAAATTGTTCAAGTTTATCTTCATCAAAAAACTCAAGAGCGTTTTTTTGAGCTAAAGCTAAAGAAAAATCCGGATTAAGATTGATAATATCAGGAGGATTTGAGGATAGAATTGAAGCCAGGGTTCTTTTCTGTGCTTCTTGAATTGGAATATCAATCCAAATAACTTCATAATCAGGATGAAGGATTTCAAACTCGGAAATAATTTTATTCATTTCCTTTTCATAAATTGGTTTTAGTTGAATTGACCAAAAAGTGAGTTTTTTTTGTTCGTTTTTTTTGGTTGTTCTATTGTAACCAAAAAAAGCAACAAGACCAAAAATAAGAAGAATAAAAAGTAGGAAGGTTTTTTTCATCATACAATTTATTCTACAACAATTTACTTTTTAAGTACAAGTCTATTTTAGTTTTATTTCTTTCCTTAGCTCATCTACAAATTCTTCTCTGTACAAAAACCCAAGATGCGCCCCGTTGTTAAACAGTGTTAGTTTGTTATCACACAAGGTTTTAAGTTCTTTTAACTGTTTTTTATTGGTCAAATAATCATCAAGGCTGTGATAGATTCGATAATTATCAGAGTTTATTAAATAATTC
Organism: uncultured Vampirovibrio sp.; assembly: GCA_910577635.1. GTDB lineage: Bacteria > Cyanobacteriota > Vampirovibrionia > Gastranaerophilales > Gastranaerophilaceae > RUG14156. The sequence continues at coordinate 17,714 of CAJTNR010000028.1, read as the reverse complement.
GAAATCGAGTTAAAAGAAGTGATTCTTGATAGCTCATCAAAACTATGGTTAACAAGAAAATATTTCTTAATATAATCTTCAAAATTATAAGTATAAATTGCACTATAAAGCTCTTTTTTATCAATATTCGGGTTATCTCTTGTTTCAATTGTGTATAATAAATCAGATAATTTTTGATGAAAAATAAAGGCACTAATCAACTTAGCTTCATAATTAGAGAAAGGAAGAGAATTAGAATCCTTGTTGAATTTTTCTTTTTCATTGTATGCTTTCATAACTTTTGCGGTTGTTATTGCAACTTTTTGTCTTAAATCATTAGGATAGTTTTTCCAAGAGTCAATAATTTTATCAATTTGTCTAATTGCATAAACTAAATCATAAGGAGGACAGATTGCAATAAACTTATCAATATTATTAGCACCAATTTGGTACTGTTCATTTGCTAAAAACATTACTGCATAAGCTCCCAGGGAAGTTCCAAGGGCAGTTCTTTTTAAAAATACTCTGTCATATTTTTTAGAAAGATAATTGATTGAATTGTTAACAACTAAATTAATATACTTAACATCATCTTTAATTAAACCAGGATTGTGAGTTTTATCAACACTCCTTAAAAACTCCCATTGGAAGTGACTCCCAAGGATTATAACACTGTAACCTTCATCATAGAATAATTTAGCAAGAATTGTACTATGGTTATTGTTAATTCCTTCACCAACCGAGGGGAAAATTATTGCTAAGGGTGACATTTTGTTTTTTTGCAGAATATATCGAAACGCATACTTTTCTCTGTCTTTTGAAACTTCAATTTTTGCTGTTTTAATTTTTTTATTAAAACTACGATTCCAAATAGAAATTTCGCTCCAGGGAGATTTGTTAATCTCTCTTAAATCGAACAATGCTGTTCTCATTGAATCCAATACAGGATTCTGCGGATTGTAGCCTGTTAGAAAGATATCAGCACTTAAGTCATTATTAACTCCATCATTAAGAATTAGGTTTTCACTGCCGGATATCTTTCCTTTAACCTCAAGATCTTCTTTTTTGTTATCGACCAAATCCTGCTCGTCATAATCATTATCAAGATTAGCAAGAACAGAGGTTCTATCATAATTAGATAGTTTAATGTATTTTTCAACTCCAAAAAACTTTCTTGCGATATCATAAGGATCAACAAAGTTTGATTCAACCATTTTTATCATCGGCTGGATATAAGCGGTTCTATTAATCAAAAGACCCATTTTAACAGCTGCTGCAATCGGGGAAGCTACATAGGTTGTAGGGTTAAGTGCAAAATCTAATATTCTTCCTACAATATCTCTTGAAGTGGTAGAAGAGATAAAAGGCAAAACAAGGTAATTCCCGCAGCACATCTTGCATTTAGCTAATGCTTGTTCCATATCTTCATTATACATTTCAAGATGAAAAATCTTATCTGCAGCATCTACAAGACCAGCTAAACCAAGAGTTGTATTAATAACAAATCTTTTTGTCTCGTTTTTAGCAGCCTGAACATCTCTTTGCAATAAAGAACTCACAAGTCTTTTGGGATATTCAATATTGCTATAAGCATTATTAAGAGAATTAATTACAAAGTCAGGAAAAAGACTTGCCCAGAGTATATGAATTTTTTTAGCAAAAATCCTGTTTAGCTTTAAGTTAAAACCAAAAACTTTTCTGTTAAATTTTTCATATTTATCTACATTAAGGAATATCTCATTATAACAAGGGTGCTTGGGGTCATTAAGACTATCAAGCGCAAAAACAAAACCTGTATTAAAACTAAAAACACACAATAGTAAAGCTAAACTAATAATTTTTTTCACTTTTTTTCTTTCTTTTTTATTTTTTCCTTTTGTTTTATAAAATAAATAAGAAAGAAATTTAATTAGCTTATTTTCTAATAAACAATTTGTCTAATTATAATACCTATCGTTTTTTATTTGTTTAATTTTATTATTTATAGCACTTATAAGCTTTATAAAGCCAGATAAAGCTATTAAAACCAAGGCTGAACCTACAATAGTTTCTTTATGCTCTTTAGCCTTTTGTACAACAGGGTTTTTCGATAATTTAGCACAAGATTTTTGATAATTATCTATTGCGCTTCGTCCAAGATCATTAATGCCATTATAGGCTTTAGCCGGAAGAGTTTTTATAGTTGAAATTATTTTCATACTTTAAGAAGCTACGACCTCATCAAATAGTTCTTTTGCAACGACAATTAAGTCTCTTTTATCAGCTTTTTGTTCAAAGCCGTCTGATACTCTATCTGTAACAGGAACCGCAATTCCTAGAGCTACCAAAAAGTCGAGAATTTTGTTTCCATTAACAAGCCCGTGTCTTTCAAGTGCTTTTACTACTGAGTCAGCTTTTTCCTTTTTACCTGTTATTGTTTGTACAAAATTTCCAATTTTTTGTAAGAACTTGTCATTCTTCTTATCACTTAATAGTTTTTCTGCTTTATCTTTAATTTTGCTAATCGCTTGAGTTGTATCTTTTTTAGTCATCTTATGCCAAGTATTAACTATTCCTGTAGAAAGTCCTTCGCCGCCTTTAACTAAAACTTTTCTTAACATTGCAACGCCGTTTTTACCTTTAGCAACAGTTAAAGCTAAAGCTCCAAAACTTGCTAAAACAGTTGAAACATGGACATTCTGCGCTAAATGGTCTCTTGTTTTTTCAAAGTAACCAATTTTTTCATCAAAACTCAGTTCTTGTTTATCATTTTTTGGCTTATTTTCATATTTATCATTATCAGGAGTTGATTCCAGCTCAACAAAAGGAACATCTATGAATTCTTTAATTTCTGCATCCGATTTAGCGTTTTTTGCAAAACTAATTGAGCTATTAACAGGATTTGACGTTACACCACTTATCATATTTACCTCCTTAGGGCAAAATCAACACATATCTATAAAATTAAAACATAAAAATTTTTGCTGATAATAAAACTATATTTTACAAAGCTTTACAATTATCTTACATAAAACAAAGTAGTTTTGCAACCTTAGCTAAAATATTTTTTATCCTTAATTTCATCAGGCAAAAACTGCTGCTTAAAATCCGGATTATCATGGGTATAAACATAGCCTATGCCAAATCCATATTTTTTTGCATCTTTATAATGAGCATCCCTCAAGTGTTTCGGGGGAAGGTAATCAAGTCCTGAGTTAATATCATTCATAGCTCTATCGATTGCAGTGATTGCCCTATTGGATTTTTTAGCTTTTGCAACAAACTCAACTGCTTGCGCCAAGGGAATTCTGGCTTCCGGCATGCCTAAAAACTCAACTGATCGAAGAGCAGCTTCTGCTATTAAAAGAGCTCTAAAATCAGCGTTTCCAACATCTTCTGCTGCACAAACAACAAGTCTTCTTGCAATAAACCTTGGATCTTCTCCTGATAGAAGCATTTTTGCTAAATAATAAATTGCAGCATCAGCATCCGAGCCCCTCAGGCTTTTTTGAAACGCACTTGCATAGTCATAATGAGAATCAATTGAATATCTTATTGAAGATTTTTGCAACAGCTCTTCAACTACCGATTTTTCAATTGTTTTATCGCAAATAAAATATAGCTTTTCAATAGAATTAAGACAAAACCTTGCATCCCCCTGGGATAGTTCTATTATTGTTTTTAGAGCATCCTCGCTTATTGATTTTTCCCCATAGTTCTTAGATAAATACGATAATCCTTGCTTTAGGATAGTTTCAAGAGAGGAGTTATCAAGTTTATTTAGAATAACTACCTGAGCGCGCGAAATTAAGGCAGGGACAGTATGAAAAGAAGGGTTTTGTGTGGTTGAGCCTATAAAATAAAAAAGCCCTTTTTCAATATGCGGTAAAAGTGCGTCTTGCTGGGTTTTTGAGAATCTATGAATTTCATCTATAAAAACAATTGTTTTTAACCCCTCTCGTAGCTTAACTTTTGCGACTTCAACCGTTTCTTTAATATCCTTAACACCAGAATTAACTGCTGAAAGCTCAATAAAAAAAGCATTGTAAAAACCTGCAATTAATCTAGCTAGAGTTGTCTTACCGCATCCTGGAGGACCCCAGAGAATAAAAGAAAAAAGCCTTTTTGCCTTTAATAGCTTTAAAAAAGGCGAGTTTTCGTTAATTATATTGCCCTGCCCTAAATACTCATCAAGAGTCTTAGGACGCATTAATTCTGCTAAGGGTGTTTGTCTATTGTTGTTTTCTAATGAGTCAAAAAGATTCATTTTATTTCCTCAAATACAAATTCTTTAATTTTTTGCAGCTTATTTTTATCACAAGATTCAATATAGAACCTTAAAAGCGGCTCAGTTCCGCTTTTTCTTATTAACAAAGAAGATAGTTTATCATCTAGGAAAAATTTTATCCCATCAATTGTTAAAACTTCTTTAATTTTCAAATTGGCAATTTCTTGAAATTCTAAAAATTTTTCACTAATTTCTTGTGTTTTTTTATCATTCTCGAGTTTAATATCGACCCTATCTGTATAAAAAGTACAGTTTACAAACTCCATAAGTTCTTTTTGCAATTCAGTCAGGGTTTTGTTTGTTTTTGAAATCATTTCAATAATCAACAAATTAGCTAACAATCCGTCTTTTTCAGGGATATGCTCCCCTATTGAAAGACCGCCTGAATCTTCTCCTGCTAGAATTGTTTCATTGTTTCTCATTGCTTCGCTCAACCACTTAAAGCCGACAGGAGTAGTTATTGATCTAATATTCAGCTTCTCACAAACTGAGCTTATAAGATTTGAAACCCCTACGGTTTTTATCATTGCTCCTTTTTTTCCTTTTAAGACAAGATATCTTAACAAAAGCGCAAGAATAGTATTAGGATGAACATAATTACCGGATTCATCAATTACCCCGTATCTATCAGCGTCTCCATCATTTGCTAAAGTAATAAAACCTTTTTTTGAATGCTTTAAATAAGGAGGTTTAGGCTCCGGCAAACCGCCGCCAAAACAACAGTCATGGTACATATTATAAGATTCATATCGAATTTTATATTTATCTAAAATTTTATCAAAGTACCCGATTGAACTAGAATATAAGCCATCAAAAATAATATTAGGAGGGTTTTTTTGAATCGCACTAAAATCAATTAATTTTTCTAAGTGTTTATAATAATCCTTATCAAGCTCAGCTTCAACTATTTCTCCTTTAGAATCAGAAAAAGGAATTTGATCTAAATATTGAACAATTTCATCTGTAATTTCCTTGCCTGCAGGACCTCCGTAATTAGGGATAAACTTGATTCCCTGGTATTCTTTTGGATTATGCGAAGCGGTTAACATTATAGCTCCTGCGCTATTTTGGTAATACTTAGCGCAATAAGCAACAATAGGAGTAGGGACAATTTTTTTAGATAGAATTACTTTAAACCCATAGTTTTTTAATAACTCTGCACAAAACCTGGCAAAATTTCCTGCTAAAAACCTTGGGTCATAGCCTACGATAACAGTTTTATTAGTTTCTCTTTTTTTTAGATAAACTGATATAGCATTAATAATTTTTTCAACAGTTTCAAAGGTAAAATCCTTTGCAATTATTCCTCTAAAACCATCGGTTCCGAATTTAATTTTTGTTTTTTCCATAAAGATATTATATAACAAAAAAGTTTTAAGTTGATTTAAAATCTTTTTTTGTATTAGAATAGTAACCATGATGAAAACTTATTTAGGAATTGATGTAGGATCCGTTACTACAAAAATAGCTCTGGTTGATGAAAACGGACAGTATGTAGACAGTTTTATGACTCGAACAGCAGGACAGCCTGTTATTGCAGTTCAAAAATGCCTTGATAGTTTACTCAATCAAGCACAAGGAAAAGAGTATGAAATTTGCTCTGTAGGAACAACGGGTTCCGGAAGACACCTGGCAGGAGCGTTAGTCGGCGCTGATGTTATAAAAAACGAAATTACAGCCCATGCAGTTGCTGCAAGCAGCGCAATACCTGATGTTCAAACGATTTTAGAAATCGGAGGACAGGATTCAAAAATCATTATCCTAAGAGACGGAATTGTTACCGATTTTGCAATGAATACTGTTTGTGCCGCGGGAACAGGAAGTTTTCTGGATCATCAAGCGCAAAGATTAAATGTTGATATTAAAGATTTTGGAGATATTGCTCTCAAGTCTAAGTCTCCAGCTAGAATAGCCGGCAGATGCGGTGTTTTTGCTGAATCTGATCTTATTCACAAGCAGCAGCTTGGCTATGCGGTTGAAGACTTGTTATATGGACTTTGCCAGGCTTTAGTAAGGAATTATATATCCAATCTTGCACTTGGTAAGGATTTACTGCCCTGCATTTCTTTTCAGGGAGGAGTTGCAACCAATAAAGGCATGGTAAAAGCATTCGAAGAAGCATTGGGTCACAAAATCATTGTTCCTGACCACCACCAGACCATGGGAGCGATAGGAGCTGCAATGCTTGCTATGGAAAATCACCAATTCACTCAAAAACCAACAAAATTCAAAGGCTGGACAATTAAAGACCTTGAGTTTCACAGTATTACCTGTCAATGCACGGGTTGTTCTAATAATTGTGAAGTAATTACAATTCTTGAAGGAAAAGAAGTTCAAGATAGAGATAAAATTGAAAAAATTTCAGATATCAAAGGTAACATTATTGCCCGCTGGGGCGGTACCTGCGGTCGCTGGGATATAGCATAAAAATTAATTATGAAACTTCTTATTGTTTTTCTATTGCTTATAACACCAACTCTAGCGAGTGAATTTGGTCAGTATCGTTATTCTAAGTATATTGGATTACAGCAGCAGTTATCCAATCAAAGATTAAGAGCAGCCAGACAAAGACAATACTACAATCAATCCCCGACAAGAAATATCCGCTATCCTAATTCAAACAATCCTTATCCCAATATTGAAAGAAGACAATACCAAAGAACCTATTATTACAGATAGAATAAAAAGAGCTCCAAAAATTTTTAAAGGAGCTCGAGAAAATGTTTCGTATTTTGGTATTTGAGGGCATATGCCCCTCTTTTATAAAAATAAAATCATGTTTTTAGTTTACTCTTTAAATTCGTTTTAACATCACTTAAAGGTCCATTATTAGGAGCTTTTATGTTATTAATATAGTTTTTTCCATATACAAAAGGAAACTGTAAAAGCCAGATTGGTTTAGTTAGAATTAATGCTGTGTCTGCTCCGTGATTCAAGACAAGTTCATCTATTGTCTGTTCATAAGCAGGTGATATTGAAGAAAAAACTTTAATAAAATAGTCGCTTGCACTAACTATTCCATAACCTGTACTTACAATTGGCTGTTCTATAATCTGGGTTATTTTAAAATCTTTCTGCTCTTCGCTAAATTCAGAAAAAGTTGAGGGAAGCTCCATTGTTTCTTTGTTTTTTTGCTCAATTTCATACCAATCACCCTCATACTTAATTTTTAATATATTAGGTTTCGGCATGTAAATATCATCAGCTACAGGAGCAAGGATGATATCTCCTTCGTAGGTAATTAAGCCGTATTTATAGTTTTTTGAAACAAGAAACATCCGGCCGAAAAGAATATCGATTGAAGAATACTCCCTGTCAACTATTGCTTCACCTTTTTCATTATAAAGCGCCCAGAGCCCTTTAGAGCCCATTTTTGCAAATCTTGAAGCAAATCTCTGGGCTTTTGTGAATTTTGGCTCAACCAAAATTTCTCCATCATTAGAAATTATTCCATATTTATTTTTATACAAAAACAAAAAAGAGCTGTCACCAAGTCTTATAAGCTTATTGTACTTTGGTTCGGTTATTTTTACATCATTTTTTATTAAACCAAATTTATTATCAACACTATATGTTTCAACTAATTCCTCAGCTATAGCAGTGTTTAGTGTTATTAGAACAGACAAAAATATTAATGTTAATTTTTTCATATTAATATAATATCATAAATTCTTTATGTTATAATTTTTTTATTATGTTAAAAAAATATTTTTTTGGAATTTTAATATTAATTTTTACCGCTATATTCGGCTTTATTTGCTGGTTTTATCTGGTTGGGTTAAACCTTATAATTAAATCTGATTTTTTTATAACAAATATTAAGAACATTAGTTCAAATTTATTGCAAATGGATTTAGATATTAAAAATCCAAATATCAAAACCTCCATAAAACCAATAATAGACTTAAGTGTAGATAAATTAATTTTATCTAAAAACTCTATTGTTTTAGTTGAACTTGAAAATTTTCACAGTTCTGTTTCTTTTAATAGAATATTAAGAAAAGAAATAAAACTTAATAAACTTATTGCTGATACTCTTACTATAAAAGCAGATAAACTGATTGAAGTAATTCCTGTTTTTGCTGCGCAGAGTGAATCGTCAGACTTTAAGGTTGATTTTTACAATGCTGATATTAAACTTAATAATCTGGATTTATCCTATAACTTAAACAAAACAAATATTGAAGTTTATGCAAAAGATATTTTTATTGATTATGATAATGAATACAAAAACCTCGGGTTCAATCTTGAAGTACTAATTAAGAAAAACAATAAACTTTATGCTGATATTATTGCAACTACAATTGATGAAATCAGACTGTATGATGATAGATTGCAAGTATCGGATTTTAAGTTTTTAATTAATGATTCAAGATTAAAAGTTAGTGCAGAAATAGACAAAAAAGGGTTAAATGCTGATATTGTCTCAGATAAATTTTACTTAGCCGATATTTTCAATCTTGTTAATTGTGATATTGCAATTGAAAACGGGGAAGAACTCCTAAAACCCTTGACTAATCCTGAGGGCAATATAAGTTTTAGCTTTAATTTAAAAAACGAGGATCTAAAAGGAACGATTATAGTTAATAACACAAAAGCAAAGCTAAAAGATTTATCCTATATTCCTCTTAATATTATCAAAGGAAAAATTATAGTTACGCCTGACAAAATCAATTTTGTTGACTTAATCGGCTATTGGGGCAAGAATAAGAAGAATAATTTAAAAATTTATGGCGATATTAAGGATTATTATAAAACTTTCGATTCTAATATTACAATTGATACTGTTATAGCTAATGAATTTTTTAAAGACTATCTTGCAAGGTTAATTAACAATACAACCCTTTTTGTTTCAAAACCAGTTGGAACAAGAATTATATACAAAGCTAAAAACAATATAATGGATATCACCTGGCTGGCTAAAATTTCTAAAGGAATTAATTTTGGCATAAGCAATGAAAAATCTGCCCTTAGTGACTATGATAGAGCTGTTAAAGGAGATTTTCATATTGAAGGCGACAGCTTAGATATTAAGAATATTAACTATTATATTGCAAATGATATTAGAAAAGGAGTAAAACTAACCCCAATTCTTGTTTTGGATGCTAAAATGGATTTATTGGGAAACATTGATAGTATTGGTTTTTCTTTTGGCCAGGAAATGCCAAGTGAGTTTTTAAATATCTTTGCATCCGAGCAATTGTTAAAAAAAGGAACAATTAAAGGTAATCTTCATATAGATTATAGAAACAATATTCCCTGCTTGAAAGCTGATATGATTCTAAAAAACACCTTTGCCCCCCAGCAGCGAATATTTATCAAAGAAGCTATATTAAAAACAGATTCTAATCTAATCAATTTTGACATAAAAGGAAGATTCAAAAGGGCTAACTATGATTTTCAAGGAAAAATCAAAAATGAACTACAGCCGCCGTTTGTAATTAAGAATATGGCATTAAGCCTTGATAATGTTGATGTTGAAAGATTTCTAACAGCTGTTAACACAACAAATACTGAAGCTTCTCCTTCTGTAGTTAATAGTGAAGATGATATTGCTGATGATAACTATATGTTCGATACAAACCTTATTCGAATTGAAGAAGCAGATTTTACACTTGATAAAGGAAACTATAAAGAACTTACTTTTTCTAATATCAAAGCAAAACTAACCCTTGATGATAAGGGTGTAATGAGAATCCAATCCAATAAGTTCAATATCGCTCAAGGTATATCAACTCTTAAAGTCGAATGCGATTTGAAGAATTTAAAACACTATGTTCGACTTGGAGTCAAGGATGTTGATTCAAATCTAATGGCAAAAGTTTTATTCAATCTTGATAAAGAAATACAAGGCAAGGCTTCTGGATTAATTGAGCTTAATACGGATAAAACAATGAAAATGAACGGCTCTATTAAGTTTTTAGTTAATGAAGGAACAATTGGAAAAATCGGTTTAGTTGAATATGCGCTAAAAATTGCTTCAGTCTTTAGAAACCCTGTTGCAATGATAAGTCCTGCTGCAATTATTGATATTGTAAGCATTCCTGAGGGGAAATTTGATAAAATCCAAGGGGAGCTAAGAATCAAAGATAATGTTGTTTCCAAGATTAATATTCAATCCTATTCAAAATCTCTAAGTGCTTTAATCAGAGGTCGTTTCGACCTTGAAAAACACGATACTTCACTCAGAATTTACACAAGATTCTCATCTGATAAAAAATCAGTATTCGGATTCTTAAGAAACATTAGTTTAAACACTCTTGCTAATAAAGTTCAATTGAACTCAAAAAACGATGCTAATTACTATGCAGCTGAACTTGTTGATTTACCGCAGATTGATGTTGCCGAAGAAAAAACGCAAATTTTTCTAACTCAAGTAGAAGGTGATGTTGAGCATAATAACTTCTTATCGAGTTTGAAAAAAATTAAATAGTGAAATCATTGTCAAATTTAAAAATCGTTTTAATAATTATATGAGAAATAATAATTGAATTTGTTGAAACAAAATCATTAGAAAGAATTTTAAAATTTTGTTTATTAGATCTATTTTGCGTTTTTATAACTTTAGCTTCAATAGATAAATTAATAAAGGACTCTTTGCTGATAGTTTCAATAACGGCTCTAAACTTGCCGGCTGGAAAAGCTTCATTTGAGATAACTTCAACCAAAAGTTCATTTTGAGCTTCGCTCAACAATACCAGAATATTTGAAAAATTAATTGTTTCAAGCATTATTGTAAGTGTTGAATTGTTTATTTTTTCCCTTTGTTCTTCTTCAAGGTTTGTGTAATCAACTTGTTTATTGAAAGATTCTAAATTAATTGGAATATATAGTAATAACAGCTCTTTTAAGCTTTCTTTGTTGACTTGAATTGAGCTAAGCACATTTACAATTTCATTTAGCTGGGTTGAATCTATGGTTTTAGATAAATATGCAATTTGTGACAAAATCTTGCTTTGAGCATGTTTTGAATTGTGACTCAATAATTCTTTAAGTTCTTTTAAATTAATTAAATCATCAGCTAAAACCTTGAATGATAAAGGGTTTAGAGTATTAGTATCCAAATTTTTAATGAATTTATCAATTGAAGAAGGCATATTCATTAAATTTTGTAAATATTTAATCAAATTAGCATTATCAATTTCAAAAGTTCTATAGTTTATTAAAAGTTCATTGCAAATTGGATTGAGTGGTTTATCAGCTGTTGTAATTTGAGGAAAAGCTTGCTTTTGAGAGGGTTTTTCGCCAATTATAAAGTTATTTAGAATGTTGTAGTTGTTTATTGGATTAAAATTTGTCATGGTAATATATTCTATTTTAATTAATTTTTTTTGTAAAATCAAAAAAATGTTAACTTTTATAACTTCTTTTATAGGTCCAAAATCCTCTGTTTATAGGATATTCTTCTAATTACTACAGTTGTAAAATATAGTTATAAATATTAATTTGCAATAAGATAAATGTTTGCTACAATAATATTATAGAGATAAGAAAAAAATATTCTCAGGTTTATTAATAGAAATTTTTTAATGGGGAAATGGGGGTTTTGTAAAAACCTCCTTTTTTTAATTTCAATTCTTATCTATTTATCCTGACTATCGACTCACTTCTTTTTAGTTGATTCTCGAAAAGTTTTATTTGTTCTTGATTACCCAATAAAAGCGCAATTTCATAAGCCAGTTTTTTATAGCCGATTTCATTATTGTTAATTTCAATTGCTTCTTTTATATACAAAAATGCATTATCATACTCTTTTAAGCCTTTGTAGCATCTTGCCATCTGGTAATAATACTTGCCGACTACAGGATTCAATCTCAAAGCTGTATAAACGCAGTTTTTAGCTTCTTCAAACCTGCTAATATCAGCTAGAATCAAGCCTTTAAAATAATAGGATTCAGAATTATTCCTATCAAGATTGATATATTGATTCAAGCACTCAAGAGCTTTTTCAAGCTCGTTTTTCCTGTAGTAAATCCTTGCTTTGGAGTTATAAAGACTAGCGCAGTTAGAATGGATTTTTAGCTGTTCATCAATGAGCTCAAAAGCTTTATCGTAGTTTTTATCATCAATTAATAGGTCAATAATCTCTAAAACATAATAAATTGAATCAGGATAAAGTCTATAAGCGCATTCAAGAACCTCAACAGCTTTTTTGTAGAGTTTTAATTCCTTATAAACAATTCCAAGAGCATCCAATAAGAATAAATTATCTTTTTCTTTAGCAAGATATTTCTCTAAAACCGCTTTTGCCGCTGACAAATTCTGTTTTTTTAGATTAATAGTCTGAATAAGAATTTGCGCTGTTGTATAATAAGAAGACTCTTTATTTATTGAATTAAGATTAATAAGGGCTTTTTGAATTTGGTTTTGTTTAATTAGAATCCAGCCTGAGAGAAAGTATTTTTCATCCAGATTGCTTTTGTCGTTTTTAACTAAAGAATAGTTAATGGATTTTTTAAGCGCAACAAGAGCTTCTGTAAAAAACGAAATATCAATGTAGGTTTTTGCTAGATCAAGATAAAAATCATGCGTATCACAGTCATACTTAATTGCTTTTAATAAAAGCTCTAATGCCTTCGGATGATTGCATTTGGTTGATTCAATAACGCCAAGATAATAAAGCGCAATAGGATTTTTATCATCCAAATTAAGACAGCACTTAATAACTTTATCTAAATCCCCTTTATCAAAAGCAATTTGTGCTAAATCCAGATTTGCTGACTCATTTGTTTCATCAAGTTCAATAATTCTGTTTAATAGAACTTCTTTTCTTTCGTTTTCGCTAATTGTTGAAATTAAATAAAGAATATCTGTATCAAGTTTAATGTTTTCATCAAGATTATTAAAAATTTCAAGTGCATCCTGTGTTTTGTCAAGCTTAATTAGTATTTGAAGGTAATAATAGTAACTCTTTGGGCTTCTATCTGTTTCACAAAGTTTTTGAGCTGTCATAAGTGCTTTTTGATATTGTTTTTGAATATAGAAAACTTCAAAAGACTTTTGAATACTAAAAACATGATAAGGGTTAATTGAAAGCGCTCTTTGAAATTCCTCCTGCGCTCTATCATAGTTGTTTAAAAGGATATGCAATTGACCGATTTGTGATAACAATTCGACATTATCATCTGTAATATCATCATATTCAAGTGCTTTATAAAGCAAAACAAGAGCTTCTTTGTATCTTTTTGAGTTTTTTAACTCAAAAGATTTCTTTATTAATTCAATTTTTTCTTTATTCTCATCCATAGCTTTTATTATATTTTATTTTTTTTATTAATTCAATAATTATTGCTTGACTTTTGTAATATTGCCATTAAAACTAAACCATACAGTGTATTTTTTTCTCATTCAATAAAGAAAACTATAATAGCGTCGTTAATTTAACAAAAAAGAGGTATTAAAAAGAAAATGAAACTTGCAGCAGGAATAAGACTCGATGCCAATGGATTAGCTCAATCAATTAATGCAATGCAGCTTGATATGGATATAATGGGAATCTTTGGAGAAAACGTTGTCGGTTTTGATAAAATCGGATATCAAAGAAAAGAAGCTGTAATTTCTTCTTTTGCCCAATACATTGGCACAAACGCTCTTTCTCATAATATTGATACCCAGGTAGGAAGACTTGCGCTCACTCAAAGACCTTTAGACGTTGCATTAAGCGAAAAGGGCTATTTTCAAGTGTTGAATCCAGACGGAAGTATTGAACTAACAAGAGACGGCAGGTTTCAATTAAACAAAGAAGGAGAACTATTAACTCAAAACAATCAAAAAGTCTTATCAAGCGGGGGTTTGCCTATTGTTCTTCCTTATGTACCTCAAGAGCTAAATAGAATTACCATTGGACTTGATGGTAAAATTGGGGTTTTTGACGATAACAAAAGAGGTTTAATCCATGCAGGAACTCTTGGAATTGTAAGTGCTGAAGGTGAGCGCACAGCTTCTAATTGTGTCCGCCAGGGCTATGTTGAAAGCTCTAATGTGCAATTAGAGCGCGAATATATTGAAATGGCAAATTATAAAAGAAGTTTTGAAGCAAACAGACAAATGTTTAAAATGCAAAATTCAAAGCTATCGAACGCAATTTCAAGACTAGGTCAGGTATAATAAGGATTTATCTTATGGCATATAATTTACAAGGTATTGTAAGAAAAGCAAGTATGAACTTAACAACTGAATTTGACAGGCTTGCTTATGCTACTCAAAATATTGCAAATTTAAATACCAATGGATATAAAGCAGTAAGATTTGAAGATATTATTGATGCCGATGGTTCGGTTTATGGGGTTGAGAGGATTGATACAAAAACCGGTGAGTTTTTAATCACAAACAATCCCTTGGATATTGCTGTTCAAGGGGCGGGCTATATCCCTGTAACAACTCCTCAAGGAGAGATTAGATACACAAGAGACGGTTCTTTTATGATGAACAAAGAAGGCTATTTAGTCACTAAAACCGGAGACTTAGTGGGCAGCGGGATTATAATTGATGCTGCAGCTGAAAAAACGGAAATAAGAGAAAACGGGGATGTTTATACTTATCAAAAACTTACAGACGAACCCGAATACGTGGGAACTATACCCCTTGTACAGTTTAAAAACCCTGAAGCGCTAAAAGATGCTGGAGCTAATGAGTTTATTGCAACTGATGGTTCAGGACAAATGACACTTGTTGAGAATCACAATTTTATCAAGCAATACGGGATTGAAAGATCAAATCTTGATGCAATTAGTGAAATTTACATGGTTTCAAGAATCAATGCTTCAATTCTTGCAACTTCAAAGCTAATGCAGGCAGTAGATACAATGTACAACGAAGCAATAAGTTTGAATGATTAGAAAGAAAGATAAATGAGCTTAATTCCAACGCAGCTGTTAAATCAGCCTCAAAAAATACTTACTTTAGTCTCCCAGCGTCAAGAGGCACTATCTGATAACATTGCAAATATGCACACAACCGGATACAAAAGAAAAGATGTCAGCTTTTTTCAATACTTAAACAGTGGTGTTTCATCTAACATTGAAGCAAAACTAACTCAAAAATATGGTCCAGGACCAATAACAAACTCAAGTTCAACTGAGAATATAAGTACAGAAGACGAACTTGCTCTTATGCAGCAAAACTACCTTTACTACAGTGTTGCAGTAAGAAATTTATCAAGTACAATAACGCAGATTAAAACCGCCCTTAATGTTTCATCAAACGGTTAGAAAAGAGGTATAAATGGGCTTAATGAATGCATTTGAAATCGGAAGAGAGGGCTTAGCAGTCCATGGAAAACGTGTTGAAATTGCAGCTAAAAATATCGCAAATATTGACACTCCTAACTACACAAGAAAAATTCCTATAATATCATCCAATCAAGACCAGAGTTTTGCTACTGTACTATCTTCAATGGGAGTCGGCGCGCTTTTAGGTTCAGGAGGACTTGGAGGGGTAAATTTTGATGGAATTATAGAAGACCCTACTCCTGGAGCAAAAATTTACAAACCAGGACACCCTGATGCTGATTCGCAGGGTTATATTCGAACATCAAATACCAATGCAATGGTCGATATTGCAGATGCAACAATTGCCCAGCGTGCTTATGAAGCTTCTTTAGGGGTAATGTCTATATCAAAATCAATGGCAACAAGTGCTCTTGATATTGGACGATAATTATAGACAGCCGGTTAATTAAATAATTGTTAAATTGTCATAGTATTAAACTATGACAATTTTAATTGAAAAAATAACAGCAAGACAAATCATTGATTCAAGAGCAAATCCCACTCTTGAAGCTGAAGTTGAACTTAATAACGGGATAAAAGCAAGTGCGAGTGTTCCATCTGGAGCTTCTGTCGGTAAAAACGAAGCACTTGAACTCAGGGATAATAATCCTAATTATCTTTTTTCAAAAAGTGTATTAGGAGCAATAAAGAATGTTAATAAAATAATATCTCCTAATTTAGCGGGTTTATCACCCTTTAATCAATTTGAAATTGATTCATTGTTAGAAGAAATTGATGGAACTTCAAACTTTTCAAAACTTGGAGCAAACGCTTCTCTTGCTGTTTCAATGGCAGTATCAATTGCAGCAAGTAAAGCACTCAATCTAGAACTTTTTTCATACCTTGGAGGAATCCAGGCAAGAACACTTCCAATTCCTATGATAAATATAATAAACGGAGGAGTTCACGCGGACAATAAACTCGATTTTCAAGAGTTTATGATTGTTCCTATTGGTGCAAGGAATTTTTCTTGTGCAATAAAAATGTCATTAGAAATTTTCCATAACTTGAAAATTATTCTTAAGAAAAAAAACCTGTCTACAAGTGTTGGAGACGAAGGAGGATTTGCTCCAGAGCTTTATTCTAATGAAGATGCTCTTGATATAATCTTAGAAGCAATTGATAATGCCAAATATTCAACCAAGGCTGTTAAACTTGCTCTTGATGTTGCTTCAAGCGAGCTTTATAAGAATCAAAAGTATTACTTTAACAACTCTTCTTATACAACTTGTGAAATGATTGAATATTTAGTTAATCTATCTGAAAAATATCCTATAGTATCAATCGAAGACCCTCTAAGTGAAGATGATTGGAGCGGGTGGGAAAAAATCACCAAAAAACTTGATACAATGTTGGTTGGGGATGACTTATTCACAACCAATCCAAAAATTCTACAAAAAGGAATAGATAATAAAATTGCTAATTCAATTCTAATTAAACCGAATCAAATAGGAACAATATCAAAAACAATTAACTGCACTGAACTTGCTAAAAAGAATTGTTACAAAACAATAATTTCCCACAGATCAGCTGAAACAGAAAGTACTTACATTGCTGATTTAGCAGTAGCGCTAAACTCCGGTTTTATAAAAACAGGTTCTTTATCAAGAGTGGATAGAACAGCAAAATATAATAGATTAATGAAAATTGAAAAGTTATTAGGAAATACTTCCAACTATTCGAATAACATCATTTAAATAATCTATAAGAATATTGAAAATATCCTGATAATTCCCTTGTGCGCTTTGTTTTCGATCAATATTATACCCCGGGGATTTTACATACCATAAAGTAATTAAATACTTCTTGCACAAAGGAATCAGCCTTTGATAATGCTTGTAATCACTCTCATTTTCAATTATTAATACAATTGCAGGTTTTTTTCCTGTCATTCTTGCATAGTGTAGACTCTGACCCACACTCTCTGCCCACTTAGGAGCAAAATCAAACTCAACAACATAGGTTTTTGTCTCACAATCAATTCTTGTGTTATCAATAAGTCGGACTTCCTGTTTACCCTGCCATTTGCTGCACCATTGATTCTGGTAATACTTCTCAGGATACAAGTGCGCACCACAAGCTAAATTTACAGACAGGAAAATAATTATAAACAATATCTTTTTCATTTGTTTAATAATACCATAAAAAAAGAGGGTCAAATTAAAAACTAGACCCTCAAATACCAAAACACAAAAATA
>CAJTNR010000027.1 GCA_910577635.1 uncultured Vampirovibrio sp. | reverse complement strand
AACTAGCCAAGATGACTGAGATTGTAATCAAGCTTATTAATAGCTCGATTAGAGAAAAGCCTTTCTTTTTCATAAAAAATTCCTTATATTTTTATTTTTAGTATTTTTCTTAAAATTTAATTTTTTTCGCAAAATTTAGCATAAAATATAAAATTTAATAAATATTTTAGTATATATTACTAAAAAAATCAATAGTTTTTAGTATAAAAATATAATTAAATTATTTTATTAAAAATTTACTATATAACTATAGCTATAAAAAGGGATTTTCTATGGATACATTGCAAAAAAAATTTGGTGCAAGAATTAAAGAAATAAGAAAATCGAAAAAACTAACCCAGGAAAATTTGGCTGAAATTGTCGGAATGGATATTCCTAATTTATCCAATATTGAAAGAGGGAAAAAGTTTGTAAGCGCACAAACATTGTCAAAAATTGCCAAAGCTCTTGAAGTTAGCGAAAAAGACCTGTTTGATTTTGAACATATTATAAATAAACAAACCCTGGTTGATAATATTATATTTTTAATAAAAAACTCGGAACTTTCAGAACTAGAGTACATTTACAAGATAATTGTCAACTTAAAGCAATTTGAAAGCAAAATGTAATATTAACTTTTGTAACATTTTTATTTAATTTTGCAATCGAACACTTGAAAAATACTTTATTAATACATAAAGTTGTATATCAGATTATTGAGAGTGTTTATTATGACAGAAGTTGAATTAAATGCATTATTTAACATTTACCCTGAAAGAGTTAAGAATGTTTATGCTACCAATACTTTAAAAAGCGTGCAGGAAATTAGACGAATTGTTAAAATTTTCAATATCGCTTCAAGCCAGAAAGAAACAAAAAGCATTTCAGCAAGAGGCTTTGCAGCTTTTAGAACAATATTAACCAGCAATAATTAATAGAAAAAAGAATAAGGTACAAAAAAAGACTCAAAGTTCTTTTGAGTCTTTTTAATTAAGGAAATATTTTATAAACTTGACATTGTTTTTAAGAAACTTTGACTAAAAAGTTTGTATTTTTCCATAAACTCCAGAATCTCTTCCTCTTTTTTAATTTCTTTAGCCCCAAGTCTTTTAAGAACATAAATTAATGCTTCTTTGTTAATTAAGTATTCTTTTGTCCTAAACTTAATAACAATTCTCGTATCGGTCTGCATTGATGCGTGTTTCCTTTCCTTTTAGTCTATAATTCCTTCCCAAGGATTAATGTCGTAATAAAAAAATTCAACTTTAGTGTATAAGTTGAATTTTTTACAATTATTTACAATTAGAATTATTTTATAGTAACATAAGATCAAAGACGAGGTTTTGGATAGAGAATTATGACTAAAATAAATTATTTAAAAAACAAATTCAATGAAGATGTAATTGAATCTATTGAAGAATCTAAAAAGTTTGGTTATATACCAACAAGATTTATTCAAATGCTGCAAAAGGAAAATAATGACGGCTATAAACTTGCTTTAAAAATTGTAAAAACTAATGCTGTATCGGGACTTGAAAAACTCTGGGAAATGGGCAGGCTTGATTTAACCATGGAAGCAAGAATATTAAAACCAGAGTATAAGGACTTGTTTAGTAAAGAAATAATTGATATTTGTACTAAAAAATTAAAGCAATTAGGATATAAAGTATACAATTTTTAATTTTTAAACTACAATCAAATAATGAAGCTATCATTTAAAAGTTTAAGTTCTGTCTGCTTATTTTTATCTTTATTATTTAATTCTTTGGTATTGGCAAATGAAACCAATGTATATAAAGTTATTCGTGTTATTGACGGCGATACATTATATATTGATTTTAATAACAATGGAAAATATGACAAAGGTGAAAAAGTTAGAATTAATGGTATAGATACTTTTGAAACAAAAAATAGTACAAGATTGCAAAAACAGGCAAAACAATATAATTTAACAGAAATAGAAGCGTTGAGTCTTGGCTATTTAGGCAAGGAATTTGCAAAGAAAAACTTACTTAATAAGTATGTCAAAGTTGAGTATAGCGCAAAAACAAAAGTTGATAGATACAATAGACCCCTGGTATCAATTTATTATAATTGTTCTATTAGAAAGAAGGGGGGGGTAGAGAAATATTACGAACAGGAGGTTTTAAAAGAAGGCTTGGCTGTTGTTTATCCCTATTCGAATTTAAAAAAGACATTAAAACCATATGAAAACATTGAAAAAATTAGAGAAAATGCGCAAAAAGCAAGTTCCTTAGTTATTCTTAATCTTAAAAATAATAAATATCATAAATTAAATTGTCCTTATGTAGAAAAAATGCAAAATTATTCATTGATTGATTCAAAAAAAATAAATAAAAATATGATAAAAGCGCCTTGTTGTCATAAGGAGGAATTTCAAGAAGAAAAGCCTTGTAACAAAACTAAAATAATTAAAGATAACGGTACTATTAAAATTTATTATATAAGAGCACGAGAATATGAAAAACCTTCTTATGACACTAGAACACAAGCAGGAAAAGAACTGATAAATATTATAAACAATGCAAACAAAACTATAGATTTTGCCTTTTATGGTTTATCGAATCAAGATGAAATTTTGCAAGCGTTATTAAACGCTCAAAAACGCAATGTAAAAATAAGAGGGATTATCGATTTAAATATTAATGCAAAAAATGATTATCCAAACACCCTTGAGTCAATTGCAAAATTCAAACAAAATACGGTAAAAACAGATTATTTAACAGACATGACAAAAAAAGAAAAAATAGACAATAAACAAGTGTATTTTTCAAACAATTACAAATTCAAGGGTCACATCATGCACAATAAATTTTGTATTGTTGATAATCATATTGTATGGACTGGAACTGCTAATATTTCATCTACTGGAACGGGCGGCTATAATGAAAATGCTGTAATAATTGTAGAATCAAAAAATTTAGCGGATTTTTATACAAAACAAATGGATGAAATGTACAACAATGAGCATTTTCACGAAGATAAAAAAGAAATGTACACTATTTTGCCTTTTTTAATTGGAAATATCGAAACAAGCGTATATTTTTCTCCCTCAAATAATGCTGTTATTAATGGCATTATTCCTGTCATTCAAAACGCAAAAGATTATATTTATGTAAGCATGTTTTTAATCAGTCATTATTCGATTGCCCAAGAACTTATTGAAGCTAAAAACAGAGGGGTTGACGTAAAATTAATAGTTGAAGCAAATCATGCACAACAAAAATATTCACTTCATGAAAAATTACGAAAAAACGATATTCCTGTAAAAGTTGAAAATTGGGGCGGAAAAATGCATGCCAAACTTGCCGTTGTTGATGATGATACAATTATACTAGGCAGTACAAACTGGACAAGAACGGGGTTTTTATACAATGATGAAAACTTATTAATTTTAAAAAATGCAAAAGAACACGCTCAATTTTTGAAAAATGAATTTGAATTATCTTTTAAAAACATTCCCAAAAAATGGCTTTATGCAAACCCAAAGCCAGAGGGGGCGGATTCAATCGGCTCTTGTTTTGATGGAATAGACAACGACCATAACGGATTAATTGACGATCTTGACCCCTCATGTTTTGGTGTAAAGATAAATTAACAAAAAATATCAATTAATTTTTGTTTTATATTCTTTTTTGCTTTTTTCTTTTTTTCTTTTTCCAAAATTTCAGATTTATTTTTCAAAATTTCCTCAAGGGAAAACTTTGGATTAAATTTAAATTTAATATTATTGCCGACATCTCCTATCTTTTCATATTCCATTGCTTTAAAAAATAATTCTGGATGATTCTCATACAGCATTAACCAATCAAAAGGTGTTTGATAAGGACAGAAAAAACAACCGTTTCTTTTGCGCCATTTGTAATAATCAGGATAATTTATGCCTGAATTAATCAAAATAGTCTCAACATCTTGTTTTGTAATCCCATTTTTAATAAACGGATAACAAGGTTCAATATATTTTTTTTCAAAATCCGTTTTTAATTGAACGCCTTTTCTATATTGTTCATCCACCCTAATCCCAATATACAATTTGACTTTATCTAAGTTTTCATTTTTTACCCTGTTTTTCAAAAACTCGTTTGACGGCTTTATTTTTAATTCAAGAGTACACCAGCGTCTAAAAATCGTAGGCAGCATTTTTGTTTTTAAAAATATTTCTTCAAAGGAATATTTAGGCTTAACAAATATTATCTTTTTTTCTAAAAATATTTCAATTTTATTTAAATAATCATAAGTTTCGACTAAATCACAACCTGTGTCATAGAATACATATTCAATTTTTTTATGAATCTTAGGATAATTTTCTTTAATAAAAAACGCTAAAGCTGTACTGTCTTTACCGCCTGAAAGACTTAAAATATGACATTCATTCATAATTACACCACCTTTCTTAATAAAAGGTTTTTTTGAATTTTATCTAGTTTTAATATTTCATCAATTAAACTTTGTGTATGAATTTCTATTGTTGAATTACTTGCTTCGATTGTTGATTCAATTATTAAGAATAAATTAGCAAGTTCCTTTGTTTTAAGCTTAAAGTTTGCAATATCAAGGTCATTCCAGTCCTTTGGCACTCGTTTTTGATTAATGTAAGTTGCTAATCTTTCGATTGAGTTTAAATTGTTTGCTAAAATTAAAAGCTCTTTGTTGTTGATAAATTCTTTGATTTTATCAAACCTGGTTTTCAATTCTTCAAGGGATTTTGTTTTAAAAACAGAAAATGTGAATTCTTTAAGTCCTTTAATTGTTTTATCGTAGAAATTCTCTAATTCCTTGATTGTGTTGTTAAATTCACCTTCACTTTCAAATATTCTCTCTAAATCTTTATCAAATAGCTGCATTGGATCTTTTGCATTTAATACAATATTTTTAAATTTTAGAGTTTTGTCAGATAAATTGTTTGTTTGAATTGTAATTTTTTCAAAAGTTTTAAATTTTAAGATAAGTTCTTTGGTTTTATCTAAAACATTAATTTCTTTATCTAAAAAAGTTGAATTTAGAGCTGCTTTTTTAATTTCAAAATTTTTAGGATTAGCGATAATTCTATCGAACATTAAAGGGGTAAAATTAAGCTCAAATTGGTTTTTTTCATAGAATGCAAGTTTATTTTTATTTTTTGATAAAATTGTGAGCAAAATCGTTGAAATTATTGATTTTGTTAATCCTTTATCTAAAAATTTATTAAACAACTCCTCTAAATTAGTTTGTTTTTGTTCAAAAATAAAATCCTTAATCTCCTCTTGCAAATCTTTAAAATTCAAAAGTTCTTTTTTTAAATTTTTTTCTAGACTATCTTTTTTTAACTCCTCTTTTTCTAAATAATGTCTTGCTAGTGCTCTTATTGCTTTTGCCAATATTGGCGGGGTTTTATCTAGTTTTAAATATTCAAGATTTAAATAATCAAATTCATTTTTATAATCTTTGATTAATTCTAATCCTTTTTTAGTTACGATAAAATCTTTATTAATTTGTTCAATTAAACTTTCCTCAATACAATACTTTTTAACTTTTTTGATGTCATTATCAGAAAGCCCGATAAAAAATTTTTCTTGTTTTTTTGATAAAAAAGTTTTATCGTTACAAAGAATTTTTAAAAGTTTTACAACATAGTTTTTTTCCAAAATTTTCACTCCTCACTAGACTAAACTTGCAGTAAGTTTAGTCAAAAGTTATCTAACAATGTGAAGAAATAATGTTTAAATCCTGCGTGTGCCTTGAATCGTATTTTAATTTTTCTTAATTCAGTTTTTAAATTTTATTTTTTAATATCAACCAGTAATTTTAATGAGGCAACTATCCAACATTTTATTAATACATTAAGTCTAGTACAATTATAGTAGCATTGCCGCAAGTTTTTTGTCAAGTGCTGGTGTAAATTTTAAACAACAAAAAATTTGCGTCTGGCGCGATTCGAACGCGCGACCTATCCCTTAAAAGGGGAGTGCTCTACCTGCTGAGCTACAGACGCAAATTTATTAAGTTTTCATTTTATCTTTATCTCAGCAGGTAGAGCACTGTGCTATTTTTTTTATCGTTTCAGTGAACTTCACCGAGTGCTGAGCAAGAAACGCAAATTTATTGAGTTTTTGTGCAATCTTTTCTGACTGCTTTATCAATATAACAAGAACAAAATTGTACGTCAAATATTTTTTTTAAAAATTTTAATTTTTTTTAAAAATTATACTAATATCCCTCCCCTAAAAGGTATTATAAAATATAATTTTAGCTGATATTGTAGAAATATTAAAAAAATTAAGAAAGGTTTAGAAAATGAAAAAAACATTACTATCCTTAACATTATTAACTATGTTTTTTAGTGTCAGTTTTGCTAATTGCTGTTCGGATAATCAAAACTTATCTAAGAATCCTGTTTGTGAAAAAAATTCAATAGAAAAAACTCAATGCAACAAATGCACTATAGATGATGATGAATATTGTATTTACAATCAATGTTTTTTTGACAAACAGTACAGGAAAATGAAAAGCGCACTTTGTTTAACTCAAGAACAAGAAAACTGCATTGATAATATCTACAAAAACTTTAAATCAGATCTTGAATCAACCCACAACAGATACAGGATTGAAAAAAACAAGCTTCTTGGGATGATTGAGTGTGATTCCGACTGCTATAAAGAACAAGAGAAGCTGACTAAAGAAATTGCCAAGAGCTTTAAGGAAAAATGCAAAGATTTTAGAAGCGAAGTAAAAGAACAGTTGTGCAAAAACCAGCACAGTGCGTATAGAAAATTCCAAAGAGAAGAAAAAAAGAAGATGAAAAAACTAATCAAGTACTCGGCTGTTTATAAATTCCCCTGTTCTGATTGTTGTTCTAAGTAGACTTAGGAATCAAAACAAAACCTTCAAGTTTAATAATCGAATCTTTTATCTTGGCGTTTTCAACTCTTAGTTTAGCAGCTGTATTTTTGTTGATTTGAATATTATAGTTCATTGGATTAGTCAAATTTACAAAAGGCAAAAACTTATTATAATCGGCTTTAATCGAATTAAGGTCAAAATCACACAGCGCAAGTTTATTATCCTCAACTTTCAAGCCAGCTTTAAAGTTAACATCAAATGGTTTAGTTGAAACAAAAGGAAAAGGAACAATTTCATATTTAAAAGCAAGTTTATCGTCTTTAATTTCAACCTTTTGGTTTTTGATTTTTATTAAAGACGATAAAATTTTATCGTTATTAATATTCTCAAGTGATTTTTTATAGTTGGTCGAGTTAATCATTGAATCAAGGTCGTTTTGGGTAATATCTAGCGAATACTTTAAAACCATGGGTTCTGAAAAAAGCAGGGTTTTTTCTTTGTATTGAACTTTATTATAGGGACAAAAAGACTCAACATTCAAATTCGACAAAAACAAATTTTTATAATGAGCTGAATCAAGTTTAGCGCTAAAATAGCTAAATTCTCCGTTTAAAACATTAACTCCATAAAAACTATCAATTTTTACCTTAGGTTTATTTCCGGTCTCTTTTCTAATTGCCTTTGAAACTTGTTTTTCAATAATCTTTTTATTAATTGAATTAACACCAAGTGTACTCAGTGCACTTCCTTTAAAAGTTTTAGAGTAGGTGTTTGTTGAACAATAAGAATTATAATCAAAAGCATAACAGGAGCTCAATAATAATAAGAATAATAATAGTTTTTTCATTTTTTTATACACTAACCTTAGCTATTAAATTATCGATAAATTGTCTTGCAATTCTAGGACTTTTAGACCCTTTAACAAGCGCAAGTCTTTGAGCTTGTTTAATGAGTTCTTTTTGCTCTATATTAATATTATTATCCAAAGCTAATTTTAATACAATATCATTAAATTCTTCATTTGTAGGTCTTGAAAACAATAAATTAATTCCAAATCTTTCTGATAATGAACTAATTTCATTAATTGTATCATTAAGATGAACTTCATCCCCGTTTCTTGTTTTAAAGGATTCCCGGACCATATGGCGTCTGTTCGAAGTTGCGTAAATAACTGCATTTTTAGGACACTGAATTAATGATCCTTCAAGAGCTGCTTTCATTGTCGATAAACTTCTATCGGATTCATCAAAGGAGATATCATCAGCAAAAATTACAAATTTATAAGGCAAATCCTTGAGTTTTTCAAACAGCTTATCAAGGTTAATAAGATTGTGCTTAAAAATTTGCACCATCCTAAGCTCTTGAAATTCGTTCAATAACGCCCTTACACTGCTGGATTTTCCGCAGCCGGGGTCCCCGTATAAAAGTATATTATTAACCTTTGAATCATTCAAAAGTGCAAAAGTATTTTCTTTTAATATTCTTTTTTGTTCACTATACCCTTTTAAGTCAGAAAATCTGGTAGTGTCAAAAAAATCTACCGGATTAAGTTCTAAACCAGAATCAAATACAAAAGCTCTATTGTCAATTTTTGTTTCTTCAACTCTTAATCCGCTGTTAGTATAATAGGGCAGCTTTTCAAGCAGCTTTTCATAATCTTTAAATTTTTCTATAAGAATACTCTTTAACTTTTCATACTTAACCTTGGATAGTTCAAGCAGAACTTCTTTTTCAACTTCACTTAAATTTTTCTGCAGCGTCTTTTTTAAACATAAAGAAAAATCTTTTTTATTAATTGATTTTACAAACAAGCAAAACTGCTTAATGTTTTGTTCTAAATCTTGATCTGATACGATTGTTTTTAATAGAATAATAAAATTATCAATTTCTTTACTATTTGTATCAACTAAATAGTATGTTTTTAAATAAAGTTCTTTTAGCTCATCCATCGCACAGCCTCTTTACTATTTTTCCCTAAAAACACAAAGTGCCATTGGGTTTAGAACATAGTCTTTTTCGATATAGT
The DNA here is from genome assembly GCA_910577635.1 of uncultured Vampirovibrio sp. Lineage (GTDB taxonomy): Bacteria > Cyanobacteriota > Vampirovibrionia > Gastranaerophilales > Gastranaerophilaceae > RUG14156. Next base: position 22,009 of record CAJTNR010000027.1, on the reverse strand, counting down.
TTTTATAGGATAAATCAAGAATTGAAAAATCGGTTGTATCTAAGGATTTGTACCAGGATTTATTAACCGAGTTTTTAGGAAGTTTGATATTAAGTTTATCATAGCCTTTATTTGAGCAGATATAAATTCTTTCACTGCTTTTAATGCAATAGCCGAAAAAGAAATCTAAAGTGTTATCCCAGTAGCCTTTATTATCAATACTTGCAATTTCTCCATTATCATAATGATAAGTTGTGAGGTTTTTAAAATTTTCATCCCAAAAAACCGGATTTTCTTTCCTGAATCTAATAAGATTAGTTGTATACTGCATTATTTGATTCTGGAAAGTGCCGCTTGAAAATGCCTGTGTCCAGTCAAGGTAGTTTGTTTCATCGTCTTTATTGTAGCTATTATTGTTTCCGTGTTTAGTATGCGCAATGATATCTCCAATTTGAATCATAGGAATCCCATATGACAAAAACAGAAGCGCAAGTTGTTTTCTTATAGCGTTTTTTTGATAATCAACTTTTCTATTATAATCAGAACAAATTTCCCAATTAGAGCCTCCGTCTGTTAAGGGTGATTTTTTGTTGTAATTGTTTAAATCAAACAAGCAGAATCCATCATGAGAAGCTATATAGTTAATTGATTTATTTACCCCGCTAAAGATATTAGGAGAGCCTTCAACCAGCTCCCTTAGTTGATAAGGGGTAACTTCCTGAGGTCTTATGGTAATTTTTCTTAAAGTATCTCTTGATACATCGTTCCACTCGGCCCAAAAAGAAGGAAAATTCCCAAGATGATAACAGTTCTTGCCGCCACAGGTCCAGGGTTCAGCAATTAATATCACCCCTTTTTCACTTTTTGAAAAATTGTCAATGACATTGATTCCTTTAGCATTTAACTTATCCTTTAATCTTGCTGCTAAAGAATCAATGTTATCATAAATTTCCTCGCAATTACAGCTATTCTCCAACAAGGCTGCCGCAAGGTCGAACCTAAAGGCATCAACCCCTAAATTAATCCAGAAAACCAAAGAATCTATGATTAAATCAAGAACTCCTGTTTGATTTGCGTTAAAATCATTGCCGCAGCCAGAATTAGACCGATAATATCCGTTTTTGTAAACCTTGTAATAACTTGAATTATCAATTGCAGCATAAGACAATAATACCGCATCATCCGGATTATTATTAACAAGACCTGCTTCTCCAGTGTGATTATAAACCATATCAAGACAAACTTTAATCCCGTTTTTGTGGAATATATCGACCATTTGACAAAATTCGTTAATTACAGTCCCTCTTGTTTTATCAAAAGCATAGTCACGCTTTAAGCTGAAATAGCTCAAAGGCATATAACCCCAATAGTTTCCGCAATGCTGGTGGGAGTCAAATTCATTCAAGGGCAGAAACTCAACCATCGTTACCCCGATTTCTTTTAAAGTTTCAACAAAACCTGCAGCACCTGAAAAAGTGCCTTTTTCTTCAATATCCAGTTTTTGGGTTAGATCTTTTATATGGACTTCACCAATAACTTCGCTGCTAAAGGGTCTTGGGTTGATTTGCTGAACTTCAACTGGTTGAGTTAACTTAAAAACCGATTTTGGAGCACTCTTAGCACTTGGTCTTAAATGCAGACTATCGCCTGTTCTAAAAGCACTATAGGACTTATCAACTTCACCTGGGGTATGGGATAATTCTTTTGAATAAGGATCATAAGCAATTTTATTAGGATTGAATCGGTTTCCTTTTTCGTCAAATTTACTTATAAAACCAATATTTGACCCTTCTTCAAATTTTTCATAGAATTCCCAATTGGGTCCAAACACGCGGTAGCCATAGAAAATTGGTTTTTTAGAACAATTAAGAATATAGTCTTTAACATAAGTGTGCCAGATTCCGTTTTGCGTTTTTGTCATTTCAAGCTCCATTACAGGAGATTCATCCACAGGAGCATCAAAAATGCACAAAAAAACTTTAGTAGCATTTTTTGAAAAAAGCTTGAATTCAACACTTTTAATATCATCTATATAATTAGCACCTAAGGGTGTTTTTGTATTAGTCATTATCTACCTTTTCTATTGGATTAATTACTAGTCCTGATAAGAGTTTAGGATAAAAATAGGTTGATTTTTGGGGCATTCTAAGACCTGCACGAGAAACATTTAAGATATCATCCATTTTAGGATAAGCCATTATAAAACAAGCGCAGGCTTTATTTTCCTTAACTGAATCAAAAGCTACTTTTTCTTTTTTCTCATACTTTATTCCTTCCTGACTCATTAGCTCACTGTCAGTGTATTTTAGTTCTTTTTTGAGTATAATTTCATGCAGCACCACCAAATCAAGGTTCTGTAGTTCTTTTTGAGCTTCAATTGTTTCTTTAACTCCGTTTTTAAGCTTAAGAATATAGAAACGCTCATCATCCTTAAGAACAAGTCCTGTTGTAATTTGGTTTTTGTTCTCTTGTTCAATTCGATTGAGAAAATCTTCTTTAGTAGCTGCTATTTCAATATTATAATATTTTGCAACTTTTTTTAGCAGATCATAAGGAGATATTTCTTTTTCAATAATTCTATGGGTCGGATAAATTATTAAATTCTCGTCCTGAGCATTAGTGTAATAGCTCATAACATACTGGGCGGATTCGTTTTCCTTATGCTCTTTAGCATACTTCATTGAAGTTTCATACCTGTGGTGGCCGTCTGCAATAAGAAGAGTTTTATCCAATAGAGTTTCTTGGATAATTTTAATATCATCCTCATCATCAATTAAATAAACGCTATGCTGGGTGCCTGAGTCATCAAAAGCATCAATAAAGGGTTTTTTCCCTTTGTACTTTTCATACACTTCATTTTCAATCTTTTTTGTTTTATCATCATAAACCATAAAAATTTGAGAAAAAAACGCACCTGTTGCACAAAGTAAATTAAATCTGTCTTCTTTGGGTCCTCCCATGGTATATTCATGGGGAAGAATTTTTTTGCTGTCAAATTCTTCAATTTTATTTCTTGCAATAAAACCTTTTCTTTCAATTAATGCGCCTTTTTGGTTTCTGTATTTTTGAACAAGATAAAAAATTGAGGGTTTTTGGGTATTGATAAGAATTTTTTCTTCCTTCCAGCTGTCGAAAATCTTACCAGCGTTTTTATAACAATCATCACCCACAGGAAGAATCAAATTTACAATATTATACTCATTTCTGGATAGAAGTTCTTGTCTATAATCTGCATCAATTACATCATAAGGTGGAGCAAGACAATCATTAATTCTTACTTTGTTTTGGTTGTATACAATTGCGTCAATAGGTAATATTTCCATTTTTTGCCCCTCTTTTACTCTTATACTTTATATTGTAGAGTAAATTTTAACTAAAGTAAATAAATGTAACAGATGAATTAAATTGAGCAATTTTTTATTAAAAAAATACTTTATATTTATGTGTGTATTTTTATAGGGTTAGTTTATTAGTATGGTAGAGTCAATTAGTGCTGATTTTTCAGCTTACAATAGCGGTGATAAAAAAATCTTAGAAGAAAAACTTCAGACAATAAAAGATAAACAAGGGATTCTTGGCAGCATCTGGAATGATATTAAAGAAACAACCAAACTTGGAAAAACAGAATCTCAATGCGAGACTTTGGTTAAGAAATTCGAGAATGGCTCAGTGACTTTTGATCAAGCGCTAGAATATATTGAACAGTATCAAAAAGCACAGGATTCAGGTGCTGATCTTCTTGCCAATATTGCTGCGGGGATTGGTTCTATTGCAGTTGCAACAACAACTCTTGGAGCAGGAACAATTGCCTGGGGCGCTGCATTTGCTAAAGGAGCTCCAATTGGTGCTTTGCTTAAATCTTCTATTAAAACTCTTGATAGAGCAACTAATAATATTGAAAATGACGAACTTGACACTAAAACAATATTAAAAGATGCAGTTTCAGGAAGTATTACAGGTGCAACAAGCGCTGTTTCTTCCGGGATTTCAGCAGGAGTTAAAACAGGTCAGCTTGGTGTTTCAGTTGTTAAAGGAGCCAAATGCTCTGCTATTTGCGGTGCATTGAGCGGATCGACTTCATATATGACAGATGTAGCTCTTGATGATAAAGAATTTGATATTGGCGATTTAGCTTTCAATACCGCTTCTAATGCTTTTGTTTCAGGAACTGTAGGGGCTGCAGTAGGAGGAGGATTCTACGGGGCTAATTCAATTGCAGGTAATGTTGCTAAAAACTCAACAAAAGATGCAATCACAGATGCTGCTGAAGCATCAATTTCAAGAACAATCGCAAAGGATTCTTTCTTAAGTTCTACAAGAAAAGTCTTAGGAAAAGTTGAAAAAGATGCTCTTAGCGGTCAAACTCAAGCAGCTTAACTCTAAACCGAAACAATCCCTTCTTTAATTGCTTTAACAGCAGCTTGAACTCTATCATCAACACATAGTTTTTGAAGAATTGAACAAACATGGGCTTTAGCAGTATGTACTGAAACAATTAATTCCTGGGCTATTTGAGTATTTGACTTACCCTGAACCAAAAGTTTTAAAACCTCACTTTCACGCTCAGTCAACTTGGCTTTTGCGTCATAGCTGTTATTAGTATTCATAATCTCCGTGTTGTCGGGTTTTGGGAAAAGCTTAAGAGCTAAATGAGCAACATTAGAATCAATCCAGCAAGCTCCTTTAGCAACGTTTTTAATAACATTGGATAAAGTTATAGGATCAATATCCTTTAAACAATACCCGCTTGCACCGGATCCCAAGGAAGCAATAACTTCTTCTTCTCTATCATGGGAAGTTAGAATGATAATTTTTGTATTAGGAGAAATTACCTTAATTTGACTTGTTGCTTCAAGCCCGTTAATTCCGGGTAATCCTAAATCCATTAGAACAACATCTGGTTTTTCTTTTTTAATTAACTCAAGACCAATCTCAGCGTTTTGCGCCTCAGCTACAACATTAATGTTTTCAATTTCATTAAGAGCATATCTTAAGCCTACTCTTGTAAGTTTGTAATCCTCTACAATAATCACACGCACTTCTTTAGCAGAAATTTTGCTAACCAACTGTTGAGTCATTTGATAATCCTTTCTAGATTTACTTGATTTAATTTTATGGATTAATACTAGCTTATACAGATTGATTAGTTAATTAGCCTTGTGTATAGTTTGCATACTGCCCGATAGTATAATAAATTAAAGGTTAATAAATTATTATTTTCTAAGCAAGAATGTCTAGTTTTTTACCTTGCTTAGTAACAGAGCGCATATCGTTACAGTTGATGTTCAACTTTTCACCTTTAAAAGCATAATTAACAGTATTACCATAAGCCTTATGAGGATTTATCGCATAAGGGTTTGACATCATAGTTTTTGCAGAAATTGCTTTTATTGGATTAATCACAAAACCTCCTTTTAAAAAAACATTATCACAAAAAAGAAAATTTCACAATAAAATTGTTAATAAATATTTCATTTTATTAAATTTTATATTATAATCAGCATATGAAAGAAAAAGTAATAGCTGTTATTGGAAGACCAAATGTTGGAAAATCCACTCTTGTTAATAGAATTGCAGGGCGCAGACTTTCAATTGTTGATGATAAGCCCAATATTACAAGAGATAGAATCTACATTGAAGCTGAGTGGCAGGGTAAAAACTTTGTCTTAATTGACACAGGAGGGATTGTTGAAGGCAATGATGATGAGTTTGTCAGCAGTATTAATTCCCAGGTCGATATTGCAGTTCAAGAATCTGACTTAATTTTATTCACAGTTGACGCTAAAACCGGCTTAAACCCTTATGATTACGATATTGCAAACAAATTAAGACAAACCAAAAAAGAAGTTTTACTTGTTGTTAATAAAGTTGATTCTAAAGCTCAAGAAGCTCTTGCAAGTGAATTCTGGGCATTGGGTTTTGATAATATGCACCTTTTATCCGCGCTCCATGGTGATGTTGGCGTCGGGGACCTGCTGGATATAATTACAAAAGATATTGAAGTTCAAACAAACAGCGAAATTGAGGATAGTTCAATTAAAATTGCAATTATAGGAAGACCAAATGCCGGAAAAAGCTCAATTCTCAATAATCTGCTTAATCAAAAAAGAGCAATAGTAAGCGATATCTCAGGCACAACAAGGGATTCAATAGATGAAGAAATTGTATTTGATAATGTACTTTATAGACTTATTGACACAGCAGGGATAAGGAAAAAATCCAAAGTTGAATATGGTGTTGAAATGTTTAGTGTTGATAGGTCAATTAAAGCCATAAAAGACTGCGATGTTGCACTTTTAGTTGTAGATAGCACTCAAGGACTATCTGATCAGGATAAAAAAATTGCTTCTTTAGCTGAACAATACGGAAAAGGACTAATAATCGCTTTTAACAAGTGGGATTTGGTAAACAACGTTCAAACCCATAAATATGAAACTGAAATTGAAAAAGATGCGCCTTTTTTAAATTATGCCCATAAACTTTTTATATCAGCTAAGACAGGTCAGAGACTGGAACAAATTTTTAAAACAGCGCTTATAACACAAAAAGAAAGAGAAAAAAGAATTTCAACAGGGCTTCTCAATAAGGTTGTAAACGAGTCTTACTGCCTGAATCCGCCAAGTTCAATTAAAGGAAAGAATTTAAAAATTTACTATTCAACACAAGCAAAAGTCAATCCGCCTTCTTTTGTTATTTTTATTAACAATAAAGACTTGATTCAGGATAACTACAAAAGATATATGTTAAAAAAACTAAGAGAAAACTTTGGTTTCAAGGGAACTCCAATTGTTGTTTCCTATAGGCAAAAGGGAGATAAACTATAATGAATTATTTATACATTGCGCTTTTTGCACTAATTGCTTACTTAATCGGTTCAATTCCTACAGGATATTTGATTGTAAAAATTAAAACAGGTAAAGATATAAGAACAATAGGCTCAGGTTCAACAGGAGCAACAAATGTTAAAAGAGAACTGGGCACTAAGTGGTTTTTTATTGTAATGATCTTAGATGCTATTAAAGGCGCTCTGCCCGTAGTTTTAGCAAAAACTCTCACAACAGATATTTTTGGTTTTTACGCTGTTATTAGTGCGGTTTTTGTAATAATAGGGCATTCAAAACCCTTGTTTTTGCAGTTTAAAGGTGGAAAATCGGTTGCTTCAGGGGTCGGAACAATTCTTGCGCTAAACCCTCTTGCAGGGCTTTTAGTAGCTTTAATTTGGGCTATAGTTACATATATAACAAGATATGTATCTGTTGGTTCTATTGTTGCTGTTCTATCCTCTATAATCCTTATGTATTTATTTAAAAATCCGATTGGATATATCATTTATTGTGCAATCGCTGCTATTTATATAATTTATTTACATAGACAAAATATTCAAAGATTAATTGAAGGCAAAGAGAATAAAATTTAGTTTTTATAATAAGGCAAAAAGTTTTTCAATTCCTTTAAAGTCTCATTATAATTACCCTTAAAACAAATGGCTCGATCGTCAATAATAATATAAGTTTGATTTTTTATATTTGTAACATCTTCAAAATATTTATCCAAATGATTATCTATAAGCCATTTTGAAACCAATAACAAATTTCTTGAGCTAAAAAGATAAAGTTTTGGGTTGCTAAATTCTTTCTTTAATTTTTTTAAAAAATTCCTAACACCTTCTTTTGGTCCGGGAATATAGTTTTCATCATAGTTTCCGCTATATTGATTTAACACACCATCTAAATCAATTAGAATTTTTATGACGAATTCTTTTTTCATTTGCTATTCCTTTTTATTAAATAACACTTGTAAATATAACATAAAATTCAAAGTTTTTATATAATAAATTAGCAAATTTGCCATTAATTTTCTATAATTAAAAAGTTAATATTAACAAATGGATGAAACGTTTGATAAAAAATTCTTTGCAAAAAGATTAAAAGAGATTAGAAAAGGTAAAAAACTAACTCAAGATGAAGTTTGTGATAAATCTAATATAGATATTTCAAACTATTCAAAAATTGAAACGGGGAAAATTCTGCCTTCACTAAATTCTTTTTACAAAATTGTTAAAGGCTTAGATGTTGATGCTAATGAGTTTTTTGAATTTAATCATTTGCAGGAGGAAAATTTATTAGATGAAAGAATTAGAAAAATTTATCACAACTATTCATTAAAAGAAAAACAACTTCTGTATAAACTTATGAGAAGTATAGAAGATTATAGATAACTATATTTTTCCAAGAATCGTAAGTTTGTAATCAAGTGCAATTTCTTCATAACAAATTACGGGAATATCCATAAACAATTGCGAAACAAGAATGAAGATTATTTGCCTGTAGCGCTGCGGAACCACAATAACTGCGTTTTTATCAAATATTTCGTCTTTTGTTTCCTTTAAAATCTTCTTGAATTTTGCAAACTTTGATAAATCAATTCTAATGCTCGATTCTTCAGTGTTGGTTTGTTTTTGCAGCAAATCAAGAGTATCGGAATCAATTTCAAAAGCAAAAATTTCTTTATCTTTATTAGAAACACTTGCAGAAATTTGTCTTGATAGTGAAACTCTTAATTTTTCGAGTAAATCTGTTTTATCAGGATCATCTGAAAAATCGTTCAGTTTTTCGAAAATATAAGTTATATCTTTTATTGAAACTTTTTCTCTTAACAATTGTACAAGTAAATATTTGAGTTCTGAAATTGAAATATAATCACCCAGGATTGTATCTGTTAAAAAAGAGTTTTTATTAGCAACAAAATCAACATATCGATTGAGATCGTTGTAGTCAAAAATCTCATCAATATGGAAAATTGTATAGTAACTAAGATAAGTTGCAATGTATTGTGTCGGCTCAATACCTTGCGCCCAGAAGTCCTTACACTCCTGTTGCTCAATCCAGATAAGCTTTCTTTTAGTTAAAGGGTCTTTTACCCTGTATGAGTTTTTAGGAGCCTTGGATAAGTTGAGTTCATCTTCAAAAAAGCAAATATGATCAGGATAAACTTTAGAATTTGCAACACTAACCCCATGTACATTAATTGAGAAGTCAAACTCATCTAAAGACGTGTTTTCAATAAACTGGACTTTAGGAATAATATAGCCCAATTCCTGAGTTAGATCCTGACGAACTTTAACAGTTTGAGACAGCAAATTTTTTTCAAGCTGGGGATTGCACAACTGATAGTTCTCAGATGACAAACTAATTGATAGTTTTTCCTCACCTAAAAACCTCGACATCTTAGAAGGGGATAACACCTCCTTTAAATCTCTTTTTAGATTATTAAGCTCATCAATATCTTTTCTAATTTCATCGTTTAAAAGCTCTCGTTCTTCGTCTTTTGATGTTTCTAAAAACTTTTTAACACGTTCGATTTTTTCTTTTTTATCTCTTATTTTTTTCTGTAAATTCATACAAAGCTCATAAGGCTCTTCTGTTGAATAAAGCATTTTTTCAACAGTGCTTCTAAAGTTTACTATATCATCTTCAATATCATCATCTAAATTCTGGGTTTCTTTGACGAAAATGCAGTTATAGACAATTTTCGAGTTTTGCTCAGCTTCATAAATCGAATACAGCTCCCAATTGGTGCTTGACATCGCATTAAGTGTATTTTCAAGTAAAAGCGCATCATCTGTGGGCACTTGTTTGATTGAGAATTCTTGTTTGAATTGTTTGTTCATATTTTTATTTTATCATGGTTGTGTTAAAATAAAAATTAAATTATATTAAGGAAAAATCATGTTTAAACATCTGGATTTTAAGTTTTACAAAGTAGATTTTATTGCAATTGCAGTTCTTGTTGTTTCTTTAATTTGGGCAAACGTTTTTGCAGTTGATGAAATTCTTGAAAATACAATTTATGAAAACATTGCAATTATTCCGCTCTTTTTAGGGATTGTTTTGTGTTTAAGGGCAAAAAAATATAAAACTTTTTTTACATTTATAGCTCTTGTTCTATTTTTAATGATAGCAAGAGAATTTAACTATGGAAGGGTTTTGTTTTGCCAGCTTCCAGATAACCCGCATGACTTTTACCCTTGGAGTCATTATAAATATGGCTTTTTAGCCCATATTATTGTAGGGATATATATTACAGCTTCTTGTCTATGGGCAGTTATTAACAAAATTTGGGTAGATATAATTGAAATAATAAAAAATATTAAATTCCCCTTTTACACTCTATCTGGCTGCATCTTTATGACGATAGCACAGATTTATTGCGAAAGATTTATGCACAATACAGCATTTGAAGAAATTGCAGAGTTTACTCTTTATTGTCTTTTGTTTAGTTTGGTCTATATTTATACTAAAAAAATAATAAAATAAAAAAATTTTGAAACTTATTTCGGCATTATACGTCTATAAAAGTATAATGCCGTATTTGCTACTAAGCCCTTTTTGAAAAACAAAAGGGCATTTTTTTATGCATTATTCGCTCTTGATAGAACAGGAATAGAATCAATTCTAAAAATTTCTTTAGTTTTTATATTATTTGCATAATCCATAGCAAACATAGCGCAAATTATCGATTGCAGGCTTGAAAAACTTAGCATATTATCAGGAAGTTCACAAAATCCATATTTAATTTTTAAACCGGTCTGCAAATTTTTGCAATCCACACTTGAACCTTGCAGATAATGCGCGCTGATTCCATAAGACAATCGAAGCTGGTTAATATCAGCTCTTATAACCTTAATATTCTGCTGCTGGATTTTTTTTAGAATATCGCAGCATCTATGAGAAACCCTATTTGTCCAATCATCCCTGTTTACTTTAAAGTAATCACCTAAAACCTTATAATTCTTTGTATGGATTCTCCATTTTCCATTGAGCATTTTATTATCATAAGCAACAGACACACAAACCATGGAATTTTTAACATAAGGGGATGTTTCAAAAAAATATTCAATATCCTGAGCAAAATAAAACTTATCAATCAGAATAATTCTTGATTGTCTATCAAGAACACAAATTGAACTATCATTATTAGAATTATTACTCAGCCCAAGACCTATAAAAAAACTTTCTTTGCTTGACAAACTTTCCATACTCCAAGTATAAGTAAACTATGTTTTTTTTTCAAGTATCAATACAATACAGCCACCCTTGAATTAAGAGCGGCTGTATTTTTATACTTTTCAAGAAAAAATTATCTTTTTGAGAACTGGAATCTTTTTCTAGCTCTTTTTCTACCATATTTCTTACGCTCTTTAATACGTGCATCGCGTGTTAATAAGCCTTCTTGTTTTAATGGTTGTTTAAATTCTTCGTTTATATCAACCAGTGCTCTTGAAATTGCCAGCTGAATAGCATCCGCTTGAGCAGAAACACCACCGCCTATAGCTTTAACTCTAATATCAAATTTATCTTGATTTTCAGTCAATACCAAGGGTCTATAAATTGTCATCTCAAGTGAAGGACGATTGCCAAAATATCCTTTTAAAGTTTTTCCATTAACAAAAACTCTTCCTTTGCCTGAAACAACTTTAGCTGTAGCAATTGAACATTTTCTTCTGCCTGTTTTTACTACTTCGTTTTTATTAGCCATTACTTATCTCCTTTTAGTTCATATACAACAGGTTTTTGAGCAGCATGCGGATGCTCAGGGCCTGCGTATACTTTTAGTTTTTGGAATTGTTCACTGCCTAAAGTATTATGCGGAAGCATTCCTTTGATTGCTTTTTCAATTGCGCGCTCAGGAGCTCTTTCCATTAAAGCTTTGAAGCTGATTTCTTTAAAACCACCCGGGTATCCAGAGTGAGAACGATACATTTTATCAGTTTCTTTTTTGCCTGATACCTGAATTTTATCAGCATTGATAACAATAACAAAATCACCTGTATCAACATTAGGCGTATATTGAGGTTTGTTCTTACCTCTTAGGATATTTGCAGCAACAACTGCCAATCTGCCCAAAGCAGCGCCGTCAGCATCAATAAGATACCATTTCCTTTCTACTTCAAGAGGTTTTGCACTAAATGTTTTCATTATTTACCTTCCTTTATGAATTTCTTTTGAATATATAAATTAACATCATTATAACCGACATATTCTAAACAAAGAGCTTTTGCTTCCTGGACATCTGCAGCCTTGGCTCTATTTTTTGAATCAAGTACTTTTTTCATTGTTAAACAATCAAGATTGCTGCGCTCAATAAAAAGTACTTCACCGACTATTGTTCGTACCATATTATAAAGAAACCTGTTCCCTATAATATCGATAAAGATAAAATTAGATCTATTTACTTTTTTTTGACACGCCCTGGCATAGTAAATAGTACAGTCATTGTAAGGGTTAGTTGACTTAGATTTAAATGCGCTAAAATCGTGATAACCGACCAAATAAGAAAGACTTTTGTTAATTCTTTCAATATCCAGCTTATGATAAGGATAAAACAGATAAGAATCAGAAAAAACCGAAGCAACCGGGTCGTTTAAGATTGAGTATCTGTAATGCTTATACTTAGCCGATTTTTGAGCATGAAAAGTTTTTGAAACTTCTTTTATTTCAAAAACTTTTATATCAGAAGGAAGAATAGAATTCAAAGAATATAAAAATTTATCAAAATTTTCTATTATTGAACCAGAGTCAAAGTGTGCACATTGAAATTTTGCGCTGACTTTAGCATCCGTCCTTCCTGATAAGAAAATAGATATTCTATCTTTTGTCAATGTACAAATTGCTTTTTCGATTTCTTGCTGGACTGTTCTTTTATCTTTTTGCTTTTGGCTTCCAAAAAAAGCAGCCCCTAAAAACTCAAAGCAAATGATGTATCTTTTTTTATTTAGCATTAAACTAATTGAATTAATGCCATTTCTGCATTATCACCACGTCTTGGGGTTAATCTTAAAATTCTTGTATAACCGCCGTTTCGTGTTGCATATTTTTTCCCGATAACTGAAAACAACTGTCTTAATACAGACTGTTTTGGAAGTTTTCTTCCCTCAGGCAATGTATCAAATAGTTCACCTGTTTCAGTATCGATAAATTTTTCTGTTTCAATATCATAGATATCTTTTTTAGCTTCGCGACGAGCAGCTAAATCGCCTTTTTTGGCAAAAGTGATAATTGATTCAGCAAATGGTTTAAGAGCTTTTGCTCTAGCCATTGTAGTAGTTATCTCACCATTCAAAAACAACTGTGAAGCTAAAGAACGAAGCAAAGCTTTTCTTTGATCAGCAGCTTTTGATAGTTTATGAATTTTACGACCGTGTCTCATTGTATTATTTCCTTATTTTTGACTATATTAATTCCAAATCATCAACATTCTCGGGATTAGGTTGCAGATCCAAGCCCATTTGGTGAAGTTTTTCAATTACTTCATCAGATGATTTTTTACCGAAATTTTTAATATTTAATAAATCATGTTCAGATTTCTTTAGTAATTCACTCATTGAGTTTATTGAAGCTCTCTTTAAGCAATTGTATGCTCTTACTGAAAGTTCTAAATCTTCAATTGATAATGTAGGAGCTGGAGCTTCTTCAACTTCTGCAACCTCAACAACCTCAGGTTTTACTTGAGGAACAGCACCTGTTATACCTGCAATTTGGCTAAAGTGTTCAATTAATAAGTTAGAAGCTTTAGATAATGCTGCACCAACTTCAATTGAACCATTAGACCAGATTTCAAGAGTTAATTTATCAAAATCCAAAGATTCTCCAACACGAGCAGGCTCAACGTTATAGCTTACACGTTTAACAGGCATAAATACTGCGTCAATTGGCAATAAATCGATTGGAAGACCATTTTTCTGCTCTTTTAAAACGTCTGTTGTAACATAGCCTTTACCCACTTCAACCGCTATATCAGCATGGATTGAGCCGCCTTCTGATAATGTGCAAATAACACAATCAGGATTAACAATTTTTACTCCTGCAGGAAGTTCAATATCACCTGCTAAAACAGGTCCAGGGGTAGTTGCATCTAATCTTAAGTGTTGTGGTTCATAAGCGTCTGTTTTAACAACAACAGATTTAAGATTTAGCATAATATCAATTACATCTTCAACAACACCAGGAATTGAAGTATATTCGTGAGTAATACCCTCAATACGAACAGAAGTCACAGCAGCACCTTCAAGACTTGATAATAAAACACGTCTTAAAGCATTACCGATTGTAGCCCCGTAACCTCTTTCCAATGGTTCAATAACGAATTTTCCATATTGAGAACCGTCCGAGGAGGTTGTTGTATTAATATTTTTAATTTTAAGTTCCATAATTTTATTCTCTCCTAATTATTTAGAGTAATATTCAATAACGAGTTGTTCTTTAAATTCAGGGTCTAACTCTTCTCTTTGAGGGATTCTGTCAAATGTAATTTTTAATTCATTTTTATCAACGCTCAACCAAGCATAGCTTAATGCTAAGTCGATTTGTTCAATTACACTCTTAACAAATTCCTTTGAGTTTTCTCTAACTGTAACAACATCGCCTGCTTTTAATAAATAAGAAGGAATGTCTACTTTTTTGCCATTAACAAGAACATGTCCGTGATTAACGATTTGTCTTGCTTGACGTCTTGTGATAGCAAAACCTGCTCTATATAGAACATTATCTAGTCTTGATTCAAGAGTTTGAAGCATAATTGTACCTGTTACGCCTGTTTTTCTTGAAGCAGTTTCATAGTACTTAGCAAATTGTTTTTCACTAACTAAATATGTCATTCTGATTGTTTGTTTTGCTTTTAGCTGATTAGCATAATCAGAAGCTTTTTTTCTTGCTGCACCGTGTTGACCTGATGCATTTTGTCTCATTGATGTTGTTAGTTTGCGATTAGATAAATCCTTAACACCATAGTTTCTGAATAATTTATTTGTGGGTCCTTTATATCTAGCCATTTTAGCTCCTATTGTTTTGTAATAACTTCTAACTTAGTTTTTATACACGTCTTTTCTTTGGAGGTCTGCAACCATTGTGAGGAATTGGTGTTACATCTTTAATTAATGTAATTTCAAGACCAGCTCCCTGAATAGCTCTTATAGCAGTTTCACGTCCTGAACCAGGTCCTTTAACGTATACTTCTACTTTTTTCATACCTTGATCTATTGATTTTTTAGCTACTATTTCAGCAGCACTTTGAGCAGCAAAAGGAGTACCTTTTCTAGCACCTTTAAAACCACATCCGCCTGCAGAAGCCCAGGCAACTGTATTGCCTTGAGTATCAGAGGAAGTAACTATAGTATTATTGAAGGTTGATTGGATATGAACAACACCCTGCAATATATTCTTTCTTTCTTTCTTTTTAGTTTTTGTTGGTTTAGCCATTATTTATTTCCTTATAGTATTTACTAATTTAAACTTGACTTTAAGTCAAACTAAGCCTTTTTCTTGTTAGCAATCGGGCCGGTCTTTTTACCACGGCGTGTTCTTGCATTTGTTTTTGTGCGCTGACCTCTAACAGGAAGCTTTCTTCTGTGACGAATACCACGATAAGAGTTAATTTCACTTAAGCGTTTAATATGAAGTGATTCTTCTCTTTTTAAGTCACCTTCAATTGTATAATGCGCGATTTCGGCTCTTAGTTTTTTGATATCTTCTTCTGTCAGATCATCAGTTCTTAAGTCCTGTGAAATATTACAAGCAGCTAAAATTTTAGCACTTCTTGCAGGTCCGATACCGTAAATATAGGTTAGAGCGATAACCATTCTCTTATTGCGGGGTAAATCAACCCCAACTAATCTTGCCATTTATATTTCTCCTATTATTAACCTTGTCTTTGTTTATGTTTAGGGTGCTTGCACACAACTGTCACCCTGCCGCGTCTTTTAATAATTTGGCAGTCTTTGCATATTTTTTTTACAGATGCTCTTACTTTCATTTTCTTATCCTTTTACTTTAATCTATATGTTATTCTGCCTCTTGATAAGTCATAAGGGGTCATTTCCACTTTTACTTTATCTCCGGGCAGTATTCTTATGAAATTTTTTCTTATTTTTCCTGAGATATGCGCCAATATTTCGTGTTTATTCTCAAGTTCAACCCGAAACATTGCATTGGGTAAAGATTCAAGTATTGTTCCTTCTAATTCAATTACGTCCTTTGACATAGATTTCCTTATTAAATAATATCAATAATCTTATAATACTTACTGAATTTTTTAACGCAAGCAAAAAAGCCCAAAAAATCGGTCTTTTTAAAAAATATTAAAATTATTTATTTAAATATAAAACACATTGAATTTAATATCGACTCCTAAAATGCAATATTAACTTTATTTTTAAAGATATTTTGAACCTTATTATTTAACCTAATTAATTCCTTATCTTTAAAAAAATAACTTTACATTAGTTATCTTATACTTAATACGAATGCAAAAAATTTATATTTTTTTTATAATAATAACCAAAAAGAGGAGCGTTATGAAATCTATTAAAAATTTTCTAGAATTAACAAGAGGATATTCTCTTTTGATGACTTTTGCTTCTTGTTTAGTTATATTTGGCTTTGCCAATTTTAGCCCGAGATTTACCCTGTTAAACTTTCTTTTGTTAACCCTTGGAGTTTCCTGTGTTCAGTTAGGGGCTAACCTATTTGATGATCTGATTGATGTTAAAACTAAACTTAAAAAAGGAATTGAGCTTAAAGATATTACTTTTAAGACATTTTTACCCAAAGCAAGGTTAATTACTAACTCAACCTACAGTTTTTCTCAGATTGAGCGGATTTTAAATATTCTATTTTCAATAGCAATCGGTGTCGGGGTTTGTTTTATAATATTTTCCGGCTGGAAAATACTTATTTTTATGCTTATTGGAGGAATTCTAACCCTTTTTTATCCTATAAGCTCAAGGTATTATTGTTCTGAACTTATAATAGGCTCAATTTTTGGACCCCTTGTAATCATGGGCGGTTTTTACGCGCTCACACAGGAATTCAGCTCCAATCTTTTCATTCTTAGCCTTGCAATCTTTTTTACAACACTTGTTTTGCTGCACACCCACAATATCATGGATTGGGAATTTGATATTGAGGAGAACAAAAATACACTTGCAATTCTATCGGGCAATAAACAAAATGCGATTAAAATTTTAATTGCATTTATAACAATAGCATATCTTATAATTCTTATAGGTGTTTTGAGTGCAAGATTGAATCCTAATACTCTTTATGTCTTTTTAACTCTTCCAATTGCAGCAAAACTTATTGAATCTATTAATGATTATGTTATTATTAAAGATGTTGAGTTCAAACCAAGGTGGTATTACGGGTTTTTTGAGAATTGGGAAGAGATTAAAGAAAATAAAGTTGATTTTTATATGTTTCGACTATACCTAGCAAGGAATTTCGCCTTTTTCTTTGCACTATTAACAGCAATAGGGACTATAATTTAAAAATGAAAAAAATTTTATTATTAGTAATTTGTTTATACTTAGGAGGAATCATTATGTCAAGCGCACTTGATAAGGTTGAGGAGAATATTTTTAAGTTAACTTCACCTGAGCTAAAAAACCAGCAGACACTCCCTAAAGACCAGGTTTATAATGGTTTTGGCTGCAGCGGGGGCAATGTTTCTCCGGAGCTTCACTGGGCTAATGCTCCTAAAAACACTAAAAGTTTTGCTATTGTCTGCCATGACCCTGATGCACCTAAAGAAAACGGCTGGTATCACTGGCTTGTAGTTAATATTCCTTCCAATATTAACTCAATTAAAAAAGGAGGGAAAATTGACAATTCACTTGAAACTATAACAGATTTTAACTCAAGCGGCTACAATGGCGCCTGTCCTCCTAAAAACCACGGAATTCATCATTATAATTTTACAATTTATGCTCTTGATATAGAAACAATTGATGTTGATAAAAACACTAAACCAATTGAGGTTGAAGCAAAAATAAAAAGCCATGCTATTGCAAAAGCTGCAATTGTAGGACTATTTGAGAGAAAATAATCAAGATAGAAAATAATCGCAAATAAGTTTTTCTTTTTTTATAAAAGAATTTCTAATTGCCTTTTTTATCCTTTGTTTTAATGTTGGCTTAAAACACAGTTTTTTGTATCTATCAACAAGAATTGCCTTTTGGACAATAATTCTATTATACTCTTTTGCTTTTTGTTCATCGAGTTCAATATCCATTGCAAGTTCTTGTAATCTTTTTTTGCAATCAAGAATATGGGCTTCAAGTGCTTTTCTTGTGTCTTTTTCTTTCATCTTCTACTCTTATTCAAGGGGATTTATTTAACAATTTTATAATACAACTTTTTAGAAAATTAAACTCATCCAGAATGTTGAAAAACCAATTATTCAATTATTTATAGTATAATAAATATATGAAAAAACAATTTTTTGCATATTTGCACACACACTGGGATTTAGAGTGGTACCGCGATATTGAGGATTTTAATCTTCGATTCTTAGATATATTTGACATTGTTCTTGATGAACTTCAAAACAAAAAAGCCCCCTTTTTTTATCTGGACGGACAAGTTTGTGCTTTAATTAACTACCTAAAGTATCGACAAGACAAAAAAGAACAAATAATAGAATTTATCAAAGAAAAAAAACTGGCTATTGGTCCTTATTATGTAAGTTCTGATAGTTATCTTGTCAGTTTTTGTTCAATGCTTAAAAATCTTGAATTGGGGCTTAAGTTTTCTAAAGAATTTCACCAAAAAGACTTTATCGGTTATGCTTGCGATATCTTTGGAATTTCCAAGTCTTTATTCTGTGCTCTTGAACTTAATTCTATTGATAAAGCAATAATCTGGAGAGGTGTAAACCCTAAAAGCATTAACAATAATGTTAACTTTAAACAAGGAAATATCAAAACAACCTGGCTTGCGCAAGGATACTTTAATGATTCAATTCACTGCGAAAATATAGATAATATTAAAAAATATCTTGATAAAATTAGTATTTATTCGCCTGATCCCTGCCTACTTCCAATCGGAGGGGATCATCTCGGGATATTACTTAGCGCGATAGAAAAAATTAGAAAAATTAACGAACAGCTAAAAGACTATGAAATTATTCTAACAAGTCCTTTTGAATACTTCAAACAATCCAAATTTGAAAATATTTCAAAAAACGAAGAGTTTTTAGATAACTCTAATACCTATATCCTCTCTGGAGTTTATAGTTCCAGAATTCAACAAAAAATTAAGAATAATTCAATTGAAAACAAACTAACAAGACTGGTTGAACCTTTGAATTTTTATCTTAAAGATAACTACACAAAACAAATTGAAGATATCTACAAAACTCTTCTTAAAAACCATGCCCATGATGGAATCTATGGCTGTTCAATCGATAATGTCCACAAATGCATTGATTACAGATTATTAAAGTGCGAACTAGCTCTTAATGCTCTATTAAAGCGAATGTTGGGCAATTTTAAGAAAAAATACAATATTAAAGGAAAATCGAAAGATAAAATAGGTCTTTTTAATTTGTCTAATTTTAATTCAATTAAAACAGTTGAACTTGAGCTTCCATACAAACTTCCAAATGCCCAGATTCTAAGCACCAAAGAAGCTTTCCCTGATGATTTATTGTGGGATATTTACAAAATCCCAATAACAGAAGAAATTTGCACAATTTACAAACAGCTTGTTGAAGTTAGTGATAATGAAAAGTTTTCTTTTAATACAGTTTCAATTAAAAAGCCTGAAAAGATAGTTGCAGTCAAAGAAAACTCAATTGAAAATAACCATATTAAACTTGTTGTAAAAAACAAACAAATTTTTGTTATAGATAAAAAAACAAAAGAAAAAATCTCTCTAAACTTGATTGATACGCTGGATTCAGGAGACAGCTATAATTTTTGTCCAAAAGGAAGTCAAAAAGCTCTAGAGCTCATTAGCTCAAAAATTCTATACACAGGACAAATTGAGTCTTGTTTAAGAATCCAATACAAGAATATTTATCTTGATATAAAACTTAACAACAACTCACGGTTTATTGAGTTCTATTCAACCATTAACAACAAAAAAAAGAATCATAAAATTGACCTTGTTATAACTCTTAATGAAAATATTGATTCAACAATTGCTCAAGATGCAATTGGCACAATTAAAAGAAAAATTGACTATAATTATAATATGAAATCAAAAATACCTATAGAATATCCATATGAACTCAAAACCAATACTTATCCAATGCAAAGTTTTGTAATTGCAAAAGGAATAACAGTATTAACCAAAGGTCTTAATGAGTATGGAGTTTATAAAAATAAACTTAAAATTTGCTTATTGAGGGCTTTTAATACAATTTCCAATCCCAAAAATAAAACCCGCTCAATTCCTGCAGGTCCTGACCTAAAAACCCCTGATGCACAGTGCTTGGGAGAAAATAAAGCAAATTTTGCTCTTATGTTTGAAAAAAAAGAACAAGAAGCTTTTTTTGCTCTTGATTCATACAATAAAAACTATACAGCGCTTGCAGGAGAATTTACAAATGAACTTAACATTAAATTTAGTGATATTGAATCTAATTCATACATATACGGTATAAGCAATAATAAAAAAATAAGCTATAATTTAGTTAATAAAAAAATCTCTTTGATATAAAAAATTTTTTAAGGGAATAATTATTAAATAGGATTAAAAGTGGAGATTAACTATGAGTGAAATAAATTGGGCATTGGAAATATTTGAAAAATACGGTATTAAAACCCAAATTGACAATAACAATCAAATTATAATTGCAAACTACAACCAGCCCAAAGGAACAACTTTTAAAGAATTAGGAATTGATGAAAACGAGCTTATTAAAAACGTTATAGCCTGCGCAGGGGTCTTTGATACAAGAAAATCTGAACTTACAACCTTTCCTTTAACTGCAAGCAGAGAAATTAGACTTTATGATGATACAAAAATTACCGAAATGCCTAATTTGAAGGCTGTCGGGATTCTTGTCTGCAATAAAACACTAAAAAAACTGCCAAAACTAAAAACTGCAGGGTCAATCTCTCTTGAAAACTCACCAATTAAGTCATTATCAAAACTTAAAGAAGCAGGAATTCTAATTGCACAAAACTCAGAACTTAAGGACCTTTCATCATTGGAAAAAGTTAATAAACTGTGTGTAATCGACTGTCCTTTAGAAGATTTAAAGAATCTTGAAAGCGCGCAGGATGTATTCTTGTGCTCAAGTGATGAGAATAAAAAAATCGATGTCGCTTCATTAAATAAGCTCGAAAAAGTAGATAAACTCTTTGTTGCAAACTCAACCTTAAAAGCTCTTCCTAAGCTAAAAACTGCTCAAAAAATTGCTCTTTATAATTGCGAGATAAAAAGCATTAAAAGCTCAATTAATGCAGAGGTTGAAATTGGAACTAAAATTACAGATGAACAATTAAGCGACAAATTCGATACCTTTACCGACTGGTATAATTCAGATGTTCTTCAACAATCAATGGATTTATTAGGTAATATCGTGAACCGTATTCAAGGCTAAGTTTAAGAAGTATAAAAAAGATTAAAAACTATTGGTTTTATCCCAATAGTTTTTTTAATATCATTTTATAACACCTTCTTGTTTGAGCATTGCACGCACTTCGCTTAAAAGTTCATCTTTAAACTGACAGATATCAGAAACCGGAGGGTTAAACATTTCCCCTTTGTTTGCTAGAAACCAATTTGCATTAATATTTAAAACTATACACATTTGTGCTAAAAATTCTATCGAAGGAGTCCGCTCGTTTCTTTCATATGCACTTACTGTTCGCTGCGGGATATTAATTTTTTGCGCCAGTTTAGCAACTGACAGATTTAGTTCCGAGCGAATTTGTTTAATCTTCTGTGCGTACATTTTTAGTCCGTTCATATGAAGTTTTGTAAATTTTACACATTATGGTTTATTTTTTATGCCATTATGTGTATAATAAAATTATCGACACTATAATTTAAATTACCTGATTTAACTATACCATAATGACGCGAATTTGTATAAAAATCGCTTAATTTAATGTGCAAATGTTAAAAATATTAATTAAATTTTAATAAGCAAAAATATAAGGAATTTTTTATGAAAAAGAAAGGCTTTTCTTTAATCGAGCTATTAATAAGCTTGATTACAATCTCAGTCATCTTAGCATCCC
>CAJTNR010000026.1 GCA_910577635.1 uncultured Vampirovibrio sp. | reverse complement strand
GTACAAGAAAAATCTTGTCTATGCAGGGGCAAAAAAAATTATCTACTTCCTGCCTGAAATCCGATGATGATTAATTTTGGATTCACCGTGATTTCTACTTTAATACATCAAAAAAAATTGTCAAGCAATTTTTATTAGAGAATTAATATGAACTTCGACCGCTCACATTTATAATAGTAATACATAAAAAAAATAATTCAATAGATTAATTTGATATTATTTACAAAAGTTTATAATTTACTTTTGCATTCTATACAACTTAATAAAATCATAAATAAAACGAACCTTATCAGCAGGCAAATTTTCAATCATAGAAACAATTTGAGGCAATACTATATTCTTTTGTATCGAAGGAGGAAAATCGAATAAATCCTTAACTTCGACATCTAACAATTGTGCAATTTTAACAAGATTTTCTTCTTTAGGAAGCTGCAAACCGCTTTCGATTCGTGTCAGATTTGAAGGTTCCATATTCAGTTTTTCAGCCAGTACAAACTGCTTAATTCCCCTTAACTCCCGGATTTGTTTAATGCGTTTCCCGACTTGTTTACTTAATTGACCCATTATTCCTCCTTAATAGAGCATATGACTAATTTATGTTTTTTTACACACTATATTGGAGCAATTTTTATTGACAAAGTTTCTATTTTATGACAATATTTAATAAAAATTGTTATAGAATAGCAACAAAAAGGATTTTTTTACTAATGCCAAAACATTTAAATTTTACAAAAGGGTTTTCTTTAGTCGAGCTATTAATAAGCTTGATTACAATTTCAGTTATTCTAGGGAGTATGGCGCCAATTATTACACACAAACTCAAACACAGCAGTATTTCTATTGGAAATAGAAAATTATCAATGGAGTGCAAAAACAACATTGGTCCAAATTGTTCTCTTTGTTTGGGTAATCAGTGTATTGCGTGTGATTTAAATTGTGGAAATAAGTATAAAAATACAGTTGAATGCAAATGTGAAAGCTGCCAGGTTTCCAATTGCGCCAACTGTAACAATGGAGCCAAAAGCTGTGATAGCTGCAATATTGGATGCACAAAAATATCTGCAACGGAATGCAAGTGCTGTCCTTCGGGTCAATATATAGAGAATGGAAACTGCAAAACTTGTCCTTTAGGACATAAGTGTTTCAATAATAGTGCAGTTAAATGCAGCGGGAGTCAATACCAAAACGAAAGCGGCAAAAACGAATGCAAGGAATGCAAAGGAGTTGTTTCAAATGACAGGATAAGCTGTAGTAACTGTGCAGCAGGGACTTACTGGCATGATACCAATAAAACCTGCACCAGCTGCAACACAGGAAATAAATGCAGCGGAGACAACAAAATGACACCCTGTACAGGCAATCAATACCAAAACGAAAGCGGGCAATCAAATTGCAAAACCTGCGCTTCTAATAGTTATGCTTCATCAAGCACCGGGTGTTCGACCTGTGCTTCAAAATATGGTTCACAATGCACCTCCTGCAATGCTTCATCCTGCACAAACTGGGCAAGTTGTGGTGATGGAAAATTTATTGATAACTCAGGAAATTGCGGTATTTGCGCAAATAGCTTTGGCTCAACCTGTTCTTCATGCACGACAAAAGGATGCACAAGCTGTAATGATAACAAATACAAAGTGGCACCGGATGGGCATTGCAGGGAAATGAAATGCAAAGAGGGTATGGTTTTAGTTAATACTTATCTTAACCCTAATTCTAAAGGATATGAGCCTTTTTGCATGAGTGAAAGAAATGCAGGGGATATTGCAAGTGAAGGTAATGAAAATATTCTAAAAGACCTTGGAATATTATATTACAACAATTCTTTTGATGGTAATGATAAATGCAAAAAACAAACAGCTCCCTGCTGCCAGAAAACCAAAGAGAGACTAATAAACAACAAAGTACATTGCACAAGTCCTATCACTCAATACTTTCCTCCAGAACAACGATTGCCCTATATTGATCAAATACCAGTAGCAGCAAACTACCCCTCATTTGACTATGGCGGTTGTGCCAGAACAACCTGCAATTGGCAGGCTGCAAATATTTACTGCAAGTCCAAAGGCATGAATCTAGCTTCAGATAACCAATTTAATGCAATGGTTGCTTTTTCAGCTACTGAAACTACTTATCCTGTAGCTCTTAGATTTACGGGTGCCAAGGGATTACAGTTTTGCACCAATAATGCAAGCGGAGATACAATTAAACATGGAGTACCAATTTGCGGATATCTTTATAACGGAGAGCCGGCATATGTATGGGGAAGAGAAATATCTTCAACAGAAGCAAGCTTTGGGGTTTTAGGAACCAGGGATTTTGCTTTTTTTAAATCAGGGCTGGGAACTCAAAAAAACAACATTAATTATTCGGTTAGGTGTACTTCCGAGATTGAATATCAATATTAAAGCTTATATTTTTGTGTTTTGATATTTGAGGGTTGAATTATTCAATCCTCTTTTTTTATTTTTGAAGTTTTGATATTAATTAATATAATCCGGAGAGAGGGGGATTTGAACCCCCGGAAGAGTTTCCCCTTCACAAATTTTCGAGATTTGCACCATAAACCGCTCGGACACCTCTCCTTATTAATTTATTCTACAGGGTAAATCTTTTTTTTCAAGAAAACCAAGTTTGATATAAAAAATTAAATTTAGGGTATTAATAATTTATATTGTATTTTAAAGGCAGGGAAAGATGAATATAACAAGTTTAAATAGCACTCAAAAGGCTTACAGCAGCAAAATTAATGAGCTTGAAAAAGAGCAAAAAGCCTCTTGGGACAATAAAACAACAATAACAAAAGATTCTAAGAGTTCAAGCGATATTAAAGCTGAAATTGAGGTTTTAAAAAAACAGCTTGAAATAAACAATAAAAAAATTGAAAATTTTGAAAGAAGAATTGAACTAACAGCCAACAAGGCCCAAGATAATATTCTTGAAGCAGCCAAAGAGCAAGAACAAGCGGTTAAAGACCACGAAGAGGAATCTAAAAAAGTTCTTAATGAGAATATCAGCGCTTTTATAAAAGCCAACAAAGAAAACGGCAAGGGAATGACAAAAGAACAGCTGCAAACAAATATTGAAAAGTCCCTTCCGGATAACTCGGCAATTGCAAAAGCTTTAGCTAAACTTGTAAGTGCAAGTGAAGAAATTAATGAACTTGATGTACTTTTAGGATCTTTAAAAGGATTAATACTTGAAACTAACAGTCTTCAATCGGGAATTGAATCAAAAGAAGCCGACTATCAAAACGCACTTAGCGCAGAAGAAGAGGCAAAAAAATGCTGCGATCCTATTGGTTTTGTTGTAGATAATATCCGCTATGATTTTATTGTAGATGATGGCAAATTTGATTCAACAAGCGATTTTTTAGGAGCCAAGAATCAATGGGCGCAAATGGAAGACCTTGATACAGACAAAAGCGGAGTTGTAAATAGACAAGAACTTGAAAAAGGCAATATTAAACTTATTAAAACAGATGCTAATGGCAAACAAAGTATTGTTGATATAAAAAAAGAATTCGGTGATAACTTTTCAATTGATTTATCAACTTATTCAAAAGGCGGAGTGCACTCCTCAATTGATACTACAAAAGATTTCGACAATGACGGAGTTGTTGATCAAAAACTCCTTGGAACTTTTAGTGTTAATATAAACGGTAAAAATATTAAAGGCTACAACACACTTGATGATATTGACTATTTAGAAAAAGAATATGGAATTGAAAAAACAACCGATAGTATTAATGACAATTTCTTTAATCAATACAGCGAAAAATCAAATGAGCTTAAAGCTTCTTTGAATGAAAATCTTAATGCAATAGGGCTTAGCGAACAAAATATTGAAGGAATTACAAAAACAACCCTTATATCAGCAAAACAAAAAGCAAATTTGTTTATCGAACAAATGGAAAAAGAACAGAAAGCAAAAGAAGCTAAAGAGCTTGAAGCAAAAGAACTTGAAGCAAAAGAAAAAGAAGAACAGGAAAAAGAAGAAGAAAAAGAAGAAGAAAAAAAATAAAAACTATTTTTTGACAAATTGAGGATTAGAATAGAAAAACTTGTCAATTTTTTCTTTAGTATTTTGATAATCGCTTATTGTAAAGTTATAATTTTTGCAATTATCGCACTTATTGCATTTATCAACTGTATAATCTTCAAAATAATTGCAAATATACTTCATTCGACAAGTCTTTGTCACAGCGTAATTAATCATTTTATCAAGCTCTATTATTTTCTGGTTCATTTGCCAGATAAAGTAGTTTTCATCAAGCAGAGGTGCATTTTTTGAATACTTATAAGTATTATTGTCCTTATAAACAATTTCTTGATCTATTAAGTCATTAATTAAAGTTGAAACCTGAGATTCACTTAAGTAAAGCTCTTTTGATAGTTCCTGTTTTGTTTTAGGGCTATTTTTAATTCTAACAATAGCACTTTTATACTTTTTTATCGGAGGTCTTGAGTTTTCAATAAAAAATTCGCACAACTGCCTATCCTTAGGGTTATACAAAAGTACTGCCTGAGAAAGTTTATTATCCCTGCCTGCTCTTCCGAATTCCTGATAGTAGTTCATTAAGTTTTCAGGAATTTGCAAATGAATTACAAACCTGATATCTTTTTTATCAACCCCCATTCC
This sequence comes from uncultured Vampirovibrio sp., assembly GCA_910577635.1. Taxonomy (GTDB): domain Bacteria; phylum Cyanobacteriota; class Vampirovibrionia; order Gastranaerophilales; family Gastranaerophilaceae; genus RUG14156. Next base: position 26,769 of record CAJTNR010000026.1, on the reverse strand, counting down.
AAGGGCATTTGTAGAAGCAATTGCCTTATAAGCTCCTTCTTTAAAATCCTTCTCAATTTTTGTTCTTTGTTTTTTCTCTAATGCTCCGTGGTAATAGCAGGAATCAATGTTATTATATTGAAGCCAATTAGCTGCTAAAACTGTGTCTTGTCTTGTAGCACAATAAACAAGCCCGTTCCCATCAATATTATTAATAATTCTTAAAATCCAATAGAGCTTCTCATTTAAATCATTGCAAAAAATTGTATGAAGCTGAATATTATCCCTTATAAGGCTTCCTTTAATGATTTTTAAGCTATCCCCAAGCTGAAATCTAATATCTTCAATAATTTTTGTTGTAGCAGTAGCACTAAGAGCAAGAATTGGAAAGTCAAGAGGAAGATAGTCAACAAGATTCAGGATTCTTCGGTATTGAGGTCTAAAATCATGCCCCCATTGGGAAATGCAATGCGCTTCATCTATTACTATCATTGAGATTTTAATTTTTGTTATACACTGAATCCAAAACTCATTATCCAAACGCTCAGGGGAAATATAGAGCATTGATAGTTTTCCTTTTAGAGCTTTGTTTATAATTTCTTCGTTTTTTTCTTTAGTTTGTTCGCTAATAATACATTCAGCCTTAATTCCCTTATCCTTAAGAGAGCTTACCTGGTCTCTTATTAAAGATAGAAGCGGAGAAAAAACAATTGTAACACCCTCAAATAAATTAGCACAATACTGATAGCACAGAGACTTTCCAAAGCCCGTTTTTTCAATAATCAGCACTCTTTTATTATCGAGAAGCTCTTTTATAACCCTCCATTGATTATCGTGAAAATCCTCAAATTTAAAAGTTTCAAACAGTAGTTTTTTATGAAAAGCTCTTGTTTTATTTTTAATATCGTTTTTTATATAATTAATTTTTATCTTGTTTGTTGTTTTTGGTTTTTTTGTTTTAATTTTTGAATAATCAACATCCACAATCCTAAGCAGAGGGCGAAGCCCCGGAGTTTTTAAGATTTTATTTTTATTAATTAAACCATTAATTGTTTTTTCAATTTCCTTTTTAGAATAATTGGATAAACAACCAAAAAACTCAGACTCAATTGCTTTTCTATAGTATTCTTGAGCATAATAGGAACTATTAGTAGTATTTGACCCTTTGAGAATCTTTATAATTCCTGATTTTCCAAATTCTCCATTAAAAGCTTTAATACAGTTGTAAATCGGCTCTTCAAGGTTATTTTGTTCTTTTTTCACTTGAGTTTTTATTGTAATCTCGTTTTTTTCAACAAAATTTTTAATTATATCAATAATTTCTAATCCATACTTATCAATTTTTATTTTTCCAAACCCCTTGACCTCTTGAAGCTCGTCAAGGCTCAATGGAAGTTTAACAGCGAGTTCTTCTAAAGTTTTGTTAGAAAAAACGCAAAAAGGAGGCAAGGATTCACTTTTTGAAACTTCCAATCGATAAGTTTTTAATAAAGCAATCAAATCTTCCATTTAGCTATTGTAGCATAAAAAATTATGGTTTAAAAACAAACTTTTTCATAAGAAAGTAAGATATTAAAGCATTAAAAGGAAGTAGAATTGCATAGTTTAAATACATATTATCCATATTGATCCTCTCAAAGACACCTAGGAATAAAACTGTCAGCAAATAAGTAAATCCATAAACTAATAAAAATCGAAATATTAGTTTATTATCTGCGTTTTTAAAAACCAGACAACCTGTGGTTTTAAAATTAAAGAGGATTCCAAGAACCGTTGCAAGAAAGGTAGAAAGGCTGTAGTGAAAACCTAAGAAATTAAAAAGAGCAAAAACACTATAGCCAAAAACAGTGTTTATAACTCCAACGAATAAAAACTTTACAAACCTATAGCTAATATTTAGTTTTCGACAAATCTCTTCTATCACTTTCATCAAAATTAATCCTTTCTTTTTCGACTACCAAAGGCTTCTTATCGACTCTTGTGTAAATCGCACCAACATATTCACCAATTAGTCCTAAGAAGAATAATTGTAGCGAAGAAAAGAAAAATAGTCCAATTATTAAAGGAGCAATCCCTAAAGTAAAACTATTCCAATAGATAAGCTTCAAGATAAAATAAACAAAAGCAGCCAAAAGACTAAATAAGGAACAAATCACCCCTATAAAAACTATCAGCCTTAATGGAACTCTTGAATGCTTAACAATTCCTAACATTGCAAAATCATAAAGAGTGTAGAATTTATTTTTTGAAAACCCGTTTTTTCTCCTAGGCTGTGTAAATTCAACAAGTGCTATTGAATAGCCGACTTCACAAATTAAGCCTCTTAAGTAAGGATAAGGATCATCAATTGATTTAAAGATATCTATTACTTTTTTATCGTACAATCCAAAACCGGTGCATTGTTTCAATTGCTGAGTATTATCATCTGTTATTGATCTTATAATTCCATAAAACAGTTTTCTTACAGCATACATTAAAGGGTTTTCTTTTGATTTATTCTTTTGTCCTAAAACAATCTTGTACCCTTCCTCCCAGCGCTCAATCAATTGAGGAAGAAGCTCCGGCGGGTCTTGCAGGTCAGATACCATAAAAATCACAGCATCAGATTGAGAAGCGAGCATGACATTATGAGGAGATCTAATGCAGCCAAAGTTTCTTGTATTTATAATTACTTTTACTTTTTTATCATTTAGAGCTAACTGTTTTAAAACTTCAATAGTTCCATCAGCTGAAGCATTGTCTTCATAGATTAAATCCCAATCATAGGATAGTTTATCCATTTGTTCTTTAACTCTTTTATATAGAAGTACAACATTATCTTTTTCATTATAACAATTGGTTACTATACTAATTTTTTTCACTAATATACTCCTTAAGTTTTTTTAATCCAACTTTGTAGCTGCTAAACTCAAAATCTGGAATTTCTTTCATTAAAAGAGAGTTGCATCCGGTGTATTCATTGCCTAAAACAGGGTTTTTAAGTATAATTTCTGATTTATAATCACTTATTTCATTAATCAACTGAGCAATTGTTGATAAAAGAATACTTTCGTTGGGGGTTATATTAATAATTTTTTCTTTTGGAGGGACTTTTATAAAACGGAGTATAATTTTAGATAAATCATCAATATAAAGATAATCAAAAACAACATTTTGATTGATTACAATGGGTTTTTGAGCTAAGTTTTGCTTAATTGCGCTTGTTGGAAAACGGCTTTCTTTTTCATATTTTCCATAGCAGCCAAAAATATTCAAACACAGAATATCATCCCTTTTATTAACAATTCTTGAAATTAAGAGTTTTGATTTTCCATATAAATCCCTAGGTTCAAATTTTCCGATTTCGCTTTCTTTAACTTTTTGCAAGCTTCTGGTTTTATCATACATTGCACCTGAGCCAAAAAGAATTACTTTAGTTTTTTCATTTTTATATTGCAAAAGATTATTGACCATTGCAATATTATCATCAAGGGTTGAATCTTTATCTTCAACACCTCTGTAACCGCCGATTGAAGAACAATGGATAATTAAATCAATTTCCTTATTGGATAGGTAGTTTTTAACTGCTTGTCTATCAAGCAAATTGAGCTCAAAACTGCGAGGGGCATATAGAAAATATTCGTATTGCAGTGCTTCTTTAAGGTTTTTCCCAATAAACCCGTTTGCTCCTGTTATTAGAATATTCTTTGAATATTCCTTGATAAAACTATATATTTTTCTTATAGTTTGAAGGGGGGGGGTCAGATCTTGATAGCTATCCAGCATTCTTTTAAAGCCCTCTTTTAAGCCCACTTTTTGTTCCCAGCCGAGTTTTTTTAATTTATCAACACTGAAGTTAGCTTTAGTTGAAGCGCTTTTTATATATCCTTTTTGAAAAACACCGTCTTTAAACTCAACTTCTAAATTCTTATTCGGATACAATCCGACAAAAATTTTCGCTAAATCAAGAATACTTGTTTCATATTGAGAGGCAATATTATAAGCATTTTTATCCTCACCAAAGAATAAAACATAGAACAATGCTCTTATCATATCAGATATATAACAAAAACTTCTTGTAGCACTTCCGTCTGAATTAAGAACAATATTTTGATTATTTATAACATTATTAGTAAAATCCCCAAATACTCTTCCATCATTAAGTTCCACCCCAGGGCCATAAGTGTGGGATAATCTTATCATATTAACAGGAATATTATACTGAAAAGAATAACAAACACACATTGTTTCACCCATTCTCTTGCTTTCGCCATAGCAAGATCGAACACAGGTGCAATCTAAGTTTCCAGTATAAGTTTCTTTAATTTGAGGCGTATTGTCATCAATTACGCCATAAACTTCCCCTGTTGAAAAGAACAAGAATTTTTTAACTTCTTTTTGTCTTGCTAATTCAAGCAAATTGTAAGTTCCTATTGTGTTAGCTTTAAGTGTTCCCACCGGATCAATTCCATAGTACTTAGGACTAGCTTGAGAAGCAGCGTGGATAATATAATCTATTTTTTCATCAATTTTTAGAGGAGTTGAAATATCCTGAACTATAATTTCCAGGTTTTTATTATCCAAATGGTGTTTAAATTTCTTATCTGCTTTTTCTTTATTTCGAACAACACCAATAACACGAACGGTTTTAAGGGCAAGCAGAGTTTCAACAACATAGCTTGGAATAAACCCATTAGCGCCTGTTACAAGAACGGTTTTATTATTTAAATCCCCAAAAGGCAAGTTTTCGGATAAAATATTATTAATATCTTCTTTTATAATTGTATTCAAAAATTAATCCTTTCTTTTTCAATAACCAAAGGGTGCTTATCAACCCGTTTATAAATTGAGAGAATATACTCACCCAACAATCCTATAAAAAGCGTTTGGAAAGATAGAATTAAAAACACTCCAATTATTAAAGGGGCCATTCCAAGCTGAAAAGAACTCCAATTTAATAGTTTATAGATAAAGTACATTACCCCTGCTAAAAAGCTCATTAATGACAAGAAAAACCCGCAAATTATCATAAACTTTATAGGAAAAGCACTAGAAGTTGTAAGAACACTAAACAAACAATCAAGAAGAATTGAAAAAGTGTGTTTTGTAGCTCCTGCTTGTCTTTTTGCCTGCTCAAAAGGAACTCTCACAGGCTCAAAACCAATTTCTGCTATAAAATTTTTAATATAAGGATTAGGATTATCGTATTGCTTCATTAGCTCGACTATTGTTTTATCGTAAATTCCATATCCTGTGTAGTTATCTAAAACTTCATTCTCATCGGAAATTGTACTCATTATTCTATAGAAACATTGTCTTAAAAACCACTTTATCTTAGATTCCTTAGATGTAGTTTTTTCTCCTATTACAATTTTATTACCCTTCTCCCATTGTTCAACTAACTTAGGGATTAAAGAAGGGGGATCCTGTAGATCGGATGCTAGATAAATCATAGCATCTCCGCTTGCTTGTCGCATTCCATAAAAAGGAGAACGCGCAATTCCAAAGTTTCTTGAATTAACAATCACTTTAAACTTAGGATCGTTTTTCGCTAAATTTTTCAGTTTTTCAACCGTTTTATCAGTTGAACAATTATCGATAGCAATAATTTCTCTATCATAGGGCAGTTTTTCAATTTGTTCTATAACAGCCCTATACCAATTTTCAATATTATCCTCTTCATTGTAACAACCCGTTACTATGCTAATTTTTTTCATTTTTTCTCCTGTAAACAGTGAGTAAATAACTAGATTCAATTGGCATGTAATCTTTTCTCACTTCATTAAAAATTTTATCTAAGGTTTTTACTCTATCAATATGCGCCTGACATTCATTGTTTAAATAATAAAAATTTCTATCATAAACAGAATAGCATTCAGAATTAGAATACATTATGTTTTTATCTACATAGAGAATCTTTGGTTTTTCGCTTTTAATTAAATTAACAACAGTATCAACTTCTTTGTTGGATAAAACATACCACTCAAGATTAATATAAGGCATAAGCGTATATTTATCAGCCAAAAAAGGAATAAAGTGATCATATTTAGAAATTATATAGACACCCTTATCATCTTTAGAATATTTCTTCATAAGTTCAATTGAATCTTCAAAATATGAAGGATTAATTGTTGATTTGAATTTAGCATTTTTAAAGTTCCAATTGTAAACTATATGTTTTTTGAAAATATAATTAAAATCACTATAGTCTTTAATGTAAGTCGCAAATCCAAACATTGCAGCAATAAAAAGACCTATGACAATAATATTTGCAGCTATTTTTCTAAATTTTACAAACTTATCTTCTAAAAACTCATCAATAAAAAGTTTTATTATCATAAGAAGTACAAATAAAACAAAAGGAGCTATAACGACAAAATGTTTAGCATCTGATCCCCAGATAAAATATAATAGCAATCCTTGAGCATACATAAAAGAGAAAAATGCTGTAAGTTTCAAATTAGAATTTTTAGTTCTATCTTTAATTTTTATAAAAAGAATATAACTTGCAATTATTATAAGAAAAATCGATGCAAGAACAAAACTCGACAAAGGCCAGCCCAAGAGTCCTTTAGTAAAATATTCTTTCGTATAATCAGCACCAATTGTTGAATAGTGGTAAATAAAAGGAAAAATAAGAAAAGAACCAAGAATAATCACTAATTCTTTTTTTGCATTAACAGTTTTTTTAACGATACAGTTTTTATAATAAAAAAGAGGAATCAGAGCTAAGTATAAAAACAAACCCATATTCCAGTTTAAAAGAACTGCAAACAAAGAAAGAAATGCTGATAAAAGAAAGTATCTTATCCTATAGCTGGTAAAATATTTATATAAAAGAAATACTACAATAATATCCAAAAAGTGCCTCATAGGATTGCACCCTGGAGCAAGATAAATATAGTAAAAATTATAAATGTTAATTGATATTACAGTACCAAGTATAGTTATTAAGGTATAGTTTTTGCTCTTTGTCATTTTGTTTACAAAAACAAACAAAAGTGCATAATAAATATAGAAAAAAGAATAGTATAGCTTAAAGTAAGTTTGAAAATTTATTCCTCCCGTATGCTTAAGCGCCAAGCGAAGCAAATTAGAATTAAACAAACCATACTGCGCAAAAATCTGAGACTTGTCCTTGTTTAATTCCAGCTCAAGTGCTGGAACAAGCATATGAGAATGATGATACAAAACCCAGCGGGATAGTGTTTTCCAATGGATTTCAGTTTTATTAGCTTTAATATACTTCTTAATTTCAACTTTATCCTTGATAGGATTATTTTTAAATTCTTGATTTTCAAATTCTAAACTATTAATAGTTTTATTATTGATAACGGTTAATTCTGGAATATCTGAGAATTCATTAATAACCTTTAGATTCCCAAAAACAAAAGGGTATACCTGGAGTATAAACATAAAGATGCTTAGGAAAATTATAGAATTAAAAAGAATTTTGTTGCATTTATTGCTTTTTAATCTAATAAAAAATTTTTCCAGATAATCTCCTCTTGCAAGATTAAAACATACAAAAACTGACAACACCATAAAAAATAGAACAATTGAAAGCTTTATTATATCTTGCGACTTTATGCTGAAAAATATTAATATCGAAAAAAGGTATATTAAAAGTGAAAAAGCAGCATTTTTTCCAACAAAACTAAAATTCATCTTATTATAAAGAGGATAGAGCAGAAACATTAAGAATATCATTCCTGCACCAAAAATATAGTTTAATATTTCACCATATTTATTAGGAAAAAACAAAAAACTAAAATTAACAAATACAGGTAATGTCTCATTGCTCAAAAATAAACCTGAGAGCACTTTTACACCTATGCACAAAAGAAAAACAGTAAGAATATAGAAGATTATAGAAAAATGCTTTCTAATAAAAATTTCAATACTATTATACATTTAATCCATTCTCCTGTTTTCTTCCATTTCCTCTTTAGATAAAAAAGGCGACATATTATCTAATGGCTGGGATTTAAAAGTTCCATCCGGAAGTCTTTGAGAAGACACCTTAGGATAATAAGGCTGCATTGGATCAATTAAAACTTCAACCAGGATAGGTCCTTTTGTTTTCATTACTTTGTCAATAATTTTTCTTGTTTCTTTATGATTCTTAATTCTAAAAGTCTTGAACCCATAAGCTTTAGCAAGTTTAATCGAATCAGGACAGCTTAATCCGCTCTTGGGGTCAGAACCTACTAAATGACCATTAAAGAAATTAGTTTGGGTGTGTTTAATACTCAAATACCCGTCATTATTAAAAACAAAAACTTTTATATCTAAGTTATTGTGAATAATTGTTTGCAGCTCTTGAAGATTCATTTGCAAACCGCCATCGCCATTAACTGAAACAACTTTTCTAACACCGGGAGCAAAACAGCACCCGACTGATGCTGGTAAACCGTATCCCATTGGAGAAAAACCGCCATTTGTAAAAGCAAGCTGGTTCTGTTTTACTTTAAAAGCTGTTGTTAAAGAATAAAAAGTTGCACCTTGATCTACAACTAGAACATCATCTTTTTCCATATAATCAGATAATGCATCAAAGAAAAAGTAAGAATCAACATATTTTTTCTGTTTTTTTACAGCATCTGTAACTGTTGGATATTTTTTTCTGTATCCTTGAATTTTATTAACCCAAAAACTGCTGTCATAGCTATAGTTTTCAGATTCTAATTTTTTTTGCAGCAAAGGAATAAAAGAACTTAAATCAGATAATACATTCAAATCCGTTTTAATCCAGCAGTAATCTAATTGAGCGCTATCGCAATCAACCAATATTTTTTTAGCATTAGGCGCGAATAGTTCAACTTCATATCCAACAGTAACAAGAGGGAGTCTTGCTCCTAAAATTAACACTAAATCAGCATTTTGAACCGCAAGATTTCCCGCTCTTTGACCGTTAATCCCAATTCTTCCTGCTAAAAGAGGGAAATTATCATAAACGCTATCAAAGCCATTTTTTGGAGTAACAACAGGAATATTATATTTTTTTGCAATATCAAGCATTAAATTTTCTGTACCAGATAGCTTTAAACCGTATCCTGCAAGGATTATAGGACGCTTTGCCTGTTTTAATAAATTAAAAACTTCATCCAATTTATTATCATATTCAATCTTAGGAGGCTCAAAACCCTTTTGTTCTAAGGGATTAATTTGCGCCTGCTGGATATCTAGAGGAATATCAAGCAAAACCGGTCCAGGACGGCCATTTTTGGCAAGATAAAGCGCTTTTTCAACATGATAGCGCACTTGCTCAACTTTTTTTATACAAACAGCATATTTAGTTACAGGTTTTACGATATCAACAATATTAACTTCATGCGTTCCTCTCTGGCGCATATTGGTATCACCAATTAAAGTTGGGGTTTTAGCTTGTCCTGATAAAACAACTAATGGAATTGAATCATTCCAAGCACAGCATATCCCTGTTAAAGTATTAGTTGCTGCAGGTCCAGTTGTAACAAGCGCAACTCCAAGATTTCTTGTTGCTCTTTGATAACCTTCAGCTGCCATGACGACTGCTTGTTCGTGATGATTGCAAACATGCTTAAGTTTAGGATGATTGCCCAATGCTTCAATTAGAAACATTCCCCCTCCGCCTGAAACCATAAAAACTCTCTCAACATTCAAAGAAGCGATTTTATCCATTATATATTCTGAAACATTCATTAATTCCTATCCTTTATTGCTCTTATTTCACTTAAACCTTCATTAATTATTAGCGTATCTACTTTATAAACAAGAAAATCAACTCCCTGTTTATTAAATTTTTCATAATCATCCTTACTATGGTACATTGCACCAATAATTTTTCCTGCTTTCTTTATTTTTTCAATACATTTATCCAAAACCTCAACCACACAAGGATGATTAATTTGACCCGGATATCCAAGTGAAATTGAAATATCATAAGCCCCTAAGTAAACTAAATCGAGTTTAGGATTAGATAAAATTTCATCCAAGTTATCGATTCCTTTTTTACTTTCAATTATTATACCAAAAAGAATGTTTTTATTAGCATTCAATGTATAATTTTTACAAACGCAATATCCGCCTGCTCTTGTATAGGGTGAATATCCTCTGCTTCCCTCAGGATAATATTTAATATATTCTAAGCACTTATCAATATCTTCCTTAGACTCAATATGAGGAATAATTATTCCATCACTTGCTATATCTAAACTTCTTAATATTTCAACTTCTTCAAGTTTTCCAACACGACTAATCGCATACTTTCCTTCAGCATGTGCTGCCATTACCATTTTTTGAGCAGTTTCAAAACCAACAGGACTGTGTTCAAAATCAACCAGAACAAAATCCAATCCTGATTTACATAAAACATTAACAACTTCTATTGAAGGAATTATACACCAGGTTCCAAACATTTGTTCTTTATTTTTTAGCTTTTCTTTAATTGACATTTATCTTATCCCTTGTAATATCTGTATAGTATTTGTCGTGTGAAGTTTTTGTAATAATTGAAAAAGGAATTGAGTTTTTTTCCAAAAACTTATTAACAATATCAAGTCCAATTGAGAATTCTTTGTAGGCTTTAATTAAATCTTCTTTGTTTTGAAATACATCGTCTTCTTTGTAGAAATATTCAAGTTTTTCAGCATTTGCTCCAAAACCATCAATTCCAGCTGCATAAATTTCTTTAGCACCCATTTGATAAGCGCAGTATATGGCTGTAATTGCAACATTTAAATATTTATACAAATGTTTATCACTGTTAAATAAATTAGATGACAAATCATCAACCATATCGACATCAAAATACAAAACCTTATTTTTTGTATTTTCTTCAATAATTTGTTTACCAAAGTAAGTAGGAATTAACAAAGTTGAACTTTTATTTACAGTATTTATATACTTTAAAAACCTTTTTCTATTGATAAAACAGTGAAAATGAGGATTGTATAGGTTATTAAGAAAATTTGTCCCTATAATAACAGGATTCTTTTCTTTAATGAAATTGTCAATTTTTTCTTTATCTTCTTGAATTGAAGACCCGTTTGCAATAATTAAAAAGGTTCTGTTTTTGTATAAATCCCTAAATTCGACCCCGCCTTGAATAAATGCGTCCTTTTCAGGCAAAATTGCAAATTTATCTTTGATTTTAATATCATCATAATTAACAAACTTATCCGATAGAATATTGTTCAAATTATCAGAGCTGTATGAAATTGGAGCATACTTTTTAACCAGATCAGCAGCAGTCCAAATCTCATTTACCGTAAAAGATTTTTTTTCATACAATCCATTAATATAATAAGGATGAACATTTTTCAATCCCCCGATTAAAGATTGGATTCTATATCCCCAGGGAGTTTTTGTCATTAAATCCTGATAGAAACGCTCGATTACATCAATATATGCTACAGGATTATACTTTTTACTGCCTGTTTTACTTAAGTATCCTGTAATTATTTCAGCAGGAAGGTTGCCTGAGCCTCTGCCCATGCCATAAATTGAAGCATCAATTGAATAAAACCCTAAATCAAGTGCTCGAAGAGAATTAGCGAAAGCAAGCTGCAAGTTATTATGAGAATGAAAACTGATGTTTTCAAAACCTAAAGATTTTAGTTTTTTATAATACTTTTCAACATCCTCAGGTACAAAAGAGCCGAAACTATCAGCAAAACAAGCTGATTCTAAAATATCTTTTTTCTTCCAATTTTTTATTTTCTCAAAATCAGCTTCTTTGTATTCAGAAATCGCCATAAAATTAATAAATATCGAATAGCCCTTATCTTTTAATTTTTCGCATAAATCAAAAGCAATATCCAGTTTTTGAGCATAAGTAGCAACCCGAACAACACTAATTGGGGTAAGTTTTGAATTGCATTCTCTAAAATCCGAAGCTTCAGACTTGCCGGCATCAATCATAACTGAAATTCTGCAATTAGGGTTCGGGTTAATTAAATCCAGCAAAAAATCATCATTACACTTAGAAAACAAACCCCACTCAGGTTTTGAATCATGAAACCTATAGCCGATTTCAAAATAATCAACACCAGCTTTAACAGCAGCATAATAAGAGGCTCTAACGCATTCAGGAAGAAAGTTCCAACCGTTTAAGTGACCGCCGTCTCTTATTGTACAATCTAATAGTTTAGTCATTATCAACCCTCAGTTCTTTAAGTGATAAAACATAAGTATTTGTAAGTTTTTTTAATCCCTCAAGAGGAATTTGTCCGCTCGAGACAAGAATAGAACCCTTTAACCCTGCATTTTTTGCCATTTCATAATCCATTGGAGCATCGCCTACTGAAATTGTTTTATTAGCACAGACCCCCAATTTTTCAAGCGCAATTAACGCGGGTTCACCTGTTTTTTTAGCTTTTTTGCAGTCATCCTTGCCAATAACAAGACTAAAATATTTCTTTAAACCCAAATATTCAAGAATAGCCTCTGTGTTAGCTTTTGTATCCGATGTTACAACTGCCATTTTTACATTTGTCTTTTTTAATCTATCAAACAAATCCTTAGCATCATCTATTAGTTTAATATAATCATAAATTTGAGGTAAAAATTCTTTATGGACATCTTTAAAAATTTCTTCAATAATTGTAGTTTGAGCTTCAATATTTTGTTTTTTAAGCTCCTCAACTAAAGAATTAATAACTGCTTCTCTCGCCAATAGCGCAATAGGACCCTTGGGAATTAAGCATTTTTTATTGCGGTCATACCCAAGAGAAAGACAAAGCTTATTGAATAAATTTTTATCGATATTGTAATATTTCATAACAGCATTTACTCTTAGCTCAATTATTTTTCCCCAATAGATATGTGAATCTATAAAAGTTCCGTCTTTATCAAATAAAATCGCTTCAATGTTATTAAGTTCCCAGTCGTTTGTCTTTAAACTAATCATTAGTTCATTTTCTCCAAAGAAACATCAACCAATTGTTTTGCAATTTTTAAAGCGCTATTAAAAGCTTCCTCATTGTCTAAAAAGTCTTCTCTATCGATAAATTCACGCACAATTTTTCTTGCATAAGAACCAATTGCAACACCGCCTGCATTAATTCCGCATAATGAAGCCAGCTCTGTTGATTTAGAATTTGTTCCGCCTGATAAAAGCAAATAAACAGGAAGATTGGCATTTTGAAAAATTTCTGCCATAGCAACTGTTTGCAATGTTGTTTTAAAATCATCCTTACCGCCTGACATTGGGGCACCGTCTGCTTGAATTATTGTTGAATAAGGTTTTCTTTTTTCAAGCATCCTGTTTATGCGTTTCAATACTCTTTCATTGCCCAGTTTTGATCTATCAATACAAATGCTTAAAGGTCCATTGTACAACTCGTTTATATCAGCCCATTTTTCATCTACTTCGCTTTCATCCTCTCCAAGTGCGTGAAATTCAATACAATCAATACCTTTATCAATAATCGGAGGCAGTACTTCTTTTAAATTCTTAAATTCGCTTGTCATTTCAATCGCACCGCGAGGACAAGTTGAAACACATCGGCCGCAGCCTATACATTTAATTGTATTAACCTTGTAAGTCAAATCTTCTTTATTAAGAGCATTTTGCAAACATTCCTTAGTACACTTAGAACAGCCGACACAAAGTTCTTTATTGATTCTTGCTTTACTAACATGTGGATCTCCTTTAATTCCAACGCTGCAGCATAGATATCTATCTTTTTTAATCCCTGCTCTATCTAATCCGCGTTTTGCTGCTTCAACAATTTCAGGTTTGGCGCATAAGTCAAAAAAATTACATCCTGCAACAGAATACAAAGCAACCAGCTTCTCAACTTCGATTGCATCTTCGTTTCCCGCTCCGCAAACCAGCTTAAAGCACTTTTTATCCTTAAATAAATCTAATAACACTATTCTTTCTCCTTATTTAATTTTTTATATATTAAAATTACCGGTTTTTCAACCAGATAATACGAAACCAATCCAACTAAAATAAAAACCGCAAGCCATAATATAATATACAAAGGTCTTGTTTCAATTGGTTTTAATAACTGTTGAAGTTTATCGTTATTAATCAGCAAGAATACAAAGTTCTGCATTATAAAAATCGCATAAGCTTTAGAACCAAGAAAATCCATGAATTTATGATTTAAAATTTTGGCAGATAAAACTCCTGCTTTATTAGAAAACATTAAAAACATCATGACAAAAGCAACAATTACTAAAACCACATCAAGTTCATTGCAATGCGGAAGTTTTGTATAGAAAAACAAATATCTTATTATTACAAATGCCAAAGTAAACTCTATTATCGAATATAGTACTTTTAGAGTAGAATTAATCTTATCATAATTCAAAAATTTGGAAATATTGGATTTATTCAAGTATTCATTAGCTGCTCCAAGCATAATTCCGAGCGCAACAAGAGATAAGCCTTTTAACATTAGTATTGAAATAAAAGTACAGACAAAACCTCTGGAATCAACACTCAGATTCATTATAAAACCCCAGAACGAAGGAATAAAGATTAATAGCAAAGTTATTATTTTTGTAGTTTTTCTTTTTATTATTCTTAGCATTATATAAAAGATTATTGAGCACCAAAAAAGTACACAAATAAACCATGCCGGTCCGTTTACACCAGGAGTTTGCGAAACTCCGGTTCCCTGCAATAGAAAAAGAGTAGCTAAGTCGGAAAAATTCAAAGACTGTCCACTTATATGAAAAGTTCTTAATAATCCGCAAGCGCCGATTGAAAAAGCAAGCATAGGCCAGAGTCTTATTAGTCTTTCCTTAACAAAAACCTCAACTGGTTTAGCGGAAAAATACAAAAAGTATCCAGAAACTATAAAGAAAAATTCATTTGCTATAAAACAGTTTCTGCACACAAACTTAAGCAGCGATTGACCTTCAATTGTAGCGCAATATGTTACCCAAAGTAAATGCCCAAGACAAATCGCTAAAACAAACAAGAATCTTAAGAATTGAATTGAGTAGTTTTTTTCCTTCATTAAATTTTTTCCTTAACAAATTCTTCTATTGTTTTTGCTATTCTTTTAATTTCCTCTTCACCTAATGCCGGGAAAGTTCCAACCCAGAAAGTATTGTTCATGATAAACTCGGTATTGGGAATAAGTTTGTAATCCTCTTCTTTTAAGTCTTTTGAGTTCATTAAAGAAGAATTTGCAATTCTAAAATTAATATCATTATCGACAATCATAGGTTGTCTTAGAATATTACCTGCAAACAATTGACGTGTGCCGATTTTATGGTTTTCTAAGTATTCAACAAGTTCTTGTTTTGAAAAAGGAACATCCTCTTTAACAGAAATTAAATACCCAAACCAGGAGGGTTTTACCCCTTCTTTTACAATTGGCAAAATTAAATAGTCCTCTAAGTGAGAAAGAAGTTTGGTCAAAAGCTCAGCGTTGCGTTTTCTTATTTCTAAAAATCCATCTAATTTATCAATTTGAGAACAACCAAGAGCAGCCTGCCAATCGGTAATTTTTAAGTTATATCCAACATGTGAATAAGTGTATTTATGATCATACCCATAAGGCAAGTTACCCAATTGCTGAGAAAATCTTTTAGCGCAAACCCCATCTTTACCAGGAGGACAACAACAGTCTCTGCCCCAGTCACGAAAAGACATTATAATTTTATACAATTGTGAATCATTGGTAATAACTGCTCCACCTTCGCCCATGGTTAAATGATGAGCGGGATAGAATGAAAAAGTGCCAATATCTCCTATTGTACCTATCTTTTTACCCTTGTATTCTCCACCTAGAGCATCGCAGGAATCTTCAATTACCCATAAATTATATTTTTTTGATAATTCTATAATTTTATCTAAGTCATAGCTGTTACCAAGAGTATGAGCTAAAAAGATTGCTTTTGTTTTAGGAGTTATTGCTTCTTCAATTTTTCCTGCATCAATATTATAAGTCCCAATTTCACAATCAACAAAAACAGGGATTAAGCCGTTTTGAATAATCGGATTAATTGTAGTTGGAAAACCAGCTGCGACAGATATTACCTCATCTCCTTTTTTTAGTGCTCTATCGCCAAGTTTATGACTTGTCAACGCGCTAAAAGCGAGCAAATTAGCACTCGAACCTGAATTAGTTGACAGCGCGTGTTTTACTCCCATGTACTTTGCAAACTTGGATTCAAATTCTTTGTTAAATCTTCCTGCAGTAAGCCACATATCAAGTGAAGCATCAATCATATTAAGAAGCTCTTCTTCACCTAAAAGTTTTCCTGAAGGGGGAATATAATCAAAAGTTCTTTTATTCCCGAAAACCTCGCTATAATATTCACTAGCTGCTTTTTTTACTTTAGCGCGTAGTTCTTGTTCTTTTGTTGGTTCCACTTTATACTCTCCTCGTATTCTTCAATTTGTTTAATTGTATAGTTATACATATTATTATTTTTACCATAAAAATTCTTATACCAAGAAACTGTTTTTTCAATCGCGCAATCGGCGCTATAAGAAGGCTCCCAGCCTAAAACTTCTTTAGCTTTATCAATATTGAGCATTAAAAGATTAGCTTCGTGCAAGTCATCCTTTTTCAATACTACAACTTCCCCTTGACCATAAAATTGACAAACTTTTTTTGCTACCTGAGCTACTTTTATAACACTATCTTCTTTTGGTCCAAAATTAAACCCCTGAGCATACTTTTTTCCTTCCTCAATTAGTTTTTGTCCTAAAAGCAAATACCCTGATAAGGGTTCTAGTACATGCTGCCAGGGGCGGGTTGCAATAGGGTTTCTAATTTCAATTTTTTGATTTTTATTAATATATTGGACACAATCAGGAATTAATCTATCAAGCGCCCAATCTCCTCCCCCTATAACGTTTCCTGCTCTGGCTGTTGCAAGAGCATAGGCATTATCATCTTGCAGAAAGGAACGTCTATAACTGGAGGATAACAACTCAACACAGCCTTTGGAACTTGAATACATATCATATCCGCCCATTGGCTCGTCCTCTTTATATCCTCTTTCAATTTCTCGATTCTCATAGCACTTATCTGTTGTAATATTAACAAAAGCCTTGACTGAAGCACAATTTCTTGCAGCTTCCAAGACATTTAATGATCCAATTACATTTGTTTGATAAGTTAAAACCGGCTCCTTATAGGATAATCTAACCAGAGGCTGGGCTGCAAGGTGAAAAACAATATCCGGTTCAAATTCACTCATTGTTTTATTGAGCTTTTCAATATCTAAAATATTTCCAATTACTGATTTTTCAATTTTATTTTTAATATCAAGTTCTACAAACATTGAAGGATTGGTATTAGCTTCAAGAGAATACCCAAGAACGCGAGCCCCCAGTTTTACGAGCCAAAGAGCAAGCCAGCTTCCTTTAAAGCCTGTATGACCTGTTAGAAAAACTTTTTTGCCCTTATAAATATTATTAAACATTGACAACCTCTTTTTTCTTTGTCCACTTTGCCCAGGGAGCTTTTTCACTCTTCCAGAGCTCGGTTAAATCATTTTTTCCTTTTAATGTATCCATAGGATACCAAAAACTACTGTGCTTATATGAGTTTAGCTGTTTATCCTGTGCTAAATTCTCCAAGGGAGATCGTTCAAACACTACATCATCTCTATTATCTTCAATGTAGTTAAAAACTTCAGGCTCACAAACCATAAATCCGCCGTTTATCCAGGAACCGTCTCCTTGTGGTTTTTCTGAAAAAGAATTGATTGATCCATCTTCGGATATATCAATTGCACCAAATTTTCCACCAGGTTTTACTGCTGTTAAGGTTAAATATTTGCCGCTTTTTTTATGACAATCCAACAGTTTATCAATCTCAATATCACTCACCCCATCACCGTAAGTGAGCATAAAGGGTTCTTTGCCAATATATTTTTGAGCTTTTTTAATACGAGATCCTGTCATAGTGTTTTCTCCCGTATAAAGCATGGTGACTTTCCAGGGTTCTGTTTGCATTCTGTGAATATCGACAGAATTATTTACCATATCAACGGTAATATCTGAATATCTTTGATAATAATGTACAAAATAATCCTTGACAACATGGGATTTATAACCCGTCAACACTACAAAGTCATTGAATCCATAGTATGAATAAATTTTCATAATATGCCACAGAATCGGTTTTCCTCCAATTTCAACCATTGGTTTAGGGATAAGTTTTGTTTCCTCAGACAGTCTTGTTCCAAGTCCGCCCGCTAATATTACAACTTTCATTGACACATCCTTTTTGTTTTAAATAGTTTTGTTTTAATAAAGTAAAAAAGTCTTAAATTAAACTGGGTTGTTATTAAACCATCCTTTTCACTGTAGTTCTGCTCTTTGTAAATAAATATTATTCTATATAAACTATAATATAAAAGCAAATTCAATAAAAACTTTATTCTATCAAAAAAAGACAGAACAAAAAATACACAGAAAATATTGTAGAAGTTAAGATTCTCTTTGGTTTCTTTTGGTTTGTGAAAAAAAAGCCGGGGGGAAGTCAGAGGAATTGAGAATTTGTTATTATTTGCTAAATAATTCCTTATTTTTCTATCCTTAATCATCCATAAAGAATTAGCATAACCTCCAAACCAGCTTATAGCAGCTTGAAGGGGGTGGATGTCATCACTAAATCCTCTCGTGTAAACATATTTTCCATTTTCATCATTATTATTCCCGATTAAAACAACAGGCTTATCAAGAATAACAACTTCTTTCTTGTAATTAACCATCTTAGAAGCCAAAACCAAATGAGGAAACATATTTGAAATATTAAAAGTCATATTGGCTAAGACGGTATCATCAATATTGGAAGTTTTATAAATCACCCCAGGGACGAAAGTCATTTGGACAAATAATTGGGCAAGATTTAATTTAGGGCACTCAAAAGTAGATACAACAATAGCATCAGCTTTCTTTTCAATAGCCTGTTCGACTTGATTCCAGCAATCAAAACAATAATTGTCATTATCAGCTAATACCCAGACATATTCCTTTTTTGCGCTGTAGAAAGCTTTTGTAATATTGCCATTACCATTAATATTGTAATCATTCTTTTGATAGTTTAAATTAGGATATTTTTCCTGATACTTTCTTACAATTGAACAAGTTTCATCTGAGGAGTTATTATCAAATATTGTTATTGAAAAATCTCTAACAGCGGAAGTATCCGAAAAAAGCTCCTGCAAAGTTTTTTCGAGTCTTTTAGCCCTGTTAAAGGTAATTATAAAAATATCGAGCTTATCAATAACGCTATTACGTTCCAATTTTTACCCCCTTTTTGAGAATAAACTCAAAGCCAAAAATTGTTACAATTTTTGTTTTAATAGTGTTATCAGTTTTGTTTTTAACAGAAAAAATTTGTTCTATAAAAGTTCTATCCCTGTTTTTTATTTTTTTATAAAGCCCTTGATAATCTTTTTTTGATAGAACTTCTTGGCATTTATTTAAATATGATTGCTTATCTTCATCAGAAATTGCGTTGTAATGCCACTTTAGAACAGTTGTTTTATATAAGCTGAATTCTTTGTTGAACTTATAGGAAAATTTATTCTCATCTAAAAACTCCTGTATAAGTTTAATGTTGTCAAAAATGCAAAAGTTATTTGATGATTTTTTATTACTTGATGAATTCATCCTTGTTAAGTAGTTATAGAAATATTTGTTAATATAAAAAATTTTATCTGCTAAAAAAAGTGTTTTTAGAGAAAATATATGGTCTTCAGCATGGTAGTTAGGCGCAAACTCGATTTTATTATCCCGAATAAAATCGCTCTTATAAGCTTTATCCCAGACCATTAGGCGGTAATTTGAAAGGTCTTTATTTTTGAATGAATTATAGTTGTAAAAAGAGTTATCATTAACGTTTTTAAGAGTCGAAAGTTCAGCTTTAATTGAGTTTTCATAAACTTTTCTATAATCAAACTGAATTACCTGCGCGTTTGTTTTGTCGAATTGCTCCTTTAATAGCTGCAGGGTTTCAGGATTAATGTAATCATCTGGATCAACAAAAAGAACGTACTTTCCCTTTATATCCTTAAGTGCAGCATTTCTTGCAATTCCAGGACCTTCGTTTTTTTTGTTTATAACTTTGAATCTATTATCGCTATTTGCAAATTCATTAATAATTGAAAGAGAACCATCCTTTGATTCATCATTTACAATTAATGCTTCAAAGTCTTCAAAAGTCTGATCTTTGAGACTTTGCAGACATTTTTTAATATATTTTTCAACATTATAAACAGGAATAATTATTGAAAAAGTGCAAACTTTTTCCATTTTATTTAATTAACTCCTATCTTAAGTACATATTTCATATTTCCCTCAACGATTACAAATTCATACAAAATTCTATATTTAAAACTCAATAAATTTATAATATCACAAAGAAAAAATATTGCTTAATTGTTTTAAAAATTCTTAATATAAAACTTAATAAATTTATAATCAAAAACTTTTCTAGAATTATTATTATTGAATATATATAAAACGCATTGAATTAAATGCAATATTAATATGAATGAATTTAAACCGACAAAACAAGAAAAAACCGTAATCAGCATAAGACTGGACGTAGAAACCCTTAAACAAGTGGATGAATTATCAGGTTCGGTTGATATCAGCAGGAATGAATTTATTGTCCAGTGTATTGAATATGCACTTAAAAATATTAATCAGAAATAAGCATAAAAGCATAAAAAAACGGGCATTTAGACAACTGCTAAATCCCGTCTGAAATTAGGAAGAAGTGGGATTCGAACCCACGGAACACTCGCATGTTCGACGGTTTTCAAGACCGCTCCGATCAACCACTCCGGCATTCTTCCGAAAAAGTTACTTTAGAATAATATCAAAAATTAAATATTAAGTAAAGTACTTTTTTATAATATCCTCTATTTGGAAGAGTTCAAAGCTTTTACAACTTTGTCTGTAATATCAACTCCGCCAAAGAAAACAACTGTTTTTTCTACAACTGTATCAATCTGGCTTTCAAGTGCTACTTTTTTAATTGCATTTTTAATAGCTGTATCAATTTCACTTTCTTTCTTTTCTTTAAGTTTTAAGTAAGCATCCTGTTTTTTAGATAATTCTTTAGCTGTTGATTCTTCGAAGTTTTTACGCTCTAAAGGAGATGACAACTTCTTATACTCTCTTTCTTTATCAAGGCTGTATCTTTGAATTTCAGCATATTTATCAGAAATTTCATCAGTTACAGTTTTAACTTTTGTGTAGTTATCAACAACCTTATCAAAATCAACAATTCCGATAACTTCTGCATTTGCTTTAGCAAAAAAAGCCAGAGCGCAAAAAACAATCAATCCTAATAATTTTTTCATAATTCCTCCTCGTATTATATAAAAAAATTATACCATAAATTTTTTATTTTAGTATAATTAAATAAGTAAAAGAAATTTGGAAACTCACAATGACAAAAAATTACCAAAAAAGAGCTTCAAAGGAATATAATAAGCTAAGAGGAATTTTTCAGTGGATTACCTGTACTTTGGTTTATGGAACTTATTACCATATTGCCTTTAATTTAAAAATTGAAGGAAGAGAGAATGTTCCAAAAAAAGGATTCTATATTATTGCTGCAAACCACACAAGTGCGATTGACCCTTTTTTGATAATCCATGCAACAAGAAGACATATTGCTTATATGGCAAAAATTGAACTGTTTAAAAACAGAATTGCAAGATTTTTTCTTGATGTCTTAGGTGCTTTTGCTGTAGATAGATCCAAACTTTCTGTTTCAACAGTAAAAACAGTACTGGGGTTAAAACAAACAGATTGGTGTCTGGGGATTTTTCCACAAGGAACAAGAGAAGCAAACGGAAGTTTGGATAATATTAACAAAGGTTTTGCAAGTTTTGCAAAAACCCTTAAATGCGATATTATCCCTGTTGCAATAACAGGAATGACCAAAGACCAAAGAAAAATTTTTAAAGGAAAAATGAAAATAAAAATAGGAAAACCAATTCCTTATAATAACAATATTGAAGAAATGATTACTCTTTGGAGTAAAAAAATTACCGAACTATCGGAAGGACATATATAAAAAATGGATATGAAAAAGATTAACTTTGCACAAAGAAAAGCAAAAGATTTTAATATTTTAACAAGACTTTATCAGTTTTATGCTTTGTATATCTTATTTCTGCCTTTATTTTCCCTGTTGTTCTACAAATTCAAGGTAAAAAGAAACAAACAGCTGGAAAAAAAGCCTTATATTGTTGCAGCAAACCATATTTCCTATATGGATGTTTTTGTTGTAAACCACGCTATTGCAAGGCCTCTTGCTTATATGGCAAAACAGGAGCTCTTTAAAACCGACTCCTGGGCTAAAAGGTGGGTTACAAGAAACGTCCTGAGACTCGGAGGGTTTGCCGTTAATCGAGAAAAAGTCAGTATTTCAACAATAAAATCTGTTAAAGAAGTTTTTAAGGCAAAGTATAACCTTTGTATCTTCCCGCAGGGAGGAATAAGGAAAAACAAAACAATTGAAAATATTAACCCTGGGTTCATTTACTTTGCTAAGACAAATAAAATTGATATTCTGCCGATTGCCCTATCAGGGCTTGAAACCTACAATTGGAAACCATTCAAAAGACAGGAAGTAAATATTTGTGTCGGTAAGCCAATTTCATATAAGCTCAAAGATGAAGAAATTATAAGCGAATGGTGCAGACAAATTGCAAATTTAACAGGGTATGAAAATAAAAACAGTTAACTAGCAAATTTATTTTTTTTCTTGTTTTATATTATTGCAATTATGCTAATTAACAACAATACATTTTCAACAGTTTCAAGACTGACAAACCATATTAAAAACCCGAACAGATGCCTGGGAACATTACTTGAAGAAATTCCTACTGACATTGGAAGAGCAAAAGAAGGCTACAATAGAGGCGGTTGGTTAGAGTGTTCCGAAAAATTAAGAAAAGATGTTACGGGTGCTGTTGTATGGTTGTTTGGGATGCCTGCTTTTAATACGCTCGGTACCCTGCTTTGCGAAAAACTTTTAAAAATCCCGATGGGATTTGACTATTCAAGTGCAAATACAGGAAACGACGCAATTAAAGATTCTGTTGACTATCTGCTTAATGGGAAGACAAAGCCTCTCAAAGAATGCTCCTTAACTGTCGATACAAGTGAGATTAAGAAATATAAAGATATGGTTAAGGGTAAAAACCCCGAGCAATTAATAAAACAAATAAAAAGAGCAAAACAAATAACCTCAATTGCAGCTCTTGTTATAAACTGCGCTTTAATGGGTGTTGTAATTCCAAAAATTAATCAAAAAATTACCCAAAAAAAACTTGATAAACAAAAAAGAGAAAAAACCCCGATTATTAACACAAGTTTAGATGACTACATTAACAAAACAAAGAAGAATAAAGAGCTTTCCTTTAGTGGAAAATTGGAAGAAACGCTAAACAGGGTGGTTTATAATGTTGAAAATAATAATCGCTTCAGGTTAATGTCAACCGATATTCCAATGATTATAGGAAGAACTATTACCTCAAGAAATATTATCGAAGCATTTGAGTTTGTAGCAATGGATGGGGGAAGTTTTTATTTCTACAATTATTCAACAGAACATATTGAAAAACTCTTAAGAAACAAAACAAATACTCCTAATATTAATCCAATTGCAGCAGAAATTATTGCAAAAAAAGATTGTAGCGTTATCGATAAGGCAATTAAAGCTCTTAGCAAGAATCCTAAAAGAATTGAAGAAATTTTTAATGACAAAGAACTCGTTTTTAATATCTACAAAGAATCAACCTATGGTAAATACGGCAAAATTAACAGGTTTACAAAAGAATCAGATTTAGATGAAATTAGCAGCAATGTTTTTAGTTTCCTAAAGAAAATTCAAACAGATTGCTACAAAGAAGGACATCTGGATCCTGATTTAGTCAAAAAAACCATTAAGAATATTAACAATAAAAACGCTAAATTTTTGCTGGGAGGCTTATTGACAAGTATTCTGGGTTTGGCAGTTATTGTTCCAAAACTCACTTACTGGCTTACTCAAAAAATTACCGGAAAGAATACATTCTCAGGAATTACTGATTATAGTGATAATAAAAAAGTTAACAAAAGTTAAAATAAACGCAATTATATAGTGCAAAAAAACTTTATAATACTATAGGAAAGTGTTAGTTAAATAGTTTTTGTGGGTGAACATGGGTTTATTAAATCGTATTTATGTGTTGACACATAACTTTACGGCCAATTCGTACTCGAGCGATTCAATCAAAGCTCCAACAGATGCTCTTGCTCTTAATCAACCGATAAAATTTATTTCCAAGTATCTTAACAAAGAAACAATAGATAAAGCGATTAAGTTTAATCCTAGTATTGAAAAAATATTAAAAGAAAATCACTTAACTCTCAACTACAGCCTTGAGAATGTAAGTTCAATTATAATGTCGCATTTGATTCCCACAGCCAAACAAGCCGGCAATATCTACCTAAAACTCGGTCATAATAAAAACGAAGAAAATTATCTATACCTTATACAAGCAGCACTTTTACATGATATCGGAAAAATTTTTATTCCAAGTGAAATTCTTAATAAAAAAGGCAAATTAACTCTAAAAGAAAGAAGCATTGTAGAGCTTCACAATAGGCTGAGTTATGAAATTCTAAAAACAACAGATTTAAACAAAACCGCAGTAAGATTAACCCTGGAACACCATGACTATGATAAAAAAATTAAAAGAACAGAACAGAATCAAGCTCTAACCGTTGCTGATATATACTGTGCTTTAAGAGAAGTCCGCCCTTATAAAAAATCGATTAATTTTATAGGAGCAAAAACAATTCTATATGATATGGCAAGCAAAGGAAAGTTTGATATTAGCTATATTAGATATATTTGAGAATAAAAATGAAATTTGTACATATTAACTTAATTGCAAAAGACTACAAAAAAATGGTAGATTTTTATAAAACCGTTTTTGATTGCGAAAGTATTGATGAAAAAAGGGATATAAAAGGCGCCTGGCTTGATAAAGTCACAGCAGTAAAAAACGCTCACATTAAAGGCGAGCACTTAAAACTGCCCGGATACAAGGATAATTATCCGACTATTGAAATTTTTTCTTATGAAGAAATTGTTGATTCTAGCTCCCAGCCTAACAAAAAAGGTTTTTCTCATATCGCTTTTGAAGTTGAAGATATTAATAAAACCATAGAAAAACTAACCCAAAATGGAGGAAAACTCCTTGGTGAAGTGGTTGAAACAGAATATAAAAATGACAAAAAAGCTTATTTTGCATACACTCTTGATATTGAAGATAATATAATAGAACTGCAGAGTTTTAGTCAATAACAAACTGTATATAAAAAATTAAACAAAAAAAGCCCCTTGCTTAGGCTTTTTAAGCAAGGGGCAGGATTCATTTTAAGAATTAGTTAATAGTCAAAACTTGTTTTCGGTTTTTTCCTTTTCTATAGGATATATGAACCCATAAGTTGTGTTCGTTTATCAATTGGTCAAACACAAGGTTTGATTTTTGTATTAATTGAATAATTTGATTAGGTTTCATTCCTTTAATTTTAAAATCCGCAGCTTCTCCAAGACAATGTCTTGAAGTTGCAGCACCTCCAACCAATTGATTAACATGTGCGTTTCTATAGCCGGAAGTTATTATCATTGGTTTTTTAATTAACTCTCTTATCGGCTGCAGGCAATAAACGATTAAATTTAGTAAGTTATCTAAAGAATTGATATCGGGCATATTATTAATATTATTATTTATTGCAGTATCAGAGTGAATGAGCTCTGAAAGTTTAAAGTTAAGCATTATTTTCCTCCAAATCACTAAGTCCATCCAGAGTGCCGCAAGACTGGCAATCCGACGAGGATTGGCAGTCGAGGTACACATTTTTAAGCTTTAATTTGTTCTTTTATAACTGAAATATCCCTCTCAATACAATAAGTACGCTCAATAATTGAGTTGTGCTTATCTTGTTTTTTTTCAAGGGTATTTAGTTTCTGTTCAAAAATTCCAATTCGATAGGCAATATACAAAGCTTGCACCACAACAGTGACAAGAATTGCCAGAAGTTCATAGTTCATAAACATTTCCTTTTTAGTTTAAAAATAGATCATCTAAAGTAACATTAAAATTGTTAACAATTAAAAGTGCATCTTTTAAGGATAGAAAAGAATCATTATTAATACAATCAACAATATCCTCTTCTTTAATTCCTGTAATCGTGCAAAATTGGGCAATGGTCAAATCATTCTGCGCTCTTAGTTTTTGAATTATTCTATCAGGGTTTTTTAAAGTATGGTTCTCAGTTTTTTTTCGATTAAAACTGCTTATTGAAAAGGTATTTCCTTCGCCCGTTAAAAGCCAGTTTAAATCAACATTATAATCTTGTTTTAGTTTTTGCAAAAACTCCAAAGAAGGGTTTCTCTCCCCTCTCTCATAGCTAA
This sequence comes from uncultured Vampirovibrio sp., assembly GCA_910577635.1. GTDB lineage: Bacteria > Cyanobacteriota > Vampirovibrionia > Gastranaerophilales > Gastranaerophilaceae > RUG14156. The sequence goes on along the minus strand of CAJTNR010000026.1, from coordinate 406 downwards.
GATAAGTTCTTGTTTCAAGTCCTAATTGTCTTGCAAAATCACTTGCATTTTTTGCTTTTTGTAATCTTATTAATTTTATTCTTTCTTTTATCATCCAATGATTCTTCATTTTTTGAACAAAATGTGTTGACATTTTAGAACATTATGTGTATATTTATAATATAATTAAAATTGTTTTATAATTCTTGATTGTATATTTATTTGCATTCAAGGGTTTAAAGAGCAATAAAAAATCAGGATTTTTTAAAGTATCAAAACCACTAAAATACATTTATAAATTATACAAAAAGTAGCAGTAATGTGCAATAGAGTTTTTTATTGCCAAAATTTAAAGTACCAATTCTAATACACAAAATATAAGGAATTTTTTATGAAAAAGAATGCTTTCTCTTTAATCGAGCTATTA
>CAJTNR010000025.1 GCA_910577635.1 uncultured Vampirovibrio sp. | reverse complement strand
TCAAACAATTCTGAATTTTCAATGATTCAACGTTAGTGTTAATAACTACTGCCATCTTTATATACTCCTTTATACTAAAAATCGCATCTTTATATTGTCTATAAAGTCATCCTTTTTATTTTGCGATTTCATCCTTATTACATTATCAATATATATTTTTTTTATATAAAAAAGAATTAAAACAAAGTTGTAAGTTGCTAATACTAAAGTTGTAAATTTAAAGACAAATTTTTTTATTTTCGTGTTTTAATAGAGTATAAAAAGTTATGTTTTAGGAGAAAATATGCAAATTAAGTCAGTATCCAATTATCAGCCTAAATTTAGAGGCTATGAGAATCCAATTGACAGAAAAAAAGAAAAAAACCTGGCAATATTAAGTTCAGCAGGAGCAAGTGCTGCAATTGGCGCAGCCACAGCAGGAATTGCAACTTGTTTTATTCAAGAAACTTCCTCTCACAGATACTTAAAAGCAGGCGGGATTGGGGCTATAATTGGCGTTGCAGCACTTTTATTAACCCTGCCTTCAAAACTCTATAACACAAAAGTAGGCTCTTTTACAAGAGAAAAAGAAATGGATGTTTATTCAAGAGATAAAGAAGTAGAAAAGAACTTATTAACTGAACTTGATAAAAACGTTAAAGACGAGCAAACTCCCCTTAGCGAAAAAATTAACAACTACGCAACAATACAAATGGCAAAAAACGGTTCAGGCGTGCTTATAAAACAAGGTGAATAATGGATTTAACCATAAACAACCGCATAAACCACCAAACAGCTTTCAAAAATGGTTCTCAAAGCCAGAAACAAGGAAGTGAAAACCCGATAACAAGAAAAGGTGAAGCTGCAAAACTTGTTCTTGCAACATTTGGTACAGGAATTGGTTTTGGCGCTAAAGCTTTGTTTGATTTGCTTGATGGAGATTTTATTGTAGACACTTTTATAGAATCCGGTGAAAAAATTGCCAATAAAAACTTTAAAAATACAAAAGGTCCTAAAAAAGTCATTGTAAAAATTGGTGCAATTTTAGGCTTAGCAGGACTTTTTGTCGGAGGACTTGCAAGTTTATATACAATTCTTAGCGCTCCTAAAATAAGCTATGAAAGTAAAGTTAAGACTTTTGAAAAAACCAAAGAATTTGATGCTTATATTAAGACAAATGAGATTGAAAAAAATCTTTATGAACAAATAAACAATAAAGCAAAAGAAGCTTCAAAAGAAGAAAAAGAAGAACTCAAAAACCAGTATTTACTACTAAAAAAAGCGAAAAACAATACACCTGATATACAATAATGGAAAAAGTAGAAAAATTATTTACCAATAGTGTAACAATAAATAGGTTTCTTTATAAATTGCCCGGACAGGATAACAGAACTATTTGTATTGTAAATGGAAAAAGCAGTGATTTAATAAATTCTCTTAAAGCTTTGTCTTTAGCTAATAAACCCCTGGTTCAACAACAAGAAGATATAACTTCTATTATAAAAGCGCTCGAGTTTATCCCAAAAGTAGAAAGCCAGCAGTATTTTCTTGAAAAAATTGCCGATAGCAAGGATTTTGCTAAGAGCATAAGTCAAGAAGCACCCAATCTTTATAGACAAATGACGGGAAATAATGAGCTGCTAAGAAAAACTCTGCTTCTTGATAGAAAAACAGATAATTTAGAAGAAGCATACATTTTTAGAAATCTTACAACGGACAGTATTCTAATTCATACAAAAAAAGAAAATTTAGGATGTATGAACCTGAATAATTCAATAAAAGGGTTTGTACAGGGTAACAAACTGGATAGAATGTCTGAATCATATAAAAACAATGACTTTCTTGAAGTTCACAGATTGAAAACTGCAAATTTAGGACTTAATATATCAAGATACAAAGGAATGGGTACAGAACTTATTAAGCAGGCAATTATTGAAAGCTATAAACTAAAACACGATGGAAGAATTGCACTTGTAGCTGAAAACTACAGCGATATTGGAATGGAAGCAAAGAATTTTTACACTCACATTGGCTTTACAAAAAACCACAACGGAACTATTTTTGCACTTGCTGAAGAAAAAATTGCAGACTTTTTATTAAAAAAACTATAGACTTGCTGATAGATATTTTTTAAACACACTAATACATCCTCACAGCAATTGAGTTTATTTGTAAAACAAAAACTAAAAAAGGCCAAATTAAGCAATTTCTTCTCTATGCTTAGTGGGCAGTTGAACTACTTCCCCGCCCTGGTTTAGCTGCTTTTTTTCAACTATCTCTTTCGTTACTGTAAATTCTTTAATATCTTCTTTAGAAGGAACTTCATACATAATATCAAGCATTATTTCCTCAACAATTGAGCGAAGCGCTCTTGCTCCCGTTTTTCTTTTAAGAGCTTCTTTTGCTATTAAATCAATTGCTTCATCTTCGAATTTGAGCTCGACTCCGTCCATGTTCATAAGACAGCTGTATTGTTTAACAATAGCATTTTTCGGCTGAGTTAGAATCATTTTTAATGTTTTTTCATCCAACGGATCCAAAACTGTGTAAATAGGGATTCTTCCAATAAACTCAGGAATTAAACCAAATTTTAACAAATCATCCGGCTGGAGTTTTTTTAGAATACGGGCACTTTGTGCTTCTTTTTCAGCTTCTGTTAAAGAAGCACTTCCAAATCCTACACTGGAAGTTGAACCTGCTCTTCTTTCAACAATTTTTTCCAATCCAACAAAAGCCCCGCCCACAATAAAGAGAATATTATTAGTATCAATCTGAATAAACTCCTGATGAGGGTGTTTTCTGCCGCCCTGCGGGGGAACGTTTGCAACTGTTCCTTCAATCATCTTTAAAAGCGCCTGCTGCACTCCTTCACCTGAAACATCTCTTGTTATTGAAGGGTTTTCAGACTTTCTTGCAATTTTATCAATCTCATCAATATAAATTATTCCACGCTCCGCCTTTTTAGCGTCATAATCAGCGCTCTGGTATAATCTTAATAAGATATTTTCAACATCATCACCTACATACCCTGCTTCGGTTAGAGTTGTAGCATCAGCTACAGCAAAAGGAACATTAAGCATTTTCGCTAAAGTTTGAGCTAACAATGTTTTGCCCGAACCCGTAGGACCCACAAGAAGAATATTACTTTTTTGAATTTCAATATCTGAATCTTTATTCTCAACATTATGGGCAATTCTTTTATAATGGTTATAAACAGCAACACTTAAAACTTTTTTAGCATCATTCTGTCCTACAATATGTTCGTCTAAATATGCTTTAATTTCCTGAGGCTTAGGAATTGAGCCAATTTCAGTCTGGGTAGTTTCTTGCTGATCTTCTTGTTTGAAATTGAATAATTCTTCATCTAGAATTTCATTACAAAGTTCAATACACTCATCACAAATACAAACATCAGGACCTGCTATTAGTTTTTTAACCTGGTCTTGAGTTTTTCCGCAGAATGAACATTTTAAATTAGGATCAGTTGGTTTTGCCATTTATTAATTATCCTTTATATTAAACCTTACTTATTATTATCCTCTAAAGTTATAACTTTATCAATCATGCCATACTCAACTGCTTCTTGTGCTGTCATGATATAGTCTCTATCTGTATCTTTTTCAATTTTCTTTAATGGCTGGCCGGTATTTGAAGCAAGAATTGAATTTAGTGATTTTTTAATTCTTAAAATTTCATTAGCCTGAATTTCAATGTCGGTTGCTTGACCTTGAGCACCGCCTAAAGGCTGGTGAATCAATACTCTTGAATGAGGAAGGGCTAAACGTTTGCCCTTAGCACCTGAGGATAATAAAAACGCACCCATTGAAGCAGCCTGACCAAGACAAATTGTTGAAACATCAGCTCTTATATGCTGCATTGTATCATAGATTGCAAACCCCGCTGTTACAGAGCCGCCGGGGGAGTTGATGTATAACATTATATCTTTTTGTGAATTTTCACTATCCAATAAAAGCATTTGAGCAACGATTAGATTAGCCACCATATCATCAATTGGAGTTCCAAGGAAAATTATTCTTTCTCTTAATAATCTTGAAAAAATATCGAAAGATCTTTCCCCGCGGGATGATTGTTCTATAACTACAGGTACAAAACTCATTTTTATTATTTATCCTTTCAATTATTTAGCTATGAATTTATTGTTCTCAAGCAAAAAGTCATTAACCTTGCTTGCTGTAATTTGCTGGCTTATAGCAGCGAATGAATTGGGATTTTTTCTCAATTCTTCAAATAGCTGAGCAGGTGCCATGCCATACATTGCTGCCATTTGATTAATATGTTCCATTATATCTTTTTGTTCAATTTTTAAATCAGCTTCAAGAGCAATTTTTTCTACAATTAAAGAATTTTTAATTCTTTTTTGCGCTTCGTCTTTAAATCTTGTTTCAACAGCTTCTTTCCCTTCTGTTTCAACAAGTTTATCAAAATCAGCTCCTTGTCTTTGAGCACTGGTTTTTGCTTCTTCTAAAATTGCCGAGTATTCTCTATCAAGCATGGTTTTTTGGATATCAATTTGAGTTGAATCTGAAACTTTGTTAAAAATAGCGTCTGATTTTAATCTATCATTTTGACTTTGAGCCATAGAATCCAAATAGTTTTGAATATCTTCTTTTAGAGCATCAAGTGTGTCTTTTCCTGCTTTTTTAGCCAATTCATCATCAAGTTCAGGCAGCAATCTTTCTTTAACTTCATGAAGTTTAATTTTAAAATTGGCTTTAGCACCCTTAAGTTTTTCTTCATGGTAATCTTCTGGGAAAGTTACATCAATTGTAAATTCTTCCTGTGCACTATGACCAACAAGCCCCTGTGCAAATCCCGGGATAAAATTTGAATTAGCTAAATCAAGAGTGTAGTTTTTAGCTTCTCCATGTTCAATTTTTTCATCCCCTATAAAACCTTCAAAGTCAAACACAACAGTGTCGTTTTCATTTGAGGGTCTATCTACTTTGGTTAAGGTTGAGAATCTTTTTCGCGTTTGCTCAAGTTCTTTATCAAGAGCATCAGCTTCGTTTTTGAACTCAACATATTCAACCTCTAAATCCTTGTATTGACCAAGTTTTACTTCGGGTTTTAATTCAACCGTTGCTTTAAGTTTTAAATCTTCACCAACATTAAAATCAAAACTTTCAATTACCGGAGTAAATGCGATATTAAGCTTATTATCAGCAACAATCTTCTGAAATTCCTCTGGGAAGAGTCTATCTATAACCTCTGCTTTAATTCTATCTGCTCCAACGTATTTTTCAATAATATTGTTAGGAGCTTTTCCTTTTCTAAATCCTGCGATATTAATTGAAGCGCCATAAGCCTTAAGAGTTCTTTCATACACTTCTTTAGCCGTTTTTGATTCAATAACCATATCTATAGTTGCGATATTTTTATCATTAATTGTAACTGTATTTGTCATAAAACCTCTCGATTATAATTATTTACCTTAATATTAGTATAAAACAAACATAAAAAAATGGTAAATTTAATGTATTTAAAAACAGTAAAAAGAATTTTTACTTAGAATATTATACAACATAATTGAAAAAAAAGAAAACTAACCCATTTTTGTTGAAAAAAGAACAACAGAAGATAGAATATCTTCAAAATCCCGCGCTAAGACTTCGCTAAAGTCTCTTGCATCAATTTGTGTCAGGACAATTTGTACTAAATCCTCGGGGAGCTCTTGTATCATTGGAATTAAGTATTCGGCGTCTAATGAACCCATTAGTTTTACCTTATCCGCTTTCATTAAAAGACTCATTGGCGCAATAACATCCTCTGGATCTAGCAATAAAGCCAAATCCTCCTGCTGGCTAATCATGCCGTTAATTAATCCGATTTTTGATTCTCTTTCCATTGAAAGCAAAAATTCTTGATATTTTCTATCATTAAGATTCTCTAAATGCTCTAAATATTCTTTTTTATCTTTATCATAAAAATCAGCACCGAAAGAATAGACCATTATTTGCTCAAGTGTTTTTTTATCAAGGGTTTCAAAGTACTTTTGAGCATACTTTCTCTCAGAATCCGGCTGTTTTATAAATTTGTCCAGAGAATCTTCATCCATAAGAACAAGAATATCGAGAATTGTAAACTTTTCTAAAACCATTTGCAATAATGGTTCAATTGGAAGCTCAGCGCACATTTCCATAAGTTTTTCTTCTGTAAAAAAATTCAAACCGCGCGCAAGCTGTTCTTGTTTTAAGTATGGCAAAAGATTGTCCAGGTCTTCTTCTGAAAGGTTTTGAAGGATAATATACTTATTTTCAACATTAGTTAGTTTAAAAATTTTAATAAGTTTATCAGGGTCAGATAGAATCTCTTTATAGTCAGCAGCCTTTTGATTGCCTTGCGCTGCTTCGATTTTCATTATCTCTTCCAAGTCTTTATTGGCATACTGAGAGATTTTATTAATTGGAATACCAAAAAACTTGTTTAATAAGCTAAAATCGACGTTTAGTTGAATCATATATATCTCTTAAAGTTATATAAAAATTATATATTAATAAAGTTAATTTAAAATAAAAAATTAACACTTAACCTATAATTGTAATAAATTTTAATAATTTAGCTGATAATCTGCTTAACAATTTCAAGACAATGTGCTTTTGTTGTATCGATTATATCAATCGAAGCTTCTTTAATAATATTAGGAAGCTCAGTACACCCTAATATTGCAGCTTTTGCTCCTAATGAAGCGCAAGAATCAATAATAGCAAGAAGGCTTTGTTTTGATTTATCTTTAATAATTCCCTTACAGAGTTCCTGATAGATAATATTATTAACTGTTTCAATATCATTTTCATTAGGAATTATTACCTCAATTCCGTTTTTTTCAAGAATTTCTCTATAAAAAGGCATTTTGAGAGTGTATTTAGTGCCTAATAAACAAACCCTGTCTATGTTTTTCTCCTTAATCTGATTACAAACAGCCTGAACTATATGAATAAGAGGAATGTTTATACCCTCTTGAACTTGAGGCGCTATTAAGTGCATTGTATTAGTTGCAATGGCAATATAATCCGCTCCTTGAGATTCCAGTTTTTTTGCTGACTGGACTAAAATTGAGGAAAGTTTTTCCCAATTGCCTTCACTTTGCAGTTTTTCAATTATAGAAAAATCATAGCTTTCAATAAGCATTGGAGCACTTGTTAAACCTTTAAGGCGGTTATTTACAGTTTCATTTATAATTCTATAATACTCAATAGTGGATTCATAGCTCATCCCGCCAATTAAACCAATGGTTTTTATTTACTTTTTCCTGATAAAATCTAATATTGCATTAATAAAAGTTAAAGGATGCACCGGACAACCCGGGATGTATAAATCAATTCGATATTTATCAAGAAACTCTCGATTGAGCTCATCTGATTCTTGAAAAACACCGCCCGATAAAGCGCAGGCACCAACCAAAACAACAACCTTAGGATCAGGAGTTGCCTTATAGCAATCTTCAAGCGCCCCTGCCATTGCTTTAGTTATGGGTCCTGTTATAACAATCCCATCTGCATGACGGGGAGAGGCAACAAAGTCAATTCCAAAACGACCCATGTCAAAGTTTGCATTGCTTGCGGCATTAAGTTCCATTTCACAGCCATTACATCCGCCGGCTGAAACTTGACGAAACTTAATCGAGCGATTAAAAATTGAATAGATTTCTTTTCTTACTTCAATTGCTCTTTTTTTATAGTTTTCGATTGTTGTTTTTGATGTAACTATTAGTTTCTGAGGGCTATCAACACCTAGTTTGTAGCAAGAAGAAAAATCAATCGCAGCGCATTGACACAAATTTTTGCACTTAGCACATAAAGTACACTTTGCTAAATCAATTTTTAGAGGATTAAGACTAATAGCCCCTGTCGGACAAATTTTAGCACAAACTCCACAATTAGAACATTTTCTATCATCTAAAACAGGCAAACCTCTAAACTGATCTTTAATAGGAGCGTTTTTAATATCTTTTATATATTGTTTTTTTTGATATAATTTCATTTTTAATGTATCTAACATAATTTTTTCCTTATAAATCAAATCCGCAGTATGAAAGGTCAAAACCTTTGTTGCACAATGGAAAATCTGAAATTCCGTTGTTTCTTAAAGCCAGTGCAAGTCCAAACCAGTTATTAAAAGAAGGATCTTTAATTTTGTATCTTGATAATTCGGCTTTATCATTTGTAGTTGCAGCTTGTACTAATTCACCACGCCAGGATTCAACTATAGAAAGCGCAAAGCTGTTAGGAATCAAGGGATTAAGCTCAACTTTAGTTTCTTCGTTTTCAAATTGTTCCAATTTTTTTAACAATTTTTTTATAATAGAAATTGAATCAATAATTTCTTTATACCTTATTCTAAATCTTGAATAAGCATCATTTGTAGCTTTAAAAGGTTTTATTTTGCAATCACAATAAAACTCATCTAAAAAATCAAACCTTGAATCAAGCTCAATCCCGCATGATCTGCCGATTAAACCGACAATGTTTATTTCTTGAGCTGTTTCTTTATTTAAAGACCCTGTTTTTTCCAGTCTTGACATAACAGTTGAGCTTTTAAGCGCTGCTTTAGTCATATTTTCAACTGCGCGTTTAACATTATCCAAGGTATTAACAATTTTTTTCGATAACTCTCGATTAATATCAAAATTAACCCCGCCTTCAACTATCAAGCCTCTTCCAAAACGGCTTCCTGAGATTTCAAGCATTGTATTGATAACAAGAGTTCTAACAACAGCAAAAACTTCTTTTCCCATTAAATAGGCAATATCTCCTAAAATTGCCCCTAAATCTCCGATATGGATTGCAATTCTCTCCATTTCAAGACCAATTCTTCTTATAATTTTTGCTTTATTTGTAATTTTAGTACCGGATAATTCCTCAATTACCTGACAATAACAAAGGCCATAGGCAATTACAGAGTCCCCGCAGATTGATTCAGCCAATTGAACAGAGGGTCTTTTAATCATTAAAGATTCACAGTTTCTATGCTGGTATCCAAGCATTATTTCTAAATTATAAACTTTTTCACCCTGACAGCTGAATCTAAAATGCCCCGGCTCAATTACCCCCGCATGGATCGGACCAACCGCAACTTCGTGAAGCTCTTCTCCTTCCATTGAAAAAAATTCATAATTATCAAGATTTTTTCTAACAGGTTTTAACCAAGGATGACCAATGGGTTCAATTCCGAATTGTTCATAGAATTCACGCTCGAACATATGGTATTGATAGTTATCTTTGGTAATCGATTCATAGGCTTTTACTTCTTTATCAATTAAAGAAGAACTTAGAATAACCTCTCCTTTTTCATCATCCGCTAAAGCAACAAAAAGTTTTGTTGCACTGCCCCAGTCAGAACCAAAAAAAGCAATTGGTCTTAAGTTAGTAGCGCTTAAATAAGCTCTTAGTTTTTCTATTTCCACTGTTGGTATATCAAGAAGATTAATTCTTTTGTTATTTTTAATTATACAACTATCCATTTCCATCTCCTATCCTATAACCGCGGTTATTATTGCAATATCTAAAAACTTGGGAATATAAATCCCGAGAATAAAAGCCATAAGAAGCAAAAGCACCTGCGGGAAATACATTGAAAAGCCGAGTTTTTGAACATTTTCTCTTGCTCTATCAACCCTTGATGAGCTTGTGTTGTCAAAAACCATCTTGAATACAACTTTTGCCATTGCATAAAGAATTATTGTAAGCAAAAACAGGAATAATCCGCACAAAAAGTAATGCTGCTGCATTATAAAAGCTTTTATTGCTAAAAATTCACTTATAAAAACAACACTTGGAGGAAAAGCACAAATCCCAAGGAAAGAAAAAATCCAAAGCCAGGCAGTTTTTTTATCAACAGAACTTAACAGTCTAATAGATTTTATTTTCTTAGTTTCATAAAGTTCTAAGATATTTCCGGAAGTTAAAAAGTAAGCAGCTTTAATAAAAGAATGACCGATAAGATGTAAAAACATACCGACATATGCAACTCCTCCTAAAGAAAGACATATAGCCAGAATCCCGACATTTTCAATTGAAGAATAGGCGAGCATTCTTTTATAGTTGCTTGTATGATACAAAAACACACTTGTTACAAAAAGGGACAAAAATCCCATTATAAGAAGAAGAATTTTTGCATATGCAATACAATTAGCACTAATCATAACCTTATAGACATTATAAATAACTAAAAAAGCACAATTTAAAAGTGTTGCACTCAAAAGTGCAGAAATTGGGCTCGGCGCCTGTGCATGGGCATCAGGAAGCCAAAAATGAACAGGAGCAAGACCCATTTTTGTACCTAACCCGAATAAAATAAACACAAAAGAAGCATTAAGCCAGAAGTGGTTAAACTTAGCTCCATTATTGATTAAATCTGAATAATTTAAACTATTCAAATTCCCTGTTGCAATAGTTAGAAGAATAATTCCCACAAACGCAAGAGCAATACCAATAGAACAAATAAAAACATACTTCCAGGCAGCTTCAATCGAATGTTTTGTTTTGTTAAAATAAATTAAATAAGCGCTTGCTAAGGTTGTTGCTTCAATAAAAATCCAGGCAAGACCAAGGTTATTAGATAAAACTCCTCCTGTCATTGAAAGAACAAAAACAAGAAGCATTGTTGAATAATGCATCATTTTTTTGTTGTCAAATTCAAGATTTTTAGAATAAGAATTGTTGTATAATGAAACCGCCAAAAAAACAATCGATAAAATAAGATAGAAGATAATATTTGATGAATTTAAACTGAAGTATTCATTATTTCCTATAATATTGGGATTCAAAAAATATAAAACCCCTAAAAGCACATGTGCAATTGAATATAAAGTTATTAGAATATTATTTAATGTTTTGTTTTTTATAAAAAACATAAAAATACAAAAAATAATTGGTAATATTAAAACTAAATTAATCATTATTTTCACAATCCTTTAAATCTGATAAATGAGATACTTCCAAATCCCCGAGTTCTTTGTTGATTTGCGATACAAACAATCCAAGGATATATATTGCAATAAAAACATCCAATAATACTCCAATGTTTACAAGCATTGGCATTTGTTTCGCTACAGACAAAGAAAGGAGAAAAATCCCGTTTTCCATTGTTATAAACTCAACTACATTGGATATGATTTTATGTTTAATTGTAATTAACCACAAACTAATTATTATTGTAGATAGTGCAATCCCGAAACAAACAGGATTAATCATTGAAAGAGAAGGAATATGCACCATTGAAAACATTAACCCTCCAAATAGAATTAGACTTGAAATTAGAAGACACCAAAAATGTGCAATATTAGCATCTGTATCTCTATTGGAGTGGGTTTTTTTTAATACTTTATTCAAAAACCAAGGAATAAGAATCGCTTTAACAAGAAGTGTTTCAACAGTTAAAAAAACAATTGCAGTTATAGAAGCGTGTGAAAAACCGGAAGCACAAATTAAAAAAAGCAATAATCCCTGCACAACAAGGACTTTTGTATGAGCAATAAGTCTGCTTGTAGTTGAAATATAGAGCATTGTAAGACCAAACAATATTATTAATCCATTAACCATAACTACACCCCGTAAATTCTAACTGCAACCAAAGAAGCAGCTACAAGTGCTAAAGAATTCATAACGAAAATAAACTCAAACACATGGCTCATTCGAAGCCTTGCAACTGCAGATTCAAGAGTTGCCAGAATCATAGATAGTAAAACTAAAACTGCTAAAAATACAAGAATTGTATATCCGATTGATAAGTTAGCAGGAATTATAAGATTTGCAATTAAAGACATCAAAATAACCATTTTTATGCCACTTGCCCAGGTTATAAGCGCTAAATCAACTCCTGAATTATCAAGAATCATAACCTCATGGATCATTGTAAGCTCCAAATGAGTTGTAGGATCATCCACAGGAACTCTTGAACATTCGATAAGAAGCATTATAAATAAAGAAACTGCAATTATTGAGACAATCAAAATCCCGAAAGATCCTGAAATATTAATCAAATTAAGAATTGAAGAAAAGGTCAAATTACCGCTTAAAACGATAGTTGAAGCAAGAATCATAAAAAAGGCAGGCTCAACTATTGTAGTAAAACAAGCTTCCCTGCTGGCTCCCATACCTTCAAAACTGCTTGCTGTATCAAGAGCTGAAATTAGGGCAAAAAACTTGTTCAACCCAAGAATATATGAAAAAACTACAAAAGAAGCTTCAATATTAATTATTGAATACCCCCCGAGAATTGGAGCAAAGAGCCCTGCAAAAAGAGTTGTAACAAAAATTACACAAGGGGCAAAATCGAAAATCCAGCTTGTCGAAGAACTTACAACCCTGTCTTTTTTGAATAGTTTAACTGTATCAAACAGAGGCTGAAAAATCGAAACTCCTTTTCTTCCACCCCAAAAAGCTTTTGTTTTTTTAATAAGACCCAAAACAAAAAAAGGAGCGATTAAAAGAATTAGAATATTAAAAATTGTATATATTATGTTCATTTTGCTTACCCTAATAAAACTACACCAATTATTGATAAAACAAGGAATATCAACCCATAAAGAATATAACTTTGAATATTTCCGTTTTGAATGCGCTCAAATTTCGCGAAGAACTTTTCAATTGACTTAACAACAGGATGAATAAAATATGCTTCCTCGACATCTTCTAAATGCATATGAAAATGTGCATCTTTCTGAAATATTACTTTTGGTTTTTTAACATCCACAACACGTTTAAATAAAGGCATTAGAGTTTTTATAAAAACAGATGCATAAGATGTTGCACTATATTGCATTCTAGGAGTGCCTTTGTTGTATCCACAGCCCCAGGTTGGTTGTTTTTCAGTGTTTTTATAAAGAATCTTCTTGATAAAATAAAGCAGAAATATTGCTACAATTAAAACTGCTGCAATGGTTGAAATTACTTGCAATAAAGGCAATACATTATCAAATTCATAGACTCCTATAAAAGTTTTTACAGGAAGCAATAATCCAATGAATGTTTGAGCAGGAAAAAGCCCGATTATTAGAATAAAAAAGGCCAATACAACCATTGGGAATAAAAACCATCCGTTGACTTCTTCTAGTCTTTCTTGAACCTGAGGATCTCTGGTTTCACCCAAAAATACGATTCCAAAAGCTTTTGTAAAACACAAAATTGCCATTGTGCCGATTAAAGCAAGGGCGCATAAGGATAGAAGCATTGCAAGAAACATTGATAAGTTTTGAATTGCAAGACCTTTGAGCATTGAAAAGTAAATTAAAAATTCACTAACAAAACCATTAAAAGGAGGTAAACCGCAGATTGCAATAGCTCCAATTAGAAACAGAATTGCAGTATAGGGCATTTTTTTAGCTAAGCCGCCCAGTAGTTCAATATTTCTTGTATGAGCTTTATTATAAACTGCGCCTGCAGCTAAAAAGAGCAGTTCTTTGAAAATTGAATGATTGAGAATGTGTAATAATCCTCCCGAAAACCCTAAAACTGCAACTGTATGATTATTATAAGCTAAACCAAGCATTCCAAGTGCTATACCGATTCCAATAATACCAATATTTTCAATACTATGATAAGCAAGGAGTTTTTTTAAATCATGCTGGCAAATTGCATACAAAACACCCCAAAGCCCTGATATTATTGAAATTATTAATACAAAATATCCCGCTTCAACCCCTGGAGTGCCAATAAAAGATAAGACTCTTAGAATCCCGTAAATTCCTGTTTTGATCATAACCCCGCTCATCATAGAAGAAACATGGCTTGGAGCAGCCGGATGAGCGTCAGGGAGCCAGTTGTGAAAAGGAACGAATCCTGCCTTTATTCCAAAACCAATAAAGCCAAGAATAAAAACAATATTAGCAAAAATTGCATTATCGGCTATAGCCTCGCCAAAGTGCGCAAAATCAAGACTTGAAGCATTGAGCGAAAGCACTACAAATAAAAGAATTATAAAAACTACACTAATATGCATATAAATTAAATATTTAATTCCTGCTTGAAGCACTTCTTTTTTTTCATGCTCAAAAATTACAAGAAAAAAGGAAGATAAAGACATTAACTCCCAGATAACCAAAAATAGCAAAGCATTAGAAACCGAAACCACCAAAAGCATTGAAGATATTAATAAAGTCAAAAATACGCAATGAGCACTTATATCCTTGCCTTTGGCAATATATGGTTTTAAATATCCATTAGAATAAACTATACTAAGAGCAGACATTATTGAAATAAAAATAACAAAAAAGGCGCTCAGGTAGTCAATTGTAAACCTGGTGTTCTGGAATATTCCTCCAATGTTGAATATTGCCGTATTATTACCGCCAAAAACACACGATAGCGCTCCTTGAACAGTAAAACAAGAGGCAATAAGTACTCCCAGCGTAATTATTCGAAGCTTGTAAGTCTGGTTTTTTATCAACAGCGAAAAAAATCCGCTAAAAAGTAGAATTAATATTCCAATAAAATAGTTTTGCATACTCCCTCGTTTTTAATGCCTGTTTTTAATCAACGAAATAATTTTGTATCAAAGAAAAAATATAATCAAGAGGGATTAATAAAAAATTTTAAAACAATTTACTCTGAACAGGCTCACACTCAAGTAAATCTTCAATTCCGCACTCCAATACATCACAAAGCCTGTCTAGGTTTGCATAGGAAGGCTGTGTTCTGCCTTTAGCCCAGGAATAAATTGTTTGCTCTGGTAAATTGAGCACTTTAGCAAGTTTATAGAGACTATAGTTCTTTTTTTCTTTAGCCGTTTCTTTAATTTTTATTTTCATTACAAAAATTCTACCCCAGCCGAATTATTAATTCAACTGTTTAGAGGAAAAAACTAATTTTTGTTTAGGTAAATTATTTTTATTGCGTTATAATAATAATAAAAACGTTGAGAAAGATTAAACAGAGGGTATAACAACTATGAAAAAAATGATTATGCTTATTTTTGCAGCTATTGCAATATCAACACTTACAAATTCCTATCAAGTGCAGGCTAATGCTGAAACAAACGCAAATATTAAAGCACCGAGCGCAAGTCCTGCGCTGAGAGCTTGCATCAAAGAATATAGAAAAGAAAACTATATTGGGGCACTTCAGGGTTTAAGAGCTATTGTTAAGCAGAATAAGAATGATTTTTATGCTAAATATTATATGGCGCTCTGCTACACCCAGCTTGGATACAAAAAACAAGCAGAAGATCTGTATAAACAGGTTTCTGACAATAGCAAAAATTTAGCTTTAATCCACTATTCAAAATTGGCAGTTACTTGCCTTAATAATCCAACTTCTGCTGAATGCAGCGCAGCTCCTGCTGTTGAAGGAGAACAAAAACAAGAAGTTGTAGTTGATGATATGACTCAATTTATCCAATCAGGAAAACAATTCCACCCGAGCGTAACGGATAGAATTACTAATGAAAGAATGAAAAGAGAAGTTGAAAAAAAAGAGTATGAAAAAAAACAGCTTGACCAATTGAAGTCTCAAGGGGAGGCTCCAACTAATGAAGAAATTGCAGCTGCTCTTAATACACTGTCAAAAATCGGTTTCAATCCCTTTCAATACCAAAATCAACAATCATTATTGGGTTTAAACTCAAACGAGGATTTATACAATGCAATGTTTAGCAAAAACTTAAATCCTGAAACTGCAAAAATGCTTCTGTACACTCAAATGCTGGATCCTAAGAACAACTTAATGAATTTTGGAATATAAAAAAAATGATAGAAACAACCGAAAAAGATACCGTTAGGATAAATTCTACAAAATTTGGAGAACTGGAAATTGATAAAAAAGTAATTTTCAACTTCATTTCTCCTATTATTGGCTTTGAAGACTTAAGCAAGTATGCTCTAATTGACTACAAGCCTGATTCACCCTTCAAATGGCTGCAATCAATTGAACAAGTAGATTTAGCCTTTCCAATTACCTTGTGCTGTTTTTTTCAGATAGACTACAGTTTTAATATTCCTGATAAAGAAGCTGAGGAGCTTGAAATTGAGAATCCGGATGATGTTTTTGTTTTCAATATTGCAAATATTCCTTCTTCGGATCCTAAGGCAGCTACAATTAATATGCTAGCTCCTATTGTAGTGAATCTTAAGAATAATAAAGCAATGCAGATTGTATTAAAGAATACGGATTTTGATGTTAGATACAGATTATTTAAAGATGAATAGCAATCAATGTTAATACTAACTAGAAAACTTAATGAAAAACTAATTATTAATGACAATATTGAAATTGTCATTCTGGATAGTTACAAAAACGCTGTTAAACTCGGGATTAATGCCCCGAGCTCAGTTTCTGTTTATAGAGAAGAAATTTATCAGGAAATTAAAAAATCAAATAAACAAGCTCAAAGCACAGAAATTAGCACAATAAGTTCTTTAAGTGCAAACAAAAAACAGGATTATAGTTTATTAAAGAAAATTCGACACAATGATAACTAAGGCAAAAGAGTATTTCTACAAAAAGGACTACAAAAGTGCACTTAATATTTTCAAACAAAACAACTTATCCTATGAATCCGGCTTATGCTATTTATTATTAAAGGATGAAAAAAACGCAAGAAAATTTTGGCAAAAGGACAAAAACTCCCTGGGATCAAACTGGGGGCTTATTGTTCTTGATTTAATTAACTTAAGAACTCAAAAATTGCCTTCTTTTTTTCAAACAAGGGCTTTTTTAGAAGTTTATCTTAATCTTTTTTTAGAAAACGAACTAATCGAATGGTCGCAGAACTTTGTCAGCTGCTGTGAATTTTTGGTTCAGGCAAACCCTGAATCTTATAAATTTATTGCAAGAGCACTTTTTGCAAACGGCTATTTTAGTCTTGCTATAACATTCTGCAAAAAAAGTCTTCAGGTTTTCTATTCAGACCCTGAAGCGTTTTTAATTCTATCTCAATGTCAGTTTTTAATTAATGATTTAAAAGAATCCTTAGATAGTATTAATAAAACTCTTGACATTGCGCCTGATTATTATCCTGCTATGGTTTTTAGGAAAGTTATTGTTGATAGAATTGAAAAAAAATAAGAACAAATTCTATCCTTTAGCTGTTTTAATATGTTATGAGAATAAATCCAGTACAATTCTGTGCAAATATTGAAAAAGATTATAATTCGACACCAAATAAAAACAAAGGGGTCTGTTTAGATATGCACTCTAAATATAATACCCCCCCCTCGCTTTAAATACTAAAGACAATGAAAGATTGACTTTTAGTTTAATTAAAGAATTAAAAAAGCAAAATAGCGATACTTATGAACAAATCGCTTCCTTTAAAGAAAAAATTCCATACATTGACTCATCTTTTCCTGTTTTATTGCAATTTGCAAAAGGCAAAATTTCTCTTGATAAATTCCTAACAATGCTTTCTAAGCTAAATATAAGCTCCACTCTTATTGGCGTAAAAAAAGAAGAAATTGACAAAATTCAAAACAAACTAAGCACAGGAGGAATTGATTCATCTTATTGCGAGATGATGCTTGAATTAATTCAAGATAGAAAACTTAATCCAGGAACCATTGTTCAAAAAAGCAAAAAAGCAAAACTGCAAAAGAATTTTATAAAAGACATTGATAGTGTATATAGAATTAAAAACAATAAAACCCTGATTGAAAAAACATTTGTACCTTATTATGAATCAAAAAAAGAAGCAATACAAAAACTTCATCCAGGGGATGTTTGTATAATTAAAAATAATGAAAAAATTTCTATTAAAACTTCTAAAGACTCATTAGAAGAACTTTTTATAAGCCCTAAAACCTATTTAAAACTTTTTGCTCCAATGCAAAAATTTGCACTTATGCAAGGAAGCAATGGTGATTGTTTTTTATTAAGCGCACTTTATAGTTTGTACAATAATCCTTTTTCAAGACATATTATTCTTAAAATGTTTAAAGAAAACAATGATGGAACTATCGATAGCTGCATTTGCGGATACAAAAAAGAAGATAATGGGGTTGCAAAAAAATATAAAAATGATTTTGAGCTGCAGGATATATTGAATAAATTTAAGAAAGAATATAAAAACAATAAAAAATATTATGCAAATCAATTTGAAGCAATGAAACTTCTTGAATTTCTTTATCGGCAATATATCGAAAAACAAGCCGAAAAAGAGATAGTTAAATATTACAAAAAATCACTTAATGCAGATAATTTAGAAACCCCTGCTATTGAGCGCAAAGAAATGGGGTTATTTTTAAATATACTGGGCAGAATTGACAATGAAGAAGAACTTTTTAATAAAACGCTTTCTTTTAATCAAAAAATTGAAATTAAAGAATTACAACAGCTGCAAAATAAGCTGGCTTATTTAAGAACGCAGCCTTATAGCAAGCTAGGGGAGTATCTTTCTTTGATTCTTAAGAGAAATATTGATTATAGTGTAAAAAATAATCTTTCTTGCTGCAATTTGGTAGGAATAATCCCCAAAGAGTGTTTTAATAGCCTTGTTGATGAAGTTGAAACCGATTATTTAGACGGGGGCTGTTCTTATGAAGTATTTGACAATCTTAAAATACAGAACAATGTCTTTTTTGATGATGAAAATAACGAATTATTAGATGATATCCTGAGTTTAAAAACTTTTAACTCTTATTTTGTTGCAACTGCAACTGCCAATAAAGAAAACAAGCGC
The DNA here is from genome assembly GCA_910577635.1 of uncultured Vampirovibrio sp. GTDB lineage: Bacteria > Cyanobacteriota > Vampirovibrionia > Gastranaerophilales > Gastranaerophilaceae > RUG14156. The sequence continues at coordinate 13,617 of CAJTNR010000025.1, read as the reverse complement.
TATGATATTATTAGCGGACATTCCTATATTATATTTAAAGATAATAATGACAAATTTGCGATAATCAACCCCCATAATGTTTCAAATAAAGTTGTTGTTAATAAAGACAAACTTAAAGACTTGTTTAGTGCAATTGTAATAGCTAAGTTTAATTAATAATCTTTTTTAGTTCATTAACAACAAACTTGAGTGCTCCTTGTTGATTAGAAAAGCACTTTTTGCAGTTTTGTTGAGAATTTGAATAGAAAGCTTCATCTAAGAATAATTTTTCTAAAGTATTGTATAATTCTTTTTCGTTCTTCACAACAAAAGATGCTCCGTCGTTTTCAAGAATCGAATAAATATCTCGAAAATTTTTAATACAAGGACCTGACACTGTGGGTTTAGAAAAAATTGCAGCTTCTAAGGGGTTATGCCCTCCGGTTTTATTGAAACTACCGCCAATAAAAGCAATATCGCATAGTTTATAAGTTTTAGAGAGCTCTCCTAAGGTATCAAGAAGAAGGACATCTTTAGTTGAAAAATCATCGTTTTTTGTTCTATAACCAAAGTTTAGTGAATTGTTATTTAGGATTTTTACAACCGATTCAACTCTTGTTAAGTGCCTTGGAGCTAATAATAGCTTAAGGTTTGAAACTTTTTCTTTTAGTTTTTTATAAGTTCGAACAACAATTTCCTCTTCACCCTTATGAGTCGAAGCAGCAATCAAAAGCTTTGAATCGCCTTTTTTTAAATCAATATCACATTCTTTTTTTTCAATTTCAAATTTCAAATTCTTCATAACAAGAGTTGAGTCTTTTTTTGCGCCAAGAGCGATAAAACGCTTCTTATCAATTTCACTCTGGCAAAAAACCCCCGAAAAACACTCAAGAATTAGTTTTGTAAACTCTTTGATTTTTAAATAACTAGGATATGACTTATCAGATATCCTTGCATTGATTAAATAAAGAGGAATATTTTTTTCATACGCACAAAAACAAAAATTAGGCCAAAGTTCAGTTTCAGCAATCAATATTACACTTGGATTGATTTTTTCTAAGAATTTTTTTGTGTTTTTGTAAAAATCCAAAGGAAAATAAGTTATACAATCAGCGAAAACGCCATATTTTTTCTGCGCTAACTGCTGACCTGTCAGTGTACCTGTTGTTATTACAAGTTTATAGGAAGGAAACTGTTTTTTTATTTCCCTAATTAAGTTCTCAAGCGACAAAACCTCCCCGACTGAAACCCCGTGGATCATAATAAGCTTACTTGAATCGTTTTGATAGTCAAATTGACAAAATTTTTCCTTAGGAACAGGGGCTTTGTTTTTAATTTTTCTAATCAAATTAATAAAAGGAATAATGCATACAACAATCCACCCGGGGACTGATTTTATTATATACAATAAAATTTTTGCCATTATACCTCCGACGCAAAATTATAATAACACGATATTATACAGTTGTCTAATTTCTTAGTTCAAATTTTTTTCTAATAATTTTCTATAAGAAAAGTGAGGTAAAAATTGTCTATTCTAGATATTGATACAGTAAATATTAAATTTGAAAATTTTATTAAAACTCAACAAGGAGAAGATTTATTCGAAAAAACAAAAAGAGTGGATAGAGTTCTAAAAAGCGGAGTTTTAACGGGCAATGAAGCTTTGGGGATGGTAAGTTTAAACAAACTGTCCCAGGTTGTTAAGCTAAGAGAAAAAGACGGTTTTTGCCATGATGTTATAATGCTTGGATCTAATTCTTACTTGAATGTTGCCAATAACCCTAAAGTTGTAGCTGCAGCAAAAAAAGCCTTAGAAAAATTTGGTGTTGGCATGGGTGCAGTATCAAACTACGCAGGGATTTGTGATTTACATAGAACGCTTGAAGAAAAAATTGCAAAATTTTATAACTGCGAAGACGCAATTGTCTTCCCCTCGGGCTATGGGACTAATATAGGAGTAATTTCAGCGCTTTGTTCAAGCGAAGATATAATTATCAATGATTCAGCTAACCATGCTTCAATTTATGACGGATGTCAATTATCAGGTGCACAAATAAAAGTATTCCCCCATGGCAATATTAATTATCTGGAGCGAATTCTAGATAGAATTCCAGATGATATCCAAGGGCGTCTTATTATTACAGACGGAGTTTTTTCAATGGATGGAGATATTGCAAGACTTGATAAAATTACTGATTTAGCAAAAAAATACAATTGCAAGGTGATGGTAGATGACGCACACGGAATCGGAATTGTAGGCAAAACAGGAAAAGGAAGCTCTGAGCACTACAATGTTCGAGATAAAATCGATCTTAATGTTGGAATGCTATCCAAGGGTCCAGGTGCTTTGGGCGGATTCTGTGCTGCTAAAAAAGAGATTGTTCAGTATTTGAGACTGTATGCAAGAACATACTTTTTCTCAACTGCGCTTCCTGCTTCTGTTGTGGGCGGATTAATTGAAGTTTTCAATCTTTTTGAATCAGATACAGCAGGCAGAAAAGAATTAATGGATAAAACAAAATATTTAATTGAAAAACTCAAAAAAGCAGGTTTTGAACTAGGACAAACCCAAAGCGCCATTGTTCCTGTTATGATTTATGATGAAAAAAAGCTGTTCAAACTCTACCAGGAACTAAGATTAGAAGGGGTTTATGTTAATATCGTAACTTATCCTGCAGTTAGAAGAAAAGAATGCAGACTAAGGCTTTGTGTTATGAAAGACCTATCCTACAAACAGCTGGATGAAGCATCAGATTTAATTATAAAAAAAGGCAGAGAATACGAGATAATTTAATTTAGCGCATTGACAATAATTAGATATCTAATTATAATATTTTTATGCAAGGAATTCTTCATTTAATCTCAAAAATCCATCAAAAAGGCAATAAGTTCATTATTGAACAACTTAAAAAGAAAAACATTGAAGGTCTTGTCCCAAGTCATGGCGATATTTTGGTTGTTTTATACAAAAATAAAATGACCATGAATGAAATTGCAAAAAAAATCCGAAGAACAAAACCCACTGTAACTGTTCTTGTAGATAAACTTGAAAAATCAGGATATATTAAAAGAGAAGCATCAGACAAAGATAATCGCTGTATAAACATTGTTTTAACTAAAAAAGGTGAAGATTTTAAGCCAATCTTTGAGGAAATTTCAGATAGCATAAATAATGAATTATTTGCAAATTTAAACGAATTTGAAAAAGATATTTTAGAAAAGCTTTTAAAGAAAATAAAATAATATATAAAATTTTTTATATAATTAGTTAGATATCAAATTAAAGAGGAGAAAAAGATGGAAAACTACACAATTAACACAGTAGAAAAGTTAAATGAAAAAGAAAAAGTATTTTTGAAAGATGCACTTAAATTAACAAGTTGTGAAATATCTATTAATAGAGTCCCCAAAGGATTCAAAAGCCCTTTTAATCATAAGCACAAACAAAACGAAGAAATTTATATTATTTTAAAAGGTTCAGGGATTATCACGGTTGATAACAAAAAAATAAATATAAAAGAAAAATCGACAGTCAAAATTGTACCTAAAGCTTCAAGAATGATTGAAAATACAGGCAATAGTGAATTAACTTTTATATGCATACAAGCAAAAGAAAATTCTTTAATTCAGTCAGGACTGAAAGATGCTGAATTATGCTAAGAATTAGTTTTTTTTGCAAAGATCTTTTGTAAAAATACCTTTGCAAAAAATTTGTGCAAAAGATTTATGCAAAAATGGGCGAGACTAAAATCTCACCCATTTTGATTTTTTGTTGTTATATTAATAAATTATTATTCAATAATTTTATCTACAACACCAGCACCAACGGTTCTTCCGCCTTCACGGATAGCGAACTTCATACCTTGTTCAATAGCAACAGGGTTGATTAGTTCAACTTCCATTACAACGTTATCACCAGGCATTACCATTTCGCCTTCAAATTTGATTGAACCGGTAACATCGGTTGTTCTAATGTAGAATTGAGGACGGTATCCAGGGAAGAAAGGAGTGTGACGTCCGCCTTCTTCTTTTTTCAATACATAAACATTAGCTGTGAATTTTTTGTGAGGTGTAATTGAACCAGGTTTCGCTAAAACTTGACCACGTTGAATCTCTGTTTTATCAATACCACGAAGTAAAGCACCAACGTTGTCACCTGCTTGACCTTGATCAAGAGATTTTCTGAACATTTCAACACCGGTAACAGTAGTTTTTCTTGTTTCGCCAAGACCAACCAATTCAACTTCGTCACCAACTTTAACAATACCACGTTCTACACGACCTGTAGCAACTGTACCACGACCTGTAATTGAGAAAACGTCTTCAACAGGCATTAAGAATGGTTTATCTAAATCACGAACAGGTTCAGGGAAGTATGAGTCAATTGCATCCATAAGTTCCCAAATTTTGTCAACCCATTCATTTTCACCACGAGCAACTTTATTATTAGCTTGTACAGCTTCAAGTGCTTTTAGTGCTGAACCTTTAACAAAAGGAATGTTGTCTCCGTCAAATTCATATGAAGATAACAGTTCACGAACTTCCATTTCAACAAGGTCTAATAATTCAGGGTCATCTACCATGTCGCATTTGTTTAAAAATACTACAATGTTAGGAACACCAACTTGACGAGCAAGAAGGATGTGTTCTTTAGTTTGAGGCATTGCACCATCTGTAGCAGCAACTACAAGAATAGCGCCGTCCATTTGTGCAGCACCTGTAATCATGTTTTTAACATAGTCAGCGTGACCTGGACAGTCAACGTGAGCATAGTGGCGAGTTTGAGTTTCGTATTCAACGTGAGCAGTTGAAATGGTGATACCACGTGCTTTTTCTTCTGGAGCAGCGTCAATTTCATCGAATTTTTTAGCTTCTGCTTGACCAGCTGCAGCCATACAACCTGTAATAGCAGCAGTTAAAGTTGTTTTACCATGGTCAACGTGACCAATAGTACCAACATTAACATGCGGCTTGGTTCTTTCGTATTTTTCTCTAGCCATAAGATAAGTTCTCCTTTTTACTTATTTATTTTTATTGGATTTTTTTTAATTTTTATCCTTTTCTTGAGAAGTTTGACTTTTTCAAACTAAGCTCACTTGAGTTAGGGTAAGGTTTCTCACCAGCCCGCCTGCTCAAAGCAGAGTGCGCAGATGCTCACACACCTTGTGTCTTTTGTCTTCGTTCGCTAAGTCCAGTCGGACTAAGCTCACTTAACTTAGGGTAAGGTTTCTCACCTGTCCGCCTGCTCACCGCAGCCGTACAGGTGCTCACACACCTTGTGCCTCTCGTCTTCGTTCGCTAAGTCCAGTCGGACTAAGCTCACTTGACTCGGGATAAAAATTTTGGGCAGAGGTGGATTCGAACCACCGTAGTCGATTGACGGCAGATTTACAGTCTGCTCCCTTTAGCCACTCGGGCATCTACCCAAAATTAAATATTTGTTATTATCAATTTTCAAAATTTGCCCTTGATGAGATTTGAACTCACGGCCTCTCCCTTACCAAGGGAGTGCGCTACCCCTGCGCCACAAGGGCAAGCACTTTTATAGGGTTTTTTATAAAAATAGCCGATGATGGGATTCGAACCCGCAACCTACGGTTTACAAAACCGTTGCTCTACCATTGAGCTACATCGGCAATTTTACTACTAATATATTATTAAGGACAAAGAAAACTGTCAAGCATTAATTTTTTTAAAGCATAAGTATTGCAAAAAAATAATTTTTTGTTGTAGAATAATTGTATTAATATATTTTTTTCCCTTGTTGGACAATGAATGAAATTTATTGGTATAATGTTAAAGATTAAAAGAAAGTTTTATTAGATGCAAATAGCTAATGCGTTAAATAACAACATAAGAATACTGTTCAACCCTTTGGTTGAAGCTTTTAAATTATTTGATTTTTTGGTTGTAAAATCACAGGATAACAGATACTTAGCACAGATTATCGAAATTTATGATGATAAGTTCGACTCTTCGCAGAATGTTGCTAAATTGAAATTATTCTATAAAATTTCCAAGGATAATGAGGTTTTACCATACGATTCTTTTGTTCCCAATAAAGAATGCGAGATTCTAAAAATTGACTCAGTTGATGTTCAAAGTTTTATTAATCAAGATAAAGAAACTTTTATTTTTTCAAAAAACGCAAAAGATTCACAGGATCTTAATATCCAATTTGACTTTTTTAACAATAATCCTGTAATTCTATCGGATAAAATTGACTGTACAAACATTTTAACTGCCAATATTGCAAAAGAACTATCCAATAAAAAAAATACTGTCATAATTGATTCAACCGGAATTATCGATATTAAAGAAGCAAAAAAAATTACTGCAGGAAAAAACTTTAGAATCCCCCTTAATGCACTAACCATTGAATATATATTTGAAAAGTGTCTTATTGATGCAAGTCTTGAATTCCAGGCAATAGGGACTGAGATTCTTAGTGAAATTAAAAAATTTGCGCTATCGCAAAAAAACAGCCTGATTCCTTTTAGGGCTTTTGTTAAAGTTTTATCTAACCAATACAGCGCAACCCCATATCCTGAACTAAGACTTTTATTAGCAAGAATTAAAAAGTTTCAAATGGAGAAAATTTTTGCTGAATCTAAAAAAGAATATGAATGTTTTAATAAAAATATTGAAGAAAATAAACTTACAATTATTGATTTATCGCAAATTAATCTAAGCTGGCAAAAAGCCTATATTGAATACATTTGCACAGAAATTAACCACAATATTTATCTTAGCGCCAGAATAAATGATGAAAGTTTTGATGTAGAACTTATAAATACAATTTATAATAAAAAGAAAAATATTAATTTCATTCCAAGTGTTTCCTACAGCTATAAAAAACTTCCTTCAATTATTCAGCACTGCAAAAACTACATTCTCATGCCCAGTTTGTATCAAAGAACAGATTTTCTTGATGCGAAATTTGCACTATCAAACTTGATTGCAGATGAATACATTCTTTTCGGAAAAAACACCGACAACTTTCTATTCTTAGCTAAGAACATTGAAAGCAAAGATGAGGAGAAAAAAAACTATAGAAAAATTGCTCTTTCTTATGCAAATAAAGAATTACAAACAAAAGATGAGCCGATAAAAGAAACAGAAAAAGACTATCCGGATGAAGCGGTTAGTGAATTGTCAAACTTTAATCAGGAGCAAATAGAAAAAAACAATCTTAGCGCACCAAAGGATGAAATTAAAATTGAGCCGGAAATTGAAAAGATAGAAGAAGACGAAAAACTGCAAATAGAACCTGAAGCTATAAAACCTGATATAATAGAAGAAATTCCAGCTGAGATTGAATTGGATCAAGAAATTGAGCCAATTGAAAATACCCTTGAAGAAGATGCTCAAGATACTCTATTTGAACAAGTTCAAGAAGAAATTCCAGCTGAAACAATTGAAAAAGAAACTATTACAGAAGAAGAAATAGATCTAACAGAAACTATTGTCGAAGTTGATACTGAATCTAGCGAAGAACAAGAAGTAATCGAGCTTTCAGATGATGAGCTTGACTTTTACAATACAGAAGCTGAGGATACGGAAAAAAAAGAGGAAAACCAGGTCATAATTGATAATATCGAATACAAAGTCCAATCTGATGACTTAGAAGAAGACGAAGACCTAACCTCCGCTCAAGAAGAAGAAATTGACTTAATGGAAGTTGCATCCCAATCAATTGACAATCATTTTGAAGATGTATTAAACGAAGAAATTAAAGTTAGCGAATCGAACGATAACTCATCAATTGACCTTGATAAGTCGATTGATAAAGAAGATTTGCCAATTTTTACAGAAACCGCCCCAGTTGAAACACAAGAGCCAGATTATAATGAAGGAGATGTCATAACACACTCTAAATATGGCAGAGGGGTTGTAATTAAAACAATTCAGTACGAACACAGACAACTATTGCAAATTGAATTTGAACAAGCGGGAAAAAAACTGTTAGACCCTAAGGTTGCTAATATTACTTTGGAATAACAAACAATAAATGGGCGACGAGAACAAACAATACGAAGCAAGTCCGGGGAAACTAAAAAAAGCCCGGGAGCAAGGACAGGTTGCTAAATCGAAAGATATATCAATTGCTATTGCAATGATTGTTATGTTTACTACAATATATCTTCTGGGTCCTACAATCTGGGGGCAGTTAAGTAAACTTTTCCAGATTATATACGAACAAATTCCCAATAAGCATCTAGATGAAATTGGTTATGCTTATATTTTTACAAATGCCATAATTCCAACAGCAATAATTCTTCTGCCGATTCTTTTTTTAGCTGCCTTTGTAGGGATTCTGGGAGATATGATTCAGATTGGACCCCTGTTTACAACAAAGCCCCTTGAATTTAACCCTGGAAAATTCAATCCTGTTAATTATTTTAAAAACCTTGCAAGCCCTAAAACAATTTTTGATTTATTCAAAAATATTGTAAAAGTAGTTATCTTGGGCTTGGTAGGGTATATGGTCTATAGATCACATTTTGAATCAATTCTTATGCTTGCTGCAATCGATAATCAATTTGCAATATTGATCCAGTTTGGTTCTTTAATCTTAGATTTTATTATAAAAGCCGGAATTGCTTTTTTAATTATTGCTGCTGCTGATTATTCAATGGTCAAATGGAAGTATTTACAAGACCAAAAAATGTCCTTTAAAGAAGTCAAAGACGAGTACAAAAACGCTGAAGGAGACCCCAATGTTAAAGCGGCAATTAGACAAAGAAGGATGCAGATTCTGCAGCAAAAAATGATGGATTCTGTTACAACCTGTGACTTTGTTGTCACCAATCCGACACATATTGCCTGCGCAATTAAATATGACCCTAAAACCATGGAATCTCCGACATTGGTTGCTAAGGGGACAGAGTTATTTGCTCAAAAAATTAAAGAAATTGCAAAAAAACACTCAATTCCTGTAATTGAGAATCCTCCGGTTGCCAGGGCGCTTTTTCGTCTGGTTGAAGTGAATCATCAAATTCCTCCGGATTTATATAAAGCAATTGCTGAAATTTTAATTTTTGTATACAAACTCAAAAAAACCACAGCGCAAAAGCAGCAAATTATTAAAGAAACTGCAAAAGAAAAGGGTGATATCAAAGCTCAGCAAGAAATTGATAAGAATATTAAAGAAGACTAGTTTTTTCCTTTATTCTATAAATACAGCATTTAATCCGAATTCTTGATTATATTCCTTTGGATAGTGTTGTTTTAGTTTATTTGCATCTTTAATTTTAATTTGAATTTGATAATCTAAATAATAAAAAAGTGTTATTATTCATTTGAATTAATAATAACACTTTTAATTGTAAAATAGAAAAATTATGAAGAACTCCAAGAGAAAACATGTGTACTCTTTGGATTCTTTCTCTTGTTTGTATTATACCCTGATTAATTACAAAACTCAAGCCTTAAAACTTAAAAAATTTGAGTCTTTTTTCTTCCTTCCCTGTTTGGAAATTTAAAAATATTATCCTTCTGAACCAAAGAATCAATTTTTGCTTTCTTAGCAATTGTTTAAGATATTTAGATAAAGATTGCACCTGAATACTTTATGGAAAAATTATTCTGCATAGTATAGAGTATGAACATGAGTTTATATAAAAAATTTCTTGGAGGTAAAAATATTAAATAAAGACCTAAGCAAAAAAGATTTTGATGAAATAATAAATATGACTCCAATAATCAAATACCTGACAATTCAAAGTGACAAAGCATTCTATATTATAAATAATATTAAAGGATATATTCAAAAGATGATGAAGAAGAATAAGTTTTTTTCGATTTACTTTTGACTTATCTTTTTAATACCTATAGAATAATTCTTAATCTTATTAGCTATATTCTTGATGTTTGACTTGAATAGATTCTGAAATAATCATCTTTAAATAAACTTGCCTTGAAATACGATATCAACAAAGGGAGTTTAGCTAAACTTGAGCGCAAAGTCTATGATTGCCATTTATCAACTGCTTGGAAATTTTTAAAATATTTCAGACTAAATATTGTTTTTATGCTAGAATTGGGTTGTTATGCCGCATTTTTTTATAGAACAAGACAAAATCAAAGATGGATTCATTGAACTTAATCAAAGTGAGGATTTTTTTCACCTCACTAGAGCCCTTAGAGCTAAATTAGGGGATTGTATTAAGTTTATTGATAAAAACAGAGTTGTTTATAAAACAATAATAAGAAGCATTGACAAAAAAAGTTTAAGAGCTGATATTATATCTAAAAAAACATCGGACAGGTTTTTAAAAGCCAATTTGTGCCTTGTGCAGTCCGTTTTAGCGCAAGATGCTCAAAACTCCCTTGTTGCAAATGCAACTCAAACCGGAGTGTGTGAACTTTATCCTGTAATTAGCGATAATTCAAGTGTTTCAATAAAAAATGCAAAGACAAAAATTCCTAGGTGGGAAAAAATTGCCTATGAAAACTTTAAACAATGCGAAAGAGCAGATTTTCTTAAGATACACCCTGTTTCAACCTTAGGTGAAGTTTTAAGAAAATTCGACAATAAAAATATCCTTTTTTTTGTTGAAAAAGAGGATAATACAACCTTTGATGACGCATTATCGGATATTAATTTAAAAGAAAAAATCGCTATTGTAATTGGACCTGAAGGAGGGTTTTCAAATGCCGAATTTGAATATTACAAAAACTATAAAAAAATTAGTCTCACAAATCTAATCTACAAAGCTCCAAATGCAGTTATTGCCGCAGTTTCAAATGTCGTTTCAAGGATTTTTTAACAATGTTACTCGATAAAACCTTACAATCAATCGAACAAATAATAAAAAAGTATCGTGTTTATTTAGTCGGGGGTTATATTCGCAACTATTTAATTAACAAAGAAACTTCCCTTGATAAAGACCTTGTTTGTATTGAAGGGGCTAATCAATTAGCAGAGGAAATAAAAGAACACTTAAAAGGGACTTTAATTGAGCTTGATTCTATAAATCAAATTTATAGAGTTGTTCTTGCTGATAAAAACTACTTTGATATAGCACAGGCTGTTAATAAAGACATTGTTCAAGATGCCAAAAGAAGAGATTTTACAATCAACTCCGTGTTTTATGATTTGAACGAAAAAGAGTTTTTTGATCCTTTAGATGGAATTAAAGATATTAAAAATAAAACTATAAGAACTTATAGTTTAGATAATATGATAGATGATCCTTTGCGGTTTTTAAGGCTTTTTCGTTTTTTTTCGACTTTTGGATATACAATTGATTCAAAACTAATTGAGTTTAGCAAAGAAAACTTTTATCTTATCAAAAATTGCGCTAAAGAAAGAATTAATCAAGAAATAATCGAAATTTTTAAAGGAGATTTTTTAGTTGAAACACTATTATTAATGTATGAACTCGGAGTTTTAGAGGTTATTTTTCCTTTTATTAAAGAAATTAAGAGGGTTCCTCCTAATTCTCATCATCATTTGGATTTAGTTCACCACTCCATCGAAACGGTTAACAATATTAGAATTAAAGATCCTTTATTAAAAATCGCTGCACTGTATCATGATATCGGAAAACCTTCGACCTGGACAATTGAGCCCAAAGGGCGCCACAGGTTTATAGGTCATGACTTGGAAGGGGCAAAAATCGCTAAAGAGGAACTTTTGAATTTAAAATTTTCCAATAAACAGGTTTCTTTTATATGTGATATGATAAAATTCCATATTTACCCTGCGACTTTAGTTAATTGCGAGGATAAAAAGAAAGCTTTTGCAAGATTCACAAGAAAACTTGGGCAAAACACTCCTTTGGTAGTTGAATTGTCAAGAGCAGACAGGCTCTCAGCAAGAGGGGAAGCAGTAAGCGAGGATATGGTTAATCGTGCACTTAATCACTTAGAAGAACTATTGGATTATTATAATAAAGTTCAATTAGAAGTAAAAAACCCTAAAAGTTTGCTTAATGGCAGGGAGATAATGGAGATCACGAACTTAAAACCCTCTAAAAAAGTCGGGATAATTATTGAAGCTCTAATTGAAGCGCAGCTTCTTGGAGAAGTTAGGACAAAACAAGAAGCGATTGATTTTATTAAAACCAGGTTTTTGAATTAATAAACCATGGCTTGTTTGGTTTAAGCTAAAAAGTTTCACGCTGTGCAGGAGCCGTTTTTTCCGGCTGAGGAAATCGAAGATTTCCACGCCAGTGATCGATAGTTACGCCTTTTGTCTTGCTCAACGCAAGCCAAAAAGCTTCACTCCGGGCGGAGCCGTTTTTTTTCCGGCTGAGGAAATCGAAGATTTCCCCCAAGGGCACTTCCATTTCCTAAGCTTTGCCCTGACGCGCAAAGCCAAGGAAATTAGGGCGTCCACGCCAGTGATCGATAGTTACGCCTTTTGTCTTGCTCAACGCAAGCCAAAAAGCTTCACTCCGGGCGGAGCCGTTTTTTTTCCGGCTGAGGAAATCGAAGATTTCCCCCAAGGGCACTTCCATTTCCTAAGCTTTGCCCTGACGCGCAAAGCCAAGGAAATTAGGGCGTCCACGCCGGTGATCGATAGTTTACGCCTTTTGTCTTGCTCAACGCAAGCCAAAAAGCTTCACTCCGGCTCACGCATAAAAAAAGAGGGTCAGAAAACTAAAAACGACCCTCAAATATCAAAACACAAAAATATAAGATTGTTTTATTCAATATACTTTTCCAAAACGCAACGAACCGAGAAAGGAGAATTGCCTTCATTAGAATCTATATTAAATTGCTCATTATACATGCGCGCAGAAAAATAATGTCCTGCTATTCCATACATCTCTTTTCCCCAAATAAAACTTGGAAGACAATTAAATGATTTTGACTTTCCATCATTACAGCGCGGGGCTTCTACACAACGAGGAGAACCATAAGTGTTAGATGCACCGCCATATTGACACAATTGTAATCCATTAGAACCGCTCCATCTTTGAACAAGAGGTTTTTTACCAGCTACTGCATCAGCATCGGTTTTACTTGTTGGTCCATTGCTAATCGCTTCAGCCAATGCTTTTAATTGTTTCTCCCGTGGAAGAGTCCATAAACGTTTTTTATTTGTAGTATTAATATGCCCACAAATATAATTTGCTGCATACCAAGTGCATACAGTTCTTGAACAGCTGCCATAATTGAATGCTTCAACAACTTTTTTCTTCGTACTAGAATTTGTTAATCTCTCCAAGCTTGAAACATCATCTTGCAATATACACTTTCCTTCTGCCGCGGTTCTTGTAGAAGTTCTTCCCATATACTTGTTTTGATACCCATACCAGCAGCAAGAGTTATTAACACAAGTGGGTGTTTTTTCTCCTGCTTTAATAAGCGTTATTACCCCAGGGTAATCTACACTTGGACCACTTATATCTCCAACAGTTGCAGGGGCTCTATCACCAGCATTATATTTACTCATACAAAATCCGCCTGCTGCGGGTTTTGTATAATCATTAGGGACATAAATTGTAGTATTATTTGTCAACTCGTTACAAGCAGCCTGTGAGTTAGGACGTTTGTAAGCCTTACATATGCCATCTTCAAGTAAATAATCAGGATCAGTTTGGCTTGAGTTGTTACACTCACTACAAGCAGTAGAGCTTGTACACTTCTTACATCCGCTAGGACAGTTATTACAAGATCCAT
>CAJTNR010000024.1 GCA_910577635.1 uncultured Vampirovibrio sp. | reverse complement strand
TAATAAACAATGACAAAGCTTATAAAACTTTTCTTCATAAAAACTCAGCTAAAATAAGCGCTTTAGTATAGGCTTCTGCTCTTTTCGATGAAGCTGTTAAAAGCTCTAAGGCAATAAGATGGATAAGAAAATATTCAGGGAATGAAAAACTTGCAAAAAAAGCTCAAAAAGTATTCGCAAGCACATATTTGACCTATATAACAGATGCTTTGCACAAAGTTGTTCCAACTGAAGTTTCAAGAGCTGCAAAAGACAAAATGCTTCAAAAATTCCAAGGGAAGTTATAATTAAAATTAAAAAAATTCGGCTCCTTGTAATTAAGAGCCGAATTTTAGTTTTTATTAACTTGATTATTGACAGCAGCCGCTGCAAGTTTTGCAAGTGCATTGAAGCTTGTCAAGTGCTTCTTCTAAACGAACCTTAATACGACCGTCAACTGCAATTCCTTCGCCTGTTGATTCTGAAATTAACAGAGGATTAATGTCGAGTTCATCTATAAAAGGATAATCAGTTACTAGTTGAGATAATCTCAATAGGGTTTCTTGAATTTGCTCCATTTGAGCGGGTTTTGTACCACGGGCACCTTCTAGGAGCTTATATGCTTTAGTTGATTTAATCATTTCCATAGCATCAATATCAGCTAAAGGAGCAATTCTAAAGGTTACATCCTTCATTACTTCAATAAATACACCGCCAAGTCCAAACATCATCATTGGTCCGTATTGAGGATCGGTTGCAATACCGCAAACCATTTCCCTGCTTCCTTTTACCATTTCTTGAATAATTACACCTTCAAGACCTTCAATAAGACCTTTTTCGGTTAATTTTTGGATTAAGTCGTTGTATTCAGCCCTTAGTTGTTCTTCTGATTGAATATTCACCCGAACACCGCCTACATCTGTTTTATGGCTTGTTGTTTTAGATGTCATTTTCATAACAACAGGATATCCGATTGAATTTCCTAGTTTTACAACTTCTTCTATATTGGTTGCAAAACCGGACTTGCAAACACGGATTCCATAAGCATCTAATACATCAATTGATTCTCTTGTAGTCAATTGAGCTCTGTTTTCAAGAATTGATTGTCTTATAATCGCTTCAGCGCGGGCTCTATCAACTTTAAAATCGGGAATTTGCCCCAGGGGTCTTTGCTGCCACAATCTTTGCTGGTTTAATCTATGAAGTCCTTCCGCTGCTTCTTCAGCGTACATAAAGAAAGGAGTGTTAACATTTTGCTCTGCTAGTTGTGTAAAGAATTCACTTTTTGTCATAAATACGCCAATAATCGGTTTAGCTGGGTTTTTAGCTTTAATTTCCATAACTGCACGGGCAACATCAATATCCTTTAAACCTAGGAAAGGAAGATAAATTACCATTATCATATCAACATTTTGATCAGCAATTACAGTTTCTAAGGTTTGCTTGTAATGCTCAATTGGAGCGCTTGCAATCATGTCAATCGGGTTTTTAACAGAAGCTGCACTTGGAAGAAAACTTCTTAGTTTGTCTTTAGTTTCATCGCTAATTTTAGCTATTTGCAAACCATACTCACAAATAGCATCTGTTGCCATGATCCCTGGACCCCCTGAGTTTGTTATAATTGCAACTCTGTCTCCTTTAGGAATCGGGCAGTTAGAAAAAACTTTTGCTGTTGCAAAGAGGTTTTTTAGAGAATATTCTCTAATTACTCCTGATTGTTTTAATAGAGCGTTCGCTGCCTTATCGGCACCTGCTAAGGAACCTGTATGACTTGATGCAGCACTTGCTCCTGCTGCAGATCGACCCGCTTTTAGTGCAACAATGGGTTTTTTCTTGGAAATTCTTGTTGCAAGTTTTCTAAAGTTAGAAGGATTCTGGATTGATTCCATATAAAGCAGAATTTGCTTAACATCATCATCGTTTTCCCAGTACTCAAGAGCAGTTTCAGCATTAACATCAGCCTGGTTTCCGATTGATACAAACTGTGCGAATCCGACATTTAAATCTTTTAAGATATTTAAAATTCCACCGCCCAGTGCTCCTGATTGGGAAACAAAACCAATATCACCTCGAACAGGAAGACTTTCAGCAAATGTTGCATCCATTGAAATATCAGGATGAGTATTTAAAACACCAAGGCAATTTGGTCCAACAAGGCGCATTCCATACTCTTTAACTTTTTCTAACAGCTGACGCTCAACTTCCGCCCCTTCTTTACCTGTTTCTTTAAAGCCTGCTGTAATAATACAAAGACCTTTAATTCCTTTTCTGTTGCATTGGTCAATTGTATCTAATACAAACTTAGCATTGACAACAATAACCGCTAAGTCGATTTCAGCGGGTATTTCTTCAACTGTTGTATAAGCCTTAAAACCTTCAATAATCCCTCCTTTGGGATTAACTGGGTATATATCACCCTTGAATTTATAATCTCTTAATCTTTGCATTAGTTCAGAACCAATTGTCTTAGGCTTGGTTGAAGCCCCAATAACGGCTATTGATTTTGGTTTTAGAATTTTACTTAGCATTATTGATATCCTTTCTTATCAATTTTTTAATATCCATTCGGTATATAATCCCTTGCTCTAAAGTTTGCACCAAGGGATTTGGCGATTTTTTCGCATCTTGCAGTATCAATCTGATAATGAGGAACATTATTAACAACAGAAGCAGTTGTTTTGATTTTTTCCTCAACACAGGCTCTAATAAACCGTTTCACTTCTTCATAAGCATTATCAATTCGAGGATTCGATATTCTATTATAAAGCTCCTCGTTTTGCGCGTTTAAACTAACTGAAATTGAATCAATATAAGGGGATAATAAGGGTGCTATGTTTTTTTTGTGAATTGCATTAGCATGTCCGTTTGTGTTAATTCTAATTTTTAAGTTAGGATAGTTTTCTTTTAAATATTTTGCAATTTCAACCACTTCATTAATTTTTATTAATGGCTCTCCATATCCGCAAAAAACAATTTCTTTAGCACTTTCAATTTTTTTTGAATTGTCAATAATTTGATCTATATAATCTTTTGTTTTTTTATTATCCTGATTCAACCAGAGATTTGAACCCTGGACATCTTCTTTTTGATCCCTAACGCAAAAAACACACCTGTTAGAACAGTTGTTTGTCATATTAATATATGGTTTGTCATCTAAAAAGTATAAAAGATTTTCTTTTAGTTCTACCATAATTCAATTGTAACTCTAACAATTTTTGAAGACAATAAAAAATTTAAACTTATTTTTCAATTAAATATTGAAGTTTTTTCTTTTTTATAAGTTTAACACTTCGAAAATCAGCTTTTGCTCCTTTTTTTATTAACTGAGAAGCAATGTCATTCATATTATTCTTAAGTGCTAAAGAAAGAATTGTATTGTTGGTAATTGAATCTGTGTAGTTTACTCTTGCATTATTGTCCAATAAAAACTGCGCTAGTTCCTTGTTTTTGTTTCTGACTGCTTCGTATAGTTCGCTATAAAAACCCTTATCAAGTTTAGCTCCTTTGTTAACTAAAAGTTTGACAATATCTGTTTTATTGTTTTTTGCTGCAATATAAACAGGATAATCGCTCATATAACTTTTGTTAGGATCAACTTTAGATTCAAGCAGGAGGTTAATATTATCAATATCTCCTTTTTTAATTTGCTCAATAAGACAGCTTGTTGATGCAGTTAGTTTTTTTTCTTTAAGTTTATCCTTTTGTTCTTGATTTGCTGTTTGATTACCTGATAAAGTATTCATGATAACAGATCTTGAAGAAAAATCTCCAAAATCCGATAAATCTATACCCGAAGCAGTATTTATCGTTATAAGCAGAAATAAAACTGTAATAATATTTTTCATACTATAATTATATTATTAATCCGCCGTCAACTTCAAGAACCTGTCCTGTTATATAGTCTGCATCAACTGCTAAAAACTTAATTGCACGGGCAACATCTATTGCTTCACCCATTCTTCTAAGTGAAATTAATTTTAAATATTCCTCAGTGTTTTTAAGATCTTTTGTCATATCAGTTGAAATAAACCCTGGAGCTACAGCATTAACGCGGATGTTTCTAGAACCCAATTCTTTAGCTAATGACTTAGTAAAGCCGATTAAACCTGCTTTAGCTGCGCTGTAGTTAGCTTGTCCAATGTTTCCATAAACCCCGACTACACTTGTTGTATTTATAATTGAACCGCTTCGTTGTTTCATCATAATTTTAACAACAGGTTTTGTAACATAGAAAGCTGAGTTTAAATTAGTGTTAATTACCTGATTCCACTTAGTATCGTCCATTCGAATAAACAAGTCGTCTTTTGTAATACCTGCATTGTTAACTAAAACATCAATTCTTCCATACTTATCAATAATGGATGCAATATTTGTATTAACTTCATCTATATTTGAAACATCAAATTTAAAAGCTTCAGCCTGAACTTTAAGAGCCTTAATTTCTTCTACTGTTTGATTGGCAGCTTCTGTGTTTCCAGCATAGTTGATTATAATATCATATCCTGCCCTAGCTAGTTCTAATGCTGCTGCTTTTCCAATTCCTCTTGAGCCTCCAGTTACAAGTGCTAGTTTTTCTGTTGTCATTATTAAACTCCTGTCATTAATTCTTCTTTAACTAAATTTAAACTTATAGAATCAGAAATATTATAAGTTTTAATTTTTGGGGAAATTTTTCTATTCAACCCTGCTAAAACTTTTCCGTTTCCAAATTCAATAAAAGTTTCAATGCCTGAATCAAGCGCTAATTGGATTGATTGACTCCACAAGACGCTAGAGTTTATTTGATTGGGCATTTTTTCAATAAATTCTTCTTTATTGGTTGTTTTTTTGCCATCAACATTTGTAATAACGGGGATATTAGCGTTGTTTAGCTTTAGAGTTTTTGAAAAATCAACAAATTCGTCTCTGGCGCTATCCATAAGCTTTGAATGGAATGCTCCTGAAACCGATAGAGGAACGACTTTTCTTGCTCCTTTTTCTTTGATTAGTTGAGAAGCTAATTCAACTGCTTCGATTTCTCCTGTAATGACAACCTGGGTCGGATCGTTATAATTAGCAATTTGAACAATACCTTTTATTGAAGCTTCTTTTATTGATTCTTCAATATTTTCAATTGATGCTCCCAGGATAGCTGCCATTGTTCCTTTAGTTGTTTTAGTAGCTTTATCCATTAGTTCTGAGCGTTTTTGAATTGCTTGTATTGTTGTTTTTAAATCCATTACTCCGCTTGCATACATTGCGCAGTATTCGCCAAGAGAATGACCAAGGGTTATGCTTGGGCTAACTTCAGGACAAACTTCTCTAAAAGCGCTAAGTGCCGCAATTGAAGTTGTAACAATTGCACTTTGCGCATTTATTGTTTTTTTAAGTTCTTCATCTGATCCTTCAAAACAAATTTTTGAAATTTCTTTATTTAAGGTTGAATCAGCAATTCTATAAACTTCTTTAGCACTATTATAATTGTTGTATAAGTCAAGACCCATGCCTGTTGATTGAGAGCCTTGTCCTGGAAATATAAATCCTATTTTTTTCATTTTATCCTCTAATTAATAATTTCAGCGATTTTTTTGTTAACATTGGACTCAACCGCTTCTTTAGCAACGCGAACAGCGTTTTTAATTGCATAAGAAGAACTTCTTCCATGAGAAATTACGGTAATTCCTTTAACGCCCAATAAAAGCGCTCCTCCGAATTCTTCGTAGTTGATTCTTTTGTAGATTCTTTTCATAAAGGGTTTTGCCAATAATCCTACAATTTTAGATATTATATCGTGTCTAAATTCTTCCTGAATTAATTTGAAAAGCATCATTGAGCAGCCTTCAATTGTTTTTAGGGCAACGTTTCCGACAAATCCATCACAGACTACAACATCAACGTCTCCTTGAAAGAGTTCTTTTCCTTCAATGTTTCCAATAAACTTTAGACCGATTGTATTTTCTTTTAATAATTTGTGCGTTTCTTTAACTAAGGGATTTCCTTTTTCCTCTTCTTCTCCGATATTTAAAACACCGATTCTCGGGTTTGTTCTATTGTAAACGTTTTTTACAAAAGTAGCGCCCATTGTTGCAAACTGCATTAACATTTCACTTGTACAAGCGCTGTTTGCCCCTGCATCGATTAAAATTACAGGGTCTTTTTTAGTTGGAAGAGTAGCTGCAATTGCTGGTCGTTCAATTCCTTTTAATCTTCCCAATCCGAATAAAGCAGCTGCCATTGCAGCTCCTGTTGAACCTGCAGCAACAACAGCATCAGAGCTTCCCTTAGCAACAGCATCAACTGCAAGAACAATTGAGGACTTCTTCTTTTTCCTAATTGCAACACCTACTGCTTCGCCCATTTCAATTATTTCATCTGCCTGGGTTAGTTTTATATCCAGTTTTGATAGGTCAACCTTGATATTTTTAACAAAATATCCACCCCGGTTAGACCTTATTCCTTTTTTTGCAATTTCGTCAAGAACTTCTTGGATTTTATCAATCTGTCCTACTAATTCTATTGGAACATTGTAATCCTGAGCAGCCCAAACAGCTCCTTTAACAATTTCCCCGGGAGCATAATCTCCCCCCATTGCATCAACTGCAATTCTTGTCATACTATATCCTCTAATTCAAGATTACAAACTATTCTTCAGATTCAGTTTTTGTTTCTTCCTGTGCTTCTTCTTTAGGAGCAGTTTCCGCCTTTTTAGCTCTTGGTTTTCTGGTTTTTTTAGGTTCTTCGGTTTTTACTTCTTCGTCTGTTGTTTTTTCAACTTCACTTTGTGCTTTTTTAATTGAAGCAAAACCATCTTTATAATAACCGCATTCAGGACAAACTGTGTGGGTTAGTATGATTGCTTTGCAATTAGGACAAGTTGTTGTAGCAGGGATTGACCCTTTCCAATTTGCTCTTCTTGTTGCTTGACTTGCTTTTCCTGTTCTTTTCTTTGGTGTAGCCATTTTTATTTCCTTTACTAATTTATATCATTTTAATAAGACATAATTCTATTCTCTAAAAAAAAGAAGTCCTTGTCAATAATTTGCAAGGACTTCTTAATAATATTAATTTATTTATTATCTTAAGCTGATTTTTGTGTAAGAACCTCTTTTGGAGAAGTTTACTTTGTCTTCACGTGCCAACCAGCCTAAACCAAGGCTTGAAAAGTTTTCGTTAAGACCTAAATCTTTGTTTAGTTTTTTTGTTGTTACTTCACCGTTTTCATTCAAGTATTCCCAAATTTTTCCAGCTGTTTCAATAATAGTTTCTTGCATTTTTTCTACTCCTTTGTGTGATGCCATATATTAATAATTATTGCTAAACTTAAATTTTAAAATTCGTATTTGCATATTTATATTAATTTATAATATAGTTATTGTATATAGTTTAAATGGATGAATTGAAATGAACAAAAACTGGATTTATCAAGACAATATTGATACAGATGTTATTATTCCTGCAAGATATTTAAATACTAAAGACCCGCAGGAACTTGCAAGCCACTGCATGGAAGATATCGATAAAACCTTTTGTCAATCAGTTAAAAAGGGTGATTTTATAATTGCAGGGTATAACTTTGGCTGCGGGTCGAGCAGAGAACATGCTCCTTTGGCAATTAAGACCAGCGGCATAAGAGCAGTTATTGCCAAAAGTTTTGCTCGTATTTTTTATAGAAATGCTATTAATATTGGTCTTGTAATTATTGAAAACGATAAAATTCAAGAGGATATAAGTACGCAAGATGAACTTGAGGTCAATTTAAACGAAGGAAAAATTATTAATAAAACAAAAAATAAAGAATATTCCTTTTCTCCTTATCCTAAAGAAATTCAGACTTTAATTGAAAAAGGCGGATTGGTTGAATATACTAAAGAAAAAATCACGAGAGGATAAAAGATGAAAAATATTGCAGTTTTAGAAGGCGATGGAGTAAGCGATGAAATTTTATCAAGTGCTATTAAAGTACTGGATAAGGTTTCTAAGGTTTATAATATCGATTTTAAATACACTTATCTCCCAATTGGAGGAAGGGCATATGAACTTGAAGGAGTGCCTTTGCCTGATTATACTATTGAAGGCTGTTTAGAATCAGATGCAGTGTTATTGGGTGCTGTAGGGGATTGGAAGTATGATAAACTTGATCCTTCCTTAAGACCTGAAAGAGCATTGCTGGGAATTAGAAAAAAGCTTAATTTGTTTGCAAACCTGCGTCCTGCAAAAATTTTCAATGAACTTTTATTTTCTTCTCCTCTAAAAGAAGAAATTGTAAAAGATGTTGATATCATGATTGTACGGGAACTCACAGGGGATGTATACTTTGGAGAGCCCAGGGGAATTACAACAAAAACTATACAAGGAAAAGAAGTCCGGGTTGGTTTTAATAATATGATTTACAATGAACTTGAAATTGAAAGAATAGCTCACATTGCCTTTCAAGCCGCTAAAAAACGCAATAATAAAGTTTGTCTTGTTGATAAAGCAAATGTCCTAGACGTTTCAAGATTGTTTCGAGAAGTTACAATTGAGGTTTCGAAAAATTATCCTGAGGTTGATCTTAGTTTTATGTATGTTGATAATTGCGCCATGCAGCTGGTTTCTAATCCAAGACAGTTTGATGTAATTCTTACAGGAAATATTTTTGGAGATATTCTATCAGATGAAACTTCAACAATCTGCGGATCTTTAGGAATGCTGCCAAGTGCATCGCTTTCAGATTCTAAAACTCCATATATGTATGAACCAATCCATGGCTCTGCTCCTGATATTGCAGGAAAAAATATAGTTAACCCGATAGCAACAATTCTATCAGCAGCTATGATGCTTGAATATTCCTTTAGCGAAACAAAAGCGGCTAATTCTATATATAATGCAGTACAGCAAGCATTAAAAGAAGGCTATAGAACTAAAGATATCTATAGGGAAAATGATAAACTGGTGTCAACAGTTGAAATGACAGATGTTATTGTAAAAGCTATAATATAAATAAGGCAATATAAAATAAACATAAAAAATATTGAATCTAACCCTGGAGCTGCTCTTAGGTTGTTTTGTCAAAAAAAATTCAATTTTTTTCTGCTAAAATTAGCTCAAAGCCGGATGATATTATATATTTAATCAATAAAAACAGGTTTTAGTGCTATAATTAAACAATGTTATCAAAACTAAAAAACTTCATATGGCAGGATTTGCCGGGTTATCCTAGTATGATTGCGGTTTTTAATTTTATTGCATTTAATATACTTTCTATTTCTTATTTAATTATACTCGGTATAAAAGAATCTCATATAGGAGACTACGGAGCGTTTTTTATAATGTCGCTCTCTAATGTATGTTTTCTTCTTGGGTTGATTTTGTGTTTAAGCTTTATTTTAGAAACTAAATTCAAGCTTAAAATAGAAAATGAGTTTTTGAACAATAAGTTTTATCGTTTTTTTTATTAATTTTTCTTTTGTATTTAGTACTTATGCAGTTTTTAAAATTTGATTTTAGTCAATTTATTGAATTAATTAATAAATCAAAGCTAAAAAATTACTTGAATTATTTTTTTATGTTAGAATTATAGGTAAATATAACTTTAAATTTGAGGAAGATTATGGAAAATATAGATAAACTGCACACCTTAAGGCACTCTTGTTCTCATATCTTAGCACAAGCTGTTCAGAAACTATACCCGCAGGCAAAATTGGCAATCGGACCTGCTATTGATAATGGTTTTTATTATGACTTTGACATTGAAGGTGTAACTTTAAGCGATGATAACTTAAAAGAAATTGAAAAGACCATGAAAAAGCTTATCAGCCAGAATCTGACTTTTGAAAAGCATGTTATTGCTGACATTGAAGCTCAAATTAAAGAATTTAAAGACCAGGGAGAAATTTATAAAGCAGAATTGTTAGAAGAGCACAAAAACGACAACCCTACTTTGTATTTAACTAAAGATAAAGAAGGAAATGTCCTATTTAATGATCTTTGCTCTGGTCCTCATATTGAATCAACCAAAGAAATCAAAGCTTTTAAGCTTTTAAGTGTAGCAGGAGCCTATTGGAGGGGCAATGAGAA
Source organism: uncultured Vampirovibrio sp. (assembly GCA_910577635.1). Classification (GTDB taxonomy): domain Bacteria; phylum Cyanobacteriota; class Vampirovibrionia; order Gastranaerophilales; family Gastranaerophilaceae; genus RUG14156. The sequence goes on along the minus strand of CAJTNR010000024.1, from coordinate 23,589 downwards.
AAATAAAATGCTCCAGAGAATTTATGCTACAGCCTTTTTTACTAAAGAAGAACTCGATAACTATATTACCCAAATTGAAGAGGCTAAAAAAAGAGACCATAGAAAATTGGCTTCTCAATTGGATTTATTCTCAGTAAGAGAGGAAATCGGCGCAGGGCTTGTTTTATGGCATCCTAATCTTTATACGGTAAGAGAAGAAATCGAGAATTATTGGAGAAAGGAGCACAGAAAAAGAGGTTATGTTATAGTTCAAACTCCGCAATTGGCAAAAACCAAGCTTTGGGAGCTTTCAGGACACATTGACCATTATAGAGAGAACATGTTTTTTATCCAAAAAGAACAGGATCAAGACGAGCAATATATCGTAAAACCAATGAATTGTCCTTTTCATATTCTAATCTATCAATCCCAAAGGCACTCCTACAGGGATTTACCTCTTCGAATGGCAGAACTTGGAACTGTTTATAGAAGAGAAAAATCAGGGGCATTGGGCGGTTTGACCCGTGTTCAGGGTTTTACCCAGGATGATGCTCATATTTTCTGTACTCCTGAACAATTAGTTGGTGAAATTAATGAAATTATCGACTTTGTATCAGATGCTATGAAAATTTTCAACATGACTTTTGAAGTTGAACTATCCACAAGACCGGATAGTTATGTAGGAGACCTTAAAAACTGGGAATTAGCGCAAAACGGGCTAAAACAAGCGCTTGATGATAGAGGCATGGACTATGAAATCAACGAAGGAGATGGAGCCTTCTATGGACCTAAAATTGATTTCAAATTTAAAGATGCAATAGGAAGAACCTGGCAATGCGCTACAATTCAATTGGATTTTAACCTGCCCGAGCGTTTTGGAATCAAATATCAAGACAAAGACGGGGTTTTGAAAACTCCTGTAATGCTTCATAGGGTAGTATTTGGCTCAATGGAAAGATTCCATGGTATTCTAATTGAACACTATGCAGGAGCTTTCCCTGCCTGGCTTGCTCCTAAACAGGTTGCACTTGTTCCTATTGCTGATAGGCATAATGAATATATGGATTCAATTTACAAAAAACTAAAAGACAAAGGAATAAGGGTTATTTTTGAAGAAAAATCCGAATCAATGAACTACAAGATAAGAGACTATTTACAGAATCAAAAAGTTCCATATGTACTTATTGCAGGTGATAAAGAACTTGAAGAAGGCAGTGTTTCAATAAGAAAAAGAGGCAGTGGTCCTATTGGAACAATGACAATTGATGAGTTTATCGAAAAATTGGTTAAAGAAATTGAAACCAAAGGTAGTTTTGAAGTTCAATAAGTTCAATTATTAAGAAATTGTTTATTTTTCTCTAAATTTATAAAAATAGTGTTATTGTTAAGCTATAAACAAAAACTGTTAATAAGGAGTAAAAATTTATGGCTAAAACAATTGGTATTGACTTGGGTACAACAAACTCGGTCGTAGCTGTAATGGAAGGGGGAAAACCAACAGTAATTGCAAATGCTGAAGGTTCTCGTACAACACCTTCTATTGTAGGATTTGCAAAAAACGGCGAAAGATTGGTAGGACAACTTGCTAAAAGACAAGCAATTCTTAATCCTGATAATACAATAATTTCAATCAAACGTCATATGGGTGAAGATTACAAGAAAAATATTGATGGTAAAGACTACACCCCTCAGGAAATTTCTGCTATGATTCTAAGAAAACTGGCTGATGATGCTAGTTCATACTTGGGCGAAAAAGTAACAAGTGCTGTAATTACAGTTCCTGCTTATTTTAACGATGCTCAAAGACAGGCAACTAAAGATGCAGGAAAAATTGCCGGATTGGATGTTCTAAGAATCGTAAATGAGCCCACAGCAGCAGCTCTGGCTTATGGTCTTGAAAAACAAAATTCAGAAAAAGTTCTTGTTTTTGACCTTGGCGGCGGTACGTTTGATGTTTCTGTGTTAGAAATTGGAGACGGGGTCCATGAAGTTCTATCAACCTCAGGTGATACAAGACTTGGCGGGGACGACTTCGACCAAAAGATTATTGATTGGCTGTGCGATGAGTTTAAAAAACAAGAAGGAATTGACTTAAGAAACGATAAACAAGCAATGCAAAGATTAAAAGAAGCTGCAGAAAAAGCAAAATGCGAGCTATCAAGTGTTGTTGAAACAAATATCAACCTTCCTTTTATAACAGCTGATGCTAATGGTCCTAAACACTTGGATTTGAGCTTAACAAGAGCAAAATTTGAAGAATTATCCCATGATTTACTGGAGCGCTGCAAAACTCCTGTAGAGCGCGCTATATCAGATGCAGGAATTTCTAAATCAGACTTGAATGAAGTTGTTTTAGTAGGCGGATCTACAAGAATCCCTGCTGTGCAACAATTAGTTAAAGATTATACAGGAAAAGACCCTAACCAATCTGTAAACCCTGATGAAGTCGTTGCAGTAGGTGCTGCAATCCAGGCAGGTGTTTTAGCGGGTGAAGTTAAAGATATCGTCTTACTTGATGTAACCCCTTTAACTTTGGGAATCGAAACACTGGGTGGTGTTATGACTCCTTTAGTACCTCGTAACACTACAATTCCTGTTTCTAAGTCTCAAACCTTTTCAACCGCAGATGATAATCAAACAGCTGTTGATATCCACGTTTTACAAGGTGAAAGACCAATGGCTAATGATAATAAATCTTTAGGAATGTTCCGCTTGGATGGAATTCCACCGGCAATGAAGGGCATGCCTCAAATTGAAGTAACTTTTGATATTGATGCCAATGGTATTGTTAATGTTACTGCTAAAGATAAAGCAACTAATAAAGAACAAAAAATTACCATTACAAACTCATCTAACTTGTCAGAACAAGATATTGATAGAATGGTAAAAGAAGCTCAAACTAATGCTGAAGCGGATAAAAAGAAAAAAGAAGGTGCAGAAGTTAAGAACAATGCTCAATCTTTAGTCGGCGCTGCTGAAAGAATCGTCAAGGATTTTGAAGGCAAGATAACAGAAGATAACAAAAAGAAACTTGAAGAACAAAAAGAAGCATTGAAAAAAGCGCTTGATGAAAACAAGGATAACGACGAACTTAAGAAGTTGTCAGAAGAACTCCAGCAGACAATGTATGCAATATCACAAGCTGCTTATCAACAAGTTCAGCAAGAAACCCAAGCCGGTGAAGCACAGGGTAATGCATCTCAAGGGGAAAACCAAACAAACGACGATAAAAAAGATGATGATGTAATTGATGCTGAATATACTAAAGAATAATTAGTAATTAATAAAATAAAATCCCTTAAGGAATTCCTTAAGGGATTTTTATTGCTCAATTATTGTTTAATCCTTAACACCTGCAACATACATTCCTTCAACATCTTTAACTAAAACATTGTCAGTAGGTTCAGGCAGTTCACCTGTGGTTTCAATATAATAAGCAAGGTTTTCAGCGGTTTCATATTCCCCTACTGCTTCTGGTGTAGCAAGAATTGTTGTTTGTATGCCGTCATTATAATAGTTGTTAGCAGCTGAGCGTTGAAAACTTCTTTTCAAATCTTCAGGAAGAGCATTTAAGTAGTTTCCTTTAGCAATTTCACCTGTTAAACTTGCCATTGTATCGGGCTGACCTGCATCTTCCCAGTCTTGTACAAGTTTAATGCTGCATTTATCAGCCCCAAAGTGTTCTTGAACTCTTGTTGAAGCAGCTGCAAAGTCATAAAGTTCATTTTCGTCTTTTCCGATAAACATAGGATCTTCTTCGATTCTATCTAGCAGCCACTCCATAGCTTCTTTTTTCATTATAAAAGAACCAGTGTTTGCTATGCAGTTCCCATCATCCATTGCAAATTTTCTTGCAAGTTCTGCTGTTTTTGGTTTTTCTGTAAAACCATCCAGTTTGCAAATATCGTCTTTTGAAGTTGGAATAGCTTTTAAACAGCCATAGTTATTAGCGGTTTCCTCCGGTGTTCTTTTAACTCCTATTAAACCAAGAATTTTAGAATCATCTCTTGCAACATCTGCTAAGTAGTCTGTAATTTCATATTTTTTATCTTCAATTTCTTTTTTAGATGCGCCAGGTGAAACTTTAGAATCAAAGAAGTTATCCCCGCACATAATAATTACGTTTTTCTGGGGTAATCCTTTTTCTCTTAAATCTTTTGCAAAAGAAATTACTTCAGCAAAACTTCCTTGTGCTTTAGTAGCATTTTTCCATTTTAAACCATCATTATCCAAAAAGGGTGAAGCCATAGCCATAGGAATATCAAGAACATAGTTCATTTCTCCTGTGGGTCTGTAGTTTCTGTCAACATCCGGGATTCCATAGTAAACTTTAGTTACATCACTTCCCTGGCAATGACTTAATGGCAAGCATCTTTTGCCTTTTCCTGCAGCAAGAACAAAAACCTCTGTTTTGTCTTTAATATCGTCGTATCGACCGTTTGAGTTTTCACTAATTAATCTGGCTGTATTGTCAAATGGAATAATTACATTTTTTCCTATTGCCATGCCTGAGTTTCCAGTGGATGTAGTTACCGTAACACCTTTGAATGAGTTTTGGTTTTGAATTGAATTAATTCTCATTTTTTTAAATCCCTTACTTTTTTAATAACACAACTTTTTTATTATAAACCTTGTGAAAAAAAATCTTGTTATTATTAAGGGAATTATGTTAACAATTGTTAAACTTTTAGATTGTTGTTATTAGTAAAAGCCATATAATTCTTCATAGTAAGGGGTTTTTTGTTAACTCTTGTCAATTGTCCGGGTTTTAAGTGACTTGGGTCAAAGTATGGCATATAGGGTTTTTCTTCTAGTTCTGGATGTGTTTTTTCTCTTCGTTTCTGAACAAAATAAGCGCTCACATCTCGAATTACAGGGGTTAATATAGCGCATCCTACAACCGCCCCTATAAAAGCACCTAAAACACCTGCGCCTGCGCCTAAGCTTTGTTTGTATTTAGTTGCAGCTTCAGTTGTTAAGGCGCCTTTTATATCACCATTAACAAAGTAGGTGTCTTTCATATGTTGAATATAAGTTTGGTCTTTTTTGAATAACCCTTTGCTTTTTTTATCAATTTCTTTATTGATAAACTTACGAACATTTTCGTCTTTAATATCAATTTTTGCTGCTGCTTTTTGTAATCCTTTGATGATTTTAGAAGTCATAAGGTAGTAAATACCGATATTTGCAACCCCTGTTGCAGCGCCTGCCGGAACTAAGAACTTTTTATCTTCTTTGGAGGTATTTTTATCAACAGCAGCAGCACAGGTGTTGCTCATTGCAGCAAAAACCATGCCGGCTGCATTTAGCATTAATAGAGCTTTCCCTGCTTTTTCAGGACTTGGATTGCAAGCTTCTAAAATTTTTGAAAAATTAGGCATTTTTTACCTCCTTATCTTGTTTAGAGGTATTTTTATCTTTGGAAACAATGTCTGTTATTTTTTTGTTAATAAAGTTTACAAGAGGAATATCAAGAAGGAAGTTTGTAAACATCATAACAACAATTGCTGCAGCTCCTCCTATGGATTTCCCCCAGGCAGCTGCGTTTTCTTGATATTTGTACAAATTTTTAGAACTGCTCAATTTTTCAGGATTAATCATCTCCCCAATTTTAGATCCAGTTTTTTCTCCCAGTTTTGACATAATAAGGGTTGAAGCTGCAATACATAAAGCTCTTATTGCAACTCCTGTTATTGTTCCGCCTGTTGCCTGGGCATGGGTTCTAATTGCCTGGGTTTTAGAACTTTGTCTTGTTCTATTGTCTTTTTCGTTTGTTGTTTTGGTTATAACTTCACCAATTCCAACATCAATCATAGGAGCAATTACTGCTTCTGAACCTGACATTACAATTTTTTGTGCTACAACGGAAGCTCCGGCTAGTCCTGCAATTCCTACTTGATGCTTTGCTATAAAATTCACAGCAGCATCCGCAGCTCCTCCTTTGAAATTTTGTTGTTGTCTAATGCTATTTATTTTCATAGTTTTTGTAAAATCCAAGTTAGTTAAATATGGTGAAGGAAAAATTTTGCTAGTTTTAATTGTAGTTTTTACATTTTTTTACAAAACTAATTATTGACCCTCAAGTCTTGTTTGGACTAAAATTTATTATATCAAATGATTTTAAAAAATAAATAGCTAAGGATATTAAGAATATGCAAAGAAAACCTTTTTTTTATGATATTACTCTAAGAGACGGCAATCAGTCGTTAAAAAAACCCTGGAGCTTAGAAGAAAAACTCTTTATCTTTGATAAAATTGTTGAGCTTAATATTCCTGCTGTTGAAATTGGCTTTCCAGCCTCTTCTATAATGGATTTTGAATCCTGCACTAAACTAGCTGAAAGAGCAGGGGATAAAACCCTTGTTTCTGTTTTAGCAAGAGCCAATAAAAACGATATCGATAAAGCACTTCTTGCTATAAAAGAAGCGAAAAAAGCAAGAATCCATACTTTTATAACCCTATCTCCTTTTCATATGGAGCATGTTTTAAATAAAACACAAGAAGAAGCTGCCCAAATGGCAATTAATGCTGTTGATTATGCAAATAATCAATTAATTAAAGCTTCTAAAGCTCCTGATATTGAGTTTTCAGTTGAACATTTCGGAGATTGCGAAAAAAACCTTGACTTTGTAATTGAAGTACTAAAAGAAATTGTCAATAAAGGCGCAAAGACAATTAATCTGCCTAATACAGTTGAAAGGTATCGTCCTTTAAAGTTTTTATCAATGGTTGAGAAGGTAAAAAACGCTCTTGGGGATGATGTTATAATATCTCTTCATAATCATAATGATCTTGGAATGGCAACAGCAACTACAATCGAGGGCTTTTTTATGGGCGCAGGGCAGCTGGAGTGCTGCTTGAATGGATTAGGTGAAAGAGCGGGTAACACGGATTTTTGTCAGGTTGCAGTCGCACTTCATAACTGCGGGGTTGATACAGGGGTGGATTTATCGAAAATCTATGAAACAGCGCTTCTTATATCCCAAATGTCAAAAGTGAAAATTTATGAAAAAGCTCCTCTTGTAGGTCCTGAAGCACTTGCACACAGAAGCGGAATTCATCAGGACGGCGCTATTAAAACCAAGGATTTGGATTTTGGAGCTTATAGACCAATTAATCCGAGTTTAATCGGACGGTTTGATGATGAAAAAATCGGTTTTACTTCTCAATCAGGAAAAACCGCTATATATGATATTATTAAGGGGCTTAAGTATCCTATAACAATTAAAGAATCGGTTTATTTGACTCCTTTTGCAAAACAAATTGCTGAATCTAAGGGTGAATTGACTCCCCAAGAAGTATTGGAGCTATACTTAGATAAAATTTGCAATATTCAAGGACCATTCGAACTAATTACCTTTAAACAGGTTGATAAGGGCGTTTTTGATTTATTTTTCAATTTCAAAAACGAAAGAAAAGAAGCTATTGGTTTAGGAAACGGACCAGTGGATGCTTGTTTAAATGCGCTTAAAAAACTCGGTTTTGAAACAAAACTATCTAACTATAAACAATATTCGATTGATGCTGATAAAGATAGTTCCCAAGCCCGAGCAATGAGTGCGATTTCAATCCTTGATGATAATAAAGGCGAAGTTATAGGAAGAGCAATTGATACTTCAACAGCCTTAGCTAATGTTAAGGCAATTTTTAATGCATTGAATCAAATTTATAGTTAAAGTTTATTTAGACCTTGATAATTTGAATTCGTGATTGTCGAGAGCTTCTTTTTTTACTCCAAGCATCATTTTTTCTGCGCTTTCTAAGATTTTAACAATCATATACCCGTTTTCTCCGTCCGAGCGGGGGGTTTTATCGTTTTCAATGCAGTTTAAAAAGTGCTGGCATTCAAGTTTTAAAGGCTCAATTTCAAGATAGTCAAAAACTTCAATCTCGTTTCTTGAACTTTTTTTGTTATCATAAACCTTGAGTTTTCCTTCTGAAAGAGTATCATCAAGAATTGCCGTAGCTTTTTCTCCTCTAATTAAAAGTGCTACTCTTTTGGTTGGATGAATCCAGCTGTCTGAAATTTGACCGATTAAACCATCTTCAAATTCAATTGTTAAGTGTGTAATATCGCAGATATTCTCAAATTCACTTGCAACTCCTACTGCATTGAGCACTTTTAAGGGTGCTTTACCTGTAACATGCGCTATCATTGAGACATCATGGGGTGCTAAGTCCCACATAACGCTTCTATCGTTTTTATAGTAGTTAATATTCAACCTATCCGATTGTGCATATTTAATTTTTCCTAAAACCCCTTGTGCTATAAGCATTTTAAGACGATTTACAGCAGGATGATACAATAGAAGGTGTCCTACAAGAAGTTTAACATTCATTTTCTGCGCCAGGTCCTTAAGCTCTTTAGCCTCAGCAGCGGAAGTTGAAATTGGTTTTTCAACATAGACGTGTTTTTTATGATTAAGTGCTTTTTTTACGATATTAAAGTGCGTATGACTGGGAGTAACAACGCAAAGAGCGGTAATATTTGGATCTAATAGAATTTCATCGAAATTTTTAGTTGTGTTAATGTCTTGATATAGTTCTTTAATCATTTTTAAGTTGTCATCATCTAAATCGCAGACACTATGCAGTGCTCCTAAATTATAGAAATTTCTAACGATATTTCGACCCCAGATTCCACAGCCGACTACAGCTACACACTTTTTCATTTATAATTCCTTCAAAAATTTTTTATATAATTAAATTTTAATAAACAAATACTTGATAGTCAAATTTAATGTTTATGATACTATAGATTTATGAAAAGAACTTTAGTATTAAACTGTCCTGTTGATTTATGCAATAGTGAAACTGCTTTTGAAGGGCTAAATCTAGCACTTAGGGAGAATAGAAATTTTCATATTATTACAATTAATCCTGAAATGATAATGAATGCTCAAAAAAACCGGGGTTTTTTTGAAATACTTAATAATTCGGATTTGAATATTCCTGATGGTGTCGGGGTAAAAATTGCGCTTAGAATGAAAGGAATCAGGCAGAATCAAATTAGAGGGGTTGATTTTTCAAGAAGTTTGCTTAAAATGGCTTCTGAAATGGATCTTAGAGTGGGATTTTTAGGAGCTAAGGAAGAGGTTGTTATAAAAGCTAAGGAAAATTTTTTAAAAAAGCTTCCCAATCTGAATTTTTGCTATACCAGAAACGGATACTTTGATTCTATTGATGATATAATTGAAGAAATTAAAATTTCGCAGCCGCAAATTCTTCTGGTTGGTTTAGGGTCTCCTAAACAAGAAGAAGTTATTGTAAAACTTAAAGAAGTCCTTAAAGGATGTGTTTTTGTCGGAGTTGGAGGGAGTTTTGATGTGTTTTCAGGATATACAAAAGAATCTCCTTTAATATTTCAAAAATTAGGGCTTGAATGGCTTTATAGAACGGTTTTAGAGCCAAAAAGACTAAAGAGAATATTTCCTGTTTTGCCAATATTTATAATCAAGTGTATAATAAATACTATAGTAAAGGGTAGGAAAAATTGAAAAAACTAGCTAATACAATAAGACAAGATATCTTAAAGATGATTCATAATGCTAAATCAGGTCATCCTGGAGGGGCATTATCCTGTGTTGATATTCTTGTTGTTTTATATAAAAAAATTCTTAATGTACCACTTGACTGGGACAAATCTCCTGATTATAAAAACAGAGACAGGTTTATTCTATCAAAAGGGCACGCAAGTACTGCATTATATGCTACTTTAGCGCATTTAGGGTATTTTCCAAAATCTCTCTTATCGGGTTTTAGAATCCTTGGGTCCAAGCTGCAAGGGCATCCAAGTTCCAAAGTTGGTTTAGCAGGGATTGAGGTTTCGACCGGTTCTTTAGGGCAGGGGCTCTCTATTGGAGCAGGTTTAGCACTTTCTTTAAGGCTGGATGAAATAAAATCCAAGGTTTTTGTGCTTCTTGGTGATGGGGAAATGCAGGAAGGAAGCGTTTGGGAAAGCTTAATGAATATTAACAATCAAAAACTTAATAATCTGGTTGTTATTATTGATAAGAATAACCTTCAAATTGACGGGTGTGTTTGTGATATTAAAACACTTGAACCATTGGATAAAAAACTTGAAGCTTTTGGTTTTAGGGTAAAAACCATAGACGGGCACAATTTTGATGAAATTGAAAGTGCGCTTCAAGAAGCAAAACAAGCACTTGAGCCCTATGTAATTATTGCTGATACAATCAAAGGAAAAGGTGTTTCTTTTATGGAAAACAACCCTTCCTGGCATGGCAAAGCTCCTAATGACGAACAATTAGCACTTGCACTGGAGGAACTGAATGTTAACTAAAGCTAAAGAAATTAAATCTCCAAGAAATACATATGGTGAAACTCTTGTAGAATTGGGTGAAAAGAATCATAATATTGTTGTTTTGGATGCTGATTTATCCTGTTCCACCCAGACTTCAAAGTTTAGAGAAAAATTTCCTAATCGATTCTTTAACTGCGGCATAGCAGAACAAGACTTAATAGGAACCGCAGCAGGACTTGCCTATGGCGGAAAAACTGTTTTTGCTAGCACATTTGCAATGTTTGCAACAGCCAGATGTCTTGATCAAATTAGAAATACGGTTTGTTATTCAAAACTTAATGTTAAAATTGTTGCAACCCACGGAGGAATTACAGTGGGAGAAGACGGAGCGTCTCACCAGGCGCTGGAGGATATTTCCTTTATGCGCTCAATTCCTGATATGAAAGTAATCGTTCCTGCTGATTGCGTGGAAGTGAGTGAAGTTATAAGGTATGCCGCTCAGACTAAGGGTCCAATGTATATTCGTATTCCAAGGACAAATTTAAAGACAATTTTTAATAAAGAAACCTATAAATTCAATCCCAGTCTTGGTTTAAAAATAAAAGAAGGAAAAGATTTAACAATTGTAACTAATGGTGAAACACTTTATGAAGTAATTGATGCAGCGCAAAAACTATCTCAGGTTGGAATAGAAGCAGATATTCTTCATTATCCTGTTGTTAAACCCTTTGACTTTATTAGTTTAGTTAGCAGTGCTAAGAAAACAAAAAAAGTAATAGTTGTTGAAAACCATAGCATTATTGGAGGATTAGGCTCTGCGGTTTGTGAAGCATTGTGTGAAAACTATCCAAGCAAGGTTTTAAGAATCGGAACAGAAGACACATTCGGTCAATCCGGTGAACAAAGACAGCTAATGGAGTTCTACGGACTCACAGGTACTAAAATTTATGAAAAAATAATCAAGTTTATGGATGTAAGATGATAGTAGTAAGAGATTTAGTTAAGCAGTATAAAAATAAATATGCACTTCGAGGAATTAATCTTCATATTCAGCCGGGAGAATTTGTCTTTTTGGTGGGTTCTTCAGGGGCTGGTAAATCAACATTGATGAAGATGTTATACTTAGAAGAACGCCCTACAAGAGGAAATGTTTATGTAGCAGGGATTGATATCGGAAATTTGTCCCCTAATAAAATCCCTAGTTTGAGAAGATGTATGGGGATTGTTTTTCAAGACTACAAACTTCTTCAAAACCACACTGTTTATGATAATATTGCCTATGTTATCCGCACAATGGGGATTTCCTCAAGAGAAATTGAATCCAGGGTAATGGGTGCGCTTAAGGTTGTTGGTTTGGAGGATAAATCTAAATCTAAACCCTGTGAATTATCAGGCGGCGAGCAGCAAAGAGTTTCAATTGCAAGAGCAATTGTAAATGGCCCTCCTTTGTTAATCGCAGATGAACCTACAGGGAATTTGGATCCTAAAAACTCTCTTGAAGTTATGCAAATTTTAGAACAGGTTAACCAAAGAGGAATTACAATCCTTGTTTCAACACACGATCAAGCAATGGTTAACTATTTTAGAAAAAGAGTAATAACTCTTGATTATGGTCAGGTTGTTAGAGATATTCAAGCAGGAACATATGATTAGAAAACAAAAAAATCAAAATTTAAAACAAAAAGTAAAATCTCATATCCCAAAAGACTGGATGAGCGAGATTCGAATAACTTATAGAATTGCAATGGAAACTGTTAAGGGAATCGCACAGGCTGGACTTGTTAATTTTGCAATTATTACAACAATTGCTGCAATACTAACAATTTTTGGCTCAATTTTTAGAGTAACCCTTGCGCTTAATACTTTTGTTAATTCAATGGGCTCAGCTCTTGAAATCAGCGCATATTTGTCACCAAACGCTGATATTGGAGCAACTATTAATAAAGTTAAAGAGCTTGACCATGTTAAAAAGGTAACTTTTATTCCCAAGGAGCAATCCTGGGTTCAACTAAGAAAAGAAATAGATGTACCAGATATTTCTAACCCTCTGCCTAATGCGATTCATGTTAAATTGGATGATACTAAAAATATCCTTTCTGTTATGGGCGAACTTAAAAAAGTACAGGGAATTGATGATACAAGCTATGCTAAGGATTTGGTTCCTAAGTTTGAGATGATAAATGCCATAATCAATACAACAACAGTGGTATTTGTAATAATAGTTTGCGTTTTAACAATTGCTATTATTAACAATACAATTGAACTTGTAATTCAATCAAGAAAAGAAGAGATCGAAATAATGCGTTTAATGGGAGTATCTAACTGGTATATTAAGGCTCCTTTGATCTTGCAAGGCGCGATATATGGGTTTTTAGGGGCATTAATTGCTATTATTCCAATTGATATTGTCCAGAGCTATATCATAAAAATGCATGAATTTTTAATGATATCCATTGACCCATTGGCACAATTTACCGTATTATTTAGTGTATTAACACTAGGTGTTGCATTTAGTTCGGTCGGAAGTTTCCTAAGTATAAAAAAACATCTGCAGGTATAGAAAAATGATGAATAATAATCCAAATAAACTTGATCCACAAAAAATTGTAGCAGAATTTAAAGATATTCCTCCAATGCCCAATGTCATGGTTAAAGCATTGAGTGTTATCAAGAATCCAACAACAGGAATTGCTGAGTTGGGTAAGATAATGCAAGTTGACCAGGCAATTGCAACAAAAACGCTTAGTTTGGTTAATTCTGCTTTCTATGGTTTTAGACAACAAGTAACTTCAATAAACAAAGCTCTTGTTATTTTAGGAATGATGAAAGCTAAAAATATTATCATGAGTCTGGCTTTAAAACAAATGATGACAGCTCAAGGATCAAGAGAACTTTGGGAACATTCAATCAAATGTGCTGTTGCAAGTGAGATATTAGCTAAAGAATACAAAGTAATCAACCCTGATGATGCTTTTGTGATTGGATTTTTGCATGATATCGGAAAAATGCTCCTAAATTCAAAGAATCCTCTTAAGTACTCAAAAGTTAAATACCTTGCAGCGCAAGGCAATCTTGATTTAATTAATGTTGAGGATATGCAATTTGGCACCAACCATTGTGTTTTAGGGGCTCTGGTTTCTAAAAAATGGCAGCTGCCTGTAATTCTAACCAATTGCATCAGATATCACCATGACCCTGTACAAAGTTCACTTCCAACGGTTTGCGGGATAGTTTATTGTGCTGATAGACTTGTGCAGAATACCATGCCTAATCCTATGTTTGATAGCAAAATCATGAATAAGCTTGATTTCAATATTAACGATCCTGTTGCACTTCGCGAGACGATTCTTGCTAAAGCGCAGATATTCATTAAGGAAATGTCAACTTCTAATTAGAATTGTTTTAGGAATCTTTCGTCGTTGTTGAAAAATAGTCTTATATCATCAATTGCATATTTGAGCATTGTTAGTCTTTCAACACCCATGCCAAAAGCAAAACCTGAATAAACATTAGGATCAATATCAACTGCTTCAAGTACATTAGGATCAACCATACCTGCCCCTAGAATCTCTAACCAGCCGGTATTGGAACAAACAGGGCAGCCTTTTCCTTTGCACATAATGCACTGAACATCGATTTCAACAGAGGGCTCAGTAAAAGGAAAAAAACTGCTTCTATATCTTGTAGGACGGGAGGATCCGAAGTATAGTCTTATAAATTCGTTTAAAACACCCTTTAACTGTGCCATTGTAACGTTTTTGTCGACATATAATCCTTCAATTTGATGAAAAAGATTGTTTTTCCTGGCACTCACTGATTCGTTTCGATAAACCCTGCCTGGAGATATTATTTTAATAGGAGGTTTAGAACTAATCATTTGACGAACTTGCGCGTTTGAGGTCTGACTCCTTAAAACAACGTTTTTAGCGCTTTTGCAGTAGAAAGTATCCTGCATATCTTTAGCCGGGTGTTCGATAGGAAAATTCAACAAATCAAAATTGAACTTTTCAACTTCAACCTCAGGAGATAGTTCTGATTCAATTAAAGAAAAACCCAGTAGATTGAAAATTTCAACAATTTCATTAACTGTTTTAGTTAAAGGATGAACATTCCCTAAAGGAATGTAGCTGGCATCTTTTGTGATGTCTATTTTTTCTTTTAACAACTTTTCGTTTAGTTCTTTTTCATAGAAAACACTAAACTTTTGTTCAATCAGGCTGTTAAGTTCAGCTGATACTTTATTTAAAAGCGAACCTATAACAGGCTTTTTGTCATTAGGCAAATCTTTTAAACTTTTTTTTAAATTATTTAGTTCACTATTTCTGGATAAGTATTTATTCTTAACTTCATCCAGTGTTTTTAAACTGTTAATATTCTCAATTTCTTTTAGTGCTTCTTGTTTGATTTTTTCAATAGTATTTTCCATAATAAAATCACTCCTTGCACTATAATAATCTAAAAATATTTTTTTGTCATTGATAATTTTTTAATAACTTCTCATAAAAGTTAAGCCTGTTCAAATTCTTCTTTGGCGAATTGTTTACTTACAGAAGCGATTTTTGCCAATAGCTTTTTATCGAGAATATTTCCCTCCTCACTTGTTTTTTCAACAAAACGAGCAGGAATAATTACAAAACCCTTGCATTGATAATTTTCGGTTTCAATACAGTTGTAAAGATCTGTCATTTCTGCATTAAGAAACAAAGCAGCAAAGTCAATGCTTTTGAATTTTCTTATTGAGGAATTTTTGTCAACAACATAAACTCCTTCGTTGTTAGGATCAATGGTTTCTTTATCTGCATACTTATCAATAACAGTTTTAACTGCCCTTGGGGGTTTGTATCCATTTTCTTTTAATATATTTAAATATTTGCCATATTTGCTTTTATCAAGGTCTTTATTTTCATTAACAACATTCTCAAGCGGGATTAATATGCTTTCTTTATTGACAATACAATAACCTTCTTTTGTAAGTTGATGCGATAAAATGGTGCCGTCAATTCCAAGGGACTTAGAAGCTTCACTTTGACTTTGGAATCTTGTTGTTTTTCTTGTTTCAATATTCATAAGAATAACTGGTTTTTTTACTGAACCTCCGTTTCTATTTCCTTGAGCAATTTTTTGTTTTTCTCTAATTTTTTCTATCTTTTCACGTACCGCCTGGGTTATTTCTTCTTTATCATAAATAAGATTACCTTGGTTATCTACTTCAATATTAAGACCTCGCATAAAAATATCTTTATCCTTGCTTTCGCCATATTGTCTATCATTTTTAATACATTCCTGTACAACACTAATTGAATATCCGCAAGCCTTAGCTGCTTCATTTGTGCTATTGAAACATTCAATAGTTCTATTTGGTATATTAATACGATAAACAGGCTTAGAATTAGCTTTAAAAGCTGTCATTGTCGGTGCTATTCTCATATAATTCCTTTCTTTGTAGCTATAGTTCTTTATCTGCAAATTTTTTACTTATAGAAGCAATTTTTTCAAGCAGTTCTTTGTCTAAAGGCGCTTTTTTATCCAGACTTTCAACAAAATAAGCAGGAAGAATCACAAAACCCTTTAAACTGTATTTTTCCTGTTCGATGCAACCATTAACTTCGCTTTCTTCGCGATTTAAAAAGGAACAAACGCTGTTTATGTTTGAAAACCTTCTTGTTTGAGCGTTTTTGTCGATAATATAAATTCCTTTAATACTTTCATTAACCCTATCGATATTAACATATTTGCCAAGAATCCTTTTCATTGTAGTTGGTTCTTTGTATCCTTCTTTTTGCAAAATTTCTAAATACTTAGAATACTTTTTCTTATCAAGCTTTTCGTTTTTATCTACAACTTGCTGGGTTGGTATTAAAATACTTTCATTATCTATTATATAGTATCCTTTAGCAGTAATTCTTGCTCTTAAGTAATGTTTACTTATACCGAGTGCTTTGGCGGCTTCGCCTTGGTTAGGAAATTTTCGAGCTTTTTTTGTTTTAATATTCATAATAACAACAGGTTTTTGTTCGGTTGGTATAAATGTGTTTTCTTTGGCTATCTTTTCTCTATCTTCTATTAGTTTCATTCTTGTAATAACTGCTTGCCTTATTTCTTCTTCGTCATAGACAAGATTTCCTTTTTCATCTTTTTTAATATTTAGATTTGTCATAAAAACGTGTTCTGCACCGTTTTTTGGGTGTCTGTTGAGCTTAACGCAGTCTCTTATTGTAGTCTTTGCAAAACCGGTTGCTAAAGACGCTTCAACATAACCTTGATAGCAATCAATTGTTTTTTTCTCGGTATTAATATCAAAAACTACTGTATGATTACCTTTAAAAATCGGCGTTTTTAAAAGTAGCGAGGGGGGGGGTATTCTCATAATTGTATCTTTCCTTGTAATTAATTAAAACCCCTAAAGAAAATTTTTTGTTAACTACATTCCAAGTTTTTTTAGCTCATCTTGAAAAGGTGAAATTTTTGCGAGTTTTTCAATTACCTTTGGAATTTCGCTTAGCGCATAATCAATTTCTTCTTCTTTTGTATATTTAGATAAAGAAAAACGAATTGAGCCATGAAGAGAAGTAAAAGGTACTTTTTGCGCTCTTAGAACATGACTTGGATCTAAACTTCCGCTTGTGCACGCACTTCCTGAGGAGGCATAAATTCCTAAATCATTCAAATAAAGAAGAATCAGTTCTCCTTCGATATATTCAAAACCGATATTTGTTGTATTAGGAACCCTGTTTTTACTTTTTGAATTGAGTTTTGCATTCTTAATTCTATCCAATAAACCTGATTCAAGTTTATCTCTTAATCTTCGAACTTCTTTGTTTTCAAACTCCAGTGTGTTTTTTGCAATTATTGCAGCTTCACCTAAACCAACAATAAAAGCAGTGTTTTGAGTGCCTGCTCTAAGAGAGTTTTCCTGATGACCGCCTAGGATAAATGGGTCAAAAAGCGCTCCTTTTTTTACATACAGTGCCCCTATTCCTTTGGGAGCGTGAAATTTATGGCCTGAAATTGAATAAAAATCGATATCCGTATTATCTAACTCAATCGGGATTTTTCCTGCTGCTTGAACTCCATCAACAAAAAATTTCACATTTTTATTGATTTTTTTTACTTCTTGAGCAATTTTTTCAACAGGATAAACCGTTCCTGTTTCGTTGTTTGCATGCATAACGCTGACAAGAATAGTTTTAGAGGTAACTTTTTTTAATAAACTATCGATATTTAAATCCCCGTTTTCATCAACCCCTATATAGCTTGCGCTATAGCCTTTTTTTTCTAAATCCTCATAAACAGATAAAACGCAGGGGTGTTCTACTTGTGTTGTTATTATATGGTTATTTTCTTTTGTTTTATTATGGGAAACCACCCCTTTTATTGCAGTATTAGCGCTTTCTGTAGCACAGGATGTAAAAATTATTGTTTTTGGATTACTAACCCCCAAAAGTTCTGCTACCTGGCTTCTTGCCTGCTCAATTGCGAGGGCTGTTTTTCTTGCAGGATTATACATACTTGAAGGATTGCTGTAGAATTCATTTAAGTAGGGAATCATTTTTTCAAGTACGTTTTTATCTACTTTAGTTGTTGCATTATTATCTAAATATGTTTCCATTGTTATTCTTCACTTACAATTAGTTCATTATCGACAAGTTCTTTGAGCTTTGTTTCAACAAAGTTTTTAAGAGTTAATTTTGCATTCTGACAGGTTGAACAGTGCCCTTTTAACTTAACTATTACATTGTTGTTTTTAACATCAATAAGCTCGATTCCTCCAAAGTCTTTTTCAAGTTCAGGGTTAATAACAGTTTCAATAACACTATTAATTTTAATAATCTTTTGAGCCGGACTTAATACTGAAGGGTCTTTTTTAGTGTATTTTTTTATAATTTTTTCAATATTTTCCCTGCATCTTCCGCAAGCAAGAGCAGCGGATGTCAGTTTTGATACATCATCCAGGGTTTTTGCGCCCTTGTTTATAATTGAGTCTATAATATCTTTTTCGCTAACTCCAAAACAATGACAGATAATCGGACTTTCGTTTTCTTCTTGTTCAAGTTCGCTCCAATCTTCGCCTGTGTAGTTTTTAAGTGCGTCTTCAAGGGCTTCTCGACCCATGACAGAACAGTGCATTTTCTCAGGCGGCAAACCATCAAGTTCCTGCGCTATTTGTTTATTTGTAATTTTTCTTGCTTCATTAATTGTTTTGCCAATTAACATCTCTGTTAAAACACTGCTTGCAGCCACTGCTGAGCCGCAGCCAAAAGTTTGAAACTTCGCTTCTTTTATAATATTATCTTCAATTTTTAAGTAAAGTTTCAGCTTATCTCCGCAAGACAGCGCCCCTGCTTCACCAATTGCATCCGCGTTTTCAATTGACCCTACGTTTTTTGGGTTTTTGAAGTGTTCTTTAACTTTATCTGAATATTCCCACATAATTACCTTAATTTTTTTTCTAACAAATGTATTATATCATCTAAAAATCGTACTTGTATATGAAAAATTTTTTTAGTTTTAAGTACATAATATTATTATGGATGAAAATATCTATAATTCATTAACAGAAAAGCTTATTCTTGATGGAATATTAAACGCTGATTCTAAAGAGGGTGAAAATTTTTTCAATATTAAAGCTGAGGAAAACTTAAATCATTCTCCTTTTGTTGAAAAAAAAGAAGCTGAAACAAAAAAAAGAATAAACAGATTCGATCTGGAACTGATTACAAATCCTTTAGAAGCCTCCAGGAAAGAGAGTTTTAGAAAACTTAATGTTTTTGAGAAAATTTTTTTCAAGTTTTTCCCTAAACTCTATAAAGCAAAACTTATCAAAGAAGCTATGGTTAAATTAAAAGAGCTTAATATTGATACAAAAACACTTCTTGATAAAACCATTCCCTATGGTGAATCAGAGTTTAGGTATAAGGATTTAATTAGGTATTTAGAATACGCAGCTCAACTACAGAGCGATATTGAAAAAAAAGTTTAGCCGATTTCATCTAACAGTGAACCTTCAAGCATTTTTTTCAGGTTTCTTTTGCTGTTGTGAATATTTTTGGTTGAAATTGCTTCCTGATAGAGCATGTTGAGCTTGGAAGTTATGAATAATTCGGAGTTGTCACTGCAGGTTCTTTTAGTGTACAACTTCAAGTTATTACCGGCGGGGCTGTAGTTGAAATTTATTCCATTGATTCTTGACATTAGTCTTGTTTCTTTTATTTTTTAAGCGCATTATATATTATAATAAAAACAATCGGGAAGTCAAATTTGACATAAAAAATTTGATATTATTTACAATTCTTTAATTTTTTATTAGAATATTGATTATGCTAAAAGATTATTTTATTGAAATTACAAAAGATGCCTTAATTAAGGCATATGGACTGGAAGAAAAGGATATCGATCTTAAGGTTGATGTTCCAAAAAACAAAGACTTTGGCGATTTTGCTATTAATATAAGCGCGCTAAGCCGGATATTGAAAAAATCTCCCCTTGAAATTGCAGCAAAAACTAAAGAACAAATAAGCCCTGAAAACTTTACAATTAATGTTGTCGGGGGGTTTATTAACTTTAAGGTTGATAAGGGAATCTTGAATCAAATTGTAAAAGAAATTCTTGATAAAAAGGATGATTACTTAAAAACCGATATTGGAAAAAACGAAAAAGTCAATATTGAATATGTTAGTGCAAATCCAACAGGACCTTTTCATATAGGACACGGGCGCTGGGCGGCTTTGGGGTCTGCATTAGCTTCTATTATGAATTATTGTAATTATAAAGTTACTCAAGAGTTTTATATTAATGACGCAGGTAATCAGATAAATAAGCTTGCAAAGTCTTTAGAGATTAGAGTTCGTCAATTACAGGGCGAAAAAATTGAATTGGGTGAAGACTTATACCCTGGTGAATATTTAATAGATTGCGCTAAAAAATATATTAGCGATAATAAAGGTTTGAGCTATGGCGAGTTTGCAAAAGCTGATATGCTAAACCAACAGAAGGAATTGTTGAAAAAATTCAGAACTGATTTTGATGTTTTCTTCTCTGAACTTGACCTTTATAAAAACGGTGAAGTTGATAAAACATTACAAGAACTAAAACAAAAAGGAAAAGTATACGAAAAAGACGGTGCTACCTGGTTTAGAAGTTCTGAATATGGCGACGATCAAGATAGAGTTTTAATTAAGACAGATGGCAAAAACACATATCTCACCGCGGATATTGCTTATCATAAAAACAAGTTCGATAGAGGCTTTGAGCGTCTTATTAATATTTGGGGCGCGGACCATCACGGCTATATTCCAAGAATGAAAGCGTCTTTAGAAGCTTTGGGTTACGATAGCACAAAACTTGAAATCCTTTTAGGGCAATTGGTTAATATTATCCAGGACGGAGAGCAGATGAGAATGGGTAAAAGGAAAAAAATGGTTACCCTTAAGGATCTGGTTGATGAAGTAGGAGTGGATGCTACAAGATTCTGGATGATAATGAGATCAAGCGATACTACAATTGATTTTGATATTGACCTGGCTAAATCCCAGAGTGATAAAAACCCTGTTTTCTATGTTCAATACGCTCATGCCAGAGCATGTTCAATTCTAAGAAAGGCTGTTGATATAAGAGTCGATATTGATAATAAAACAGAACTTGACCCGCTTTTATCACAGGAGGAAATTGATAAGTTTTATATTGAAGCTGATATTCTTCCTTTGTTTGATAATTTGTCTCAAGAACAGCTGGAGGCTATTAAAGATTTAATACTAAAACTTGAGGAAGGTCGTGTGCTTTTGTATAATGCCGTTTATTATAGAGCTCCTTATATGATTTGCAAATACTTATTGGAACTTGCAAATTCCTTCCATCATTTCTACAATTACACAAGAGTTTTATCAGATAATAAAAAAGACAGCTTGATGAAATTATCTTTAGTTAATTCATTCAGAATAATAATGGCAAAAATGCTTGATTTAATAGGAGTTGAAGCACCGCAAAAAATGTAGTTGATTTTATTTTTTTTCTGTGGTAAATTAGATTTTGCTAAAGGATATTTCCTAAAAAGCAATACGGGCTATTAGCTCAGGTGGCTAGAGCGCACCCCTGATAAGGGTGAGGTCCCTGGTTCGAGTCCAGGATGGCCCACCATTTAGAAAAAGAACCTGAAAAGGTTCTTTTTTTGTTGCTTTTGACCGGTTCAAGTAAAACTTTACAACGCTTTTTTATTTTTTAAAATTTTTAAATTTCAGTATTGACCTAGCTCTTTGAGTTCGACTCTCTTAACCTATTTAGTCAAATTTTTTACAAAAATTTACATATCTCTGAAACCATGTATTCATCATGGTTTTGAGTTTTAAAACCCTTTAGAATTAAAGGCTTTAGATTAACAACCTCTTGAAAAGTGTTGAAAATATGTTATCTTGAAGACGTTAGTATTGTCAAAAAGATTAGAAGGAGGATTATTGACTAATGTTTAGAGAACAAGACCACCCAAGAGATGAAGATGGAAAATTTACTTTTAAAAACGGAGGAGGTAAAAGTAATAGTTCAGAAACACCGGCACAAATTTTATATTCAGCTTCAATGAAGCAAAAAGAAATAAAAGAAAAAGAATTAAAGTATAAAAATAAACTTTTAGATATTTTGGGTGACAAGGCAACACCGACTGATATACTATACGGCAACAAAGATTCACTCGAAAAGAAAATAAAAGAATTAGGACTAATGACTGGCGGTGCGAGTGGTGTTAATCAAAGCACAACTAATTCAAAATTTGTAAGACCCGTAGATGGAAAAATTATTAGTAATTTTGGACCAAGAAATACAACAGTAGGGAGCAAGGATCATAAAGGAATTGACATGCGGGCACCTATTGGAACGCCTGTTAAGACTATTGCGGGTGGCAAGGTTACAGTTGCACAAAGTGGAATACGAGGCTATGGAACAGCTGTATATATTGATCATGGAATAATTAATGGCAAAAAAGTTGTTAGTATATATGGGCATTTAAGCAAGTGCAATGTAAAAGTAGGGGATAACGTTAAACCAGGTCAAGTAGTTGCGAAATCTGGAAATACCGGGGTTTCTCAGGCACCTCATTTACACGTTACAATCCTAGAAAATGGTAAGGCTGTCGATCCAAAGAAATATATAAAATAACTTAATTATCAACTACTCTAAAAATTAATTTAAGGGTAGTTGATTTCATTTTGTCTTTTTTTCAATTTCTCGTTGCTTTTTATCAGCATACTTCCTAAGAGATTTAATTTTTGTCCTATCTATTCTGTTATTTTTTAAATATGGCATAATTTGCATTTCAAGTGCATAATTCCAATCTGTTTCAAGTTGGGGTAGTGGTTGAGGTAGATATTTATTAGTTTCTTTAATCAATGTATCAAAGAAATAAAACATTATACTGGGAATTCCCCAATCTATGATTGCACCTTTCTCATAAGGTTCCTTTTCTTCCTCAAATTCCACAAAAACATCATCAATAGCTTTTATTGCCTTTGGATATTCTTTATCTATGACTTTTGTTATTTCTTTTTTATATTTTTCACCAAGGTAATATTTATTTTCACAAGAAAAAGCAGGTAAAAAAAAGAATAATGATAAAAATATTATAATAACTTTCTTCATAAAGTTATTATAATATAAGCTAAAGTATTTTGTACTAACAATTAAAAAATATGTTTTAAAATAAAAATCCTATTTTTATTAATGCATAAAAAAATATTATTAAAAGGAGGCAAAATGAAAATCGACGTTGAAAAAATTCCACAAAAAGAAGTATGAGCAATGGCAAGAGCCACTTTAGAAGGAGCAAGGGAATTCTACAAAAATCCTGAAAATGTTCGCGCATTTAACGAGTGGCTTGAAAAACGAAAGAAATCACAAGAATATCAGCATAATTAATTATTAAGCTGCAAATTTTAAATTAAAGTGCACATAAAATAACCTATTATCTAAATCAATATGAATTTTATGTTGTTTTAAGTGTTCGAATGGTGATGAATATGGTCCACCAAAAAGACCGTTTTGACGGTCTTTTTTTAATTTAAAGAGTTTGAGTAAAATTATATTACTTGTCCAATTCTTTCAGTCTTTAGCCAATTTTTTTACAAAAATTACATATATCCAAAATCATGTATTCATCATGGTTTTGAGTTTCTAAATCCTTTAAAATTAAGTAGTTTTGATTGGTAAATCCTTGAAAAGTCTTGAAAATATGTTATCTTGAAGATATCAGTATTGCAAACTAGTTTAGAAGGAGGATAATTAGATAATGTTCAAAGAAGAAGAACATCCAAGAGATGAAGATGGAAAATTTACTTTTAAAAACGGAGGAGGTAAAAGTAATA
>CAJTNR010000023.1:23257-34122 GCA_910577635.1 uncultured Vampirovibrio sp. | reverse complement strand
TATTATTCAATAGAGGGTGGATCTTGTCAAAAGTGTCCTAAGGGACAGAGATCTAGTTCAACATCAGCTTCAACAAGTTGTGTAAGTTGTACAGGTAGTGAGTATCAAGATCAAGAGGGACAGTCAAGTTGTAAAACATGTTCAGGGTTTGTGTCAGATAGTAATAGAAAGTGTACATCATGTTCTGCTGGAACAAAATGGAATGGAAGTAGTTGTGAAAATTGTCCTGTAGGATATTATTCTAATACTAATAACACTACAACTTGTATTGCATGTTCATCTGGTACATATCAAAACGAAATAGGAAAAACAAGTTGTAAGAGTTGTAATGGATCAAATCAATATCAGGATTCTACAGGTCAATCCACTTGTAAAACTTGTGGATCTAATTCTGTACCTAATTCAGGTCATACAGGGTGTAATTCTACTTGCAGTAATAAATCTTCTTGTACAAGTACTCAATACTATGATGGATGTTATTGTCAAAACTGTACAGCAGGACAGGTTCCTAATTCAGATAAAACAGGATGTTATACGCCATCAACAGCTCCAACAAGTTGTGCTGATGGAAAGTACTTAGCTAATGGATCTTGTAATAACTGTCCTAGCGGATGTAAGAAGTGTACAAGCTCTACTGCCTGCAGTGAATGTACAAATAGTGATGATTATAAGCTTGTGAATGGGGTATGTAAGGAGTATAAAAGACCAAAGAGCCAGGCGGATTGTGATAATTGGACGAATAACAGCTCGATTTATGTTCCATATAAAATTGATACCTACAATAAAGATACACTATCAAGCACAGGCGGGGACTATGGGTACTGTATGACAAAGTTTAATGCAGGGGATCACACAGGACCGGATATACCAGCTGTAGTTAAAATGCACAAAGCAGGGGATAGTAATGACTACTGTGTATCAAATGATAAGTGTTGTTTTTATGGCTACTCAGGACGCTCTGACAAAACTACAGTAAGAACAGCAGCGCAAGATAAATGCACTACAGAAGCAAAAAATGTTTATCACATTACAGGAGTTGAGCCATTCAACTACGAAGGATGCAAAAGAACTGTATGCAACAAAGAAGCGGCAGTATATATTTGTCAAAATTATCACACTGGAAAAACTAAAGCTGGAGATTGGGGCTTGCTTCCTAAAGAGTGGTATTCTGCTTTTAATGAAGGTTTTTCTTACGAACCCCCGAATAAAAATTCGACTGATCATAAAATTGCTTTACTTCGATATGCAGGGGGTAATTCTCTTCAATTGTGTCAAAGTCATAAATCAGCCAACGATTCAGGTGTAGGAATGCCGCAGTGTACTACAGCATCAAGATGTTATTATGAACATTATGATAGTACAATCGCAAGAGACTGTGCACCAAGTGCTCTTTTTATGGAAAATTATTCAGGTGTTTACTCAATAGCAAATAGGTCATATTGCATGGGCACAAATTGCAACTACAGAAATGGATATATTGATATACACTATGGGCATCAGTATGGTTCTAATGGAGTGCTTGGCGGTGCTTCAGTAAGATGTGCATTACAAAAATTTGTAGAATAAAATTAAATTTATATTATTTGTGTTTTGGTATTTTAGAGGGTGTTTTGCCCTCTTTTTTTGCATTATCCTATGGTCTGCACTTGCAGTTTTGGTCTGCCTTTCCAAAAATCAGCCTAAAACCTCCGAATCGGTTTTTCATTGTACAGTTGACAGAATTTGTTATTCCTTCGACGTTTTGCGTTATTCCTTCAACATTTTCCATGGTTTCGGATAAATTCCTTGTAGCGCAGTCGATATTTTTTGTAATATTTTTCATATTCTTTGAAGTTTCCTCAATATTCTTAAGTGTTCTATCAAGTGTTTTTTGATCAACCGTGCTGCTAATATTGACCGATGTTCTTGTTAAGTGGCTTGTTGCCTGAGATAGGTTTCTTGTTGAAATTGAAATATAGTTTTCATTATTCTTGAATGTTTTTCTAACATCCTTTAATAAACCTTCAAGTTCTTTCATTGTATTGTTAGTATTGACTGTAATTTCTCCTATTGTGCTTATAATCAGCTCAAAAGATCCGTTTTCAGCTTCTCTTTCAAGGATTGAGTTTAAGGACATGCTTGTTTTTCCTTTAATTATACTTCCGTCTTTAAGTTTTTTTGGGGAAGGAACTTCAGGAAGCTCAATTTCAGCATAGGTCAAGTTTTTTTTGTAGCTTTTAATTTGTATATGAATGTTTTCAGGAAAACGGATTTTTTCGATAAACAATGTTATATCCATTAAAGTTGAACTAAAATCGTTTTTTGGGGCAATTTTTGTTACTTTTCCTATTTTAAATCCCTTAAAATAAACAGGCATTCTATTTGAAAAAGGGGCTAATTCACTGAATTCTGCCTGAATATGAGTGTATTTAGCACTTTTTATATATTTGACTAAAAAAATCACTCCTGTAATTATAAGAACAAGAAGAATAAAAGATAAGATTTGTGCTGCAATTAATTTCATATTGGAATTATTCAATAATTTTTGAATTATTGATATTAGCTAAGGGGCTACTTTATGTTAATATTTTTGGATATTGATATTCATAGCTAAATATGCAGCAATAAGACATAAGTTTGTGATATATTGAGCTTATGAAAATTAAAGAAATAACAACCAATAAAGCTGATTATATGGATATTTTGTTAATCGGTGATGAAGATGAAAAAATGATTAACAAATATATAGACCGCTCAATTATTTTTGCTTTGTATGAAAATAGTATATTAATATCCGTGTGTGCTGTTGCAGCGGTTGATAGTGAAACTGCTGAAATAAAAAATCTTGCAACATATCCAAAGTATCAAAATAGGGGGTATGGATCAGTATTGATTGATTTTGTATGTAATAAATATAAAACAAAGTTTAAATATTTAATACTTGGAACAGGGGAGAATGATAAGACTCTTTCTTTCTATAAAAAACGCGGCTTTAAAAAAACACATAGAATAAAGAATTTTTTTATTGATAATTACCCTTATTCAATTTTTGAAGATGGAAAACAATTGATAGACATGGTTTATTTAAAGAAAACTTTATAAAGTTCTAAATTTAGAAATTGTAAAAGGTCACATGCTTTGATTACTTGGGTCAGATGGTCTGACTATTTTGGGCAAAACAAACAAAATTTTTAACTTTAATGTTTGCATTTTTCTTATAAAATTAAAGCAATAATAAATGGGAGCTTTATAATGACAATCAATATTGAAGAATGGTTAAATATTTCAATAGAAAAGTTGCAAAAAACTTTTTCTGAAAAACTACTTTTTGTTGGCTTACAAGGAAGCTATAACAGAGGAGAGGCAACACCTGAAAGTGATGTTGATTTAGTTGTTATTATAGAGGAATTAAATTTTGAGAATTTAAAACTGTATCGCCAAATTATAGACGAAATGCCTTATAAAGAACTTGCCTGCGGGTTTATTTCTGGCAGAAAAGAACTGCAAAACTGGTCTAAGTCTGATTTGTTTCAATTTTTCTATGATACAAAACCGTTGTACGGAAACTTGGAAGAAATAATTCAACCACCAAGCATTGAAGATATAAAAAAATCAATCAAGGCAAGTTCTGAAACGTTATATCACGCATCAGTTCATAGTTTTGTACATTCTGTTAATTATGCAGAGGATTTGGAAAATCTTTATAAAATGACATTCTTTATTTTGCAAGCTAAATATTTTGTTGAAACCAGTGTTTATATAAAAACTAAAAATGAATTACTTGAATCTTTGCAAGGTGCAGACAGAGAAATTTTAAATATTTGTATTAACAGAAAAGAAATTAAGTCAAACGAGAAATCTGAACTTGAAAACCTATATAAAAAACTTATTGATTGGATTGTGAAAAATATTTAATTGTAATTGCAAAATATGATAATGCTACATAAATTGCTAAATATACAGTTATCCCTGAATTAAAAAATAATACAGAAGTTATCAAAAAAAATAAAATATTTATTATTGGCAGAATCCACAAAGCTTTTGATTGTTTTTTGCAACTTAGCGGAACTGCGATAAAATAAATCGGCAATACTGCAATAAAATAAATTATTGATAAAATTAATCCCCATTCTTTCAAAGGCAATTTTGTTAATAAATAGGGAAATACAAATACAACAATAAAACTTGTAAGAATATATTTATATAAAAATTTATTCTCCATACTTTTCACCCCACTTCCTCATTTCAAGTAAAATCGGAATCAAACTTTCGCCTTTTGCAGTTAAAGAGTATTCAACTTTTGGCGGCACAACAGGATAAACTTTTCTTTCTATTATTCCGTCATTTTCAAGCTCTCTTAACTGAGAGATCAGCATCTTAGGGGTGACACCTTTTATTGTTTTTTGCAGTTCGTTGTATCTTAAAATTTTATTCAGATACAAAAACCATATAATCATCACTTTATATTTTCCGCCAATGACTCCGAGTGTTAAACCAAGCGGACAATTATATTTTTCAAGTTTATTTTTCATTGTTTTTCCTTAATTCTATCTTTTTATATAGTATATTACAAAAAAGTAAATACTTGTAATAAATATAATATTGAATAAAATTAAAAAATAAAGAGAAAGGATTAAATTTATGACAAAACAAATATATATTATAAACGGCTCACCGCGTAAGAATTGGAACACTTCTAAAATGTGCGAAAGTTTTGCTAAAGGAGTAATCGATGCCGGAGGATATGCTGAAATAATAAACCTTTATGATATTGACTTTAAAGGTTGCAGGGCTTGTTCTGCGTGTAAATTAAAAAATGGCAAAAATTACGGTTTCTGCTCATACCCTGATGAATTAAAGGAAATATTAAACAGAATTTCGCTCGCTGACGGAATTTGCCTTGCCACTCCAATTTATTTTGGAGATGTCCCCGGGGTTATGAAAATGTTTATAGAAAGATTGGTTTACCCTTTTGTAAGATTTGATAAACAATATACCCCGATACCGCCTAAAAAATTAAAAACCGCAGTTATTTATACAATGAATGTTGATGAGAAATTATTTTTAGGTTCATATATTGGCAAACACAATCTTGGACCAGTTGGTTTCTTTGAAAATTGGATTACACATCTTTATGAAAAACCGCAAAGAATTTGTGCGTTCAATACATACCAATACTACGATTATTCAAAATATGACGATGAGAGATGGGATATTAACGACAAAATAAGACAACACGAGGAAGTCTTTCCAAAAGATTTAGAGAATGCTTATAATGTTGGCAAAAACTTTGTATAGAATTTATCTAATTCTATACCTATCTAAAGGATCGGCAGGAGTTTCTTCTTGAAATTCCTGTTGTTCTATTTTGGGCTCAAAATATAATTTAAAAAATAAATTTTGTCCAATACGGAAACGGCTTTTTTCGGTTAGTTGTTTAATTTCGTTTTCTGTATCAATATCAACTTGTGCCATATCAAAGAATAAATCATTTTCTTGTTTACGCAAGTCGTTTTCTAAAACTTTCAACTGTTTTGTGATTTGCAGTTCTTCAAGCCTGTCGGATTTTTTATTATTTAGTTTCTGTTTTAGTTCGCTGATTTCTGTTTTAAGGTCTTTCAAATGAAGTTCAAGATTTGCCTTTTTTCGACCTGCAAGCATTTTTAATTTTTCTGCCTCGTAAGCATAAGAACCTTGCTTGCTTAAAATATATTCTTCAATAATTTTTGTTGTATCAATTTTAAAATCTAAATTCCCAGCTCCCATAAACCCTGTATAGCCGCCAAAGGCTTCTTTTCTATCAATATTCTCAATTTCAACAACAGGTAAATCCAATAAATCTCTGCATTTTTCCTCCGGTATAATTTCGCCGGATGTTTTTTGACCGATAACAATATATTTTGTCTGTAAATATCCCTCATTGGAAGAAATGTCTATTTCATAAAACCCAACTTGCATTGGCTCAATATCTTTATTTACAAAAATTTTTGCCTCATCTGCAAATGTCCAGTTCCATTTGCTAAATAAACCTTTTGCAAGTGGTGATGTGTATCTAACATTTCTTGAATACTTTTTGAACGATTATTAGGACAAGGTTTTTTATTGTGAAATTCAAGCCAACAATCAATATATTTAATTACTTCCTGTACCGTTGGAATCTTTACACCTGTTTGTTTTTGATGAATTTGAAGGTGGAGTTTTTCGTTTCTGTTCATCCAAGCCGGGCGATTTTCAATTGAAGTCCCGATGTAGCTTGGCATCATTTTTTCAAACTCTTCTTGAAATTCTAAGAAAAATCTCTCAATGACTTTGGCTCTTGCGTTGTAATGTTTAGCAAAAACGGAGTGGATAAACTCGTAAGCTTTTGGTAAATATAATCCTGTATTATATAACTCCAAAAACTCATGGTCTGCCTGATTTTGAGTCGGATATTTTTTTCGATACTTAAGAGCAGCTTTTACAATATTTATTCTATGATTAGCGGTTTGTCTCGCTTTGTCTGTTACAACCGGCGGTTGATAATTTAGCGGTACAAGTGCCGTTGATTTTGTTTCATTCTCACGAAGTTTTTGTTGTAATTCAGGCTCTAAACTTGAGAACAATATTTCATAAGATATGCCGCCATTGACTTTAACCTCTCTTGAAATATATTTGCTTTCAGGTTTATTGAGTTCCATTCGAATTGAACGGGTACTTTTCAAACCCTTTGCCTGTGCGACTTCTTTAATGTTTATATATTCGTTTTTCATGGTACGAACACATTACCTCTGAAGACAGGTAATTGGAACACCACTTCCGAGCATTGTGTCGGTTTCGTATCAATTAATAAAGGGGAACTTTTCTTAAATTCTCTGTTACTTTTTCTTAAAATTGATGTTAATTTTCAGATTAAAATTTCAAATTACTCAAATTACTCACTTGCCCAAAATAATCAAACCATTTGACCCAAGCAAAAAAAGCCGAAAGATTAGGCTATTATTCAAAAAATAAGGTTTGCCCAAAATAATCATACCATCTGCACTGAGTAGAAAAAGAGTAAAGTGAGTAATTTCAGTTCACATGGTTTGATTATTTCCTACCCACGAAACTCGCTCACAAAGCCGATTGCCCGAAATAATCGCACCATCTGCCCCAGTCAGTTTACTCAGTTCGTTACAGAAATTTTTCAACTTAATTTTTTAAATCAGTTATTGCTAAATCAATCAATAAAAAAAGAGTCAAAAGACTCTTTTTTTATTAAATTTGGGCCCGGAGGGATTCGAACCCACGACCAAAGGATTATGAGTCCTCTGCGCTACCGCTGCGCCACAGGCCCGTGGCTTGATTAGACTTTATAATTGTAACAATAAAACATTTTTATTTCAAGTGAATTTTATTAATTTAATTATTAAGAAATATTAATAAAATTGTGATAAAAGGCAATTAATTAATACAAAAAGTTTTTATTATATTGTAGGTTAGTTTACAATTTAATAGTGGGGTTAGGTTATGGGTGTATTTTCATTAGGAAACATTGACACAACTGTTTATACCGGATCTAGAGCTGAGGGCTTAGTTAGCACTGGTGGAAATTCAAGTGCCGGGACAGTTATGTCTACTTACAATACTCAAAGAGTTACGCAGAACTTTGCTGCGACACATTCTTCTGATATTAGAAATGTGGAAAAGTATCTTGAAACAGGGAAAATTCCTGAAGCTATGCAAATTTATCAGGAGTTATTAAATGAAGCTCAAGAACAATTTGGTGCTTATTCATACTCCGAAGACGGTCTTAGCTATGATTCAATTGTAGATGATGCAATTGCTATGAAATCTCAAAGCGGTTTAAGATTTAGTGATATGATGACAGAAAATAAACACAGTTCTGTTGTTACAGGTTTATTACAAGGAATTCCAGTTGTTGGATTAATGTTCGATTCTTTTTCTAATGCTGAAGCTTTAGCTAAAACTACTGGAATTAAAGTAAGGGCTACTGATCAATTGTTAGAATTGTTCGGCGGAGTTGCTTCAGGTGCTGCAACAGGGGCTGCAGCCGGAGCTTTTGGATTGTTTGGAATTGGTCTAATTCCTGGTGCAATAGCTGGTGGTATCTGGGGTGGTTTACAGGTAATTGGAAAAGCAATATTGAATGACAACTTATAAAAATTACAACCAACTGAACCATAACCTAATCAATAAAAAACCCTCTTTTTTAAGAGGGTTTTATTTTTTATAGTTATATTTGTTCTTCAAGAATTGATTTTTTAGTTCTTATATTCAAATACTCTTCGTTTTGAGGTAATACCATATCACCGGTTAGAAGTATGTATAGTTTTTTACCGTTTTTCGCATTAAAATCAAGCAGAGGTGACATTTGATGTGCACATTCAATCAAGTATTCTTTTCTTGAAGTTTTATACTCAGATAGTTTTTTAATTTGTTTAGGTTTTTTAATACTGTTTACATATATGATTTTATCATCTTTGGTAAAAGGAACACCTGCCATATCATAAGTTTCACCAGTCGGCAGCGAATACTTGTGGAATACTACATTAGATCTTTCTGCTTTTGATCTCCAAGCTGAATAGCCGATTTTTTCAACACGGGCATAGAATTCTGTTCCTTTGGGCAGCAGAAACGTTCCTTGCGCTGTATAAACATCTTCAGGTGTTGTGAAAACGTATTCTTGACCTACTAAGTCTTTTCTTGCATCAACTTCACTCAATACAACACCAATTACAATATTTCCATTCTCAACAACTTTTTTGTTGTCGTATATATCAACTTTGGTACTTAGTGCAAAAGGTACGGTATTTAAATTATTTTCAGCTATGAAAATAGATTTTTTTGGTGCGTCATCAGCTAAGTTATTGTATAAATCTCTATAGTTGTCTTTAATTTTATCAATATTAGATGCAATTTTGTTAAAAATTACTGCTGCTTCAGCTCTGGTTAGTTCTCTTGTTGGATTGAAGGTTTTAACATTCGGGTGATTAACATAGAGTCCGTTTGCAACATTTTTAATATAAGCACGTCTTGCCCAGATGGGGATTTTTTGATAATCGTTAAAAGAGGTAATATCAGAAGCAATATAATCGCCTTTAGTGATATTTGCAATCATGCTCATTGTTTCGTTATGATTTATTGCAAGTTCGGGTTTAAATGTGTTATCCGGATATCCAAATGCCATTCTTATTTGTTCTGATAAGACTACGCTTTGTTTATTGGGAGTTGCGCTGCTAATATCTTTAAAAGTACTTGTTTGTGTTATGGGGTCATTTTGTCGTCTGATTACTTTTAGTAGTGCTGTAACAAATTCACTTCTTGTTATTGTTTGTTCAGGTTTGAATTTATTTCCATCAATAACGTAAATATAACCATTCTGAATTGCATTAACAATTTCTTGACTTGCCCAATAATCACTTTTAACATCTACAATTTCAAGGGCATTCGCAAAATTGAAAAGCATTAAAGCTAATAGACTAATCAATAATTTTTGAATTTTTTTCATTTAGTACCTCTTGTTTCATATATTAAGTTAATTCTACAATAACATTTAACCAAAATCAATTAATTTTAGATAGTATAAGCTCAGGGTCAATATCTAAACATTTTGATTCTTCGCAGTTGCAGATCCTTTTATCCCATAAACAGGGTCTGCAGCCAATTTGCGCTGTAATTAGTTCTATATTTGAACTATTGTCAGGGGTCAATTTTTTTTCATTTGTAGGTCCGAAAATTGCCAGTGTTTTTACTCCAAGAGCAGTTGCGATGTGCAGGGGGGCACTATCAGCACAAATTACACAACTCGCATTTTTCATAACAAATGCCATTTCTGCCAAACTTTTTGTTTTTTTATAGTAATTATAAAAGTTTGAATTATTTTTGATTTTTTCGTTTTTTAATATTTCATTAATTAAAGTCTCGTCGTCGTTCGCTCCTAATAATACTACTTTTTTTTCTTTCTCAAGTAATCCTTGAACTACATTAATCCAAAATGGGGTTTTGGGGCATTTGAATATGTTTTTTTGAATAGACATTTTCGAAACACCCGGATGAATACAAATAAAACCTTCTTTTTCTAAACTTTTATCCAAGTAAAATTCACCGATAATTTCAATCTGCGGATTTTTGTATTCGACTTCAACAATTGGTTTAACTAAGTCATGATACATTCTTGCTGCATATTGGTTTTCTATTAAGGGGATTTTTTTTGTTAAGAGAAAACCGGTTTTAGAGTTGTACCCAACCCTTTCTTTAATTCCCAGTAATGATAAAATTATACCAATAAATAAATTTTTTCCGCTGGAAACTACACAATCAAACCTTTTTTTTCTTGCTTCAAAGATAAATTTTAATAAATTAATGTATTTTTTGAATCCTTTTTCTTTGATATCAACTGTTATAATTTCATCGATGTAGCCAGCTAAAGAGCTGATGCTTTTAGCTCTTGGCTCAAGAGCCAGCGTAATTTTTGCATCTTTATACTGTTCAACTACAGATTTAATTGCGGGCAAAAAAAGAATCTCATCGCCAATCCCGCCATAGTTGATAAATAAAATATTTTTATAATTATTCATATGAAAATTATCCATTTAAAATTTTTGTTAGTCAAATCTATTGACAAAATTTTTTGTTATTGTTACGATTTATGAAGACTCTTGTTTCTATAATTGAAAATTGAAAATTTTAGAATATTTAGATTTTTCGGGATGTAGCAGGGAACCCATCTAATCAATTAAGATAAATTGATTAAAATTTGGTTATAGAATGATGGGGGTGCGCAAATCCCGAGAGTGTGATTGAAAATTGAAAATTTTAGAATATTTAGATTTTTCGGGATGTAGCGCAGCTTGGTAGCGCACCTCGTTTGGGACGAGGGGGCCGCAGGTTCAAATCCTGTCATC
>CAJTNR010000023.1:0-23157 GCA_910577635.1 uncultured Vampirovibrio sp. | reverse complement strand
CCGATTTTTATAATCGCAGGTTTCCCTTATCGAGATTTTCTAAAAGTTGTCACTTTAAGAAAATCTACTCAAGGGATCGGTCAAACTACGGCTCAATAATTTCGCCTTGTTTGTCCGTCAAATCCTGTCATCCCGATTTTTATAATCGCAGGTTTCCCTTATCGAGATTTTCTAAAAGTTGTCACTTAAATATAGTTTCAAAGATATTTTAATTATTCATTCCTGGTTAAATATCAATAAAGCTGCATTTTTAATTAAAGAGAAAAATCAACAATTTTAAAAACTTTATTTTTCTTAGTGCAATGTTACAATGTTTATGGTATAAAGCAATTACTAATGAAATTAAGAGGTAGCAAAAATGCCGGTTCAAGCAACAGATAATATTCAAATATTTATGGAACAAATTAAAGAGGATATTACTCTTATTCAAGAGAATTATGCGAAATATGATAAGAATTTATCTAAAGATGAATATGCATTCAATTATTGGATTCTTTCAAAATTATACAATATTGAAGAAGATTGTATTTTTGACAATATAACAGAATATAATGATAAGGCTATAGATTGTTTTGTGCATTTTTCTGACAGTAAAGAATTATATATTATTCAAAATAAATATTATTCTGTTGATAGTCCTATTCTTACTGAAAAGCTTTCCGATTTTTTAAGACGTCCCAGAGCATCTCTTATAAAAGGCAATTATAACAGAAGTGAAGAACTTCAGAATGCATTTAACAATGCAATAGAAGATCCTGAGTATAAAATATTTTTTCATTTTTACACAACAAGTACTTGCAAAAAGTCGGATTTTACGAATTTAATTGATGAATTTAATAAATTTGATAGAAACTTGCATAAATGTTACATGGAAGCAAAATATTTTAATATTGAAGATATTAAAAACATATACTATGGTGAAACTTTTAAGAATGTAAAAGATTTTAAATTTGACTTTACAACTCCCGATAAAGCAACTTTTGCAAGAGTTCGCGAAGATTTAAAAATTGGAGTCAGACCTGCATATTATATTATTACTCCTATATCTGAAATCTATCGTTTGTACAAAAAAGCACAGGAAGAAGATTATCCTCTTTTTAGTAATAACATTAGAGAATGGCTGGGTGAAAGCCCAATAAATAAAGAAATTATTAAAACATTAGAATCGGATAATAATAAGGATTTTTTGTATTATAACAATGGCATAACCATGATTTATGAAAGTTCAGAAACTAGTTATTTACGTGATACTAAACGTATTATTCCATTGATCAATCCGCAAATCGTTAATGGGTGTCAGACGACAAATTCCATTTTCCAAGCTTTGAATAAATATACTGATGTGGAGATATTAACTAAATTTGCAAGTGCTTATGTCATGGTAAAAGCATTACAAAAAGATACTAATGAAAATGACATATTCTATGAAAATGTTATGAAATATACAAATAAACAAAATTCAATTCCTGAAAAAGCATTTTCTTCAAAAGATGATTATTTTTATCGAATACAAAGTCTTTTTAGAGAAAGAGGGTTTCTGATTGAAGTTAAACCGAGTGATAAAACAAAATTCAGACAACAGTATTCTTCTAAAAAAGAATTAATCGATATTTTAGAGATTGCCAATAAGCGTGCTAAAAAATTTGATATAGGGTTTACAAAATTATCTGAAATATCAATTCCTTTAGAAAAATTATTGCAAATTACATTAGCTTTTGTACAAGATGGACATGCTGCATATACTAAAAAAAGTTGTGTTTTAAAATATGGTCATCCTATTTATAAGACATTCTCTCTGTGTTTATTGGATAATATGACAATAGATTCTGTTTTAAACATATACTTACTGCATCAAAAAGCCGAAATGGATAAGAAAAAAGGCGATGGCAGAAACCCTATTCCGTATTATCTAATAAGTTTTTTGGGAGATTATTTTAAAAATTGCAAAAACACAAAAGTTGAGCTTGATAAAATATTCTTTGATGAAGCTTCAATAAAAGCTTCCTATGAATGGTTGAAAGATATCACAACTGAATACTTTAAGATGTATGTTGATGAGCACAAGGAGGATTATAATCGAATGATAAAACAAAAGATTGATGAAACTCTATTAAAAAATATTAAAGAATCATATATTCGCTGGGGAAAAAGAGAAGATTCAATTGTAAAAATATTACAAAATTAATTAGACAATTTTTTCTGGTTACTTGTTTTATAAAGAAGTGTTGTTATTAACTGGAGCAATTAATTGAAAATAAACAACTTTTCTTCGTTTAATACAAAATATAGCTCTTATAATAAAAATAGTTTTCATTCAAATTTAAAAACTATAAATAATAATCAAGTTCTTAACTATCCTTTTGAGTATTCTAATTTTTTGCAATTCAAGGGCTTTATAAAACCCCCTTTAACTGAGCATGATTATAAACAGGCAAAAGAATATTTAAATAGTGTTATTAATACTGATTCAACCAATCTTTTCTATCTTAATGAGCTCGATTTAGATAAGTTGAACGGGATTCAAAAAGGAATTAAGGTCTTTGATGGTTTATCAATGAAAGATATCAATTTTATTCTCAATACTAGAAAAACTTTTCTGCTTTTAAATCGCGGATGCAATAATAATTGTTCCCATTGTGCTTATATGGCAAATCCAATTACCAATAAAACCTATGATAGAATATCTTATGAAGATTTCAACAGTCTTGTTGATGGAATTATTGAACTCAGACAAAGAATGGATAATAAAGTATCCTTTAATTTTGGACTTGGAACTTTTTTGGATTCTGACTGTATGAATATTGAATTGAGTGATAAAAACGGAAAAATTTATGATTATATAGATTGTCTTGATATTCTTGATAAACTCGATAGCACTCCTCCTTGTTTTGATACTTCGGGCTGGAATCCGGAGTCTGAAATGCATCAAAAAAGGGCTGAAAAATTTGTCAATTTTATAATTCAACCAAAAAACAATAAAAAAGTCCACATTATTAATATATCAATTAATCCCTACCATGGATTATATGCAAAATCAGCTGAGGCAGCTAAAAAACTTCAATTCGAAAAAGCAAAAAACTATAAAGATATGTATACAAAAAGAATGGCTAATGTCCTATACACTTTTACCCCTCTTCTTAATACTAATATTTATATTGGAGTTTTAACAAGGGCAATACCTCACAAAAATACTAAATCAGGATGCGATGATAAAGCGCTTCGCACTATTAAGAAAGATACTTATAAAGAACTTAAGAAGATGTATCTTAAAGATGTTGACTGCGGCATTAAGAGCAGGGAGGATATGGAAAAATATCTTAACAGTTGGTCAAGTCTTTTGTTTAGTGATGATTATTATAATAAAATTGCACCTTTGGGCCGCGCTCAAGAGCTGTTTATTGACTCTGGGGATAATAATCTTGACAAAAGAATAAATAGTGCTCTTAAATATGCTAAAACAAGTCCTTGTGATTTAGAAAAAGCAATTAATCCCAATGGTCAAGTTATACTTATTTGTAATGATGTTTCAATTAAAACAAATTTGGGATTAAATTTTGAAAATAAAGATAAAGAAACTAAACCTTTTGCTAATCAAGTTGATGATTATATATTTAATTTAGAATCCTAATTTAACAAAAGAGTGTTTTTTAACTGCGCTTCAATATAGTGGGCAATTTCTGGTTTTGTACAGCTGACATCTATAATTTCATCATTAATTGTAGTGATTCTTATGAATGGTTTTTTGTTGTAGTGTTCAATTGAAACTTCATTAATTTCTTCAAATGGAATGGTTAAGTAACTAAATTTTCCAAGTTTGTTTAAATTAGCACAGTAAACAATCCTATTTCTTGTTATATCAATTATAAATTTTGTGTAATCAGTTGTGTTTATTAGTTTATCGGTTGTGTAATCAAAACTTAATGCAATTTTTCTTAGATTGTAACCGATAATAAATTCTTCAAAGGCGAAAATGAGTTTTTGTGAAGCAAAAAAGTTAATATTCCCCTCATCATACAAACTAAAGTATAAGCTGTTATCTTTGTAGTACACTTCTTCAATTTTATCAATAATTAAACTCTGCAAAGAGGAGATTCCGTTTGTAATATAGACAATATTATTAAAACTATCATAATAGATCATATTCTCGCAAATACAGCCTGCTTTTTGCGATATATGTTCAAAAAGTGCATTATACAAATCATTTAGAAAGTTATTATTGTAAACTAAAAGCTGCTGTCTTATGCCTTCTATGGGTAGTTCAAGATAGTTATATTTAATATCTAATGTAAAGTGTTCTTTTCTTAGATTTAGAATTTTAAAAATAGGTTTTTCGCCTGTTTTTAAATATGCAAAATGTGAATTTTTTTCATTATATGCCCATATGTAGCTGCAAATCCAATCGGATGTTGCAAAAAGGTTAAAATTTTGTTTATCAAATTTGTTTTGAATTTTTCTAATATTGATTTCTTTAAAAAAAGTGTAAATAAAATTTTTTATTTCATTATTTACAGGATTAATATAAAGAGTGTTTTTCTCTCCCTTTTTTGTATAGTTAATTTTTAAGCCAAAGTGGTTTTTTTCAATCGAGTTAATAAAACTTGAAACAATTTCTTCATAAGTCCCTGAATTAGGCATTGCAGGATGAAAATTTTCAATTACGAGCAGTTTTGAATAATTTTTATTATAAGCAAGGCTCAAATGCCGGTTGATAAATATGCTCTCTTTTGCGAAAAACCCTATTTTATCAAGATGATTAATAATTGATTCTTTTGTTTCTGATTTTGTTTTTTGTGTCGTCTTATTCAATATTAAAACAATAGCAAGGATAATAAGAATCAATAATACCAATAAAGCAATAATAAAGTATATCATTTTGATTTATTGCCCCCTCCAAGAGACCAGCATTGTCTTGTTAAGTAAAAATTATCAATTAAATTAAGAATTTTATCAATGTAGTTTTTGTAATTGCATTCTTGAATTAAAAATTTTCCTTTTGAGACAATATCGTCTTTGATTGCAATATTATTAAGCATTTTTATTTTTTCAACAATATCAATCTCATCCAATGGATTAAAGTATAAAGCAGCTTTTTTTAGCTGGTTTCTGTATCCTAAGTGGTCTGAGATTAAAACAGGGCAATTGAAAAACATTGCTTCAAGAGCACTAATGCTATCAGCTCCTGCTAAACAAGGATAAACCATTGCATAAGCATTTTTATACAAAACTGCCAATTCTTCTGAGGTTACGTAGTTTAGAAAAATAATATCTTTTTTTAGGTCGTAATTTTTAACCTGGTGTTTCAGGTAGTTAAGGTTTCCTCTGTCTTGTCCTGTAAAAACAACTTTTAAGTTAATATTCTGTTCTTTCATAACAAGTGCACTTAAAACCAATCTTATATGGTTTTTATGTGCCCAGAATTGCGCAGGATAGAGGATATATCCGTTTTTTATAAGAAAATTCTTTTTTAGTATATTTTCATTATCGCAATTTATGTTTTCTATCCAATTTGGATAAGGCAGACACTGTGTTTGAATATTCTCATCGATGATATTATAAAGAGTTCTAATGTCATCTTTAGCTACTTGATTGCAGGTTATGATTTTAGAAGCACTTGTTAAAAAAAGGTTTAGTTTTTTATCTTTTTTTTCAAAAATGCTGTTTGTGCTAAACTCAGGAAAATGCGGAAGAATTCTGTGGGCTACATCTCTTATTGCAGCAAAATATGGAATTTCAATGTGCTGATGAAGATAGGGGGTTAGAAAGTATACAAAATCAATATTGTCTTTTTTTAGAATATAGTTTAATGATAAAAAAGGAATTCTCGATGTTTTTATATTAAGCGGATTATAAGTTATTTCAGGTTTTTTGTAGTATCTGATATTTTTGAATGTACAGTTATTTTTGTTTTTAAAAATATTTTTTTTACCAAGATAGTAGAATATAAATTCATGATTTGTTTTTTGTTTTAGTAATTCATCAACAAAAGAAAGTTCAAAAGTCAAACCTCCTACTGAGCTTGGTTTTTTGATATCTCCTAAATAAATTCCTATTCTCAAAATTTCTCCAATTTTATTATGATATTTAAAAAGACGGTATAAGAATATTGTGTTAATAATCTAGAACCGTCTTTAAATTTTTATTTGCAAAAATCAAACCGCTTAAGCTTTTGTGAATTTCCCTGCTCTTATGCAAGATGTGCAAACAGACTTTTTAACAACACTGCCGTTAGGAAGTTTAACTTTAACATTTTGAAGATTGGGCAGTTGTCTGTGTACATTTTGTTTATGAGAGAACGAAATCTTAGCTGCTTTGTGTGATTTTTTACCGCAGATTTCGCAATATGTTGCCATTTTGTACCCTTTCTGTAAGTGTCTTTAATATTAATAATATTAAATAAATAAAAAAAATCAAGTAAATTATTAAATATTTACTAAAAATTGTTACTGTACTATAATAATCATATGAGAATTCTGGTTGGAGTATCAGGGGGTGTAGATTCTGCCTGCGCTCTTCATATGCTAAAAAATCAAGGTAATAGTGTTATTGGCGCTATTATGAAAATTTATAATGGTGAAGTTAAAACACTTGCAAATTCTTGTTATGGAACAAATAAAGAACAGGAAATTAATGATGCGCAAAAAATTTGTAAATTTGTTAACTGCGATTTTCATTTGATTGATTTAGCTTATGAATATGATAATATCGTTTTTCAAAAGTTTAAAAAACTCTACCTCGAAGGTTTAACTCCTAATCCTTGCGTTTTATGCAATAAATTTATAAAATTTGGATTGTTTGTTAAAAAAGCAAGAGAAATTGTTGATTTTGATAAATTTGCAACAGGACACTATGCAAAAAACGAATTCAATCCAATAACGGGTCGATACGAGCTAAAAAAAGGTAAAAATCCAAAAAAAGACCAGACATATTTTTTGTATAAACTAACCCAGGAAGAACTTAAGAATATTATCTTCCCTTTAGGAAATTTTGATAAAGAAGAAATTCGTCATTATGCAATTAAAAATAATATTCCTACAGCACAAAAAAAAGACAGCCAGGATTTTTATAAGGGAGATTACAGTGAACTTTTTGATATTGAAAAAAATAAAGGAGAAATTAAAGATAGGTTTGGTAATATCCTAGGGTATCATGAAGGGATTTTTAACTACACAATAGGACAGAGAAAAGGGCTGAAAATCGCTTATAGCGAACCTTTATATGTAATTGGAATTAATAAAAGCGATAATTCTATTATTGTTGGAACTAAAGAAGAAACTTACTGCAGGGGATTGTTTGCTAATGATATCAACTGGGTTGCACTTGATAATCCTAAAAAACCTTTTGAAGCAAGCGCTAAAATCCGCTCCACCTCTTCTAATCTTGATGTTGTTGTTTATCCTTTGGATAATAACCGATTAAAAGTTGAATTTAAACAAAAAGTGAGCTCAATTGCCCCTTCCCAGGCAGTTGTTTTGTACCATAATGATACAGTTATAGCTGGCGGAACAATTGAGAGCTCTTTTTGATATATACTAGTTTGAACTAGCTACCTTTTTGTTTGCTCTTTGAATAAAATCAATTGCATAATTAGAAGGAAGTGCAAAACCTATTCCAATGTTAGAGCGGTTATTGTCTGGGTTGTAAATCGATTGATTAATTCCTATGATTTCTCCTTTTAAGTTTAACAGCGGGCCTCCGGAGCACCCTGGGTTGATTGCAGCATCTGTTTGAATTTTATTTCTTTCTTTATCGATTCTTGAAATTATTCCTGTAGTTAAAGTGTCTTTAAATCCAAAAGGACAGCCGATTGTAAGAACCCTTTGACCAACCTTTACATCATTTGAGTTTCCAAATTTTGCCAAGGGTAAATCTTCTTTGGTGTCAATTTTAATAAGCGCTAAATCATTTTTATTTCTTAATACTGCAAGAACTTTAGCTGTGTAGTTTTTTCCGCTGTGGGTTGTTACCTGAATGTTTTTTGCATGTTCAATAACATGGGAGCTGGTTAGAATTACTCCTGATTTTGTAATAATGCATCCTGTTCCGCCGGATGTTCCTCTGTCTATATCTGCTTCAATTGCAACGATTGAAGGAAGTGTTTTTTCATATACTTCAATGAAGCTTCTTTCCTCACTTGAGCTATATTCATAACAATTAACAGAATTGATTGAGAAAAACACCAAAAATGATATAAGAAATAATTTTATTTTTTTCATTACTAAACCCCTTATTACAGGAAGAATATTAGCATAGCAAAATATTACCCGCATTGCACATAATAATTAGTTGTGATAAAATTCAAGTGTAGGAGAAAAAAGGAAAAGTATAATGGGAATTGAAATTTTTAAAAAACACTTAAGAGAAAAAAGAGCTGTTAAAATAATAGCAGGCATTAATAACTATGATCTTGATAAAGTTGCAAAAGTCTGCAGAGCTGCTCAAAAAGGTCATGCCAGTGCAGTTGATGTTGCGGCTGATAAAAAAGTTTATGAAATTGCGCGCAAAAACACAAAATTACCTGTTTTTGTTTCCTCAATTCATCCTTTTGAGCTTCTAAAGGCCGTGCAATGGGGTGCTGATGCAATTGAAATTGGTAATTTTGATGCATTATATAAAGATGGTAAATCATTTACCGCTCAGGAAATTTATGATATTGTCCTTGAAACTATGAGTCTTATCAATAAATATGATGTATTTACCTGTGTTACTGTTCCTGGTAATGTAGATATTGTTCAACAGATTGGTTTAGCTAAAAAACTTGAATTATTAGGAATAGATTTAATTCAAACCGAGGGCTTGAAAAAAGTTATTAATTCTTCTAATCCAAGCGTTCAGCTAATCAGCTATGCACAAGCTACAATTGCAAATGCTCTTGAGCTCACTCAGCATGTGTCTTTGCCAATAATGGCAGCTTCTGGAATCACTGCTAAGACTGCACCTTTGGCTTTTGCAACAGGTGCTAATGCAATTGGTGTTGGAAGTGCGGTTAATAAATTGGATTCAGAAGTTGCAATGACGGCTACGGTTATGTCTATTGTCGGCTCAATCTCACATAGAAACTCAATCAATAGAGAAATTGCAAGAACTCCAAGAGAACTGGTGCGCGGATAATATTTAAAGACAATTTTTTATCAAAACCCTCAAGTTTCTTTTGAGGGTTTTGTTTATTTTATTTCTGTGTTATTATAATTTTGCAAATACAATAGTCAGGAGGAGTTTTGATTAAAGTTGGTGTTATCGGTGCAAAAGGAAAAATGGGCTCACAGGTCGTAAGGGCTGTTATTGAAGATTCTGAGCTGGAACTTAACTGTGCAATTGACAAATTTGGGATTGGCGAGAATCTTTATCAAACTATTACAATTGAAGGTGATCTTAAAACT
Source organism: uncultured Vampirovibrio sp. (assembly GCA_910577635.1). GTDB lineage: Bacteria > Cyanobacteriota > Vampirovibrionia > Gastranaerophilales > Gastranaerophilaceae > RUG14156. Next base: position 13,780 of record CAJTNR010000023.1, on the reverse strand, counting down.
GCAATTGCCCTAAATAAACCGGATATTGTAGTCGACTTTACACAGCCAAGTACAATTTTTGACAATATTAAAATTTACCTTGAAACTAAAACAAAAGCTGTCATTGGTACAACCGGCTTATCCAATGAACAGTTGTTAGAAATTGAGCAAAAATCAAAAGAAAATTCAACCGGGATTATCATTGCCCCTAATTTTTCAATTGGTGCAATTTTAATGATGAAATTTGCTGCTATGGCTTCTAAATACTTTTCTAATGCCGAGATAATTGAGTTTCACCATAATCAAAAAAAAGATGCCCCTTCAGGGACTTCAATTAAAACTGCTCAGCTAATGATTGAAAATAATAATAACTTCAAACTTGGAAACTGTGCTGAAATAGAAACAATTAAAGGCGCAAGAGGCGCAAATTATGAGCAAAATGGTTTGGGGAATATTCAAATCCATGCTGTTAGAATGCCTGGTTTTGTTGCTTCTCAGGAAGTAATTTTTGGTTCAGATGGACAAACATTAAAAATCCACCATGACACAATTAATCGTGAATGTTATATGTCAGGGGTTATCCTTGCAATTAAATATTTATACAAAAATAATAGCTTTATATACGGATTGGAGAATATTCTATGACAAAAGAACTGCCTAATATAGCTGTCCTTGGGGCAACTGGAGTTGTTGGAAGAGAAATTTTAAATATACTGGAAGAAAGCAACATTCAATATAATTCAATAAAATTTTTAGCCTCTGCTCGATCTAAGGGTTCTAATATTGAGTTTAAAGGGCAAAATCATACTGTTGTTGAAGCAGTCGATGAAGAATTTGATGATGTTAATATTTGTCTTGCTTCAGCAGGTGGTGAAACAAGTAAAAGATTTGCATCTGTTGCTGCTAAAAAGGGCTGCGTTTTTATTGATAACTCAAGTGCTTTTAGAATGGATAAAGATATACCTTTAGTTATAGCAGGGGTTAATGATGAGGATTTGAAAAATCATAAGGGGATAATTGCTAATCCTAACTGTTCAACTTCTCAGCTGATGCTTCCTTTGAAAGCTTTAAATGATAAATATAAAATAAAAAGATTGATAGTTTCTACTTATCAAGCAGTTTCTGGTGCTGGATTAAAAGCTATTAATGAATTAACCGATAATATTAAAATTAATCTTGTAGGTATGCCTTATGAACCCAGCGCTTTTAAGTATGAAATTGCTTTTAATGTTATCCCGCAAATTGATACTTTCTGTGAAAACGGTTATACAAAAGAAGAAATGAAAGTTACAAACGAAACAAGAAAAATACTTCATTTATCAGATGATGTAAAAATTTCCTGCACTGCCGTTAGAGTTCCTGTGTATATTGGTCATTCTGAGGCTGTAAGTGTTGAGTTTGTTAATAAAGTTAATGCTCAAGAAGCAAGAGAATTGCTTAAAAATACCTGGGGAGTGGAAGTTAGGGATGATATCGCAACCTACACTTATCCTACCCCTAAAGATGCTGCAGGAAAAGATCCTGTTTTGGTAGGTAGAATTAGAGATTCTATAGCTTTTGATAATGGTCTTGAATTCTTCTGTGTTGCAGATAATTTAAGAATAGGTGCAGCGCTAAATACTGTCCGATTGGCTCAAAAAGTAATAGAAATGGGCTTATATTAATAAACAATAGTAAATTAAAAAAAAGGAGAAACTTTTATGACTTTAAGATGTGATTTAGGTGAATTAATTACAGCAATGGTAACACCTTTTGATAAACAACGCGCTGTTGATTATAAATCTGTCGAAAAAGTTTCCAAGCACCTTCTTGAACAAAAAACAGATGCAATTGTTGTAGCTGGAACCACAGGTGAGAGCCCGACTTTAACGCATGAAGAAGAGCAGGAAGTTTTGTATTGCACTAAGGCTGCAACCAGCGGACAATGCAAGATTATAATGGGTGCAGGGTCTAATTGCACTGAAACTGCCGTAAATTCTTCAAAAAAAGCACAGGAACTCGGAGCTGATGCCATTTTATCTGTTGTTCCTTATTACAATAAACCTTCCCAGCAGGGAATGATAGAACACTTTGGAGCAATTGCAAAAAGTGTTGATTTACCTATAATTCTATACAACATTCAGGGCAGAACAGGTGTTGATATGAGTCCTTCTACAATTGCGTTTTTAGCTAAGGAATATGATAATATTGTTGCAGTTAAGCAGTCTAATGGCAATTTAGATTTGATTTCAGAAATAAGAATGCTTGCTCCTGATGATTTTGCAATTTATTCAGGGGATGACAGTCTTACTCTTCCAATGCTTTCAATTGGAGCGCACGGGGTAGTTTCTGTTGCTTCACATGTTGTGGGAGCGCCGATTAAGTCAATGATTAGAAACTACAAAGCAGGGCAGGTTGTTGCTGCTTGTAATATGCACAGAATTTTATATCCTTTATTTAAAAAGATCTTTATTGCACCTAATCCAACTCCGATTAAAGCATTATTGTCAAAATTGGATATAATTGAAAACTATGTAAGACGTCCATTGGTTGAATTGGACGAAAAACTAAGACTAGAGTTAAGCGAATGCCTTGATTGTGTTTTATCAAAAATTGAGAATAATTAACTGGAATTAAATAAAAAAATGTAAATAGTTATATAAATTTGATTTAAAAAGCTCTTTTTGAGCTTTTTAGCTATCTTTTATTTAAGCATAAAGCAGATAATTTGTAATATTAATATTTTTTTGATAGAATCATCATAAGTTGAGTTAATAGAATTTAATTTGGAGGTATACTAATGCAAAAACGCGTATGGCTTTTTAGAGAAGGCAATGCAAATATGAGAGAACTCCTTGGCGGAAAGGGTGCAAATTTGGCTGAGATGACAAATTTGGGATTGCCTGTACCTCCAGGACTTACTATTACTACTGAAGTTTGTATGGACTATATTAATTCCGGCAATAAAATGCCGAATGGTCTTATGGATGAAGTCAAACAAGCTTTAGGTGATGTTGAAAAACAAACAGGCAAAAAATTCGGAGATATTGAAAACCCGCTTTTGGTTTCTGTAAGATCTGGAGCAAGAGTTTCAATGCCTGGAATGATGGAAACAATTCTTAATTTAGGTTTGAATGATGAAACAGTTGAAGCAATGGTTAAACTAACAAATAACCCTCGTTTTTGCTATGACAGCTACCGCAGGTTCTTGACAATGTTTGGATCTGTTGCTTGGGAAATGGATAGACAAAAGTATTTTGAATCAGAAGTTGAAAAACTAAAACAAAAAGAAGGAGTTAAAGAAGATACTCAAGTTTCGGCTGAGGGCTGGAAATCTTTAATTCCAATTTACAAGAATATTATTAAAGAAGTTACAGGTCGTGAATTTCCTCAAGATCCTTTTATGCAATTACAAGAAGCAATTGAAGCAGTTTTTCGCTCCTGGAACATCCCGCGTGCAGTTGCTTATAGAACAATGAATAAAATTGACCATAACTTTGGAACCGCAGTTAATGTTCAAACCATGGTTTTTGGTAACATGGGTGATGATTGCGCTACTGGTGTATCATTCACAAGAAACCCTGCAACGGGGGAGAATAAATTCTATGGTGAATATTTAACTAATGCTCAAGGAGAAGATGTTGTAGCAGGAATTAGAACTCCTAAGCCAATTAGTGAACTTGAAGTTGAAATGCCTGATTTGTATCGTCAATATGTTGATATTGCAAAAAAATTGGAAGATGGATACAAAGATGTTCAGGATATGGAGTTTACAATTGAAAGAGGAAAGCTCTATATCCTTCAGACAAGAAGCGGTAAAAGAACAGCTGCTGCTGCTATTCGAATCGCTGTTGAAATGGAAAAAGAAGGAATTATTAATAAAGAAAGAGCAATTCAATTGGTTGATCCTTATGCTGTTAATCAAATTCTTCTTCCCTGCTTTGATGATAGCGCACTTAAAGATGCAAGCATTATAGCGCATGGTGTTAATGCTTCTCCAGGTGCTGCTGTTGGAAAAATTGTATTCAATACTGATGAAGCAGCTTCAAGAGGGGAAAAAGGTGAAAAAGTAATTTTAGTTAGAATTGAAACTTGTCCTGATGATATCCACGGCATGGCTGTAGCACAGGGTGTACTGACTCTAAGAGGCGGTGCAACAAGCCATGCGGCAGTTGTTGCTAAAGGTATGGGAAAACCCTGTGTGGCAGGCTGTGAGGATATGAAAATTGATCTTGAAAAAGAAACTTTAACAGGTGCTAATGGTAAAGTTTATCATAAAGATGATATAATTTCGCTTGATGGTGCTAAGGGTATTGTTATGGATGGGGCTATTAAACTTGTTGAAGCTCAAATTGATGATAACTTTAAAAAATTCTTTTCTTGGGTAGAGGAAATTAAAACTATGACAATTGAAGCTAACGCTGATACTGTAAAAGATGCTGAAAATGCTCTTCAATTCCACGCTCAAGGCGTAGGATTGTGCAGAACAGAGCATATGTTTATGGATCCTGACAGACTTCCTTGGGTTCAAAAAATGATTATTGCAGGAACCAAAGAAGCAAGGCATGAAGCTTTAGAAAAACTTCTTCCAATGCAATATCAAGATTTTTATGGAATGTTTAAGGCACTGGGAGAAAAACCTTTAACTATAAGACTTCTTGATCCTCCGCTTCATGAATTTTTGCCTTCTAAAGAAGAATTAATTGCAGAAGTTTCGGCTAAAAAGGTTCTAAAACAAGACTATAAAGAAGAACAAGCACTTTTAACAATAGTTGAAGGATTATCAGAATCTAACCCTATGATGGGTCTTCGCGGCTGCAGGCTTGGTTTAACTTATCCTGAAATTAATGAAATGCAGGTAAGGGCGATATTTGAAGCAGCTTGCGATGTTAAAAAAGAAGGAATTAATGTTATGCCCTATGTTATGATTCCTTTGATAGGTCATGTTAACGAGCTGAAAACTGCAAAAGAAACTCTTGTTAAGGTTGCTAAAGAAGTAATGGATAAAAAAGGAGTTCAGGTTGATTATAAATTTGGTACAATGATTGAAATTCCAAGAGCTGCTCTGACTGCCGATGAAATTGCTCCTTATGCTGAATTTTTCTCATTCGGGACAAACGACTTAACTCAGATGACCTTTGGATATTCAAGGGATGACGCTGAAGGAAAGTTTTTAAAACGCTATGTTGAACAAAAAATTCTTCCTTATAATCCTTTTGACACCCTTGATTTTAATGGTGTTGGTCAATTAATTAAAATGGCTATGGATAAAGGAAAAACTGTAAATCCTGCTTTAATTGGCGGAATTTGCGGAGAACACGGAGGGGACCCTGACAGTGTTAAGTTTGCTTATAGAATTGGACTTAACTATGTTTCCTGTTCTCCTTTTAGAATCCCTCAGGCAAGCTTAGCAGCTGCCCAGGCGGTTATTGAGAATAAATAAGAATAATAAACCCGGTTTAATTTAAACCGGGTTTTTAGCAAAAAAATAAATTTATAGGGTTTGTATTGAATATGAAAATTTCTTTAATGCCTAATATAAATCCTCTAAATTTTAAATCCTCAAGAAGAGCGTTGATGTATGATAAAAATACAAAAGAAAAGTTCTCAACAACTGCTTCTAATAAACCTCAAGGGTGTGATGTTGTATTCTCTAACTTTACTTACTTCTTTAGAGGAGATTTTATGGAATCGTGTTCCAAAAATTGCTGGAGCAGCTTTTCAAGACTTGTTGATAAACAATTTAAAGATTGTGAAAAAGTAAATTTTTATGACTTTGGATGCTCTGATGGATCCGAAGCCTACACTATAATAATGACACTAAAAGAGAAATTAGGGGAAGAAAAAAGTAAAAAATTTTTTCCAATATATGCTTTTGATACTGACTCTGTTGTGTTAAAATCTGCAAAAAGCGGAATTGTAGATGCAACTTTTGATGATGCTAAAGAGATTTATCAAGCTGCGAGTGATGTTGATAAATATTTTTTTGTAGAAAAAAATAGTGATTCAAATAAGGATTACCCTTATAAGCTAAAAGCAAAAGATAGCTTGAAAGATTCTGTTTGTTTTAATAAAGGTGATTTTTTAGCTGAACTTGATAATATTGAAGGTAAAAATTCAATAATTTTTTGCAGGAATTTTTGGCCATACTTAACCTATGAACAGCGAGATTTAGCAGCAAGAAAGCTGGCTGAAAAAGTGGATGATTCCTCTATTGTAGTTATAGGTGCTTTTGATGGAAGCAAGGCATCTGCACCTTTGTATAGAGAAGGTTTTATGGAAGTAGCTATGAATGTATTTAAAAAAAATAGAAAAGGTTTTATATAAAAATTTTGGTATTTATACTTGCGCTTCAAGGTTTTTTGTTAAGTAAATATGTTTTAATTTATTGTTTTTGACTTATAATTAAAATATGGAAAATAATTGTGAACTTATAAATAGTGCTATTGATTTAATTAATGAAGAAAAGTTTTCTAATGCGCGTGATATTCTTAATCAAGTCATTGTTTTGGATAATAAAAATCAAGAAGCCTATAAAAACCTTGGACTTTGTGAAGTCAACCTTGACAATATTCCCTTGGCAATTGAGGCTTTTAGCAGGGCTTATGAACTTGATAAAAACGATACAACCTCGCTTTTTTATCTTGGAAGCTGCTATAATCAAATTGGCGAAAAGGATCTGGCGATTGAAAAATTTAGTGAAGTTATAGAAAAAAGACCTGATTACATTGAAGTTTATAAAAACATTGCAATGATTTATATTGAGCTTAATCAAGTCGACAATGCCTTTAAAATCCTTGATAGGGCGCTAAAAAATCCGAACATTGAGCCTGATTATACGCTCTATTATATTTTTGCTACTGTTAATATGTTAAAAAAAGACTACAATAGCGCAATTAGTGCACTTTTGTCGGCTTTGGAGATGAACCCTTCTTATAGCCCTATTATTAATAGCCTTGCAAGTTGTTATATGAATGTTGATAACTATGATGAAGCCCTAAGTATTCTTTTGGATTCATATGAAAAGGATAAGACTAATTCTTTAACTATTTATAACATCGGCATTTGCTATCAGGTTTTAGGGGAGTATAAAAAAGCACTTGAGTTTTTCCAGAGTTCCTACCAGCTCGAACCCACTACAACAATGCTTGCAACAATGGCAAATTGTGCTATTCAAGCCCAGGATTACCAATTAGGCGTTGCTTTGTATCAGAATTTGGTTAGTGTTTATCCTAATAATACTGATTATAGAATTGCTTATATTGAAGCTCTTGAAATGACATGTCAATATGAACTTGCTCTTGAAAATATCAATTTGCTTCTTATGCTGGATGAAAAAAATGTTGCTTTAATTAAGAAAAAAGGTACAAACTTAAGAAAACTTGAGAGAAACCAAGAATCAATCGAAACTTTTAATACATTAATTAACAGAGGGAAAATTGATGTTGAAGTTTATTATAATCTTGCTTTTAACTATGTTGAGCTTGAAGACTTTGACAGTGCTAAGGAGATGTTTAAAAAGTGTATTACATTAGAACCACATAACCCTTATGCGCATAAGGATTTAGGTGTTTTATATTTGAAAATGAACTGTTATGACTGGGCGGTTGATGAAATGCTTGATGCAATTGAACTTGATGATACAATTGCTGAGTTTCACTATTCACTGGGTGTTAGTTATATGATGCTGAGTGAAGTTGAAGAAGCAAAAAAAGCTTTTAATAAAGCGCTTGAACTTGACCCATATGATGCTGATTGTTTAGCATACTTGGGGTATGTTTATATGTTTGAAAAAGAAGATGATAAAGCGCTTGAATGTTTGCAAAAGTCTTTATCTATTGCACCTGATAATTTTCTTGCTAAAAACTATAGCGCTAAGTATTACTTTAAAAAAGGCAACTTAAAGGTTGCTAAGGAATTTTTGCTTGATATTATTGAAAAAGTTCAGGATGATGAAACAATGAATTTACTTGGAATTTGTTATCTTGAAAACGAAGAATTTGATAATGCACTTGGGATATTCTACAAATTAGTCCTTAATTATCCTGAAAATCATATATTGCTTACTAATCTTGCAAAGTGCGAATATAAGAGTAATCGAAAAAAAGAAGCTGTTGAGCACTTAAGACAAGCATTAATGGTTTTTGATGACTATAAAGACGCACTGGACTTACTTGAGGAGATTAACAATGGAAACTAAAAAAAGAATAATGTCAGGAATGCGCCCTACTGGAAAACTGCATCTGGGTCACTATTTTGGCGTTTTAAAAAACTGGGTTGAATTGCAAAATGAATTTGACAGCTACTTTTTTATAGCTGACTGGCATGCTCTTACAACCAAGTACAATCAAACGCAAGATTTAAAACAAAACGTTGAAGAAATTCTTCTTGATTGGCTCTCAGCAGGACTCGATCCTTGTAAATCGACAATTTATTTACAGTCTTTTGTCCCTCAAACTGCTCAATTGCATATTTATCTATCTATGATTACTCCTCAAAACTGGGTTGAAAGAGACCCGACCTTGAAGGATTTAGCTAAGATTATGGATGCTAAAAAAGAGAATTTATCCAATCTTTCTTATGGTTTATTTGGATACCCTGTATTAATGAGCGCTGATATATTGCTTTTTAATACTGACTTTGTACCTGTAGGAATTGATCAGGTAGCACATGTTGAACTGACAAGAGATATTGCAAGAAGGTTTAATAATATATATAATACTAATTTATTCAACGAACCCCAGCCAAAATTGACTCAAATCCCTCTTCTTAAAGGATTAGACGGTAATAAAATGGGTAAATCTTTTAATAATGATATTAAACTATCGGATGACAATATTACAACTGAAAACAAAATTAAAACAGGGATTACTGATAGAAACAGAATTAGAAAAGATGATAAAGGAGATCCTTGTAATTGTGAAGTTATTTTTGATTATTGGAAAATTTTTGCAAACAAAGAAGAAGTTGAAGAAATTTGCTGTGCTTGTAAATCTGCTTCAATTGGGTGTTTTGAATGCAAAAAAAGATTGGCTTCAAAAGTTAATCAATCCTTAGAACCAATAAGGCAAAAAAGGATTGAACTTCAAAAAAACAAGTCATTAATTAAAGATGTTTTAATTGAAGGCTCTAAAAAAGCACAGATTGAAGCTCAAAAAACGCTTGATAAGGTTGAAGCTGCTATTCAAATGTATAAATAGGAGAAAAATGGTGGATATAATAGAATTATTTGAACAATTGGTAAAAATTCCTTCCCCTTCTTTGGGAGAAAAAAATCTTTCTGATAAGATTTTGGAGTTTACTTATAATAATAAAATTAATGCTTGTTATGATAATTATAATAATGTGATTATTAGAATTCCTGCAACAGATTCAGCTAAAAAACCGCTTTTGTTATCTTCTCATATGGATGTTGTTGGAAGCAGCGCTCCAGTTGAGATTCGATATTCTGCTGATAAAAAATTCATTGAAACTGATAAAACAAGAACACTTGGCGCAGATGACAAAGCAGGAGTTGCGGTATGTCTTAGTATGGCAGAGTTTTTAGCAAATAATCCTGATATTTCTCACGGGGGGTTGGAAATAGTCTTAACAAGGGATGAAGAAACAGGAATGACAGGGATTAATAATATCCAATTCAATGATCTTGAAAGCGAGAATGTTCTAGTTTTGGATTCTGATAAACTCGGTTTTTATGAAATTGCAGGGGCGGGGTATGGTAAAATCGATATTGAAGTTACAACAACCCTTGGAGGACACAGCGGCAATGATATTCAAGATAAAAAACGATATAATGCAGCAAAGTTAATCGCTGATTTGGTTTCTAAACTCCCTAACGGGCTTTATAAACAGGAGAATGGTTTTACAACAACCTCCTGCAACTTAGGCTCAATTGTAGCAGGAGCAGTTGATATCGGGATTGAGCGATTGCTTGAAAAAAGTGAAATTAAAAAACCATACTCTAAAACACTGATTTCTCTATGTCCTGATAATATAATTAATACATCCGCTTATGCTCATTATTCGCTTAGAAGTTCATCAAAAAAATATGAAGAAGAACTTCTTAAAAAATTTAATAAAGAAATTGATAAGTTTAACAAAAAATATTTGCCTCTTGCCAGCGCTAAACTGGATTACAAGGTTCATATGCTGCCTTTTGAAAAAGCTTCAAATCAAAATATGCAAAAGATAGCTAAAAAGGCTGCTCTTAAAACAAATATTGATCTTAAAGTCCAAACTTTCCACGCAGGAGCTGAAACCCATGTTTATGCAAATAAAACTAATAAATATAATGCTAAATTTTTACCTGTTTTGGTGGGGGTTGCTAATATTGAATCAATGCATTCTTCAAACGAAAGAGTGGAAGTTGAAAGCATTAGAAAGGGTTTTGAGTTTATTAAAGAAGTGTTTCTTGAATATAACAGGTGATTTTTATGGGAATAAAATTTGAAAAATGGCAGGGATTAGGAAACGACTTTGTAATTCTATATGATGATATAGCTACATCTGATTTGGCTATAAAAATTTGCGATAGAAAATTTGGAGTCGGAGCTGACGGGCTTTTTTGCCCTACCAAAAGTACAAAAGCTGATATCGGCTGGAAATTCTTTAACTCCGATGGTTCAATCGCTCAAATGTGCGGGAATGGAATCAGGTGTTTTGCTAAATTTGTACAAAAACAAGGACTTATTAATAAAACTAAGTTCTCAGTTGAAACTCTAGCAGGGATTGTTACTCCTGAAATTCTAGATAATGGCAATGTTCTTGTTGATATGGGAGAACCCGTACTGGAAGCTTCTTTAATTCCAACAAAAGCATCTAATCCGCTTGATTTTGAAATTTTGGGTTTTAGAGCGACTGCAGTTTCAATGGGTAATCCCCATTGTGTAATTTTTTCAGATATTGATAGTGAAATCTTAGCTAAAACTAAAGGTGAGCTTATTGAGAAGAATGAATTGTTTCCTGAAAAAACTAATGTTGAGTTTGTTAATATAATTACAAAAAATAGAGTCAAAATGAATGTTTGGGAAAGAGGATGCGGAATTACCCTAGCATGCGGTACTGGTGCTTGCGCTACAGTGGTAGCAGGATGTTTAAAGGGGCTTATTGATTCAACTACAGATGTTGTCTTACCCGGCGGAGTTTTAAATATCGATTATCGTCAGGATAAGCACGTTTATATGCAGGGGGAAGCAAAACTTGTGTTTTGTGGTGAATTGGAAAATTAAATAAACTTTACTTGTGTTAAAAAAGTGTTTATGCTACGATTCTGAGTATATTATAGACACTAAAGGAGAAAAAATGAAAAAATACGAATTATTTACAATAATTAAACCAAATTTAGATAACGACGAAGCAGATAAAGTGGTTTCTCGTGTTGAGGAAATTATCAAAAATCTTGGCGGGGATGTTGTCAACTGTGACAAAATGGGCAGAAAAAAGCTTGCTTATGAAATTGCAGGGTTTACCGACGGTTTTATGGTAAATCAGGTTGTTAGTGTTCCTGCTGATAAAATCGTTGAATTAAAAAGACAACTAAAACTAAACGAATCAGTTATAAGAGTAATGTTTACAGTAAAGGAAGCAGCTTAAAAATGACTTTAGCAAGAGCTTTTGTAACAGGACTTGTTGTTAAATCGCCTGAGAAAAGATTCACTCAGAATGATATGGCGATAGCAAGTTTTACTGTTAATATTGATCAGAACAATGAAACTTTACTAAGGGTTTCTGCTTTTGGGCAATTAGCCGATAATATTGCTTCATCAATAGCGCAGGGAGATTCTGTTGCTGTTGAAGGGAAGCTTCAGGTTAATAGTTACAAACTTCCTAACGGAAAAGATAAAAGGGTTTATGAAATTAATGCTAATTCAGTAGAAAAAATTTCAGCTTCCACTGCTGCAGCTTCTAATGAACCAGTATTTGAAGAAAGTGAAAATCTTGTAAGTGTTAATCAAGACGAAATTGCTCAGGATTTAATAGACGAAGACGAAATTCCGTTTTAAATAAATAATAAGTTGGTCGAATAAAAAAAACTAGAAAAGGAAAATAAAAAACAAAATGGCTAAGGACTTAAAAGATTTAAAAAAGAAGAAAAATTGCACTTTCTGTAATGATAAAATCGATACTTTAGATTATAAAGATGTTTCTAAACTAAAAAGATATTTATCAGAATCAGGAAAAATTCTTCCAAGAAGAATTACAGGAACTTGTGCTAAGCACCAGAGAGTCTTATCAAATGCTGTTAAAAAAGCAAGAGAAGCAGGCTTAATGGGCTATGTTTTTGAAAATTAATAGTTTTCAATTCATATAAACTTTAAAATAACTTAGTGTTTGCGCTAAGTTATTTTTTATTGCAAAAGAAAAGCCTTCTTTTTGAAGGCTTTTGAAAATCTATTAACTTGATTCTCGTGTAGAAAAGGTTAGTGTGTTAGTAGTGTGGTTGTGTGTGTAAAAATAAGGGTTTAGGATTTGAGGAGGTTATATGTTCTATGTATATATAAAGTATATTTTAGATAAATAATTGCCAAATTGACTTATTTTGTTACATATCTTAATAATTCCTTATGTGAAGATTTGTTAATTTGATGTAAATAATTTGTAAATTTTTGATTTAATCTAGTTTTTATATTGTATATATATAATGCAGTGGATTATATTTGGGCAGCTTGCAGGTTTCTAACTTGCAGGCTGTTTCTTATTTTAGTTTATTTTTTATCATTTTATCTTGAAAAAAAGAGCAGTTTTTAGATATTTGACTAAAATGCATAGTTAAAACAAAAAAAAGAGGGCTAATCAATTAACCCTCAAATATCAAAACACAAAATATATTAAGATTGATTTAGACTTTACTCAATAAACTTATCGAGAATGCATCTTACAGATAGTCCAGAAGAATTATCAGTTTCTAAGCCGCATCCCAATTCACTTGAACTTATTCGATACTGGTTATCGTCGATAGTATCAAACGTTCCCTTATGACACCAACTAGGGTTCATAGGACTATCGGTCCATATCATATGCGGATTACATCCGTTCTTAAGTGCTCCATAACATCTTTTGCTGCGATTACACTTAGGAAGACCTATTGCGGTAGTAGTGTTTCCATGTTGACAAACCTGTATACCTGTCGCACCAGAAAAATTTGCTAAATAATCTGATGCAGTTGTTTCATCCTTGCTACTTGGAGAATGGTGGTTATAATACGATATTACATTAATTTGTTTATTCGTATTCAATAACGTCCAATCACCAGTAGAAGTTTTGCCAGGGTGATAAAGCGAGCAAGCAATTTTTGCAGCATCATGATTACAAACTGTTCTATTGCAGCCCTCGTAGTTAAAAGCAGAAGTATTGGAGGTATGCGGAATTTTTGATACACTGGAAGAAGCTGAACATGCACTATCATCAGTATTTGCTGTCTTAACTGCTCCAGTTTTTCCTGAAGCACCTATCCAGCAGCAGGGTTTATTATTCGAATCGCATGATTGTTTTGAATCTCCTGCTCTTTTTACTTCAATACCTCCTACATAAATATCGGGTCCATCGTTATCACCAGCGTTGAATTTAGTCATACAAAAACCATGATCAAATTTATATAAACCATCATAATAACTAACATAAATAGACTTATTATCTGTCCATGCATCACAATCCGCCTGGCTCTTTGGTCTTTTATACTCCTTACACACCCCATTCACAAGCTTATAATCATCACTGTTCGTACACTCACTGCAGCTCGCTGCACTTGTACACTTCTTACACCCGCTGGGACAGTTATTACAAGATCCATTAGCTAAGTATTGTCCATCTGGACAACTTGTAG
>CAJTNR010000022.1 GCA_910577635.1 uncultured Vampirovibrio sp. | reverse complement strand
TATTTTTGTGTTTTGATATTTGAGGGTCTTGTTTTTAATTTGACCCTCTTTTTTTATTGTTTGTTATAATTCATTAAAAAATATTGTTTTAATAAAACAATACATACCCATGCTTAAAAACTCCCTCTATTCTTGTTTTTAAGTTTATTTGCTTAATAGGTCCCCCCTTTAAACCCTTTTTCTATCCATCAGGATATGCATTCATTTTGTTTTGTATCTTTATTGGGGGTTTAGGTTTAGTTCTTTAATTAGATCTTCGTTTTGGTTTAGTGCAGGATTTATTCTTTTTGCAATTAGTCTTAGGTTTTCATTGTTTAGGTTGTTTAAAAATCTTTCTTTTGCTTCAATTGAGCTTTCTTTGAGTTCGTTTAGTAGTTCATAGTCAGTTTCATGGTTTGGATAGCAGCTTTTTAAAAAAGAAAATATTTCTTTTTCATTTGTTCTTTTGTTTAGTATTAGTTTTATTATTATTTTAGTCTCAGGAAATATAGTCCCTCTTTCAATTCTATCTAGTTTATGTTCATCTATCCTTGTGCTATTTGCAAAGTCTCTAAAACTTAATCCTTCTTTGTACCTTAGCCTTCTAAAAAAACAGCCTAGTTCAGATTTACAGTCCGCAGCATTAAATACAGGCTGTTTAGCCTTTCTCATAACCACTTTTCCTTTCCTGGCATACTTTTTTTGCTTTAATGCCAATAAAACAAAAAAGTTGATAAAAACAAGAGAGTTTTTTACAAATGTTTACAAAAAACCCGGTTATAAATAAAACCGGGGTATTATTTTTTTGCTATAATAATAAAAAAGCCGGCTGGTAATCGCACAAAAATTTTCTTTTTTTGTGAGGAAAGTCCGGGCAGCCTAAAATAGCAAATCGCTCGGGAAATCTGAGTGCCCGTGAGGGTGAGGACAGTGCCACAGAAAAGTAGAATACTGTAGTAATGCAGTGATTGTGCAACGGCGGAGTAAGAGCCCACCGCTGATACTGTGAAGTATCAGGCAAGGTAAACCCCGATTGGCTGCAAGTTTTAATTTGCAAGAAGGTGCTATTTTCCGCTTTTTCATATTTGAAAAAGATTGCATAAGAAAAACGCAACAAGACAGATGATTATCTTATTACAGAACCCGGCTTATACTCGGCTTTCTGCCTTATTATTATAATAAGGCAGTTTTTTAATTTCTTGATGCTATAACTCTTGCAACATGGACACCTGATGCACTTGCCTGCATTAAGCCTCTTGTTACTCCGGCGCCATCACCAATCGCAAACAGGTTTTTAACTCCTTTTGTTTCAAGTTCATTGGAAATTAGCACTCTTGCGCTGTAGAATTTGACTTCAATACCATATAACAATGTGTATCTTGAAGCTACGCCAGGGGCAATTTTATCCAGCGCATAAAGCATCTCAATTATACTAAGAAGCTGTCTATAAGGAAGAACAAGACTCAAATCCCCAGGAGTTGCACATTCAAGAGTGGGTTGAATAATTGATTCTTTAATTCTTTGAGGAGTCGAACGACGCCCGTCAAGTAAATCTCCAAAACGCTGTACCAGAATTCCTCCTGATAACATATTAGCTAAAGAAGCAATATGCTGACCATATTTAATCGGTTCGTGGAATGGTTCTGTGAATTTTTTCGAAACCAAAAGAGCAAAGTTTGTATTAGGAGTTTTTTTGTCTGCATAGGAATGGCCATTAACAGTAGAAATTCCGTTATAGTTTTCATTAACAACTTCGCCGTTAGGATTCATGCAAAAAGTTCTAACTTCATCTTGAAAAGTCGGAGCATGGTAAATTAACTTCGATTCATAAAGACGGGAGGTTATAGGCTCCATAACAGCAGCCGGCAATTCTACTCTAACACCGACATCTACAGCATTATTAACCACTTCAATTTTGTGTTTTATAAACTCCTGGCTCAGCCAATCCGCACCTTCTCGGCCAGGAGCAACAACTACATAATCAGCTTCGTATTTTGTGCCTTTATTGGTTATAAAGCCTTTAATAACGTCATCTTTAATAATTAACTCTGAAACTTGCTCGTTATTTACAATATCAATTCTTGATTCTAAGTAATCCTGCATTGATTTTAGCACTGCTAAAGATTTTTCCGTTCCCAAGTGTCTTACAGGGGAGTGAACGAGTTTCAGCTCAGCCAAAGTAGCTGCTTTTTCAATATCTGCAAAATCTGCCCTATTGGTGCCAAAAACAGTCCTTGTTGCGCCATGGTCAAGGTAGATATTATCACAATAGCTGATTAAGTCCTCGACATCTTTATAAGCCATATAATCAACCAGATGCCCTCCGACCTCAGGAGTTAAGGTCAGCTTTCCATCTGAAAATGCGCCTGCACCGCCCCAGCCGCACAAAAGCCCGCAGGTTTTGCAGCTTGGACATTGTTTTAAACCCTCTCTTATAAGGCACTTTCTTTTTTCAATTCTTGAGCCTTTTTCAATTAACAAAACTTTCCAATCCGGTTTTAACTTGGTGATTTCTAAAGCTGTAAAAATTCCCGCAGGACCGCCTCCAACAATTGCAACATTGTACATTCTTATTTCCTTATATAATTAATTACAAACAGGGAAAAAATCATCCTATCTAATTATATAATGAAAAAAAATTAGACACAATAGAGTATATTATTTTTCTACAACGACCGTGTAGATATAGGGTTTTGTAAAGTATTTATTTGCAGTTTCTATTATATCATTCTGGTTTACTTCCTGAATCATTTTCTTATACTCCTCGTATGCTCCTAAGTCAAGATTCAAAACACTGTACCAGTTAAGAAGGTTTGCTTCATCCATGTTAGTTTCTAAAGAAAGCAGAAATTGTCCTAGAATCTTATCTTTTGCGTCATTTAGTTCTGTAGTTGTCACCATTTCTTTTTTTATTGTATCAATTGCGCTTAAAAGCCCTTGTTTTGCTTCTTCAATGCTATCTTTATTTGTTCCTATGTAAGTTACAAAGGCTCCATCTAGAATATTCGATATTAAACTCGACCCTACAGTGTAAGCAAGGCTTTTTTCTTCTCTTAGTTTCACAAATAGTCTGCTTGACATTCCCTGGCCTAGAATTGAGTTAATAACATTTAAAACCGCGATATCTTTTCTGTTTGTAATCCCGCAGGTCTTATACCCCAGAGCAAGCCAGTGCGCCTGAAGTTCTTTTTTATACAAAGTCGATTCTATGTTTTTTTGAGGATGATAGGGGGTATAATTAGAATTTTTGAAGCTGAATTTTTGTTCTTTATTGTCTTTTATAATATCGTTTAGTTTTTTTGCAATATAATCCTCGTCAATATCTCCAACAACGGCAATTGAAGCGTTTTTCGGGTTAATTATTCGAGAATAATACTCAATAACATCATCCCTTGTAACATTGTTAATATGGTTGAGCATAAAAGTTGAGTTTTGTCCATAAATTGTATTTAAAAAAGCTAAACGTCTAAATTCATCAAAAACATAGCTTGAAGGGTTATCTGAAACTCCTTTGAGTTCTTCAATTTGTCTTTTTTTGGTTTTTTCAAGCTCATCAAGAGAAAACAAGGGTCTGTTTATAACTTCATCAAGTGCTATAAATGCTTTATCCAAATTGTCTTTAGTTGTTTGAATAACAATTGAGAAAATATCATTAGAGCGGCTAACGCCTAGTTTTATCCCGTTTTCATCTAAGAATTCACTTAGCGCAGCGGATGTATAGTTTTTTGTTCCTTTAGTAGCGCAAAGTGCTGCAAGAAGTGAAGTTGTAGGTTTTTTTTCAAGAGCCTTGGAGCCTTTAAAGGAAATATCTATTGCAACAATTGAATTTGTCTTTTTCTTTTTAGTTATAAGTGTTGCGCCGTTTTCGAGAAGGGTCTTTGTAGTATTATCCCTTTTTTCGATTAATTTGTTGTTATAAGTTTTTTCATTTGCATTTTTTTCAAAAGAAACTTCCTTAAAACTGCTTGGTCGAACAATGCTAATAGCATACTTTTTAAGATCGAAGTATTTATTTGCTACTCTTATAATATCTTCTTTTGTTACTTTATCGATATTTTTTAAATAATTATCATAATAGTTAATATCATCAATAAAAGTAAAGTCATAGCCTAAATCATCAGAAATATTGGAAATTGATTCTCTTGAATAGTAAGTATCTGTTTTAATTAAGTTTTTTGCCCTGTTTAGAGAATTATTATCGAATTTTCCTTGTTGAATATTGCCCAATTCCTCAATAATTGCACTTTCAACCTCAGCTTCTAGTTTAGGGTTCAAGGTTGCATAAACATAGAACAATCCTGAATCTTTCTGTGAATAATTGCCGGAAGAAATTGATAAAACAAGGTTTTTTTCTTCTTTTAGTTTTTGATTAAGAATTGAACTTTTACCGCTTGATAACATTGTAGCTAGAACATCAAGAGGGTAGTTGTCAATTGGTTTTGAGAACTTAGGAGCAAGAAAACCAAGCATTAAGTGAGTTTTTGCAATATCCATAGAATCAACTTTTCTTTCAATTTTGGTTATTGGAAGAATATTAGGATACTTAATTTTTTCCTGTTTTCTTTTGGTTTGATTAAAAGCTTCGCTAACTTTTCTTATGGCTTCTTCTTTATCAATATCTCCTACAATAACTGTTGTATAAGCATCAGGTGTGTAGAAACGGTTGAAATAGTTAAGAATTTCTTCTCTTGTAACTGTTTCAATTACTTCTTTTTTGCCAATTACAGTTCTTTTATAAGGATGATTGGATTTTTCATACAACAAAGTATAGAAGTTATCAAACATTCTGTTTTGGGCGCTGTCTTTGCATTTGGAAATTTCTTCAATTACAACTTTTCTTTCTCTTTCAAGTTCTTTTCTTGGAATTAAAGGGTTCTGGAGCATATCCGCGTGGAGTTTAAGGGCTAAATCAAAATCTTTAGAGGGGATTTCAATATAATAATGAGTGTAATCCTTGCTTGTTGCAGCGTTAACCTCTGCTCCTTTAGAATCTAATATTTTATCAATTTCTCCTGTTTTATAGTTTGTTGTTCCTTTAAAAAACAGATGCTCAAGAAAATGGCTGATTCCTGAGGTTTTATCGTCTTCGTTAATGGATCCTGTGTTAATCCAGGTATCAATTTTTACGATTTGATTATCCCTCACTTCTTTAACCACAACCTTTTGACCGCTTTTTAGCTTAACTACACTTAAACCCTCTTCAAGAGCATAATTAGAAGAGATTGTTAATATAAAAGCCAATAGAACAAATAATATTTTTTTCATAAGTTTCCTTTATTTTTATAATTATTATATTAATTCAAATTATTTTTTTAAT
The DNA here is from genome assembly GCA_910577635.1 of uncultured Vampirovibrio sp. Lineage (GTDB taxonomy): Bacteria > Cyanobacteriota > Vampirovibrionia > Gastranaerophilales > Gastranaerophilaceae > RUG14156. The sequence goes on along the minus strand of CAJTNR010000022.1, from coordinate 29,372 downwards.
TAGTAATATTACCATAAACCATTTTACTACAGTGTTTGTTTATAGTAAAATAATACTCAAAAGTCATGCTTTTTAAGGTTAGAACTTGTGTTAGATAAAAAAGATATAGAATTATGGAATAAATTTTTAATAGAGCTTGAAAAAAGGCTCCCAGGCTTTGTTAAACCCTGGATAATGTCCCTTGAACCGGCATTGCCTTTTAGTGAAGAAAACAATGGAATTTTTCTTATTAAAAGCTCCCAAAGCTTTGGAATCCAGGTGCTGCAGCAGAAACACTTAAAGGAAATTGAGGAGACTTTTTTTGAAGTTACAAATTTAAAAAGAGCGGTTAGATTTGTATTAGACGAAAGTTTAAAAACTAAAAAAAAGCCTATAAAACAAACAGTTGATGAAAAAAGCCACATTGAAACCGCTAGAAAAATGGAAGATTTAGCGCAGATGCACTCATTCTGCGGGCTCAATTTAAAGTATACTTTTGAAAATTTTATAGAAGGAGAAAATTCTAAATTCGCTTATAGAATAGCGCAGCTGATTGCTGAATCTCCGGGGCAAAAGTATAATCCTTTGTTTATATCAGGTTCTGTCGGACTTGGAAAAACGCACTTAATGCAAGCAATCGGACACAAGATACTAAGAAATTTTCCTAATTTAAAAATAAGATACACAAAAGCCGAAGAGTTTGGAAACAAATTAATTGAATCTTTAAATACTTGTAAAAACACTCTGGATTTGAATGAAAAAATGAGAAAATTTAGACAAATGCACAGATCCGTTGATGTTTTGCTTATTGATGATATCCAGTGGATTGAAGGGAAAAAAAGAACAGAAGAAGAAATCTTTAACACCTTTGATGCCTTATACCATGCAGGAAAACAGATTGTTTTTGCTTCAGATAGACCATTAAGCGCATTTGAACTTATTCCTGATAGACTAAGAAGCAGATTCGAGTGGGGAATTGAAGCTCAAATTACAATTCCTGATTTACAAACAAGAGCAGAAATTATAAAACACCACGCTATCCTCTCAAACTTCCCAATAAGCAATGAAGTTGCGCTTTTTTTGGCTCAAACTTATAAAACAAATATCCGTGAACTTGAAGGTGCATACAATAAAGCAAGTGCGCTGGCATCTATTGAAGGGGTGGAACTTACGGTTGATAAAACAGTTGAGTTTTTGGAATTGGATAAGATTAAAAAACAAATTACAATAGCAGATATCCTTGAAACCTGTGCTCGATACTTTTCAATCGATAAAGAAGAAATTCTATCCTCAGCAAGAGCAAAAGAGGTTGTTAATGCAAGAAAATATGCAATTTATCTATCAAGAGAACTGTTGAATTTAAGCTATCCTATGCTCGCTAAGGAATTTCAAAAAAACCACACAACAATAATGTACCAGCACGAAAAACTAAAAAAAGATATCGCAGTTAATAAAGCAATGCAGATTGTTACAGAGGAACTTAAGAATTTATTAGCTAAGTAAGGTTGAAGCAAAATCCAGAGTTTTTTGACTCACTTCCCCGCTTGCAATTATAGCTAATGCTTCAAGTTTTCTTTGTTTATCTAGTATTTCAATTTTAATTTGGGTTGATTCTTTGTGGTTTTTTTCAACCCAGATAAAATTATCCGCTTTTGCTGCAATTATCGGCTGGTGGGTGATTGATATAATTTGGGTTGATTGAGAAAGCTCAACAATTGATTGAGCAACAGCTCCTGAGGTAACACCTGAAATTCCAGTATCGATTTCATCAAAAATAACTGTATTACAATTATCAACAAGACAAAAAACAGATTTTAGAGCAAGCATCACTCTTGATATTTCTCCTCCTGAAGCAATTTTAGCCAAAGGAAGAGGTTTTTTATTCTTATTGGTTGAAATTAAGAATTCAACCTTATTCTGTCCTGATTCGTTTTTTTGACAATCTTCTACACCTGCTTCAAACACTGCTTCTTTAAGTTCAAGGTTTTTTAGTTTTCCTTCAATTAGTTTTGATAAATCAAGCGCGTGTTTTTTTCGATATTCACTGATTTTTATACCAAGAAGCTCAACTTGCTCCAGTAAATTTTCATAGTTTTTTTCAATCGTTTCAAGGTTATTGTCCCCCGCGATTAAAGAGTTCAATTTTTGTTCAATTTCACTTCGAATTGAATCTAAATCAGGACCATACTTTCTTTTAAGTTTTTGAATTAAAGAAACCCTTTCGTTCAATTCATCCAGTCTTTGAGGGTTAAATTCAAGAGAATATGAATAATCTCTTATATAATTAGCACTGTCTTTTAAGTTTTCAATTGAATCAAAAAGAGAATTTAAGGGCTCTTGTAAATTCTTATCAAGTTCAACTAAACTAGATAAACTATACTTTATTTTTCCTAATGCTTCAATAATGCTTTGATTATCCCCGGATAGCGCATAATAACAAGAGTAGCTGTCGTCTTTTAGAACTTGAATATTAGATAGGATATTGAGCTCTTCTTGAAGTTCTTCTTCTTCGTTTTGTCTAACTTGAGCATCATCCAGCTCTTTTAGCTGAAAGGTTAAAAAATCAATCTCTTTTTGATTGTTAAGGTAGTTTTCCTTTAAGAATTTAAGTTTTTTTTCAGTTTCTCTAAACTCAAGATAAGTTGATTTATAAGTTTTTATTAGTTCAATATAACAAGGATCAATTTTTGTAATATAGTCATCTAAAAGCTTGATATGGTGTTTTTGAGCCATATAAGAATAAGTTTGATGCTGTGAATGAATATCAACTAAAGAACTTCTAAGTTCCTTAACTTCATCGCTTGAAACTAAGACTCCGTCTATTCGAAACTTACTTTGAGCACTTGTTTGTCTTGATATAACAGTTTCAACCCCTTCTTTTTCAAAAACTGCTTCAATATAGCAGGGATTTTTTGAATCAAGAATCATTGTTTTTTCAATTTTTGCTCCTAAAACACAATCAAGTGCTTTAATAATAATGCTTTTGCCGGCTCCGGTTTCTCCGCATAGTACATTAAAGCCTTTTGTGAATTCGAGGTTTGCTTCTTTAATTAGTATGAAATTTTTAATTGATAATGACTTTAACATTTGCTTATTTTTTTATAGGTGTTGACCAGTAGAGTTTTTCTTTTAAAATATCATAAAATTTATCTTTTTGCTTATTAAGAATTAAAAGTTTAGCATAGTTTTTGTTTTTTTCAATTGTTACCTCACAATCTGCTTCACAGTTTACTTGTCCATCTAATACAACGTTTAAATTCTCGTTTTCCTGGTTTTTTATTGTAATTTTTTCATCCGCTAAAACAACAATAGGTCTTGTATTGAGCGTATGAGGACAAATCGGGACAATTGTCAAACATTCAAGAGTCGGTGCAATTATAGGACCTCCGGCTGATAAAGAATAGGCGGTTGAGCCTGTCGGGGTTGAAATTATTAATCCGTCGGCAACATAGGAACACAAAAGTTTATCGTTTATGAATAAATTAAGAGTGGAAGTTCTTGTCGGGTTTTTTCCTTTAATAACAATATCATTAAGAGCATTGTTATTATTGTAGCTGAGCATTAATCGATTCTCAATTGAATAATCCTCGTTTTTTAGCTTTTCAATAACGCTATTGAGTTCTTTTGGGTTTGCCTGTGCTAAAAAACCCAGTCTTCCGACATTAAAACCGATAATTGGAATTGAATAATGACAATAGTATCTTGCAGCACGAAGAAAGGTCCCATCCCCTCCGATAACCATAGCAAGGTTGATATCTGCTGATAAATTATCAATTGAAAAAACCAAAGAATCTTCAATTTTTTCATTAATTATATTAGCAAGATTATAAGCCTCTTTAATATCTGAATTATAAATTATTCCTGTTTTTTTTAAGCTATTTTTTTTCATACAAAGAATACTCTTTTGAGTTCTCTTCCCAAATTTCTCTATCTAGAATCATAGCATGCGACCAGAATTTTTCAATTTTGTAGTTGTCTCTTTCTACTTTATGCATTATATGAACGACAATTTCTCCATAATCTAATAAATTCCAGCGGTTTTGTCCTTCAATTTCGGCTTTCATCGGGAGCCTTTTGTAAATATCTTTAATTTTTTTCTTTAAAGTTTCACTTAATGCTTTTATATGAGTAGTTGAAGAACCAGTTGCAATAATAAAGTAATCGGATAGAGAACAAACATTGGAAACATTAAGAATTACAATATCCTGCGCTTTATTGTCGTCCAGGATTCTTGCTGCAACTGAAGCTAATTTTTCACTATCTATTTCCATAAAACCTCACTAAAACTAAATATTCCCTGTTGATGAGTTCTTATCATCTTCTAAAGATTTAATATCAACAACTTCATCTTCCTGATAAGACAGGTTGTTGTTAATATCAATATCGATATTAACTTCACCATCTATCATTTCAATATCTTGTTTTTGATATTCTTTGATTTTTCCATCTTCTAACTTTACGCTCAATGATTTTTTTAGGAAATTAACCATAAAGACCCGGCCGACGCCATCCGGGGTCATAACACCAGAACCCACAGGAGGAAGGGTTTTTGCTGCGTCAATGTAGTTTTTGTATTCATAGTTTAAACAACACAACAATCTTCCGCACGCTCCTGTAATTTTGCCTGGAGTAATAGGGATTCCCTGGTCTTTAGCAAGTTTTGTATTGACCGGTTCAAACTTTTTTAAAAACCGGCAGCAGCAGTAATCCTGACCGCAGATCCCCTGTCCTTGAAGGATTGAGGTTTCATCCCTTACTCCAATATGGCGCAAGTCAATTCTTACTCTTTTAAATTCCTGGGTTAAGTCTTTTAAAAGTTCTCTAAAATCAACCCGTTCGGGAGCTGTATAATAAAAAGTAATTTTTTTTCTATCAAATGTATATCTTGCCTGGGTAAATTTCATTACCAGATGGCGCTTAAGTGCCAAATCGCGGCATTTGTAAAAAGCTTCAACTTCAAGTTTTTTTTGTTCTTCGTATGTTTTTAAATCCTCGTCATTCAAAATTCGAATAATGCAAAGCGCTTCAGGAGTGTGTTTTTCCCATAAACGCTGAATTTGTTCATTGACTAAAAAAACCTTGAAAACTTCTTCACCCTTGTCGGTTCTTACTAAAACGTATTGACCGTGTTTGATATTAGCGTTATCAGGCACTTTTAGAGGGTGGAATTGATTTTTAATTATCCTTATTGCAAATTTCATACTATAATTATATCGAAAAACTGATTTATATCAAAATTTTTTCAATAACTCTTTTAAATTAAAAACTTTTATAATAGAATATTCAAATGGATATGAAATTTAATTTGAGTTTTAAGAAAAACAGCATAGAAAAACTGCTTTTGAATCTGGACCAGAATCCCTACTCTCAAAAGAATAAGGATTTTAGATACACCCTATCTTTAATATATGAACTAATAGAAGAAGAATTTCCAGACACTTTCGACACTAAAAATCCGATTCTAAGGCAGACTGAAATAAGACTTGAACAAGACGGGGTTTTTATAACTCCTCCTTATAATTTTGATTATTACTTAAAGCAAAAAGGCTCTTTGTATCGTCTCCGCCCTCAGTATGAAGGAAATTATTATGGATACAAAATTACCTTTGATATGTTTTTTGAATACTTAACAGGAGTGGATGAAAACCTTGATTTGTCCGATTGTACGGAAAGTTACAAGTTCTACTTTTCTCTTGTGCAATTCGTTAAAAAAGCTGTTGAAAAACTCCACTTTATTCCTGCAGTGAATTTTAAAAAAGATTCTTTCAGTGTTTTTTGGGAGCTGTATTTTGAGAATAAAGATTTTCTTAAAGCTTACAGTTTGTATCTTGAAAACGACATTATAGATAAAGAAACAACCAAAAAATTAATTGAAAGATACTTAAACTATCTTATTTTTACTTTTCTTAATGTAAAACATCACCGTTTTAAAGACTTAAAGGCAGCTGTTTATCTTGTTAAAAACAGTATTCAAAAAAGGATAGTTAAAGGGGTGGATTTAGCCTCTGATATTCAAAGCTGGTTTGATGAGATGAGCCTTGGGACCTATAGTATTATCCCTGTTTTCAATATTGAAAAACTGAATAGCGATAAGTTTTTATTAAGGATTCTTGCCAAGGATAAAAACGAGAATAGAATTATTGCACTTGAAGACTTATCCTCTTCGGATAAAATATTAATCGAAAAACAGATAAACTGGGCAACTAAATACATTGAAGACTTAGATGATGTCACAATGGAACTTGATTTATCAGGTGTTTATAAACTTATAACACAAATTAGTTTTTACTTATCCCAAGCAGGCATGGAAGTCAATCTTCCCGAAGGTTTAGACAATGTAATTATCCCAAGGGCTTCAATTAATGCTAAAATTAAAGAAAACAGGCTGCAAGACCTTAAAGAACTGCTTAAAAACCCTTCAGGATCAACTATTTCTCTTGATGAAATCATGAATTTTAAAATCGAAATTGCCTTAGGGGATAATGAGAAGATATCAGCACAAGAATTTAGAGAATTAGCTAAAAACTCCCAAGGGTTAATTCAATACAAAGAAAAGTATATTCTAATTGATAAAGAAGAAACAGAAAAGCTATTAGAAAAACTTGAAAAATCGCCTAATTTGACCGTTAATAAAATGCAGCTTTTGCATAATGCTCTGTCTGGAAAAATTGATGATTATGATTTTGACTACGATTCAGCATTTGCAAGAGTCATATCTGATTTTACTAAAGTTGAAGATATTGAACTTCCTAAAGGGTTAAAAGGGACTCTAAGAGCATATCAACAAGTCGGCTACAGGTGGCTTTATACCAATATTAACAAAGGTTTTGGCTGTTGTATAGCAGATGATATGGGTCTTGGTAAAACAATCCAGGTTATTAGTTTAATCTTAAAATTAAAAGAAGAAAAAAGGCTCAAAAAACCAGCCCTTGTTGTTTGTCCTACAACCTTAATGGGTAACTGGAAAAGGGAGCTTAATACATTCTCTCCTTCCCTTAAAACCCTTATTTACCACGGATTCAACAGAGAATTTTCTCTTGATTGCGATGTCATTCTTACAACCTATGCTATTCTTAGAATTGACCTTGAGAAGTTTAAGAAAAACAATTGGGATATTCTAATAATTGATGAAGCGCAAAACATTAAAAATCCTTCAACGAGTCAAACTCAGGCTATTAAAGCAATAAGCGCTAATATGAAAGTTGCAATGACAGGCACCCCTGTTGAAAACCGCCTAAGTGAGCTATGGAGTATTTTTGACTTTATAAATAAAGGTTATTTAGGTTCTTTAGTAGATTTTAGCAAAAACTACTCAATTCCAATTGAAAGATTTAAAGAACTATCAAGAGCCCAAAAGCTTAAAAAAGCAATAAGCCCCTTTATGCTAAGACGTTTAAAAACAGATAAAACAATAATTTCAGATCTCCCTGAAAAAGTTGTCTTGGATGATTTTTGCTATCTAACTAAACCTCAAGTAGCTCTTTATGAAAGAATACTTAATGAATCAATGGAGTCAATAACCAAATCTGAATCAAGAATGAATAGACGAGGTGCAATTTTTAAACTTATAACAAACTTAAAACAGATTTGCAATCACCCTTACCATTTCCTAAAACACGGGGATATGTCAGCTAATGCATCTGGAAAAACTCAAAAATTAATAGATATCCTAAGCAATATCTTAGATAATGAAGAAAAAGTGCTTATTTTTACGCAATATAAAGAAATGGGTACAATTTTAGAGAATATTATTATCCAGGAACTGAGCCAGACTCCTTTATTTTTCCACGGGAGCTTGAATGTTAAACAAAGAGAAGATATTATTAAAAAATTCCAGCAGGATATTGAATCAAAAATAATGATTCTATCCTTAAAAGCCGGGGGTCTGGGTTTGAACCTTACAAGCGCAACTAATGTAATTCATTATGATTTATGGTGGAATCCGGCAGTTGAAGACCAGGCAACTGATAGAACCTATAGAATCGGACAGAATAAAAACGTTATGATCCATAGGTTTGTAACTTTATCTACTTTTGAAGAAAAAATTGACAAAATTATAAAAGATAAAAGAGAACTTGCAAATGCTGCGGTTTTTGAAGGAGAAAAAACAATCACTGAATTATCAGATGATGAAATTTATGAAATTTTCTCACTTGCTTAGCTTATTTGTCGACTAAAACTCCAACTAAATCACAAATAACATTCAATTCCTTATAGCTTGCTTTATTGAGTTTTAAATTTATATTCTCAATAAGAAATGTTCTTTTTTCTTTGCTATCAATTATAAAAAACTCGGATAAATTTGTTTTAAGTGCAGCTGAAATTCTTGCCATTGCTGCAATCGAAGGGGTTGAAGAACCTGTTTCCAGTCTGCTTATATATTTAGGGTCAACATTAATTTTTTGCGCAAGCTCCGCTTGTGTTAACCCTTCTTTTTTTCTTATTTCTTTAATTCTTTCACCAATTAGAACAGATATGTTTTTTTCCATTATATTACTTTAATAGATTTTTTTACCATAATAAACTACCAATTTGTTAGATTTTATTTGACTTTTTCTAAAAATTAGGTAGAATAGTATTATTATAAGTTAACCTATCCGCAAAAATATATCACTAATAGTAAGAAAAATACAAAAATATAAAAGGAAATACCAATGAAAAAAGCTTTCTCTTTAATCGAGCTATTAATAAGCTTGATTACAATCTCAGTCATCTTAGCTAGTCTTGCTCCAATTGTCACGCACAAACTGAAACATGGCGGAGTATCTATTGGAACAAAGAAGTTAAGTATGGCATGTCCATCTGGTATAGGACCTGAATGTACTCTTTGTTTAGGCAATCAATGTGTAGGATGTCCAATAGGATGTGCAAACGAATTTAAAAATCTATTAACTTGTAAATGCGAAGCTTGTACACAAGGTAACTGTTTTAACTGTAATTCTGATCCAAGCAGGTGTGATAGATGCAATTCAGGATATGGTTTAAATATGGCAAATGGAACATGTTCTGCTTGCAATGCTCCATATATATCTACTGGAAGTACAGACTGCATTATGTGTAATGATGGATATCATTATCAAGACGACAATCTTCAATCAAGCTGTAAAACATGTGATACTGCAAATGGGTATTTTCCTAATGCTGACAGAAAAGGGTGTACAAGAAAAACATGTTCTAAAGGGTATAGAAGAGAAGGAAATACTTGTGTAGCATGTTCAGGTAATACTTATCAAGGAAGCGATGGTTATTCAGGAACAAGCTGCAGTGCGTGTGGAACTAATTCAGAAGCTAATTCTAGTCATACTGCTTGTGTTTCAACATGTGTTGCAGCAAGCAGTTGCACAGGTAATAACTACCATAATGGATGTCACTGCCAAGCTTGTGGAGCAAATACTACACCCAATGCAGACAGAACTGCTTGTGATGCTGTTACAACACCAACTACTTGTCCCAGCACTTGTAAAACCTGCACCAGCGGGACTGCTAACTGTAGTAGTTGTAAAGATGGAAGTTATTTAGATGGAACTACCTGCCTTAGTTGTACCCTTAAGCATAGTAAATGTACCAAATGCACAAGTAGCGAATGTACACAGTGTTCTGAAGGTTATCTACTTAAAGAAGGTACTTGCTTGAAAAAGGTGACAGCAGATGAATGCTCAAGTAAATTTGGCGGGTTTTGGCTTAGTCGCACTAGCGTATGTGTAACAAAAAGAAATATTGGAGATAGTGCTAACGGGTCAACAAGTGCGAAATTTAAAGAAATTGCAATACCGAGTGCAGCAGCAGTGGAAGTTGTCTCACCTGGTAAAAATTGTTCCGGTATAAATAAAGATAGGTGTTGCTGGCATGGAACGACCGGTGACTCGGGGGCTAACACAGCTGGATCCGGTTCCGATCTTACAGCGAAGCTTGATGGGAAAGCTGTAAGTCCTGCATATGGGTATTCAGCAAATAAAAGGACGGTATGCAACTTTGCTGCTGCGAGGGAGTTATGCTCCAAATACAACGAAGGAAATGCATTGGGTTATTGGAGATTACCGAATCCTTCTGACGATTTAGGAACAATGACTAGTCCAGCAGAATTCGGATCAGCAGGGTTGCAACTTTGTTATCTTGATGACTCGACCCATGGATTCCCGAAATGCACTGAAAGATTATCAAAACATTTCGGAGGAAATTCATCCAATTGTGGCGGGAACGGATGCGCGCCACATGCATTATGGACCATTTCGGGTAATCGTGGCAATACAAAAAACATTGTAGCATCTACAGATAGGGTGCGTGATGAATCTTATGGTGCAAGCGTGCGGTGTGTAATAACAGAGTATCGTGAATAATAGATTTTATATTTTGTGTTTTGGTATTTTGAGGGTTATTGGATTTTTCTTTGACCCTCTTTTTTTATTGGTTTTTAAGTATTTTTGTAATATAGTATAGTTGTTATTAAGTTAAAGGGAAAAACATGTCACAGGATAGGGAAAAACAAAAAAAAGAATCAAAGCCGATAGTTAATATAGTTGTGTTTATTGTTGTTTTTATAGCTGCTTTTGTGTTAACTAAAGTGGTTTTTGAATCATTAATCTTCAAAAAGAATAAAAAGCCAAGCCAAAAAGAGCTTCAAGCTTATAATGATGCGGGTTTTGCCAAAGGTTTTATAGCTGTTAATACAACGGTGTTAGAAAGCTTTTGTTCTTCAAGCGGATATATTCCTAATGAGTTTATTAATGATTTTAACAACAGGTTCTCAAAAACAAATGAAAACGCAGATAAGATTCTAAATAAATATATGAAAAAAGAAGAAGTTCAAAAACTCATTGTGTCAAAAGCATCAAGCGCAGGTCTTGTGGTATTAGAAAGCGAATATAATAAAATTAAAACCAATAGCGGGATTACAAAAAAAGAATTCTGTAAGTTATTTGATAATCAAAAAAGCTCAATTATAGAAGAAAAAATAAAGATATTTAAACAAAACAAACCCTTAATGTATCTTGATTAAGTGCGATGGAAATAATTAAGATTGATAAAAACAAAAGAACACAAAAACTAATTGAACAGCTCCTTGGAGTTTGGGAAAGTTCAGTTAAAACAACGCATTTGTTTTTATCTATTGTTGAAATAGAAAATATTAAACAATATGTTCCAAAAGCACTAAAAGAAGTTTCCCAATTAATAGTATTGCTGGATGAAGACAACACCTGCAGCGCATTTATGGGAATTGAGAATAATAAATTGGAAATGCTTTTTGTAAGTGCTGATAGAAGAGGGCAGGGGCTTGGTACAAAACTAATCCAGTATGCAATTGAAAAGCATTCAATAAACGAACTTGCAGTTAATGAACAAAATCCTGATGCAAAAAGATTCTATGAGCATAATGGTTTTAGGGTCCAAAAAAGAACCCCGAAAGACGAGCAGGGAAACCTTTATCCTTTGTTGTACATGGTAAAAGTTTAACACTAGATTTATAGACACTAAAAAGTGCAGCAGCGGCTGCACCCTGCTATATCCTTGCTTGTTTATGATATAATTACATTATGGAAGCAGATAATATTGCAACAAATAACTATAATGTCTATATCGATGAAGCGGGAGATGAAGGATTTAAGTTTGAATGCAACTTTGGGCGGGGAAGCAGTAGATTTTTCGTACTATCGGCTATTATTGTTAAACAAGAATTAGACCAAAAGTTAGCAAGTATTGTCAATGAATTAAAAAAAATTCTAAAATATCAACAGAAAGATATATTATCACCGCTGCATTTCTATAAAATGTCTCATGAAAAAAGAAAAGTATGCGTGAACCAGTTAGCACAATTTAAAGACTTTACAATTATATCTGTTGTGTTTCAAAAAGAAACTCTTAAAGAGCCGCTAAAGGTTAAGTCTATACTTTATAATTATGCTTGTAAGATACTGTTAGAAAAAGTTACTATATTCCTGAAATCCAAGAAAGCTAAAGCTAACTTCATCTTTGAACACCGTAGAAATACCCATTATGATGAGCTGGAAACATACATGCATAAAGTTATCGACTGCGCTCAGTATGTACTTAACATCAAGCCATTAACTAAAAGCCAGTCAAAGTGTTTACAGTTAGCAGATATTGTAGCAAGCTCAATATATCAAGCATTTGAACCAAACCAATATGATGGAGATATTGAACCATCATATTATATGAAATTAAGTAATAATATATTTGTATATAATGGTAAGTGCTTGGGGTATGGATTAAAATTATTTCCAAGTGATACCGATATTGTAGAACAAGATAAATACAGCTGGATAAATGACCTTTTAGGAAATCTTAGTAAAGAGTTGAAAAATCGGTAGTCATGGTTTATAATATTAATAGATAGACTAGCGTCTGGTTAAAACAACGTTGGGTAATCCCAGCAGTACCTTAAAGGTATGGTGTGTTGTTCAGAGGGTCTATCTTTTAATTTATTCGGACTTATCTAATCTGTTCAGAAAGTTATTGAGATTGCCTTGAAATGCTTTTTGTAAGTGCTGATAGAAGAGGGCAGGGGCTTGGTACAAAACTAATCCGATATGCAATTGAAAAGCATTCAATAAACGAACTTGCAGTTAATGAACAAAATCCTGATGCAAAAAGATTCTATGAGCATAATGGTTTTAAGGTCCAAAAAAGAACCCCGAAAGACGAGCAGGGAAACCTTTATCCTTTGTTGTACATGGTAAAAGTTTAACACTAGATTTATAGACACTAAAAAGTGCAGCAGCGGCTGTATCATATTAATACAACTTGATTTAATTAAATATCCATTAAGGTAAAATCTTCGCCAAGTTTTTCTTCAATTAATTTAGCAAATTCAGAAAACTTTAAGCCTAAAGCTTCGGATAATCTCCAAGCAGTGATAAGATAAGCACTATATATACCTCTTTCAAGTTTGCTCATATTGCTTTTATCAAAGTCATAACTAAGCGCAAACTTATTAATCGACAAATTTGTATTTTTCTTACGAAGTTCACGGACAAGTTCACCAACTACTTTTTTAAACTCTAAAACTTTGTCTTCTTGCATTTTAATATTATATGAGCTATATTAATAATAAATGTAGTGCAGATACCTACAAAAGATAAATATCTATACATTCTCAAACAAGTCATGAGCGTTACATTTAAGCGCACTTGCAATATCTAAGATAAAAATAATGCTAGGAAATTTTTCAGCTCTTTCAATACAACCAATATAATTCCTTGCACTAGAAACCATAAAAGCAAGTTCTTCTTGAGATAAGTCCTTGTTTTTTCTTATGTTTCTAATATTTTGACCTAATACTTTAAAGGTTTTAACATATTTATTTTTATCTCTTTTCATACCACCTATTCTGATGTATTTTTTTAAATTTTTCTACCACTGATGCAAAAAGATTCTATGAGCATAATGGTTTTAAGGTCCAAAAAAGAACCCCGAAAGACGAGCAGGGAAACCCTTACCCTTTGTTGTACCTGGTAAAAGTTTAACACATTATTTTTTATGCCAGGGTTTAAAGCTTAGTATTTGAGCTTTTAGGTTAGAATAGTTCCCGTCAAATTTTATGCAGCGGTCATCAATATATAAATATGAAAGCTCTTTAACATTTGTCACATCATCAATTATTGTATCAAGCCCATTTTCTATTAACCATTTTGCTGCAAGTATTTTATTTCTGGTGGTGAAAAGTTTGATAATGTAGCTTTTTGATAATTCGCTTAAGAATTCTTTTGCACCCTGTTTGATTTTGGGAATATAATTTTTTTCAAAACCTCCTGTGTATTGGTTTAATACACCATCAAGGTCTATTAACAGCGTTTTTTTATTGTTCATTTTTTATTCCTTTTCTACTAAGAAATATTAAAGGAAATAGAATATAAAAATACCATTTAGTATATTAGTATACTTATTAAGACATAATTATTCTAATGCGTTAAAATGCAAGCATGATTGAAAATAGATTTGCACAACTTTTAGCGCAAAAAAGGCTTGATAGACGCGACATTGTTAAAATGACAGGTTTGGATAATCATATTATTTACAAAATCTATAAAGGTAAATATTCAAGAATTGACCTTATTACATTAGACAAATTATGCGCTGCATTAAACTGTGATACTAACGATATTTTTGCATATATTCCCGATTAATATTTCCTTACTTTTTACATTATTACAATATATTAAAATTTTTGGTATGTAAAGTAACTATTTCGTATTGTAAACTACTAAATAAAATATATTATTCTTATATTGCTAAGATAAAAACATGATTGAAAACAGATTTGCAATATTATTGGCACAAAAAAAACTCGATAAATCCGATATTGTTAAAATGACAGGTTTGGATAATCATACTGTTAATAAAATATACAAGAATGAAACAACAAAAATAACCTTCAATACTCTTGATAAACTATGTTTTGCACTTGAATGTACAACTAATGATATTCTTAAGTATGTGCCTGATTAAGTTTTACCTAAGTTTAAATATTGAAATAGAGTCCTAAGAGGGACTTATTTGAGCTGTTAAATAAAAAATAATACCTTTAAAGCACTAAGACAAAGAATTTGTGGTAAACTCTAGTAAAAGTCATTAAAAAAAGGAATAAAATAATAGCCATGGATAATTATAATTTAACAACAAAAGATAAAATTAATATTGCAATAAATCATTATAAAAATAAGCATAAGGAAGTTGTAATTATTGCACCGGGGTGGTGTATGACAAAGGATTCCAATGCGTTTTGTCAAATTTCTCAAATGTTTATTAACCATTTTGATGTGATTGCACTTGATTTTAGAGGCCATGGTAAATCAAAAGGATTGTACACTTTTACTGCTAAAGAACTTATGGATTTAGATTGTGTTGTGCGTTTTGCTAGAAAAAATTATAAAAAAATTTATCTTATAGGGTTCTCACTCGGTGCTGCGATTTGTCTAATCTATGCATCTAAAAGCAGATTCATTGATAAAGTAATAGCAGTATCAGCACCAGCGGATTTTGACAAAATAGAAAATCAGATGTGGAAAAAAGAAGCGTGGGGCGAAACAATGAAAAAATTTGAACTTGATAGGTTTATATCAATTAGATTTTATCCTTTATTGCTTCACAAAACAAAACCAATTAGTGTTGTTGATAAAATTAAAGTTCCGACACTTTTTATTGCAGGTGAAAAAGACCCGACAGTACACCCCTGGCATACTAAAGAACTTTATCAAAAAGCAGTTTGTAAAAAAGAATACAAAGAATTTAAAAACGGCTGTCATGCAGAAGATTTATTTTTACATTATAAAGACGATTTTACAAAACTCTGTCTTGATTGGTTAATGAATTAATTACAATAAAGTATGTTTAAAATTGAAGTTTTTAATAGTCAAAATGAATTGCTGACAAATTTTTAAATATGCAAAATATAAAAGCATTCCAAAAGGTGGAAATCGGAAATTTTCTTTGCGATAACATTATTAAAATCACATATTCTATCAAGAAATGTATCCTAAAAGCCTTCTTAAATCGTTATAACAGTTAGTTATGCCATAAGGGTTTTATAATAATTTTGTGGTTAAATATCCTGTTTTTTAATTTCAGCATTATTTGAAGTGCGAGGGAAATCTTACCTAACTTATCAAATTCAGAAAAATTAGGATACTCAGCAAATACTGTTTTAAAAAAGCCTGCTTTATGCCAAAGAGTATTTTTGTATTTTCTGCCGCACAAATAAATCCAGAACCCTAAAGACAATTCTGCAATTAAATTATCTTTTGTAAAATTTTTTTATGTCCTTTTTTAAAAGAGTCGTTTAAATACTGAAATAGAGTCTTCTTGTGAGAACTCTAAAAAGTTAAATGTCGATAAGCTCCCAACTTTGGAACTTTATAAGTCTATTATTAGTACAATGAGAGACTCAACACAAGTTTATTATAATATGAGAATGGTTTTAGGGTTGGAGTGTGTATAATATTTTAGTTATCATCCACAGATTTTTTAGTTATTTGTTTAATTGCTTTATCAAAATCTGATTCCAGTTCTTGCATTTCTCTTTGTCTATAAATTTCAAATTCTTTTTCGGCTTTTTCCATGGCTTGTTTATTAGAAATCTTTCCTTTAGTTGTAAGTAATTCTCTTTTGTTGCCTAATAACTGTCTATCCAGTTCGTCAATCCAATCTTGCATGGTCATAGCATGTTCTTCTAAAGCTTGTAATTCGGCAAAATCTAAAAATTGAGAAACAAGTAGATTTAATATTTGTAATTCTTTTTCAGTAAGATAATTCTTTGCAATTTTTACATCGTTCTTTGTTGGATAATTACCTTTAAAATTAGTCATACCGACGTATGGTTTTTCATTGTCTACTCTTTGATGTATGACTTCTGCAGCAGTATGTTTATGCGCTGCAAAGTGCATTTTATTTTGTACTGTTGCGAAGAATTGTTTTGTTAGTTCTGATTTAGAGTCATAGTCAACAGAAGTTGCATATATATCTGTAACTTGTTGATATAAGTTTCTTTCAGAACTTCTTATGTCACGAACACGTTGTATTAATTCTTTAAAATAACGTGAACCATTACCTTTAAGTCGTTCATCATCAAGAGTAAACCCTTTTTTTATGTATTCGTGCAGTCTTTTTGTTGCCCACTGTCTAAATTGTGTACCTCTAAGTGATTTAACTCTGTATCCAACTGAAATAATTATATCCAGATTATAGTAATTTGTGGGCTTAGTAGAAAAATCGGAAATTCCGATTTTTCTTTTGGACAAATCTTCTCGCAGCTCTCCTTCGGTATATATATTTAAAATGTGTTCATTGATGGTTGAACGTGATTTATCAAACAGTTTAGACATGTCATCAATAGTGAGCCATACTGTTTCATCTTCAAATCTGACGTCAACGGAAACTTTATTATCATCAGTATTGAATATTACTATTTGTCCTTTATTCATAACAGTATATTATCACAAAATTAAATAATATAATTGGAACCCGTAAGAACAGCTTAAATACTAAAATAGAGCCTCAAAAAGAGGCTCTAAATACAAAAATTTGTCGATAGGGGGACTTGAACCCCCACGGATTGCTCCACACGCCCCTCAAACGTGCGCGTATACCGATTCCGCCATATCGACATTTGGTTTTTTAATAATTATACTTTAAAAATTTTTCTAAAACAACTATGTAGGGCATTTGTAGTATAGCTAACTTATGGCAGTTATAGAATCCGGATTGGAACAACACAAAAACAATATTAAAGTTTCCTAATCGCTTTAATTCTGAATTGTCAATAGCCGGACAAAATATACTTTATTGTTAAATCTCAATGAAATTAAATTAAAAATCTGATATTATTTTTTTAGTAATCAGATTTCAAAGGAGAAAAAGATGACTATAAAAATAGAAAAGAAATTCTTCAATAAAAATCATACAATCATGAAAAATATTTATAACACCTTGGTATTGTTAGAGAATTTTTGTTATTACAATGAAGCAATTGAAGAAATTGTTAACATTACTCCTGTTATTAAGTATTTAAGAGATGAAAGCGATAAACTTTGTTTTAATTTTATGCATTTAAAATTAAAACAAAGATAATATTCAAGAATTAGGGTTGAAAAGCGGGTTAAATGGGTTTATA
Organism: uncultured Vampirovibrio sp.; assembly: GCA_910577635.1. Lineage (GTDB taxonomy): Bacteria > Cyanobacteriota > Vampirovibrionia > Gastranaerophilales > Gastranaerophilaceae > RUG14156. Next base: position 11,770 of record CAJTNR010000022.1, on the reverse strand, counting down.
ATATAGATAAGATTATCTTAGTACGGTAATTCTCCCTACCGGACCAACAGGTGACAGAGGGGTGCGGGAGTCCTCATAATTAAGATAATCTTTTTTAGTGCTGTGCAAATCTAAAGGATGTCAGGAAGTTTTCTTTTTTGTCTTTCGTAGCTTTAACTACAACTTGATACCTTTTTTTGTCTTTTTTTAATAATAAAATGCAATTGTTTCTATTTTTGGACAATTTAACCTCATCAGGTTTAGAAATAATCCTTTTAATCTTTTTATAGTCTTCTAACTTTAGTTCCGGGTGGTTGATTTTGTTTTTTAATAAACTGTCTAGTGAAAGTTTAATTTTTGATGTTTTTGTGTTTAATAGTTCCATTTGAAAAGAATTAAAACAGCCAATTATAATATAATCATCTAAAATTTCTTTATCTATAGTTAATCTTAGTTGTTTTATACTCTTAAAAACCGCTTTATTTAAAAGTTTATCTGTTTTAGTTAATAAATTCTCTAATTCCATTTTTCTAAATTATAAACCAAAAATATATCTATGATATAATTACTTGGAAAGTGAGTTTGTATTGCAATGGAAGATTTAACATTATTTGAAGAAAAAAGAATAAGACATATTTATGATAAAGAATGTGAAACCTATTATTTTTCAGTTGTAGATATTATTGCAATTCTTATTGAAAAAGATTATCAGAGTGCAAGAAAATATTGGAACAAATTGGCGCAACGCTTGCGTGATGAGGGTTCGGAGCAAACGGTGACAAATTGTCACCGATTGAAAATGAAGGCAGATGACGGAAAAATGAGAGCTACTGATGCTGCAGATATCAAGACGATTTTTCGTATTATTCAATCTGTTCCCTCCAAAAAAGCAGAACCCATTAAACAATGGCTGGCTCGTATTGGTCAAGAACGTATTCAAGAAATGGCAGACCCGACAACAGCAATTGATAGAGCGAGAGAAACCTATAAACAATTAGGAAGGTCTGATGGCTGGATTCAGCAGAGAATGACAGGGCAGGAAACGCGAAACAAATTGACTGACTATTGGAAGGACCATGATATTAAAGAGGGCATGGAATTCGCTATTTTAACTAATATCATTCATCAAGAGTGGAGCGGGTTAAGCATAAAAGAGCACAAGAACCTAAAAGGGTTGAAATCTCAAAACCTTAGAGACCATATGAGCGAAGCTGAGCTAATTTTTACTGCACTGGCTGAATTATCTACAAGACAGGTTGCACAAAGCGAAAACGCAATTGGCATGGAGGAAAATAAAAAAGCTGCCAAAGAAGGTGGAAAAATTGCAAAAGATGCACGATTGCAATTAGAAAAAAGAACAGGAAATAAAGTTGTAAGCAAGAACAATTTTTTAACAAACAAAATACCATTAGAATAAACCAAATAAACTAACTTTCCTTTACAAAATTGAAAAAAACATTAGAATAAAATTATGAAACGATTGATTCTTGTTTTATTTTTTTTGTCAAACCTGACTTTAGCATCCGATTTTCTTGATGCTGATTATAACTTTATTGATACTGCTTTTCAAGGGATTAAACCTGTTACTAACAAAGAATTTGATGATACAATAAACAAACTAACCCCAAAACCTGTTGAGAATACTTTTTTCGGGCGTTTAAAAGCGTTTTTGTTCGGACGAGAATACGGAGTTGAATCAAAACCGCTAAAGGAGGAGGAAATTGACATTGGGGCTGATAAAAAAGCAATTGAAGATATAACCAAAGGGGTTTATTATATTACCCTTACTGCTCCTATAGTAGGCTATCAGGGAAAAATTATTCCTTTAGGGAATTACAAAATTTTTGAAAAAAAAATTGATTCTATTTCAATGCTTGTATTTTACCAAGGCAGAGATGAGTATGGAATGTTGAAATTGAGAAAATTTGAGGATAACTTAAAAAAAGAAAACGATATTGCATATTCGCGCGTTGATATAGTTAATGATGATATTATAAGAATCGTTTATTCAACAATTTCTGATACTAAATGTGCAATTGCAAGAGTCTATTTGCAAAACTAAATTCTCTATAATATAATTTATTATAAATTATTGAAAGGTATTAATTAATGAATAGTGCAATTTTAGTAGGACGCGTGGGTCAGGATCCTGAGATTAAATATTTTGAAAGCGGTAAATCCAAAACAACATTCTCAATCGCAGTTGACAGATGGAATGCTAAAACCAAACAAAGAGAAGCTGATTGGTTCAATATTCAGCTTTGGGACAAAAAAGCAGAATCCGCAGCAGAATGGATTAAAAAAGGCTCAATGGTTTCAATTGAAGGAAAGATAATGGTCTCTAAATGGCAGAACCCTGAAGGAGAAATGGTTGAAAGATACCTAATCAACGCAACTGATTACACTTTTGTTGGAAGCAAAAAAGATTCTCAGGTTCAGAGCGTTTAAAATATGACATTATCTGATTCAACAACAATAATAATTGCAGATGACCTCACAGGTGCTAATGACACGGCATTGCAGTTTTTTAAAACCGGATGTAAGACAAAAATTATAATCGATTTTAATAAAGACTTTTCAAGCGATGATGCGGATGTCTGGGCTGTCACAACAGAAAGCAGAAATGTTGATAAACAAATCGCTCTTGATAGACTAATTAAAGTTACAGATAAAGTAATAGAACATATTAAACCTGAAAAATTCTACAAAAAAATCGATTCAACATTAAGAGGTCATGTCGGTTTAGAAGTAATCGCGCTTCTTGATAAAGCCCAAAAAGATGCAGCAATTATTGCCCCTGCTTATGTTGAAGAAAAACGCTCAACCCTAGGGGCTTATCAGCTTTTAGACGGCATTGTAATTGATAGAACCCAATGTGCGCTTGATCCTAAGGCGCCGATAACAGAATCTTATATTCCTGATATCTTAAAAAAAGATGTTAATCCTGATTTTTCCGATTTAATCGACTCAATCGGCTTAAAAACTGTGACCAAAGGAGCAGGACCAATTAGTTTAAAAATTAAAGAATTGATTCAAAAAGGAAAAAAACTAATTGTTGTAGATGCAATGTCTAAAACGGATCTTGAACAAATTGCCCTTGCGATTGATAAATCGGAATTTGACATTCTTCCTGTTGGAAGTGCCGGGTTAGCGCATGCTTTTAATAAAGTTTTTTATTGTGCTAAAACAAATATTAAGGACCATAAAATCCCTGCTTTAAAAAGGCTGATTGTTTCAGGATCGGCTACTAAGTTAACAAGGAATCAGATTGATAGTTTAAAAGAGAGAAAAAACAATGTTTTCTTTGTTGATTTAACAATTGAGGATATAGTTTGCAATAATAAAGACGAGCTTGTTTCAAATATTGTTCGAAAACTCGATTCAGACTTAGATGTTGTAGTCCACGTTTGCAATATTTCCTCTTCTCTATCAAGCGAACAAGGAACTAATACTCTAATTGATGCAGGAATTACACAGGAGGAAATTGGGGATAGAATTACCGATTTTCTTAGTGAGCTGACTTATTTAGTTAATCAACAAACAAAGTTTATCCTAATTACAATAGGCGGGGAAACTTCCTACAAGTGTGCTTATAAGATTGGTTCAACTTTTTTAGAAATTGTTGATTCAATACTTCCTGCAATCCCTTTATGCAAGGATATAAACGATAAAACAATAGTTACCAAGTCAGGAAACTTCGGTACTTCAACTACACTTCTTGATATAATAAACTATTTTGACAGGTTGGATAATTGAAAAACTACAGAATCGCAATAACCACAGGAGATAAACTGGGAATCGGCAAAGAAATTGTTCAAAAAGCTCTTTCTATAATTAAACCCGACAGAAAAGATGTTTTAATCGTGGGTGAAAAAATTGATGCAAACTATGACCATTATTTAATTGAGGAAGAAAACAACGGGGTTTTTTGCTACAAGAGTCTTGAGTTTGTGTGCGAACTTGCAAAAAAAGGAATAATTAAAGGGATTGTTACTGCTCCTGTATCAAAACTAGAGCTTAATCGAGCAGGGTACAACTTTTTGGGTCAAACGGAAGTGATTGAGGGTTTATTTGAAAAAAACGAAAAAAAAGCACAAATGCTTTTTATCGCAGGGGATTTAAAAGTCCTTCTTTTAACTAGACACTGTGCGCTAAAAGATATCGACCTTACAATTGAGGATGTTGTTTTTAGAATTGAAATTTTAAATAGTTTTTTATATGAAAAATATAGAATAAAAAATCCAAAAATTGCCCTTTGTGCTCTTAATCCGCACGCAGGAGAAGGGGGAATTTTAGGAAAAGAAGAAATTGAAATATTGAATCCTGCAGCGCAGCTATTAAGACAAAAAGGGATTAATATTACAAACCCCTTGAGTGCGGACGGGTTGTTTTCAAAAGTCGGAAAGCTTTATTTAAACAAAGAAAAACAAGACTATGATGCAATTGTAAGCTGCTATCACGATCAAGGGTTGTGTCCTTTAAAAGCACTTTGTTTTGATAGTGCTGTAAATACAACCATTGGTTTGGATGTCATTAGAACTTCCCCAAGCTCAGGAACCGCTTATGATATTGCAAATAAAGGAATTGCAGACCCAAGATCCATGGTTGAAGCAATTAACTTAGCGCTCAGTTTAAGTTAAACAAATAATCAGCAAGTTTTTGATCTGTTTTTCCGTTTAACCTTTTTGAAATTCTCTTTAGTTTTTGACTTATAACTTCCATTTCATCATTCCAGATGAAATTATCTAAAACATACTTTTGCGCAGTTTTAAAGTCATTGGACAATTGAACTTCAATAATTTTAGTCAACATTTTCCTTGCAGTTTCGGTCGCTTTTTCAATATCAATCGATAAGAATCCGTCTTGTGTTATTGTTATTGTTTTTTCTTTAAGAAAATAATAATTCTGCATAACAGAGCGCACTCTATGAGCCTGGGTCAATTCAGGCTTGGATTTTAGCTGATTGTCAACAAAAAAGGTTACAATAATTTTTTCTTTTTCTTCTTTTGTGTATAATCCTAAATCAACCAGCAAATCAAGCATTGAAAGACTTACCATGTCTGCTTTGTTTTCTTCAATTATCGATTTATACTTGCCCAGTCCTTCGCATCCTTCCTTGGGTCCTAAGGAGTGTCCGTTTTCGTGTCCTATTGTAAAGGGATGATCCATCTTATCGTCATAGTACTTATGAAAATCCTTAATAAGAATATTATCAAGTCTTTCTTGAATTTTTATTCTGGCATCATCACTTGTTATAAAACGAATCTGTCTATGGTAAACATTCCTTCTTCCCCCGCCGATTGTTAATGATAACTTATCGTTATTAGGCAGGTTCTCAGCTAGTGTTATTCCTGCTCGAAACGCTCCAACATCTCCTGCTACTTCAATTAGGTCAACATCAACCATGGTTTGTTTAATATCTGAATCAGATGAAATCGTTTGAGAATATCTTTCCTTTAATGGCATTTTTTCAGCCATTTGAGGTAAATATTCCTTAACCTTAAGAATATAATCTGTTCCTTCTTTATTTACAATCCCGACGCGGGCTCCTAGGTAATCTTTCGAAATTACCTCAATTTTATTATCCTCTAATAGTTTTTTTAATTTTTCGTTTTCAAAAACTGTTTCACTAAACTCATCTGAGTAGTTTTCTCTTGTAATTGTAAACTCAAGCGGGGTGTCTTGCAAGCTTGCCCATTTTTTATCAGCATAAGCATCAAGCATAGAATCAGCGACTAAAAAAGCCTGTGCCTGCAGTCTTAAGTAGTCGTTAAAATCTGAATTAGTGGATATTGAACTTGCTTTAATTAACAAATCTGCAATTTTTTTAAAATCTTCGTGGAATTTATCAACATAATCAATCCCTATAAGCTCATTATCTTTTCTTTCAACAACAGAGCGCTGATTGAGAATTTTTCTAACTTCATCAATTTTTCCATGCTCAATCATATCAATTAGAATTCTATGAAACTCTTCTTTTTCAAGATCAAGCGGATAAAACCCTCTTTGGGGGCGATATTTTATATTAGAACATAAATTAATAAGATTAGATTCGCAATCAAGAGCAAAAATCCCTTTTTGCGCATCAAAAAGAATTTTTGTAAGAACAGCTTTTTTGTTATTCTTTTCAATTTCATCATCTATGAACTTTTTAAAGTCTAAATTGTAGTGACTATCTAATTGCAGATTAATTTTTTCAATAATTCTTGCAGCTTTAACCAAAAAACTAAGGGCTTTTTTATCATTATCATTCAGCTGTTTAAACTCAACAGAATCAACCTCTAGCATCTTTTTTGTTACAAGATAGTCTTTATTTGTTCTTTTTTCTAATTCTTCAAGCGATAAATTAAAATCAAAGTTCATATTTTTCCCCTCTTTTTGATTTTATTATAACATATTAATCATAAATATAAGGAGGTCCGTTTTTAATTTCTAGTAGAATTTCTTCTTTTAGTTTTTTAAGTTCTTCTTTATTAGCACCTGAATTTGCCTGTTTTTTCAGGTTTTCAATCATCGGGTTAATTGCAGCTTCTTTTTTTGTTCTATAATTACTAACTTCAACTTCAACCAGATTATTAATCAAATTAAGCTCGTTTTTTTTGTTTTCTTTTTCAACAGTTGTTTGTTTAATTGCTTCAATTGTGCTTTTAAGAACATATCCTGTAGCGCTTGCTGAGGTGAAAGTTAAAAACAAGTATTTGTTAAATTTATTCTCAGGATTCAATATCCAGTTGTACAAATGCCCTCTGTCTTCATCGATATAGCAGTAATATTGAATTTTTTCACTAATTCCTCCAAGAGCACTCGGGGCATCAATATAAGTTCTTTCTTCTTTAATTTTATTAATAAAACTTTGAATTTCTTCTTCTTTAATTCCATCCAGCTTGTTTAAAATTTCAATCATTTGATTCTCAGCCGCATTTGTTGATTTAAAAATATCAGCTAATTTTTCTCTGCTTTTTTCATTAAGTGCCTGGTTAATTTCTTCTCTAATTTTAGCATCATCCATTTTTAAAACAAAAGTATCAAGGTTTTTAGCTGTTTTTTGGAAGTTTTTAAACAAACAAAAACTCAAAGCTAAAAAAGCCCCAACCGCTCCAATTATTGGGATAATTTTATTTTTCTGTCTGCTTTCTTCCTTTTTTTCTCCCTTAAAACTTAAAAAACCTGAAAAATTAGATTCTTTTTTGTTTTCAATAGTTGAATCCAATAAGCTTTTGGTTTTTTGATACAGTTGAGTTTGTGCGTTAAGTTTTCCTGAAAAAGCACGGGTTTTAGCATCAATTGATTTTTTTTCAAAATCATATTTGATATTAAACTCTTGTTTTTTGCACCATACATCCTTAATTCCATCACAAAAACTTTTAGCGCACAAAACAACGCCGCTCATTAACCCGACGCCTATTACTCCTAGAATATTTTTCCCATCGGGTTCTCTAAGTGCTCGATAAAGTGCGAATTGAAACTCATCTACAATATTATGGTTCCTTGCTAAATCAGGCGGACGGATTACCCCTTTATCATAAGCAAGCACATTAGAATATTTTTTCATTATAATACTAATTGCACTAAAACCCGCAAGAATTGACGCTGTTGCAATTAATAGGGGTTTAAGCGCTTTTTTTTCGTCAAATTCTTCTTTTTTTATTTGTTCAGTTTGATTAGGATAATAAAACACAGGTTCTTTAGAGTCACTTTTAATTTTATTATCAAGAATATAACTCTTAACTATACCTGGTTTAACAATACCTTTAAACATTTGTGTCTTTATCATCTTCTTCTATTATTTCCTTAACTTTTTTTCTTTCCAATTCTTCTTCTAATCCTTTATCAACAAACAAAGAAAGCAGGATTTTAATTTTTTTTGCGGTTTTTTTGTTATCAAAAAATCCTTTAATAAAATTTTTTGCTTCACCCACTAAGCTTGACAGTTTTTCTGCAGTTGAGCTAATAAAATTTGAAATATTAACAAACATAGTTCCTATTGTTTTAATAGCTGCAGGAATCCTTAAAACAAGATTAACTATAGGCAAAAGTACAATTTTTATCGGATTTTGAATAATTCTAGGCAATGGCTCAATTATTTTATCTAAGATTTTTTCTGTTGTGTATAATTCACGAATATTTCTTAGTTTTTCAATTGCTCTTAACAATAGTTCTTCTTTTTTATCAAGTTTTTCTTGTTTTTGAGCCTGCATTTTTCTCCAAACAGCTAAACATTCATTGTAGCTCATCTCTCCTTTAACCCTTGGCTTGTTTTTATCCCTTGAAACTCCACCGCCTGTGCCATTGCAGATAGGACAAGCGCCAAGAGGAAACCCGTGGGGGCATTTATTAATGTTTTGCTGTTGAATATATGGTGTGCTCATAGTTTTTTGTTTTCGGGCACACTTTAACTAAAGCTCTTTTGGATTATCCGCAAAAGAAGCTAAAACAGTATTCCGGCTTTGCTGAATAAAATAAATTAACCAGCATCACGGTCGCGGCCCGGCTTTAGGATTCTCACCTATAATTTCCTGTAATATTTTTTTTAATTCTATCACAAAAAAATCTACTTGAAAAATATTGTTAAAGGGTTACAATTTTTTTGCTATTACATATAAAAAGGATAAGAAAAATGACACAAGAAATTCTTGACACTCAGGATTGCCTTGCCCCTAATGAGGTGGCACAGGGTTTTTCCAATAATGTTATGCCTAAAAAAGCGCAGTATTCAAAAACCAAAATGCTTGTTTTGGCTATTGCAGCAGGGGCTTTTATCGCTTATGGAGCACAGGTTAGCTTAACTGTTATGACAGGAACGGCTGAAAATTTAAGCTGGGGTTTAGCAAAACTAATCGGTGCAATGGTTTTTGCTACAGGGCTAATGATGGTTGTATTAACAGGAGCTGAGCTTTTTACAGGTAATGTTATGATGATGTTTTCAGTTTTAGAAAAGAAAATTACCTTCCTGCAGCTTTTTAGAAGCTGGTCTATAGTTTATCTTGGCAACTTTATAGGTTCAATCGTCCTTGCTCTTTTGGTTTTTTACTCAGGAGCCTCCCACAATAATCATGATGCACTAGGAGCGATTGCAATTAACACTGCTTATTCTAAAGTTTCTTTATCGTTTTTAGAAGCATTCACAAGAGGAATTCTATGCAACTGGTTAGTTTGTCTTGCTGTTTGGATGGCAACAAGTTCAAGAAGCGTTATAGGTAAGATTTTTGCAATATTTTTCCCAATTATGACTTTCGTTGCTTCAGGATATGAACATAGTGTTGCTAATATGTTTTTTATTCCTAATGGAATTTTACTAAAACAAATTCCCTCTGTTGTTGCAGCAAGCGGGTTTTCAATGGACCAATTAGCACTTTTAAACTGGAAAACTTTCTTTATCCACAATCTTATCCCAGTAACCCTTGGCAATATAATTGGAGCCCTTGTTTTTGTAGTACTACTTTTCTGGATGGCATACTTAAAAAATGACCAAAATAAATAAAACTAAAAGCGCTATAATTATAGCGCTTTTTTTAATATTTCCTAATTGTTTTGCTATTGAAGAAAACGAAAAACCGATTCTTCTTGAAACTCCGGGTCCTTATTCTAAAGAAGCATTAAGAGGAATTATTGAAAAAGATTATAATTTAAACTCCCCTTCAGGGATGTTTCAAGACCAATTAAAGCTTAGATTTGAAAAAGGGCCATTGAAAGAAGTTGGAGCGCAGGTTAGCGTGCAGGGCAATTTTTCTGAAACTTTTAGTGATAATTCAAACTTTAAGTACAATCCGCAGTTGATTAATATTGGTTTTAAGGGGAAATTTAAATCAGAAAAAGAAGGTTTTAATACTTTGTTTGATGTTACTCCCCTTCATGATAACTTCTTTCATAGAGCGGTATTAGATGCCTGGGTTGAAACGAATAGAATTCCTAATAATACATTGATGTTTGGAACTTCCCGTCCTAATGTCGGAGTTGAAGGGGGTCAATCGCCCTACACTCTTCCTTTTATTAATAGAACACAAACAGCCAGAAATTTTGGCAATATTCGAAAAACAGGAATTAGATTAAAAGGAAACTATAAATACCTTGATTATGACCTTGGAGGTTACAGCTCTGACACCTGGTACAGTGAGTTTTTCCCCGGAGTTGAATCGGATTTATGGGTGAGTTTTAAACCATTAGCTAAAAATAAAGAAAAATTTGGCAATTTAAGTCTTAAAGGAGGCATTGCAGCAGGGAATAGAAATTCTACTGATTTTTTAGTTTCAAGTGCAGCAATAAGTTACGATTATAAAAAACTTTGGCTGAGAGGGGAATTTCAAAACGCAGATGGTTCAAATGGCGCATCCGGGTTAACTGATAAAAAAAGAGCGGGTTATAATGTAACTATAGGGTATCATTTGACTAAAAAAATTGAAGCTCTGGCGCGATTCGATGACTTTGATCCTGATAAAAATATAAAAGATAATAACCAAAGAGAATATACTCTTGGACTTAATTACTATATCCTCGGGCAATGTGCCAGAATAATTGTTAACTATGTCTTTTGTCAAAACGAAACAAAGCCTGATTCTCATAAGCTTATTGTTGGAACTCAGATTTTGTTGTAGGAAAAAAGATAAAAATCAGATAATGCAAACAGTGCTGCTTTCCAAATTTACATTTACTGTTATATGCCTATGGTTTTTTCGTCATATAACAGGTGCTGATATTTATATTATGTACTATTTTTTATAATTTTTCTACCCTTAGTCTCGTTTTATTTCAGCTTTTTTCTTCCTCTTTTTGAAGTTTTTGCAATATTATTCTTTTGAATTTCATCATTAATATTAATTGCATTTGCCAGTTCGTTTACATAATCAATGCTATTTTTAAAACCAATATTCTTTTTTTCAACCATAGCTAGAATAATTTTAACTCCCATAAGATTAAGTGCAAGGTTTTTTGTTAAAAATTGAATAAATTTTGCCTTATCAAAATCATTAAGAGTGTAATACCTTCCGCCCTTTTTTCTTGTTGGAGTTAAAATTCGTAAATTCTTAATGTTCTATGATGAACATTAAGTGCCTGTGCTAGTGAGCCTATAGAGCAGTTCTGTTCCATCTTCTTCCCTTTTTTAATGGACTGTCATTCCTGTACTTTAGTAAAATAATAATTCAATAATGGATTATGAGTCAAGATATTAGAAAAAGAATCTCTGAAAAAGTAAAAGAACTAAGGATGAAAAAAGGTTTGTCAAAAGAAGAATTATCGCTTAAACTAAACCTTGATAACTCCTATAAATCTAAACTTGAGCACTGTCGAATCAATATTTCAATTGATAGGTTAGAACAAATTGCAGACTTTTTTAAAATTTCAATTTGCGATTTTTTTAATTAATAATTTGGACTGTCAATCCTGTTAAATTTTAAAAATTAAAGTCATTATACTGCTATGAATAAAAATTCAAGAGTGATTTTAGCTAAAAATATTATGAAACTGAGAGTTTCAAAGAAGCTCACAAAAGAAACTCTTTCACTATCTTTAGCATTTGAAAATTCTTATATTTCAAAGGTGGAGAATTGTAGAATTAATATAACCTTAGAAAGACTTGATAAAATTGCTGATTATTTCGGGGTGAAAACCTTTGAACTTTTGAAATAATTAAATTTTAAATAATACGCTTAATATAAATATAATTCCCTTTATCCCCTCCTTCGCTGAGACTTCCCCTTGCCTTTGGTAATTATGTATTATTTCTTAATGCTGATGAGATAGCAAAAGGAGAATCAATTGATATATAAACGTGCACTTGAAATACTAAGTATAT
>CAJTNR010000021.1 GCA_910577635.1 uncultured Vampirovibrio sp. | reverse complement strand
GCATCCGCTTGCAAGCGCGGGGGCTTTGTATGAATCAGGAGGGGTTATATTTGTAAAAACATAGGTTCCTGCACTTTTTAAATCCTCACTTGTAATATCGCTTAGAGCAGGTGCACTTCCATACTTTGTCCCGGATGTTGCATCTGTTCCTGGAGTCGCAGGAGTCCCTGCTGTAGCAGGCGTTCCTTTTGTCCCGTTGGCTCCTCCTCCGCCTCCTCCTATCATATATACTCTAATTTTTGTAACACCAGCTGGTACTACCCAGTTTTCATTGCTTGTTATTGTTTTATCTCCAAAGGAAGCACCACCGCCGGCACCTCCTCCAGCTATGCTTGTTACTTTGATTCTTCTTACTCTGGCTGGTACTTCCCAGCTGTCGTCTTGTGTAAAAACTTTTGATTGGTAGGATAGAATCTTCCCTTGTGTTAGAGATAGTCTATTTTCCCTCAGCTTTTTTGTCATAATAGGAGCAAACGCTGCTATTATGACTGAAATTGTAATAATAGAAACCAAAAGTTCGACTAAGCTAAATCCTTTTTTCATACTGTATCCTTCTAAACTTAATGTTGTATAATATATTTTTTGTAATTTTATACTATTTATCATTAATTTTATAATATAATACATTATATTTCAACTAAAAATATAATACTGTACACTATTATTTTTTCCTTAAGTATGTTGCAAAATTAAAATAGACAGGAGCTAAGTTATGAGCGACATTAAAAAATTACTTGGGAAAAAAATAAAACTAATAAGAAAAGAAAGAAAACTAACTCAGGAACAACTGGCTGAAAAGGTGGATATAGGCACCCCTAATATAAGCTATATTGAGAATGGAAAATTTGCCCCTTCAAGTGAAACTTTGCAAAAAATTGCCCTTGCGCTTAATGTCAGTGCTTGTGAATTATATAATTTTGATGAGTTTAGCAGTATTAATGACATTAAAAAAGAGTTATTTGAGGCTCTTGATAAAGATGAAAAAATTCTTAAGATAATTTATGAAATTTTTAAATCTATAAGATTTCACGTTAAATGAATTAATAATTCTTAATATAGATATTTGTTAAGAAATATTAAGTTGTTAAATACCCTTAAACAGTGCTTTTGAGGGTATTTAAGCTGTTTAATAACTTATTTTTATTGTAAAAGAGTGTAAAAAAATTCAAATTTGAATTAATATTATAACATTTCAAAAGTATCATTAAGCGAACTTTTAAAATCGCTGTAATTCGCTAATAATCATATGATGCATAAACTTAACAATATATATTAACAACCTTTGTTAATACTAATATCAATTTATGCTGTGATATAGTTAATAATAATGATATAGTAGATAAAGAAAGAGATTTTTTATGGAAACTATGACAAATAATTTTATTGAAATTCATTTGGATAATAAAACTTATAAACTTGATGTTAGAAAAGTTTTGTATGTTTTGAATAAATTATCCAATAAAACAATAACTGCAGCTTCTGATAAGGAAATTTTAGATGCATTGAAAGAATATAAACTTCTTGAATCTACTTTTCTTGAGAATGTAAATAAACTATAAATCAAATTTTCTTTTGATAGCAGCATTAATCAGCCCTAAAAACAAAGGATGCGGGTTTTGCGGGCGCGATTTAAATTCGGGGTGAAATTGACAGGCTACAAACCAGTCGTTTTGAGGTAATTCTATAATTTCAGCTAACAATCCATCAGGACTTGTTCCTGAAATTACAAGACCTTTGCTTATTAATAAATCCTTATATTGATTATTAAACTCAAATCTGTGCCTATGGCGCTCTAGTATTAGTTCGCTATTGTAAGCATGGTTTGCTTTTGTTTCGGGCATGATTTTGCAAGGATATGACCCAAGGCGCATTGTAGCTCCGTAACCTGCAATATTTTTTTGTTCTTCTAATAGATCTACAACTTTATATTCACTGTTTTTGTCAAATTCTGTAGAATTAGCATTATTTAAACCTGCAACATTTCTTGCAAACTCAATTACAGCACATTGCATTCCTAAACAAAGCCCCAGATAAGGAACATTGTTTTCTCTTGCGTATTTAATTACTTTAAGTTTTCCTTCGATTCCTCTAACGCCAAAACCGCCCGGAACAACAATTCCATCAACATCTGCAAGATGTTTTTTGACATCTTCGTCTTGGAGGATATCTTCTGAAGCAATCCATTTTATGTTAATTTTTGCAGAGTTTTTAAACCCTGCGTGTTTTAAGCTTTCAACTACTGAAATATAGGCATCATTAAGTTCTGTATATTTACCTGCAAGTGCAATTGTAAGCTCTTTATTGGGATTATTGATTCTATAAACCAAATTTTCCCAGTCATTCAAGTTTGGTTCTTTTTCTTCTACACCAAGTGTTTTCAATACCTGTGACGTCATATTTTGTTTTTCTAAATACAAAGGAACTTCATAAATTGATTTCATATCCTTGCATTCAATAACGGAATCTTTATTAACAGAGCAAAATAGTGCAAGTTTTTCTCTTTCAGTCTTACCAAGCGGTACTTGTGTTCTTAATACAAGCATTTCAGGCTGAATCCCATAGCTTCTAAGCACATTTACACTGTGTTGTGAGGGTTTTGTTTTAAGCTCGCCTGAGGTTGGTAAGTAGGGCAATAATGTAACATGGATTGACATTGAGTTCTGATAGCCGATTTCTGATCTAAACTGTCTTATTGCTTCAATAAAAGGCAAACTTTCAATGTCTCCTATTGTTCCTCCTACTTCTGCAATTAAGAAATCAGGATTATTTCTTTTAGAAGCAAGAATTAATCTTGATTTAATTTCACCTGTTATATGAGGAATCATTTGGACAGTAGCACCGAGATACTCCCCTTTTCTTTCTTTATTAATAACGGTTTGATAAACCGATCCTGATGTTACATTGTTTATTTGAGATAAATAAGAATCTGTGAATCTTTCATAATGTCCTAGATCCAGGTCGGTTTCAGCTCCGTCTTCGCAAACAAAAACTTCGCCATGCTGAAAAGGACTCATTGTGCCGGGGTCAACGTTAATATAGGGATCGAATTTTTGAATTGAAACACTAAAGCCTCTTGAAACCAATAGCCTGCCCAAAGAGGCGGCAATAATTCCTTTTCCTAAGGAACTAACTACACCGCCTGTTATGAATATATATTTTGTCAATTCAACCTCTTAATTAATTTTTGGAACGCGGAAAAAATCACCTTCTATGTCAGGAGCGTTTTCCATCAGCTCTTCTTTTGTGTTCTCATATATCTTTTTATCTTCTCTTGTAACATTGTAAAAATCGATAGGGTGATTCATAGGCTCAACCCCTGTTGTGTCAACTTCGTTCATCATTTCAACGTGAGATAAAACATCACCCAATTGATGAGTAAACATTTCTTTTTCTTCTTCACTTAGTTCTAATCTTGCAAGTTTTGCAACATGTTCAACATCTTTTTTTGTAATCATAATTTTCCTCTTAATGTATAAGTTATCAAAAAATATAGAATAATGCAATTTATGTATAAATTTGCTAAGATATTGTTACAATTTGACCTTGTATTCAAAAATAAGTATTAATATTATTAAGAGGTAGAAATGAGCTCATTAGCAAGAATTTTAATAATTGACGATAATCCAAAACTTATTAAAGATGCCCTTCCGATGTATGGTTATGAGGTTGAGGCGGCAACTGACGGGCTTTTGGGATTAAAAATTCTTGATAAGGATCCTGGGTTTGATTTAATTATACTTGATGTCGTTATGCCTAACTTAGACGGCTGGCAGACCCTGCAGGCAATAAGACAGAATGAAAAAACCGCAAAAATTCCTGTAATTCTTCTAACTTCGGTTTCTGATAACACCAAACAAATTTCAGGACTTAAATTCGGTGCAGATGACTATATTACAAAGCCTTTTGTTTTGCCTAATTTATTAGCAAGAATTGAAGCTCTATTGAGGCGTTACAATTGGTCTCGTGATGAAAAGCACGCAAAGATTCTTCCTTTTGTTAAGGATGAAAAAATTTCTCCTTTAACTCAACGGGAAAAAGAGATTCTATCTTTAGTTGCCTGCGGAAGTTCTAATTCTCAAATTGCAAAAAAACTATATGTAAGAGAAGTTACAGTTAAAACGCATTTGAATAATATATATAGAAAACTTAAAGTAGATAACAGAGTGCAGGCGGTTTTGCTTGCGCAGCAGACAGAAATTATATAAAAAAGGATAAAATGATGATTAAAGAAAAACTGATTGATTTGATTCTTAATGATAAAGAAGCTTTTATAGTTCGTCATAATGATAATAATGACATTGACTTATCAGAATCGGATTTATCCCATTACAATATTTGCGATATTGATTTTACTAATATCGATTTTTCGCAAACCTCTTTTGTCGAAGCAACTCTATCTAATGTTAAATTTATTGATTGTGATTTAACCGGAGCTGATTTTTCAAGAGCGCAGCTGGTTGAATGTGATTTTTCAGGGGCTTTGTTAAATAGTGCAAGTTTTAACTATTCTTCTGTAAGTTATTGCAATTTTTCTGATTCTGATATGTCGGGAGCTAATTTTTGCGAAGCTGATTTATCCACAAGTGACTTTTCGACAAGTGAAAATCTTGAATCAACAAGATTTGATGAAGGGACAATCTGGCCTGAGACAGAAAAGCTTCCTGAGGACTTTGACTGTACTTATAACTATGATTTGTCATCTTTAAGAGAAGACGAAGAAAACGGCAATGAAACTTATTAAGGTTTATTAATAAGTTTGTTATTATCATCAACATGAGCGATTTTTGGCTTGAATTGCTCTTGTTCTGCTTCGTTTAAAAGTGCATATGCTACAATAATAATTTTATCTTTCACCTGTACTTTTCTTGCAGCAGCACCGTTAAGACAAATGATTCCCGAGTTTTCTTCTCCTTCGATGACATAGGTTGAAAAACGCTCGCCATTGTTAATATCAAGAATTTCGACTTTTTGGTTCTGTTTAATATTAACCGCTCTAAGCAGAGTCTTATCTATCGTGATTGAACCGATATATTCTAAATTAGCTTCTGTTACTGTAGCTCTATGTATTTTTGCATATAAAAATTCGTTTAACATAAGTTTATTCTAGCACAAAAATTAATTTGGCAAAAAAATAATGCGGTTTTTAAAATAAAAACCGCATAAGTCAAGAAAGGAATGGTTAGACTATTAACTTTTTTATTATTACATAAAAAAGATTACTTGTGCAATTTTGTTACTAAATTGTTACATATACTATACAATTTGTAGGGTAAAATAGACAAAAAAAACCGGCAATTGGTTTTTTGCCGGTTTTTTAAAAAGAAGATTTTTTTGCCCATTCATCTAAATCAATATCTTTAGGATTATCGCTGTCAAATGTTGTATTATTACCTGCGACCCAATTATTTGCTTTTTTGTCGTTATTAAGGTCTAAGTACATATCACCCCAGGTTGAAGAATAGGCATGGGCATCGTTTTCACCGTCAGTTTTGCCGTCGTTATCTAAATCCCAGTCGATATGGTAAATTTTTCCGCTATTTAAGGTATTACCTTGTAATGTTACCGATTTTGTAGGTTCATTGTTGAGACCGATAAACTTAATCATTAGTTTGTTTGCGTCTTTTTTGTTTGTTTTATCTTCGTTTAGTTTAATTTTATCAAGAATTATCATAGGAGTGCCATTTTCATTAAAGATAGCTCCGTTTATAATGTTTCTTTTTTTATCTGTTGTAATTTGAATTTTAACTCCGTCGTTTAACACTGCACTGTAGGCAATATTTCCATTATCATCTTCTTTTTGTTTAAAATCCGATACAGAATCTTTTCTAGCGCAACCGTTTATAATGATATTTAAGTCTTTAAAACTTTTAATAGCAGAATCAATTTCTTTTCTGTCTTTTTTGTATCTTTGAGCGATACTTTCATATTTGTTTGTTTCTTGAGTTTGGGGTGCATCTTCTTTAGGTTGTTCGGTTTCAGGTTTATTTTCTTCAACTTTATCTTCATTATCTTGAACTTTATCTTCTTCTTGCTGCGGATTAATTTCTTCTCCTGTTTCGGGGTTATAATAATGAATTACCTTGTCTGGGGTGGTTTCTTGAACTTTTTTTCCATTTATATTGTATACCACCTGACGATCTTTGCTGGTATAGGTTGTATTACTTATAGTATTACCTTCTTTATCTACAATTTTTGTTGTTGTGTATTCATTGCCCTGTTCATCGATGCTTTTAGTGTCAGAAAAAATTCCTAACACCTTGCCGTTTTCATCTGCAGCTATTATACTATCACCATAGTCATAAAGTTCTGCATCAACATAGCTGCCTGTAATTGTACCATCTTTAAGTGAGCCTGTTTTTATAAATATTTTTTCTTCTGCAATTTCATTATAATTACCGCTTGCTAAGTCAATTGAATCCGGAATTTCTTGACTATCGTTTCCTTCTAAATCTTTAAGTGCGCCTGATTCGTTTATAAGCGGTTTTTTGCCTTCTGCTTCAATATCATTTGAGTTTTCGTCTTTTGGATCACTATTTTCTGCTACAACTGTTGTTTTTTCACCGCTCGGTTCTATTACAACACTGCCTATGTATAATTGAGCTTCCATATTTTCTTTAGAATTAGCTATATGACAGTATGTGTTTTTGTCTCCTTTTTCGTTTTTATCCAATGGTGTAATAATCTTTGCGTAGTTTCCATTGTTTAGTTCTACAATTTTTGTTATTGTGTTGCTTTCTGTATCTTCAACGGCTTGAATAACTTTTCCTTGATCGGTTGTTTTACCATTAACTATATCAAGCGCCATTTGGCAGTTATCGTCAATTGTATTTTTTTGTTCTTCAGGATCTGTTTGGTCTTTATCATTATTAATATCATTATTTGTAAAGCTTTCACCGCTTTCTAAAGTCAGGTTTTTATTACCGTTTTCATCAATTGTAATATTTCCGATTTCTTTGTTACTGTCTAAACTTTCTTTGGAATCATAAACCCTGCAATAAGTATTTTTATCTTGAGCAGAGTCAATATCAAGCGGGGAAGTTATTGTAACCATTTTTCCATCATTCAGTGCAACAGTTCTTGTGATAGTGTTTTTCTCGCTATCTTCAACTGTTGATTGTAATGCTCCTATTTCGCTTCCTGTGTCTCTGTTATCAATAACATTAACCGCTGTTTGATAAGCCGCACTAATACTTTCTTTTTTTTCTTGCACCTGTTCTTGTTTTTGAGCTTGTGTTGATAAGCCAAGAATCTCCGTTGCATCAATCAGGTTTATTCTTTGATTAGGATAGATCATATCATTAATAAAACAGTCAGGATTTGCTGCTTTTAATTGTTCCAGAATTTTTTGACCTTTTTCAGATGCCCAGCTTACATTATAGGTGTTGTAAATTATTCTTGAAATGCAATCGAAACCTTCTTTGTTGTTTACATCCCACTTAGTAGTTTCAATATAGTATTGTCCGTTTTCCTGTCTGATATTTGGATTTTTTGCAAATAGTTCACTTAGAGTTTCAGTGTTTTGTTGAGTATTATCTGCTGTTTCAGGGTTTTGTGTTGTTGGTGGTGTGATTGGATTTGATGACTGTGTATTATCTACAGAGGGAGTTGAGTTATCAGCATCTGTATTTGATACTTCTTGAGCGCCATAAACTTCATTTTCTCTTGGTGAAGCTATATGGTTATACAAACTTGTCATTGTAATGCTTTTAAAGGACTTTTCATCTTCTTTTCCGAATCTATCTGACCCATAAGCTTTCATTAAGTATTGATATTCATTTTCATCAATTACAGCTGCTGAATCGCCGCTCGCATTCACATTTAGAATATCCCAGGCAATGCTTGCCATTTCTTCGCTAAAACCTGCCTGCACTGCTCTTTTAGTAAATGCATCTTCTGTTGTACCTGCTGTTAAGTTGCAATTATCATCTGTACCAAATATTGAAACATCATTATATGCTATTTTATTAAAGCCCTTAGCCTCCATTTCATTATGAAGTTTTTGCGCTTGTTCTTTTGAATAATTGTTGGTAGTGTTATTATAAGCTTTAATTTCAAATTCAGACATTTTTCTTTCCCTATAAAGTACCTTTTATAGAGAATTACGGAATATTTTTAAAAGAACTTTAGATAAATTGAACTAAACTTTAAAAAATTTTACAAAACTTAACCTGTAATTCCTCTGGAATCTAAAAATTCCTCAACCTCTTTAATAAGAGAGTTCCTCAGGGATTTATAAGTTTTTTCTTTAGAAATAAAAATATCTCCAATTCCTGATACAATATAGTTTAAATTGATATCATAGTCAATCAATAGTTTACTCAATAGTGCCATACTGGGGAGGCTTTTAGAGGTCTCAATATTAGATATGGCTTGTTTTGTGAGACTAAGTTCGCAAGCAAGTTCTTCTTGTGATTTGTTTAAAATTTTTCGAATATGTTTGATTCTGCTGCCTATGTGTTTCATTTCACCTCAACCTTTATATTAATAAACCAGGTCTTGACATTCGTAAATAATTAGTATACTCTATTTATATTGAATGTCAATTTGATTATAACACAATAAATTGATAATTTACAAAAAAAATCATGGAATTAAGAAATATGAATGAGTTAAATATTGAAAAGATTGAAAATGAGTACAAAGTAATAACAAAGTATATTTTTCAGGGGCTGACAACTTCTGAAATTGCGCTTAAAATGAATTGTTCAAGATCAACTATAGCAAATAGAATGACTGCTTTATTCGATAAATACAGCGCAAAAACCCGTTTTGAATTTATCCTCGGGGTTTTGGGTGAAATTGTCAGGAATAATAAATTTAGAGTTGACAGAAAAAAAAGACAGATAAAACAGCTGCAGAAAGAAAAAGAAATGCTATATGGTATCTTAAGAAACATTATTATTAACAAAAATAATAAAAATAAGTTTGATTTTTGGATTAATGAAGCAGAAAACAAACTTATTTAAAAAAATTTTACTTTTTAACTCTCTACTTATTCGATTTTGCTCCTCCCTGTTTTTATGGGAGGTTTTTTTAGAAATTTTTTCGATTCAAACTATCCAAGTATAAGAACTTATACTTTTTAGCTGATTCTTCCCAAGAGAACTTTGTTTCAAGACAATTTTTGATAATGTTTTTAAAATCGTCTTTTCTATCATAGTAAGTCCAGATTGCGTTTTTAATTTCATTAACCATTGATTGGGAATCATAACCTAAGAACTTAAAACCGGTTGCTTTACTGTTAGGATAAGCAACAACCGTGTCATCCAATCCACCTGTTGCTCTAACTATTGGCACAGAACCATATTTCATTGCTATCATTTGTGAAATTCCGCAGGGTTCAAATAAACTTGGCATTAAGAATAAATCTGATGCTTTGTATATTTTTTCTGATAAATCTGCCTTAAAATCAATCCAGGAACGAATATTAGAAGAGTTATTAGATAGCCAGATAAGCATATTCTGATAGCGATCTTCTCCTGAACCTAAGAATACAAAATCAGCGGGCTGATTTTTAAGTTCAAATTTAGCAAAATCAACTAAATCCAAACCTTTTTGATAAGTAAGGCGGGATATCATTGCAATAAGCGGTCTATCGGGGTTTTGCGGCAATCCAAAAGCTCTCTGGATTTCTTCTTTAAATTTTGCTTTTTCTTTAATATTGAATTTTTTGTCATAAGTTGTTCCATTTAGAATCCCGCATAATTTATAGGTTTGACCGCGAAGAGTGTAGCCCATGCCTTCTGAAAAATCACCTTCAAGAATCTCTTGAGCATACCTTTGCGATACTGTAGTAATTTTATCAGCGCAATAAAGGGCTCCTTTGACCCAGTTTACTTTTCCAAAATGCTCCAGACAATTGTCTTTATAGACATTATCCCAGCGCATATTAGCAAAATCAATAATAGATTTATCACAAGTACCTTGATAAGCAAGATTGTGGATTGTAAAAATAGATTTTGTATCTTTATAGAATTCATCATATTTATAGTTAGATTTCAAATAAACCGGAAGCATTGCACTGTGCCAGTCATTAGCATGGATTATATCAGGTTTGAAATTGAGCAGTTTAGCGTATTCCAGGGTTGCAAGACAAAAAGAAACATATCTTTGCATCTCATACATTTCATCGCACCACTTAGGGTATACAACATTAAAACAAGAATAGTACTTAGGATTATCAATAAAAAACACCTTGACTTGAGTATTGGGAATTTGACAGAATCTGAGTTTGAATATATGTTCGCTATGTCCGAGACTAATTTTCAACTCCGAGTTTTTAAGCTCTTGGATATTGTATTTTTCAACATCAATACAGCCATAAAGCGGGGTAAAAACTGCGCATTCTACGTTTTGTTTATCTAAGTATATTGGGAGTTCTCCAACAACATCTGCTAAACCTCCGACTTTTGAGTATGGTGCTACTTCACTTGAAGCAAATAGTACTCTTAGTTCTCTATCTTGTTTTTTAAATTTTAATAAATCCATAGTTAACCTGTATTGTCTAAAAAATCGATAATATTTTAAGTGTTTCTTTAAGAAGTTCTTCGGGATTATCTTTATTAATTTCACTTAATGCTGTTTCAAGTGCGTTTTTGTATTCGCTTTCGCTGTAGCCTAAGGATTCTAGGATAATTGATGCCTGTTTAATTGAATCAGAACTTATTTTTCCTTCAATTTTATCAGGAGCAATTTTTTCTGTAATATTTAGTTTAGTTAGTTTATCTTTAATTTCAAGAACAATTTTTTGTGCTGTTTTTGCGCCTATTCCTTTAGTTTTAGCAATTAATTTATGATTCTCTGCTATTATTGTATTAATTAGTTCATTGGTTTCAAATTCATCTAAGATTGCTAAAGCTGCCTTTACTCCTACGCCTGAAACCCCTAAGAGCAGGTCAAAAATTATTCTATCCTGCTTGTTTTTGAATCCGCACAGGGTCATTGAATCTTCTTTATGAATTAGTTTTGTATAAACTTTAACTTCAAAATTAATTTCCCCTAAAGCTTGAATTGTTCTATAATTAACTAAAAGCAAATATCCGATTCCATTGCATTCGATTGTGCAATAGGGAAAATTTTTGCTTGTTAAAACTCCATTAATATAATCAAACATTTTTTAACTCCACAATAATTATAAATAAAATTTTATTTTATGGTAATAATATTAATTTATATTAAGCAAATATTTTGTGACTAAATTATTTTGTTGTTATAATTTTTATATAAGCATAGAAAAAAGGATTAATAATGAATAAAGTAATGTATAATGGTGCTCAAATTCTATTGAAATCACTGCAAAAAGAAGGTGTTGAAGAGGTTTTCGGCTACCCTGGAGGAGTGGTTTTGCCTTTGTATGACGCACTTTACCTGCAAGATGACATTAAGCATTATTTAACTCGTCACGAACAAGCAGCAGTACATGCAGCAGAAGGGTATGCAAGAGTTTCAGGAAAACCCGGTGTTGCAATTGTAACTTCGGGTCCAGGTGCGTGTAATACAATTACAGGTCTTGCTAATGCTTATTATGATGGAACTCCTTTAATTTTAATTACCGGTCAGGTTAACTCTAAACTAATCGGAGGGGATGCTTTTCAAGAAGCCGATATTGTCGGGATTACCCGCTCTTGCTGTAAGCACAATTATCTGGTTAAAGATGTGCGCGACCTTGCCCGTGTTGTAAAAGAAGCTTTTTATATTGCAACTACAGGGAAAAAAGGTCCTGTTGTTATTGATATTCCGGTTGATGTTTTTAATAGCAAATACACTTTTAATTATCCTAAAAACGTTGAACTTGTAGGATATAATCCTAATTATAAAGGTCATCCGCTGCAAATTCAAAGAGCCTTAAGCACTCTTTTTGAAGCTAAACGTCCTGTTATAATTTCAGGCGGTGGAGTAGTTGCAGCTAATGCCAGCAAAGAACTAAAAGAAATAGCAGAAAAGCTTCAAATCCCTGTTGTACATACTCTAATGGGAGCAGGAACTTATCCTGATAATCTTGAAACGAGTCTTGGAATGCTTGGAATGCACGGCAATTACTGTGCAAACTTAACTGTATCGAATGCTGATGTTATTTTCGCAATTGGTACAAGATTCTCAGATAGAATAACAGGATGTTTGAAAAAATTTGCAAGAGATGCTCAAGTTATCCATATTGATATTGATCCTTGTTCAATTTCAAAAAACGTTAAAGCTTCTATACCTATTGTAGGCGATATTAAAAATGTACTTAATGCAATGCTGCTTGAACTTTTTAAGTCTCATCATAAGATAAATAACCAATTTAAGGATAAATGGTTTAAAGATATTAAAGAATGGAAAACTAAAGTTGCACTGCCTCAAAAAACTTCTGATAAACTAAGTGCAATTGAAGTTTTAAATACAATTTATGAATATACAAAAAAAGATGAACCTATTGTAACAACAGAAGTAGGGCAGCATCAAATGTGGACAGCACAGAACTTCAAGTTTAACAAACCAAGAAAATTTATTACCTCAGGGGGTTTGGGAACAATGGGCTTTGGTTTTCCAGCTGCTCTTGGTGCTTGTGTTGCAAATAAGAAAGGATATGTGCTTAATATCGCAGGGGATGGGTCAATTCAAATGAACATTCAAGAATTAATGAGTGCTGTTGATTATAAATTTAAAGTTATTAACTGCATTATTAATAACGGTTATTTGGGAATGGTCCGTCAATGGCAGGAAAAAATTTACAATGAGCATTATTCGCAGACAAAAATTTCTTCTCCGGATTTTGTTAAATTAGCCCAGAGTTATGGTGCTCTTGGTCTTAGGGTTGAAAAGAAAGAAGATATTATTCCTTCGCTAAAACAGGCAATAGAGTATCAAGGACCGGTTTTAATTGATTTTGTATGTGAAAATTTTGAAATGGTTTACCCCTGGGTATTAGCAGGGGAACCTATCGATAAAGTTTTATTATCAAGAGAGGAGGTATAAGTAATGGCAATTAATCATACAATATCTGTTTTGGTTTCAAATGAAGTCGGGGTGTTATCTCGAATTGTAGACCTTTTTTCAGGCCGAGGCTATAACATTGAAAGTTTAACTGTAGCTCCTACGATTGATAGTATTTATTCAAGGGTTACAATTGTAACTCCAGCTGATGAAGATGTAATTGAGCAAATTTGCAAGCAGCTAAACAGATTAATTCCTGTAATTAAAGTAGCGAATTTATCTATTGGAGAAGCTCTTGAGTATGAGATTGGGCTTATTAAGGTTTCTGTGTCAGATGAGCAAAGAGCAGAGTTTATGAATATTGTAGCTCAAGCTCAGGCTTGTATTATGGATGTGAGTGATAAAATTTATACAGTAAAAATTGACGGAGATGAAAAGAAAGTCCAAACATTTGCTGAACTTATAAGACCCTTTGGAATTAAGGAATTTGTACGCTCTGGAAAAGTTGCAATAACCAAGAATAACCAATTTTCAACCTTTAGGAATAAAAAAGAGGAGCTGACTAAAACTGTTTAATGAAAGTTGTTAAGGCAGAATAAAAAAATCTTTTATAATTGTAGTTACTGCTATTGTTTTAAAGGAATTATAATTCTTAAAGAATTCTCTAATACTTTAAGCTAAAAAGGGTTTGGAGTATAAAATATAGGATGTTTATTTTAAAGAGCAAAAAACTTGGATAATACAAAGACCAATACCCTGCTTATAGTGAATCTATCTATAAAAGCTAAACCATAGGAATCTTTAAGAACTCATCCACGCTAAAGCACATAAAAACTTCACAATATTCGGTTTTAGGATACTGCATTGAGCGAAAAGCATTTATTCCTATTAATCTTTCAACCATATTAGGATAGTTGTAATTGCAGTAATACTGTTCAAGCATTTTCTTTTTGGTTCCAATAATAGGACTTATATTGACATAATAATCAACAGCACAAAGTGGATAATCTGATTCATACATTATTATTTTTAATGTTTCTTTGAATTCTTTATCTTTTAGAATTTGCCTGAAGTGCTCAATTAGTGCTATTGTATCAATATTATTATCATAAACATTTGGAATGAAGATATAGTCAGCTTCTGAAATATCGATTTTTTTAAAAGTTGAATAATGATTCTTAAGCGTTCCTGAATCGATATCAAAAACTTTGGAGCCTTTAATTCTAATCATTTTCATAACTGATTGAAACTGTTGTTTTTTAAGACTTGCTGAATCTAAAGGTCCTAATCTTGGTTCAATATTAGAACCATTAGTAAGACACAGAACTTCAAAGTTTTTAGGATGCTGTGCAATTAAACCACCCAAACCCTTAGTTTCAGCACCAGGATATTGAGATAGAACAAGGCATTTAGTGTTAATGTTAACTTTGAACTCACCGTGTTGGTTTTTAAGGTCAAAAAGAAAATGGAATACAAATTTATTATAGTTAATTTTTTTAACTACATTTGTTTTTTTGATAAAATCAATAAATTTTCGTTTAATTAATGTCATCTTCTAAACTCTCTATTGGAATTATAACAAAAACAATTCTAAAATTAGAGGATATTGTAACAATTTTTTTCAATAAAAATACTTTATTAATATAAGTGATATAATATGGCTATGGAAAACGATAAAGTTAAATATATTAAAGAAAAAGAACTTGAGAAAAAAGCTCTTAGTGCTTTTTATAAAACTTCGGATTTCATTCAGAACCCGATTGCAAAAAAGTTTTTCGTTTTTCAAAAAACCAAAAAAGATATTACAATTAAAGATCTACTTTAATGCAAAACATTAAAAATTCAATTTTTTTATACTTAACTCAAAGACAAAAATCCAATCTTTTAGGAACATTAAAATCTTATTATAAAAAATTTGACAATTTATCAATTGATGAGCTCTGCTATAAGTTTTTAGAAGATGAACAATATTATCTTAATATCAACAATCCGCATTTTGAGTTTATGATGAATTATTTAGATAGTGAAGATTTTTTTCGTGATATGAAGAAGTTTTTTAACTTTTTGGAGTATGAGAAAAAAGAGAAAGAAAAACTCGAGCCTTATTTGCTTAAACAAAAAGAAGCAGCTAAAGAATTAAGAAAAAAAGCTCAGGAGTTTAAGATGTCCAAATTAAAACCAACTAAAAAGCAGCTTTTGTATTATGAAAAAATAGCAAATACCCATAATATTGCAAAAAAAGATACAAAAAATGCTTCACGATTGGATTTAAGAAACTGGATAATGGAGATTGTAAATGAATTTAGCTAATATTGAAAATATTCTAAAAAAAGCAAATATTGCTGAATTTAGAGCCGAAGCAAGGTTTATTGCTGAAGTTGTTTCTATGATGCCTATTGAAAAGCTTTTATTAGAAGATGATATTCCTAACTATAATAAGATTGTAGAAATTGCAAATAAAAGAGCAAAAACTAAGATCCCTGTTCAATATCTTCTTAATTGCGCCTATTTTATGGGGGAAAAATACTATGTTGATAACAGTGTTTTAATCCCGAGGGATGAAACCGAGTTTTTAGTTAAAAAATGTTATGAGCTAATAAAAAACAAAAAACAAAAATTGGATATTCTTGATATTGGTGTAGGATCCGGGTGTGTTAGTTTAGAATTGGCAAAATTATTAAAAAATCACGAACTTGAGATTCTAGGTGTTGATATAAACCCTAAATCAATTATAACTGCTCTAAAAAACACTCAAAAATTTGATTTAATAAGAAAAGTAGTTTTTCGAAAATCTGATATTTTTTCTAATATCTATAACTTCGAAAAATTCGATTTAATTGTTTCTAATCCTCCTTATATTCCAATTAATGAGAAAAACAATCTTGATATTGAACTTAGCTTTGAGCCAGAAGCTGCTCTTTTTGCAAGTGATAATGAGGGAGTTGAGTTTTATCGAAAAATTATCAACAAAGCTCACAATTACTTGAAAAAAGATGGGTTTTTGGTGTTTGAACTTGGAATAGGACAAAAAGATATTGTTTATAGTTTACTTGAGCAAAATTTTTGCGAGATTGACTATTTATCTGATTTAGCAGGAATTGAAAGAGTAATTTGGGCTAAACTTAAGGATTAATTGCCTTTTTCAACTCCTAATCCAAAAAGCGCAAAGTCATATTTTATTGGGTCGTATGAATCAAACTCTTTAAGTTTTTCACTTAATTCAAGTGCTGCTAAAAAGTCGTTTTGCTTTCGTTTTAACAATCCAAATTCCCTTGAAACTCTTGCAACGTGTGTATCAAGAGGAATTATAAGTTCGTTTTTTAAGATAAAATCCCAGATTCCAAAATCCACCGGTCCTAATCGAACCATCCATCTTAAAAACATGTTTATTCTCTTAAGTGCAGATTTATTCTCGGGTTTTGCAAACATAAAACAAAATCCTGGGTTTTTAGTGCAATTTGAGTTACTGTAAAAGTAATTAGTTACCCTTGTATATCGATTATTTTTTTCATAGAACAACTCCTCTAAAGAAGACTTATCAAGAACATAGAGCTTGTTAAGGAGCCTTAAGAGCTCAAGCAAATCTTCGCTTTTAATGAACCTGTAAACAAAACTAGATAAATTGTGTTTTTTATAATCCAAAATGAGCTCATATGGGCAAATAGAGAGTGAAAAAAGAAAATCCAGCTTTTTTATAAAAGCTTCCCTTCTTCCAAAAGCGAATAAAGAAGCAATAAAAGCAGATATTTCAACATCCCTTTTATCTTTGTATCTATGCGGGAACTGAATCGGGTCGTTTTTTATAAAGTCTTTGGTTTCGTATTTTAGAGCCAAATTATCAAGTATTTTTTTCATTCCTTAGTATCCTAAAATATTCCTTTAATAATTTATCGCATTCTTGTTCTTTAATCCCTCCAATGACATTAACTTTAGAATTAGCAAGTTTAGCTAAGTTAAGAGCGCTCAAAAAAGCCCCGTATTGACTATCGTAGGATCCAAAGTAAACATTGCTTATTCTTGCGTTAATAATTGCCCAGGCGCACATTGGACAAGGTTCAAGAGTTATGTAAATATCGCAATCATCTAATCTCCAGGAATTTAGTTTTTTATTTGCTTCCTCAATTGCAAGAATCTCAGCATGGGCTGTTGTTGAGTTGATTTTTTCTCGATTGTTATGTTTAGCTGATATAACTTTATCGTTTTTTACAATAACAGCACCTATTGGAATATCTTGAACGCTTTTTTTTGCTTCCTCAATTGCAATATCTATATATTTATTCAATAAAGTCATTAAATTTTAATTCCATAATAAATTCACTATTGCAGCTAAAGTTAATATCAATTCTCATAGCCTCACAAAGTCCCCGGACAATATAGAGCCCTAAGCCCGTTCCTCTTGTTGATCGAGTAAGGTCTGAATCTGCCCTTGTAAACTTTTCGAATAGTTTTTCTTTAATTTCATCTTCAATTTTTTCACACTTGTTAATAATTCTTATAGTAGGAATATTATTCTCATTTTTCGCTTCAATTCTAACATCTTCATTATTAAAAGAGTACTTAATTGCATTATCAACAAGATTGATAAGAATTTGCTCAATTCTATACTTATCAGCATTGACCTGTTTTAAATCAGGAGCAATTTCGTGTTGAATTTTTGTTTCGCTATTGCTTAAGTAATCAATAACCTGAAAAATAGAGGCTTCAAGGTTAATAGGTTCAATATTGAACTTTAAACTGTAACTTTCAAGTTCTGGTATTACAAGTAAGTCATCAACCATTCTTGACAATCTTTGAGCCTGTTGTTTGATGATCTTTAAAGACTTTGTTTTAGTGGTTTCATCAAGTATGATATCGTGTCTTAGAAGCCTTGAACTGTAGCCTATTATACTTGTTAAGGGGGTTCTAAACTCATGGCTTGTTGCACTTATTAAGTTTTCTCGAAAGTCATTTAAGCGCTCAAGTTCTTTGTTTTTTTTGCGTAAATCTTTATATGAAACATTAATTTTATTTGCCATATAATTAAATTCTTTAGCTAAAAAAACAATTTCATGCGGGGTAAAGGCTCTTTTTATAAGATGAATTTTTTTATCGTAGTTTCCCTTGGAAATCGCAGTAATTCCTTTAAATAATTGTCTTATGTTAATATAGAGGTAATAAGTGTATAAACTTATAATAATAATAATTGATAAAGCTGCAATTAATAAGGCAAGATTAATTCTTGTTTTTGCTTTAGTAATTGTTTTTTTGGTTACTTTTTTAGTTGTATCAACAATAATCAGCCATTCTGGTGTTTCAAGTTTATAGTAAGCTTTGGGAGTGTTTTTTTTGTAGCCGAATAACACTGCTTTTTTATTTTGAACAATATTAAGACCGCTTAATGCGTCAAGTGCAGTTGTTTTAGGGGCATTTGAAAAGATCAGCTCGCGGTTTTTAGAATCAAAAATATAAATATTTCTTCCCTTGAGATTCTCTTTTCCTAAAAGCAAATCAAGAATATCGATATTAATTTGTGCTGATAAATAGTAATGATTGTCTTTATCAATTGGAGCGCTTAAGCTTAATTTGCCGTTTTCGACCTGATAGGGCTTTGGAAGTTTGTTTTTTTCTACAATTTTTAGGCTTTTAAAGAGTTTGGTTTTTTCTTCAATTTCATCAAAGTATTGAAGTTTTGCCATTGATAAAGGAATATAGTTAAACCCTGAAGCCATCTGGTTAAGCTGTGATTGGCTGTAGTTAATGTAGTTTTCAAGAGAATCTCCTAAAAATTGAGCCATTAAAGAAGTGCTTCCTGCAAGTTCCAGTCTTAAGCTTTGTTGTGAAATATTGGATATTATTATCCCAATTGTTATAAAAGGAATTAAAACAGCTAAAACTAAGACTATTATTATTTGTTCTACAATTTTTAATTGTTTCATTAGCTTTCCTCTAAAAACCCGAAAGGAGTAAGTTTGTATCCGACATTAACTACAGTATGAAGATACTTAGGGGTTCTTGTGTTTTCTTCAATCTTTTGTCTTAACCCTCCAACATGGACTCTTACCATTCTAACATCCTCGTCTGATCCATATCCCCAGACTTCATCCAATAATACCGCCAAAGTCACAGGGGTGTTTATATGCTGCATTAAACAATACAGAATTTCAAATTCTGTTGGAGTAAGCTTGACTTTTTTATCAATAATCAACGCTTCTAAACTATCCGGCAGAATCTCAATATCACCTGCTCTTAAAACTTCCTTGCTTTCTTTGTTTGATTCTCCCCGTCGAAGCAGCGCTCTTATTCGAAGTAAAACTTCTTGAATTTCAAAAGGCTTAATGAGATAATCATCTGCTCCGCAATCAAACCCCTGGGTTTTATCCTCGATTGTTCCTTTGGCAGTCAGCATAAGAATAGGGGTGTTGATATTTGCTAATCGAATATTTTTGCAAACATCAAATCCATTCATTTTAGGCATCATAACATCAAGCAAAATTAAATCGTAATTATTTTCCAATGCCTTTTTTAATCCTTCTTGTCCATTAGAAGCGCAATCGACAATATAGCCCGATTGAGCAATATCGAAAGACAAAAGCTCTCTTATTTGATTATCATCATCTACAATTAATAGTCTTTTATTTATTTGCATTGTCTAATACCTTAACATTTAATATCATATTTTCTCTAAAAATAATTTCTACTTTATTTCCTGCTTTAATTTCTTTATCATCCACACTTTTAGCGCTCCACAACTCATTATTATATTCAACAAGACCTAATCCATCAATTGACATGGTTTTGGCGATATCTTTTTTTACAATTGCCGTTTTTCCTCTGTAATCATCTAGAGCTTCAAGCTTTTTTTTGTCTTTTGCACCCTTTTTTATAACTGTTGTTATAAGAATATAAAAAATTGGTACAAAAACTATAAAACCAATAACTACAAACTTCCAATCAGCAAATTTATAAGCAATTATTGCCAGAAATAAACTTGTATATGAAAGCGTCATTTTTATTATTGAAGGTTTTTTTAAATCAAGAACCAAAAATAATAAACCTATAATTGTTAATAATATATACATAAGTTTATTATATTCTTAATAGGTAAAATCTACAACTACAATTTCAGGTTTACAATTAAGCCTTACAGGAAGAACAGAAGTCCCTAATCCTCTTGATATTATCATTTTATTGTGAGTATTTTCAATTTCTCCGCTTGCAAACTCAGCTCCAAATTTAGAAGGAACAAACAAAGGAGGTGTAAAAGGAAGAATAAATTGCCCCCCGTGGGTGTGACCTGCAAGAATTACCGTTACATCTTCCATAATATCATAATAAACATCGGGGTTATGCGTTACAACAACTCTTGGCAGCTGAGTTTTTTTAAAAGCAACCGCGGCATTTGGCTGTCTTGTAGTTAAATCTTCAAGTCCTATAATATCAATGTATTTTCTTTTTATCATTACTCTTCTTGCGGAGTTTTGAAGCACTGTAATTCCGTTTTTTCTTAATCCCTGAGCAATAGTTTCACCCCCTGACCACCAGTCGTGTTCTCCAAGTACCGCTAGAATCGGGGCATTGATTAAATTTAGCTTTTGTGCGGCAATATTAATATCCATTGTTTTTTTGTAGTTGTGCCCATTTGCAATATCCCCTCCCAATAGCACTAAATCAGGGTTTTGTTTGTTAGTTAGTGTAACAATTTTATCAAGTCTTTTATAATCGTGTTTTTTTAGGTGAAAATCACTTAAAAAAACAATCCTAACCCCTTTTAATTGAGGGTTTCTTATCTCATATCTGCCTATTTCAATGCAATTAGGCTCAATAAACAGACATCTGATTATTACATAGAAGATAAAAACTAATACTACCACTAATTGCTTGGACATAAGTTAATTCTAACACTTTAATAAAATAAAATACATATAGGATTTAAAAATCGGTAAAATTACGTATAATCTAATAATATTATAGCATTATCGGATAAAGTTATGGATGAAATTAAAGAAATTCAAAAAAATTCGCTAAGTGAATTTGCAACTTGTGAAAAAAGTGAAAAGTGGGCTCAGTGCATTAAAAGACTTTCTCCTTTGTCTAAAAAGCCTTTTGAAATTCGCTCTGAATTTGATAGAGACGCTACAAGAATAATCCACTCCAGTGCTTATAGAAGACTAAAACACAAAACCCAGGTTTTTTTTGCAACTAATAATGATCATGTTTGTACAAGAATAGAACATGTTAACCATGTTGCAAGCATTTCAAAAACCATATCTAAAACCCTGGGGCTCAATGTTTCACTATCAGAAGCAATTGCACTGGGACACGATTTGGGTCATAGTCCTTTTGGGCACCATGGTGAAAGAATCATAGAAAAAATAATGGATAAAGAAGGATTCAAGAAAAAATTCTGGCATGAAAAAAACTCTCTTCGATTTATCGACTGCATTGAAACCCTGCCTAATTACTCAGGGTTTAAAGAAAACCTCAATTTAACCTATGCAACAAGGGATGGAATTGTTTGTCACTGCGGTGAAGTTAATGAAAACCATTTAAAACCAAGATCTATTGCTTACAATCTTGACGAAATCGAAAAAGGCACCTGTCTTCCATACACCTATGAGGGCTGTGTTGTTAAAATTTCTGATAAAATTGCTTATCTTGGACGCGATATTGAAGATGCCTATAACTATCGGTTTTTCGATAAGGAAGACTTGTTGACTCTTAAACAGATCGCACAAACAGTAATGAAAAAAAAGATTAAATTTAAAGAAGTTAATACCTCTTCTTTAATCCATGAATTTATTGTTAATTTATGTAAAAACTCAAATCCCGATATTGGACTTGCTTTTTCAAGTGAATACTATGATATGATGAATAAGATAAAAAAGTTTAATTATCAAAAAATATATTCCAATAAAAGATTCAAACCCTTTATGGATTATGCTGCATTAGTAATTAATGCAATTTATCAATACTTGCTTGATAATTATAGTTCTTATTCAACAATTTATAAGCTAAAAAAATATGTTAAATTCTACCCTGTTCTATCAGTTGATTTTTCCGATTGGCTTATTAAATATTCAAATATTGATGAAAAAACCCACTTGAATCGAAAATATAGAAACAAAATTATTTACAATATTGATAATATTAACGATTATAAACAGGCAATCCTTGATTATATCTCAGGAATGAGTGATTCATATGCAATTAAAGTTTACAATGAATTAATAGAGTTTTAGCAATTTTTTCTTTTTGTGGTTTTATAGAATTATGAAGATTAACAACTCAAACTTAAAATTTACAAAAATATTAAGAGCGCAATGTGCTGTTTTAAAAGGAGAAAAACCAATTAAGTGCTCAATATATGAACTTGAACCGAATAAAGATAAGGACTATTTTGTACGACTGCAATACGATAAAAACTGGGACAATAACAAATTTTTGGATGATTTTGATAATGCAATTAATTCCCAGCAATACTGCAGTGAAAAGGTCTATGTCATTGAAGAAAACGAAACACAAAAGTGTCTTGGTGCTTGCAGCACTTACTTGTCAGACAGACACGATTCAATTTGTATAGACTACATTGAATCATTGCCCAAAAGAAAAGAATTAAGGTATGGATACATTGGTCAATCAATGATTTCTTTTCTTACTAAAGTTGCAAAAAACAAAAATAAAAGCTCAATTAGAATAGGATCTGCGATTCCTGCTGCCTGGAAGTTTTATTATGATAGATGCGGCTTTAACCCTGTAGGCCGTTATAATAAAAAGTATAGTGCGGAACTTCCTAATTACAAGTTTGATTCAATTAATGATAAAACCAAAAAATATACAGGTCATAGAATGAGTCTTTTTATTTAAATTTATAATTCTCCAAGCGCTTCAATTGTGCAGTTTCTAGCAACTTCAACTACAAAATCCATATCTTTTTTATCAATAATTAAAGGAGGATTGAAGTAGATGACATCTCCTAAGGGTCTTAGTAAAACCCCTTTTTTAAGCGCTTTTTTGTAAATTTGATACCCAAGACGAATCTTTGAATCAAAAGCTTCTTTGGTTTTTTTATCCCTTACAAGTTCAACTGCATTGATTAATCCAATAGAGCGCACCTCTCCTGCTGAATCAATATTAAGGAATTTTTCTTTAATTAAACTGTTAAAATAAGGGGTAACATCCCTTAAATGCTTTTGAATTTCACCTGTTTCTAAGATATCTAATACTGCATTAGCGCAGCTTGCCCCAAGAGGGTTTCCTGAATAAGTATGAGAGTGCATAAAGGCTTTGTGGGTATTATATTCATCATAAAAAGCATTGTAGATTTCATCTGTTGTAATAGCCACAGCCATTGGCATATATCCCCCTGTTAAACCTTTAGATAAACACATAATATCAGGGCTTATTTTTGCATGGTTACAGGCAAAAAGCTTACCTGTTCTATAGAATCCTGTTGCAATTTCATCTAAGATTAAATGAACATTATACTTATCACAAATTTTTCTTAGTTTTTTTAAATATAAGCTGGGATAAATTTTCATTCCTGCTGAACCCTGCAGTAATGGCTCAACTAGGATTGCAGCTGTTTGAGAGCCATATTTTTCAAATTGTCTCTCACAATGAACAAAACACTCGCAATTACAGTCATCCCTCGACTTATTATAAGGGCATCTGTAACAATCAGGCGCTTGTATTCTTATAACATCCATAAGAATTGGTTTATAAATTTTTGAATACAAATCGCAGGCTCCAGCTGAAAGTGCTCCTATGGTTTCGCCATGGTATGCATCAGTCAGCGCCATAAAACGTTTTTTTTGCGGATTTCCTGTTTGCTGAAAGTATTGAAAGCTTAGCTTCATAGCCATTTCAATAGCGCTTGAGCCGTTATCTGAGAAATTAAACTTGCTAAGCCCTTTAGGCAGCAGTTTTTTTAGTCTCATACAGAGTTTTATAATTCCTTTGTGTGAAAAGTTAGCAAAAATAACATGTTCAAGGGTATCTGCCTGTTTTTTTAAAGATTCTGAAATTATAGGATTGCAATGACCCAAAAGATTGCACCACCAGGAACTTACAACATCCTTATAAACTTTTCCTTCAATATCAATTAAATTAATCCCCCTGCCATAATCAATGACAATAGGAGCAAGCTCCTCATAATCCTTCATTTGTGAGCAGGGATGCCAAATGTGCGCTAAGTCTTCTTTTTTCCAGTCAATTTTTTCCATAGTCTTATTCTAGCACAAAAAAAGAGGGTCAAATTAAAAACACGACCCTCAAATACCAAAACACAAAATATAAGTAAATTTTTAATTTTAATCAAGTGTTAAAACGCAGCGAACAGAATGGTAGCGATCTTTGCTGTTACTAGTTAGAACTTTATTTAACCCCTGCTTATAAGTAGATATAGAATAGGCTGTTCTAGCATTTGGTGCATGTTCTGTGCCCCATATTTCATCAGGATATGCTATACCTGGATTGGAAGAAAAGTCTGTATTATGATATTTACACCAGGGTATTCCGTGAAAATCAGCTTCGCCATTACAAAATTGTAAAGAATTTATAAGATTGTCATATTTTCCATCATACCTTGCTTTTAAAACCCAAAGTTGATCTCCGGTCGGAAGCCCCCAGCTTTTACCATTAACTTGTCCATATAAAGAGCAGACAACATTTGCCGCCTGCCAGTTGCAGGTATGTCTATTGCAGCCATTATAATCCCAGCCTGGAAATTTTGTTTCAAGTTCTGATGTGGATGTGCAATCATAGTAACTTGATATTGTGTATGCACATTTCCCCCCGCCTTCCATATAAGAAGGTGCAGTAGTTTCATCATCTCCAACATTATACCTTTTCATGCAGAACTTTGTTGTTCCATTGCTAATTAGTACTGCATTATGACGAGTACAAGGATCATATAAACAAGTATTGTTACTAAGAGTGTAATCATAACTGCACTCACTGCAGCTCGTTGCACTGGTACATTTAGTGCAACCTTTAGGGCAATTATAACATTGACCATTACTTAAATACATGCCGTCGTTGCATCCTGAGTAGCTTAAACAGCTTGTAGTGTTACAAGTTGCACAGTTAGAGCCGTATTTGCTACTGCAAACTGCACAGCCGGTGTTTGTTTCATAATATCCTGATGCACAGCTCCAGCTGGTACATTTATCAAAAGTGCAGGCTGTACAATTTGATGCAAAATAATTACATAGTCTGCATTCAGTTCTATAAGAATTTAAAACCCCAGAACAGTTCTTACACTCAGCTTTTCCGCTTTCGTTTTGGTATTGGTTTCCATTGCAAGGTGTTTGTAAATTATCTCCGCTGCACTTATGTCCCGTATTGCAAGTTGTACAGTTTTTATTTGTCGAATGCCAATATGTCCCTGAAGCACAGTTTGAACAGCTTGTTCTATCGTTTGAAACTACTCCTTCGCATTCTTTGCAGTTGTTTTTTCCTGTCTCGTCTTGATATTGTGTTCCTGTGCATTTTGTTGCTGTATTATTGGAACACCTATAACCCTTAGGACAAGTTGTACATGTTGAACCAGTAATGTATTGACCATCAGGACAGCACTTGCACTCGTTATTTGAAATTTTACTGCATCCGGATTTACAGCTGTCACATTGATTAGCGCCTGAATTGCAGTTTGTACAATTAGCAATTGTACAACTTTCACACTTGCAGGTGAGAGTGTTTTTAAACTTTGCCCCGCAATTAATTGGGCATGCTATACATTGGTTTCCTAAACATAGAGTACATTCATCTCCTACTGTATTAGGGCATGTCATACTAAGTTTTTTGGTTCCTATTGAAATTCCGCTATGTTTCATTTTGTGAGTTACAACAGGCACCATACAGGCAAGAATTACCGAAATTGTAATTAAACTAATAAGTAGTTCAATTAAAGAAAAACCTTTCTTTTTCATAAAAAATTCCTTATATATTTTTGTGTAGAATTAAGTATTACAACTAAACGACTTAAAAATTGTCGTTTTTGTGATATATTTATAGAAAATTAGTAAATGTGTACTTTTATTAATAATTATATGCGATTGTATAAAAAAGTCAAATGCAATTGCATATAATTTACAAAAGTTCATACTTGTGGTGTAAAAAATGTATCTTCAGAATTTGAAAAAAATTAGACAAAAATTGGGTCTATCCATGGCAAAATTTGCTCAAAAACTGGAAATTCCCGCTCCAACTCTCACTTGTTATGAAAGAGGGGAAAGAACCCCTTCGGCTAATTTATTTTTACAACTCCATGATAAAATTAATGTTAATTTAAACTGGTTTATATCGGGCAAGGGGGATATGTTTCTTGATCAAGACAACTATCAAACTATTAAAGATAAGATAATGGTTGATGTCAGACAGTTGTTAAAGGACGAGGGTTTAATTAATTAGATGCATTTAAAATAAACATCTCTTAAGGTTTTTTTACTTATATGGGTATAAAGCTGCGTTGTAACAATACTTGAGTGTCCTAAAAGCTCTTGAACTACTCTTAAATCAGCACCGCACTCAAGCAGATGAGTTGCAAAACTGTGTCTTATTGTATGGGGTGATATTTTTTTATCAATTAACTCACCTTGTTTTCGAATGATTCTATAAACTTTTTGTCTTGTAATTTTTCTTCCTTTATCATCCAAAAAAAGTGCATTATTCGGGTTTTTAAGTACTAAAAGTTCTCTTTTTTTTAGATATGGTTTTAATCTATCAACACATTTTTTATTAATTGGAACAATTCTTTCTTTAGAACCTTTGCCAAAAACTTTTATAACTTTCAAATTCAAATCAATGTTTTTAATATTTAAATTAACAAGTTCACTAACTCTTATTCCTGAGGAATATAAAAGTTCAACAACTGCTAACTCCAGCGGTGTTAAGTGGTTTTTTAGGATTTTTTCAATTTCTGTAATTGATAGAACCCTTGGAAGTTTTTTTGGCGTTTTGGGTGAGATGATTGAAATTGCAGGGTTTGATTTGATATCTCTTCTATAGCACAAAAATTTGAAAAAACCTTTAATTGAAGCGTTTTTTCTTGTAATTGTAGTCGGATTTACTTCTTTTCGAGCTAAGAACTTGGTGTAGGATGAAAAATCTTTTCTTGTAATTTCATCAATTTTTTTTTCACCCAAAAAATCAAAAAACGAGACTAAATCACTTTGATAAGCTAAAACAGTGTTTTTTGAAAGTCCTTTTTCAATTTCAATATAGGAAATATAGTCTGAAATTAATTGTGTTGTTTGACTAAACACGAATTAATTCCTTTATTTCTTTTCTTTTGATTTTTTTAGTTGCCGTCTTTGGAAACTCGCCTTTATAAACGATAATATTGGTAGGTCTTTTGTATTGGCATAATTTAAGAGATTTTTTCTTAACCTCATCAATTAAAAGCTTCTCAAGTGCACTTTTGTCATACTTTTCTAATAGTTCATCTTTAGGTATTACAACAACCGTAACTTCCTCAGTTCCTTTTTTTTCACCTGTTCGTCTTTCAACACTAAGAGCGCAGGCTTCTTTAATATAATCCGAGTCATCTAATACAGCTTCGACTTCTTCGGGAAAAACTTTTTTACCCCCTGCAAGTACAATTATATTTTTGATTCTTCCGGTTATAAAAACCTGTCCTTTTTTGTCAATTTTTGCAATATCTCCTGTGTGCAGCCAGCCGTTTTCGTCTATTACCTCTTTTGTCATTTCTTCCTGGCGGTAGTATCCTTTCATTACAGAAGGACCTTTAACCAATAGCTCTTTTGTTTTAGGATCGATTTTTCCTTCAAAACTTTTAAGTAGTGTTCCAACTGATTCAATATCCAGCTTAGGATTCAAATTGAGTGTAACTATTGGGCTTGCTTCTGATAGTCCATAGGCTTGAAAAACATTAATTCCAATTCTATTAAAGTATTTTGCCATATCAAGATCTAGGGGTGCACCGCCTGAAATAAAGCCGAAAAAGTTGTTTCCGAGTTTCTTGTGGATATCTTTAAAAAGATACTTTTTGAGGAATCTAAAAGGCAAAAATTTTGCAATATAATGGAAATTGAAATTGAATATCAATTGTTTAAATTTTGATTCCCTTGACATATCTTGTTCAAATTGCATTTTTAACATTTTGAAAAAAGACGGAACCGTGCACATAAAACTGATTTTTTTATCCTTCATTACATTAAGAACATCTTTTGGTCTAAGGGATTTTGTATAATAAACCGAATATCCCATGCTTAAAAATGTGGCAAATCCAACTGTAAACTCAAATAGATGGTTCATAGGAAGAATAGATAAACTGTTTATTTTTTCGCCTTTTTTGAAGAGTTTGTTAAGTTCTATCTGAATATCTTCAACTTGTGAGAATAAGTTCTTGAAAGTTGTTTGTACACCCTTGGGTTTTCCTGTAGTTCCTGAGGTATAGACAATTAAAGCATTTGAATTTAAGCTTCTGTGTCGAAATTTAATATCAGGAGCATTGTTAAGATTGTATATACTTTTAAATTTGCAATCAACTCCTGCTTCATCAAGAAGAATAATATTTTTAATTGAAGTAATTTCTTCTTTTATTTTAATAATTGTATTTAAATAATTATTAGAAACAAATACTGTTGTCGGATTACAGCTGGATAAAATTGAGCTGAGCTCATGCACTGTAAGTTTGATATCCAAAGGGACAAAAGTTGTCCCTGCTATAACTGAGGCAAAAAAAGCAGCGCCAAATTCAACTCTTGATTCGGATAATATTGCGACATGTTCTTCTTTTTTAACTTGTAAGTCATTAATTAAATAAGAAGCAATTTTTCTACTCATCATACTTAAACCCTGATAAGTAAACTCACTCCACCCATAGGCATTTCTCATTCCAAGAGCAATGATATCTTTGTAATCATTTGTTTTGTGCTCTAAAAAAGATAATACGTTCTCTTTTATTTGTCCCATTATAAACTCCTCAAGTCTTTTTGAATTTAAAATAATTTTACTATATTTTAAAAAAAATTCAAATGCTAAAATATTTTTTTTGTGTAATAATGTAGTTTATGATGAAACTAGATGACATTAAAACCACAAGCGCGTTTAATTATAAGTATTTGCTTAAGAGAATTTATCCTTATATTAAACCTGCAATGTTTAGAATTATAATTGCTTTTACGCTTGCAATTCCTTTAGGGCTCTTAGACGGCGCTACTGCGTTTGTATTAAAGCCATACATTGACGTTGTGGTTAATGGTGACACTCTTGTATACTTTAACTACACTCTGACAAGAGATATTTTATCTGTTATTATTCCTCCGGGAATTGTTATTTTTGCTGCTGCCCAAGGTATTTTAAGGTATTTAAATACATATTTATCAGATTGGATTAGTTTAAAAATTGCAAATAGCGTTAAGGTAGATTTATTTGGTAAGTTAATTACTTTAGATTCTAAGTTTTTTGATGACAATTCCTCAGGTCTTGTAATTTCCAGATTTTTAAATGATCCTGATATTGCAAGTAAACAATTAATTAATAGCATTAAAACTTTGATTACCTCCTTTGTTAGTGCTTTAGGGCTTGTATTTGTCCTTATTTACAACTCCTGGGAGCTTGCTGTAGTAGGGGTGCTGGTTTTAGTTTGTGCTTTTTTACCTATGACTTTTCTTAGAAAGAAAATTAAAGAAGTTTCAAATAAAAGTACGGTTGTAGGAGGAAATATTGCAACTTCTTTTAATGAAACTTATAAAGGCAATAAAGTTATCGCAGGGTACAATTTACAAAAAAGCGAATTTGAAAAAGTCAAGACATTAATCAAAGAAACTTTTAATCTTCAAATTTCTCTTACCAAAAGAACTGGTTGGTTGTCTCCTATAATGTATATTATCGCAAGTTTAGGAATTGCTTTTGTAATGCTTGTCGGAAACCACTTAATTGAAACTTCAAGACTAACAACAGGCAGCTTCGCAAGTTTTATTACTTCTCTATTGCTTCTATACAAGCCTGTAAAGACTCTGGGACAGGATTTAACAAATATTCAAGGAATTTTTGTTGCAATTAATCGTGTTTTTGATTTATTTGATTTTAAATCAAGAATTATTGATGAAGGCAAAAAAGAGCTCAATTTTAACCCTTCTGTTATTGAGTTTTGTAATGTTTCTTTTTCATATGATGAAAATAAAGAAGTTTTGCACAATATCTCCTTTAGTGTTAAAAAAGGCGAAACAATTGCTCTTGTCGGGGCTTCAGGATGCGGTAAATCGAGTCTTGTTAATCTTCTGCCAAGATTCTATGATGCATCTTGTGGGCAAATTCTGTTTGATGGAATAAACATTAAAGATTTTACCCTAACTTCTCTTAGAAACTCAATATCACAAGTTTTTCAGGATAATTTTTTATTCAGCGGAACAATTAAGGATAATATCCTGATTGGAAAAAGTGATGCAGCGGATTCTATGATTAATAGTGTAATTACTGCCTCTCATCTGGATGAGTTTATAATGAATCAGCCAAACGGGCTTGATAGTTTGATTACAGAAGGCGGGGCATCTTTGTCCGGAGGACAAAGGCAAAGAATTGCAATTGCAAGAGCTATGATTAAAAATGCTCCTATAGTAGTTTTAGATGAAGCAACAAGTGCACTTGATTCTAAGTCTGAAAAGATTGTTCAAAAAGCACTTGATAATTTAATGCAGGATAAAACAGTTTTTGTTATAGCACATAGATTGTCAACAATTTTTAATGCCGATAAGATTTTTGTTATGGATGAAGGAAGAATCATAGAATCCGGAACCCATGAAGAACTTATAAGAATTGAAGATGGTAAATATAGAAACTTATA
Organism: uncultured Vampirovibrio sp.; assembly: GCA_910577635.1. GTDB lineage: Bacteria > Cyanobacteriota > Vampirovibrionia > Gastranaerophilales > Gastranaerophilaceae > RUG14156. Next base: position 4,114 of record CAJTNR010000021.1, on the reverse strand, counting down.
TAATTTGCAATTTAAAAATCAAGAAAAAGTACTTGACAATATAAATTGATATAATATTATAATAAATGTAAGCCTAAGGGCGTTTAGCTCAGTTGGTAGAGCGCCTCCCTTACAAGGAGGATGTCGGGAGTTCGAGCCTCTCAACGCCCACCATTAAAGATCTAGAGTAATTAATACTTTAGGTCTTTAATTATATCTTCATGTTTGTATTGTGTTTGTTTAAATGATTGAAATATAAAATAAGTTAAAATTCAAAGATAAATATTTTTATTGAAAAAAAAGCCATATATTAATCAAATAGTGCGGATACTTGTAAGTACACATCAAAATTTCAAGCAATTGCCTGAAAAAATAGATTAGACAAAGGGTTTAAAATATGGCAGCATGACCATAATCTTTTAGGTACCGTTAAATCCTGCTACTTCTGCTGGATGAGGAAGTGTGGTACCTATGGTTATCAAAATAATGCTGGTTGTAATATTGTCATAGAAATTAAAACTTGTTTTTGTTCATTTTATGTTTTTTCGTGATTTAATAAAAATAAACAAAGTTTGGAATTTAAGTTATGTTAAAAATTACACAGGAAAAACCCTTAAGTGCTGATGAAAGATTTGAAAAAGAGATACGAGAAAGCGGTCTTGAGTTTCAAGAGTTAAAAATCTGCAGGTACTTGCCAATAATTGCCTGCATTTTTCATGGGATGGTCACATTATTGATATCCTATGCTGTTTTTCTTCTGGCATCAGGAGTGGTTTCTTATCTACACATTAGAGAAAACAACGGGCTTATCTATACAGCACTTATTGTTCCTTTGATTTATGCAATAAATAAAAATCATTCAAGATTATTTAAAAGCATTTTTACAAGATTTGCCATTAGTGATAAAATGGTAATTTATAAAACAGGGATTTTTGAAGGAGAAATTAAGCGTTCTTATTATAAAGACTGGCTGCATGTTGATTCTCATATTTACTTTTGGTCCAAATATTTTAACTATGCGACAATAATTATTAAAACCGCTTATGGGTATATGGCTATTGATTTTGTGCATAATTACTGCGGGGTTGAAAATGCTCTTTTGAAAAAATATCAAGAAGTTAAAAAAGCAGAGCTTGAAAGATTAAATCTTAGCTAAAATCTACAAAATTAATTAAGCTGTTAATTCTTTTTAAACTTTTTGTGTCCATAATTTTTAATTTAGATGTAATTTCATCAATTAATTGGTTTTTATCATTATTGTATTCATAAATTGAATTATCAAAAAAGTAGCACATTGGGACTTGAAAAGCTATGCAGATTTTTTCTAATGTTTCAAAAGCCTGCCTGCGTTTTTCCGTTTTTGGCATATGATATTGTTTTTCTTGTTTCAATGTTGACAAACTGCGCAAATGCTTCTTGTGTTAAATTGTGAGCTCTTCTAATCATTAAAATCTTGTTAGCTACTTTTTTTATTGTTGAATCTTTAATATTATAATCTTTCATAATATTAATAATAGCTTTTAGGATGAATATTTACACAAATTGAAACGACTTTATAGACATTTTACGACTGAAATCATCCAAATTACTCTTTTTGTTGTTAAAATCAATAGAATTTCTTTCTGTTGATTTTAATCACTCAAAGCTTTTCTTACAATTAACACATTGTCGTTTACTTCAATTTTAATTTCATCTTTATCGGGTATAATTTCTAGTAAGCTTATTATAGAATTCGGTAAATATAAGCACCAGCTCGTATTTACTTTAGAAAATTTTCTAATTAGACTTTTATCGCAGTCTGAATCGTGAGGCATAATTTCTTTGATATATAACACTTTATCAATAATTTTAAACCGTAGTAACGCACTATTAGGATCGATTGATAAAAGTTTAATTATGTTTTTAGATGTAGGTATAGCCCAACCGTTTCCTCGAGGGATTAAAGTTTTTCTCATATCTATATTTTATGCTATTTTATTGATATTTATATGCTAAATTGGTGTTAGAATGGTGATATTTTTTTACCCTGCAAAAGCAGCCCTGCTGTACATCTTTTTTAAAAAATGGATTTTGTATTAGTAAATCTCAGCCCTTAATTTTATTTTATGTATTATTTTGGTCTAATAATTTACAAAAAAATTCTAAAACTTTTTTGACTCCCCTCTTGAATAATATCTGTTTCTTTAATATTTCCAAGCAAAAGAGGGGAGTGTTTATCGTGGAATTTAAAGTTATCTATTGCTTTTTTAGGGTTAACATTAGCATAACAATACTTGCAGCCGTTTAAACAGGTGTCATAAGCTCCAATGTCTCTTGATTCTATGCAGTGACAACCGTTTCTCGTGCCTTTGTGTTTAAGATTTCGAAACTTGATATTATTAGCTTTAGCTAGAATATCCAAAGTCGTGCAGCCTGACTGATTAATTCCATATTGAGTGAAAATCCCGTTTGTACCACAGGTTTGAATAGTGATGCCATACTTTTTAGCGGTTTTTCCAAGTTCATATGCAAGAATATTTCTATCATCCTCACTAAGAGGGATAATCTCAGGCATATTGTATTTTAATTTTTTATACATTTCAACAAAGCTAAAAATACACCTATCAATGTGTCCATTTAATTGTTTTGCAATATAATCGAATGTTTTAGTGTGATAATCAATTGTGTAATCCTTGGTTAATAAAACAGGATCATACCTCCAGGCAATTTTATTTTTGCCTGTAATTTTTTCCAGCTTCATAAGCGTTTCAATGCTTTTATCAATAGAAGGCACTTTAGGTTCGATATCTTTTTTATAAGCTGTTATTGTATAGTAAAAATAAGTGTTGAATTTTTCTATAATTTTATACAAATTGTCAAGAATCGGTTCATAGTTTTTAGAGCAGAATATAACACAATCTACTATTTTAGGGTCAAGTTCGTATCTTATAACTTTATTTGGAAACAAAGGGTTCCTTGAATAGACAAAACCTTCTTCAAATCTATTTAAGAGCCATTCGCTGTAATATTGAACTGTATCTGTTCTTGCGCCTGTATTTATAATCATAATGCCATTGTCAATTGAACTTTATTCAATTACCCTTCTTTCTATTTTTAAATTCTTGCCAAATATCACCCCGGATTCTCCAATCCAGTGTGCAATCAGCTTTCCTTTAGGATTGTAAACAAAATTCTCATTATCTGATGCATTAACTACAATACTTAAAACCCTCCCTGTTCCAGCGTCATAGTTCACTGCTTTTTTGTAGTCTTTTTCAATCGATAAAACCTCAACTACAAGACATTTGTATCCTTGTTTAGTTTTTTGGTAAAAATATACTGCATCTGGTTCTTCTTTGTATACAACTGCTGTGGTTTTAATTATTCCAGCTCTAAACTCTTGAATAGTAAGGGTTTTAGCTGAATCAATCTCTTTTATAGTGTTTTTATATTGAAAAGCACTTAAATCCTTATAACTCTCAATTTCAATATTATCTTTTATATAAATAACACCACCCTTAACAGCTTTTGCAGATGCAGGGATTATTATAAGCATAAAACAAATTATAATAACAATTTTTTTCATATATACTATTATATCAAAGATTTTAGAATCCCATCTATAGTAACGAGTTTTACTCTGTTGTTTTTAATAATATCAAGGTTTTTTAGTATATTTTTTAATATATTTTCATTGGTTTTTAAACCCCCGAAAGAAAAAAGCTCATCGGGTTCAATATCGAGGTGAAATAAGATTTTTTCAAGAGTCTCTGCTGTTAAAAATCCATTCCCTGTTTCAATGACGCTAAGTGCGTTTGTAGATAAACCAAGCATCTCTGCAAACTGCATTTGGGAGATTCCTTTTTCTTTTCTCAAACGACTTATTTTAGCCCCTAACAATTTTTTGATATCTGGCATAATTTACTACTCTTTCCCTTATGTTAATTGTCTTGCAATATGAAATAAACCAAATTAAATTATTGACGCACCAAATTAAATTTGTTATAATATCGTTAAAATTGTGAATATAGACATGTATCAAGGGTAGAACCTTTTACAAATATCAAAACCGATTATCAAAATACCATTCAAATACAAAATATATAAGGAAAAAAGTATGAAAAAAGCTTTCTCTTTAATCGAGCTATTAATAAGC
>CAJTNR010000020.1 GCA_910577635.1 uncultured Vampirovibrio sp. | reverse complement strand
TCAACAAGCTGCTCAGAGTGTACTAATGCAACTGATTACAAGCTTGTAAATGGAGTGTGTAAGGCATACAAATACCCTGCTTCTCAAGCCGATTGTGATGCATTATCTAATAGTAGTTCCATATACATCCCTCTTAATGTTAATAAATACGATAAAGCTACACTATCAAGCACAGATGGAACCCATGGCTTCTGCATGGCTAAAAGGAATGCAGGAGATCTTAATGGTCCTAATATATCAACTACCAGTGTTAAAGAGATTAAAGCAGGAGATACAAAAGGAACTTGTGATTACAATAATGGTGAAAAATGCTGCTGGGTAGGGCATTCTGGAAAAAGTGATAAAAATAGAACAGCTAAAAAGAATACTACTGATGATTCAGGTAAGGTTACAGCTAGATATTGTACTGAAGCTGGAAGTAGTGATGCTACTATAAAAGGGGTGCATGTACTTTCAACCAAAAGCGGTAGTACATACACAAAAATATTAAATTCTTTTGATTATGAAGCTTGCAATAGAACTGTTTGTAACTGGTATGCTGCTGATTATATATGTTCTAACTATGCTCCAAACAGCGGTACAAGTAAGGCTGGCGATTGGGGATTACCAAGTAAAGAAGCATTGGATGCACTAAAAAATGCAGTGCATGCCAGCCCAAGTAACAGAACTGATACAAGTGCTAAAATTTACATCCAAAGATGGAGTGGTTCTAATGGATTACAATTATGTCAATATAGTAGCAACCATAACACCGCAGGTTCGCCCCGTTGCGACGGCTCGCCCAGCTGTTACGGCTCGACCGCTAATAGTTGTACCCCGTTTCACATCTGGGGTCAGAAGGGCAGTGAGCCTGTTTATTACGCGTACTTCTTAGGTGATCCTGGTTTTAGCACGAGCTCATACTCGGATTTTGGTTCCCTTGATTTTGCTTATGCTAAGTCGGTTCGTTGCACTTTAGAAAAATACATAGACTAAAATTAATTTTTATATTTTGTTAATTTACAACTTATTGAAAAACTTTATTTTGTGTTTTGATACGGGGTGGTGTGTCCGCCCCTTTTTTTAGTTTCCTATTATAGCAGATTTTTTTGAAAAAGAAAAGGGGCGCTGAGTGCACCCCGTTTGGTTTTTAAGATACAAATTCTATTTACATATTTACTAGAAAATACATTTAAATAATATACTAAATATAATTTTATGTCAAATAATTTTTTTTATGTTATTAATTGTATTATGATAATTGTCCCGGAATTTTTGCAAATCCATAAAGCAGATAGGAAGCTGCTTAAAAAAATGAATGAAACTGAGCTTCAAGAGGAGGTTTTATGTGAAATTGAATCTGGTTTTCATTCGATTTTTGTTGTTAAAAACAAAGTCGGGGTTTTTATAAAGTATCTTGATACTTATCAGGCAGGGTTTATTAAAAGCCCTTATTACAGCGGCAATTTGCCTTATATCAACTATTTTTTAATTCCTTATTTAATGAATAAAAATATTAAAGATATTCTTATTATTGGTTTTGGATCAGGAATTGTCATAAAGCAGTATTTGAGTCTTTTTGATAACCTTAAAAGGATTGATATAGTTGATATTGAGGAAAATATTTTTGATATTGCAAAAAAATATTTTAATTTTAAACAAACTGATAAAATGAATTTTTATCTTCAAGACGGGATTGTTTTTCTTAAAAGTATTAAAAAAAAGTATGATTTGATTGTTGTTGATGTTGCTAACAATACAGGAATTGACAGCAGATTTTATAGCGGCGATTATTTAGCTTTGATTAAGTCCCATCTTAAAAAAACAGGGATTTTTGTTTCTAACCTTGCATCAAGCAGGGATATTTTTAACAAAAAAAATAAACTTACACTTGACTTAATAAATTTATACAGGACTTTTTTTAGTAATATCGATATTTACAGCGGGGAAGCTTCAAATCGGGTTTTTTATAAAACTTTTTTTGATATTGATGATAATATTCTTGATATTACTAATTTAATTTTAATATCATCTAATAAAAACTATAGAATTAAAAAGGATGATAAAATTGGATCAATAGTTGATATTGAGCCTTATTTAAATGATTTATTAAGGTTGTAATTAATTTTTTTATGCTACAATTTTTATATACATAAGGAGAAGGAAATGAAAAAGTATAGAATCGGTGTGGATATCGGGGGAACTAATATAAAAATTGCCCTTGTTGATACCGAAGGAAAAATTGTTTATTCAAATACCGTTCCAACAAGAGCTGAAATGGGTTTTGAAGCTGGTGTTAATAATATCAAACAGGCAATTAAAGATTTGTTTTGCGAAACCAATCAGGATTCAAAAACAATTGAAGCAATAGGGTTTGGTTTGCCCGGTCAAATTGACTATAAACAAGGAGTTGTAAAGAATCTTCCAAATATTCCCGGCTGGGTTAATATTCCTTTGGCAAAAATTATAGAAGAAGAATTCTCAATCCCTACAAGACTTGATAATGATGTTCGCTGTGCTGCTTTAGGGGAGCTTAATTTTGGTGCAGGGGTCGGATGTGAAAATCTTATATGCATAACAGTAGGAACAGGAATCGGATCTGGAATAGTGCTTAATGGAAAATTGGTCCGGGGAGCAAGCAATGCTGCAGGGGAGATTGGTCATATTAAGATGTCATTAAACGACGGACCCCTATGCGGATGCGGTGATTACGGCTGTTTGGAAGCTTATGCGTCAGGTCCAAGTATTGTTACTATGGCAAAAGAGTATATTTCAGGAGGAAAATCAGCTAAATATAAGGAAATGGCAGCGCAAGACGGGCTTATAACTCCTTATTTAGTAGCGCAGGCTGCACTTTTAGGGGATTCTGTTTCAATTCAAATATTCAAACAAATTGGAAAAATTATAGGGGTCGGTTTATCTAGTGTTGTTAATTTATTAAATCCTGAAAAGATAATTATAGGAGGAGGAGTGGCAGATGCAGGAGATATTCTTCTTAATCCTATAAAACAAACAATTCTAGATAGAGCAATGCCGATTCAAGGTCAAGCGGTGAAAATTGTCCCTGCGCAATTGGCAAATACGGCAGGGGTTATCGGGGCAAGCCTGCTTATTAATAGTTAAATTATGACAATACAGTTTCTATGGGGCGATGAAGATTATTTAATCGAGGAAGCTATTAATAAAATTAAAAAAGAATTTTTAGGGGGTGAAATTAATGAACTCAACTATAAATCCATTGATAATCCTCCTTATTCTTCTTTTTTGGAAATTCTAAGAACAAATGCAATGATGTTTGGAGATATTGTCATTGTGATTAAGTGTGAAAAGTATTTCCTTGAAACAAAACAAAAAGAAAAACTTGATGATAAACAAACAAATGAGCTTATTAAAGCTCTTAATAATTTATCAGATAGGGTTCACTTTGTTTTTGTCTGTCAAACTCCAAGGGGTGATAAAAAAAAGCCGGATTCAAGAAAAAAACTCTATAAAGAGATTCTTAAGCTGACTAAACCGCAAGAGTTTCCAAGCTATAGAAATTATGAGGAATATAAGCTTATTCCTGTTATAAAAAAAATGGCTTCTTTGATAGGGCTAAAAATTAACCCTGCTGAGGCTTCTATGCTTGTTCAAACGACAGGCGCTTCTTTAAGGGATTTATCAATGCAGCTTGAAAAACTAAAACTATATATATATCCTAAAGGTACGGTTGATAAGTCTTCTATAAAAGAACTTGCTTGTTCTAACAGTGATATTTACACTCTTGTGGATTATATCTTAGCTAAGGATTATTCTAGAGCACTTGGTTTAATTGCTCAAATACTTCAAAAAGAGCACTATTTACCTTCTTTGGCTTTTATTCAGGCAACTTTTTCTAACTTAGTTCAGATTAAGGTTTATTCCAGTCAATTATCAAGTTTTGAATTGGCAAAAAAGCTTAATCAAAACGAATTTATCGTCAAAAAAAACCTTCAAAAGCTCTCTAAAGTTGATATAGAAGAGTTGATAAGACTCAGGGTTAATTTGATTAAAGCTGAGTATAACTTAAAATCAGGAGTGCTAAAAGACCCGATTACCGCTTATCAATTAGCTTTTTTGGAGGATAGTTATGCTTAATTCTATTTTTAGTTCTTACTTTCCTTTTGCTTATAACTATTTTTCAACTCTTATAGAATCAACTTTAAAAAATGAGAGAAAATTCCCTCAAGGGATTATACTTGAAGGAGCGGATACAAAAGTTCAATATTTATTTGCTTTTGAACTAGCAAGGGTTTTAAGCTGTCAAAAAAACAGGACTTTAGACTGTGATTGTTTGAGCTGTAAGTGGATAAGGAGTTTTTCTAATCCCAATATTAACCCTGTTTCTCAAATTCACTATAAACCAATTGGAGACGAAACAAAAACAATAATCTCAGCTAAACAGGCTCTTGAAATTGAGAAGAGTTTAACTTTAACATCTGATAACTATCGATTCTTTATCTTTTTTTCTTCTAAAACATATCAATACAATAATAAAGAACTTGAACTTTTTGATGAGCTTAATTATGACACAACAAAAATTGACTATTCAATTGAACCCTTAACTTATCAAACTTTTCACACAACAACCCTGAATGCATTGTTAAAATCAATTGAAGAGCCGCCTATAAAAACCGTTTTTGTATTTTTAACCAAATCTAAAGAAGATATCCTGCCAACTATAGTTTCAAGATGTCTAACTTTTAAACTTGGAGGAAAAAGACAAAAAAATGCTCTAAATGTATCTTCTTTGCTTGATGATTATCCTAATATTAATTATCAAAAAGCACTTTTTATATCACAAAATTTTCAGGATTTTGTTAAAGATAATCCATATTCACAAGAAGAAGTTTTAAATGGTTTTTTGGAGTTTTTAGTTAATAATATTAATAATTCTAACTTAGAATCAAGAATAATAAGAGATATTGCTTTTGTAAAAGAAGCAATTAGCTACAGCAGAGCAAGTATTAATGATAAAAATATTTTCGATAATTTGTTTTTAAAAATTGCAAGGGGTGGATAAAAAATGAATAAAAAACCAATAGTTTTATCCATCCCGACAGGAATCGGAGCTGATATCGGAGGTTATGCAGGGGATTTTGGGTATATTGCAAGAAAATTCAGCCGCTATTTTTACACAATTGTTAACCCTAATGCTGTAAACGGAGGAATACTTAGCGCGATTAACTATGATATGGGCTATTTAGAAGGAAATTTGCTTGATAGTTTTATCTTTGGAGAATTTGGAATCACTCCTAAAAAACCCTATGAAACAAATAGGATTGGTGTGTTATTTGACTGCAGTATAAAAAAAGAAATTCTTAATATCCACTTGAATACTCTTAATGCGCTTAGAATGGTTAAAGGGATTGATATTTGTGCTATTGAATATACAAATAGTGCAGCTGGTGTTGAATTGACAAAACAAAAAGGAATTTCACAAGGCTCTTTATCTAGTCCTGATGCGATTCTTGATGGCGCTTCAAGGCTTATAAAAAAAGGAGCGCAGGCAATTGCTGTTGTTTGTAATTTTTTCGATTTAGGGGAAGATGATAACTACAGCTGCGCAAATGGAGTTGATCCTATTGGAGGGGTTGAAGCGATAATTTCTCACTTAATTACAAGTGAATTTAGAATCCCCGCAGCGCATGCTCCTGCTTTTTCTACTCTTGATATTTCCTATAATCTTGCCCATCCTAAGGTAGCATCAGAGCTAATAAGTTCAACTTATCTTCCCTGTGTTATTGAGGGGTTATCGATTGCCCCTTTGATTGAGGAGAATGAAAATGCTACAATAATTAATAAGGATATCGGTTTTTTAATCGTTCCCTATAGTGCAATGGGCTCTAAAGCCGTATTAGGGGCATATGAAAACGGAATCAAGATAATAAGCGTTAACAATAAAACTATTCTTAATGTTAACAATGAAAAATTAAATATTAATACATATAAAAATTTTGACAACTACGAACAATGTTTGTTATATTTAATTAACTGTTCTAATTAGAAAGGCAAATTATGAAAAAAACATCAGCTTGGACAATGGTTGAAATAGTAATAGCATTATCTTTAGTACTTTTATTATCAGGAATGTGTTTAACCGTATATAAACCAAATGTTCAAAAATCAAGAATTTTTGTCTATGCTGCAGTTAAAAACTTAACCCAAGGTAATCTTGCAATTCTTCAAAAAACAGACGAAGAAGAGCTTCCGACAGGAAAAGCAAAAAATATTGCAACAGGAGCTGCTACGGATCAAGATGCTTATTGCATTGCACTGGCAGATGTTTTTGCGCTAAAAACCATTCCTGATTGCAAGGTTGAAGGTTCAACTACTAATAATACAAAGGTAAATATAACTTTTCCTACAGGAACAACTGTACAAGGTTTAATTAATGATTGGAAAACTCCATACAGCGGCGCTGATTTTTCTTTTAAAAACATCATAGTCGATATAGACGGACAAGCTGGTGTTAATAAAGTTTGGATTGATAGATTTCCCTTAAGGATTTACAATGGTTCAGGTTTTACGGGAACAATCCAGCCTGTTGATTGCAGTGATGATGCTGTTTATAAAGAAGACGGAACAAAAGTAACCTTAACTGATGCAACAGGAAAAAGTCCATATTGCAAACAAGGTTTTCAATCTAATGGTGCTGAATTTAAAAAAGCCTTTCCTAAAGACAATAAAGTGCTTAGTTTTGATGTCTTTAGAGCTGCAACAGATGATGAAGAAACACAAGGTGTGCTGATTGCATCTGCACTATCTCCAATGGCTGCTGATTGCGGAGCTTATGGGGGAACAGGCTATTTTCATTATAAACAGTGTGGTTTGGCTAATTTAAAGATATTAACCGAATGTGCTACTGTAGATAACTGTGAAAAATGTGCAAGCACTGGCTCTAACCCAATTTGTCCTAAAAAAGCGTCTGATGATACTCAGTATACAAACAGTAAAGCTACCTGTATATCAGAAGCCCAGCAAAAAAAGAATCCTAATGAACTTCCTTGTTTTATAGTTTTGCATAAACCTTCAGGGGGTACAACTTTCTTATTGGAAACTTTGGTTGGTGAGTTTGACGATTAAGGTAATTAAAAAAAATTAGGATAAGTTTATAATAAAGAAAATCTAACTTAAGGTACAACAATGGAAATAATTATAATTGCACTATTTTTATGCACCGTTTGGCTTACACTTTCTTTATGTGTATACTTTCTTCCTGTAGGAATTGCATATCTTCGATTTCACAAAAACCTTGTTCCAATTGCAATTCTAACTGTTGTTCTTGGCTGGACTTTTCTTGGCTGGCTTGCAGCGCTATTGTGGGCTTTAAATTCAGATACTAAAAAACCGGCGGAGTCTGAATGTAGTTAGCTTTAGCATTTATATAGCTAAAAACTTCTTTATTTTCAGTTTTTAAATACTTATCCTTAGCTAGTTCAATCATTGTTTTGGATAAATCAATATCAATATCTTCATAACAACAAGAAGAACTAAAAATTTCTTTTGTTCTTCTATCGACTAAAAGTTCGTTTTCGTTTAAGTTTTTAGGAAGCTTATCTTTGTATATGAGCTCAATTTTATCTTTAGCTGCAAAAAAGTACATATCCTTTCTTGCATCCATTAATAAGTATTTTTTATTATATGCTCTAAGTAGAATTTCATTGCTTTTTAGAGGAATTATTGAGATATTGAGTTCCTGAGCTAAGATTTTTGCAATGGTTAGCGCTATTCTAATCCCTGTAAAGCTCCCAGGGCCTGAATTGACAGTAATTAAGCTGATATTTTTCAGCTCTATGTTTTTTTCATAAAGGATTTCTTTAATTTTTGAAATTAAATAAAGACTATGGTAGTTTTTATCGGTTTTAATAATTTTACTATACAGTTTTTTATCATACTCAATCCCTAAGTAAGAATTATTAAGGGCACTATCAATGCTTAGTATATTCATTGTTTACTTTCTTTTCAAATTCTCTATAAAAGTTGTTGTCTAAAGATTCGAAGCTGTAGTATCTGATATCAAGATTCTCATTATCATATTCAACCTTAATTTTAAGTGCATTTTTAGGAATTTCTTCCTGTCCGAATTCTGCCCATTCAATAAAGGTTACTTTTCCTTCTTTTGAATATTCCCTTAGCTCATTAACGATTGAATTCAGTCCGTTTTTTTCTAATCTGTATAAATCGAAGTGGTAGATTGGGAATTTGTCAGTTTTGTATTCATTTAGGATTACAAAACTTGGACTTGTAATAGAATCCTTGACTTCCAAGAACTTAAGAACAAATCTTATAAACTGGGTTTTTCCTGCTCCAATATCTCCTGTTAATGTTGCAAAAAGTCCTTTTTTATTAATGCAGGAAGCAAATATTTGTGCAAGTTTTTGAGTATCTTCCAATGATTCAACTTTTATTCTCATATTTTAATTCTACCTTAAACAATTGTTAATTAATGTAAACAATTAAGTATAATTCTAAAGAAAAAAGTAAAAATGACGTTAATTATAATGTGAGGTTAGTTAAATAAGGACGACACAATGGATTACGAAAAAGACCTTGAATTATGTGAGTACAATCCGATTAGTTTACAGTATGAAAAAGAATTAAGAGAACTTGCTAAGGTTGTTGAAGCACCGGCTGCGGGGTTATTTAAGCAGCTAATGAACAAAATTATCCTATCGCATACAGCTAAAGCATAAATTACAGACCGGGAATAAAACCCCGGTCTTGTTGTAATTATTAAAAAATAAAACCTGTTTTTTTAGTGTTTTGTTTGTGAAACTCACCGCCTGCACAAACAATTTCGATAACTTTGAGCAGAAATTCTCTTTGAGCATCAATCTGGCTGATGTAGAGTTCCTGATTGTCTTTGTGTCTTATTGTCATAACGCAGGGTTGCGTTTTTTCACTTGGAATATACAAAGAAGCGATTTCATTGTCTAATAAAGAGTCCATTTGTTTTTCAAAGTCATCGGATTCTTTAACAAGTTTTGAATAATCGCCGTTAATTGCAAGCAGCCTTCCACAAAAAACAGGATTAGCGTTTTTTTGAGGCAGTGCCTTTGGGGAGATATTAAACAATCTTGAAGTAAAGCTGATTTTATGCCAGAGAATGTTAACTATTGCAAGGGTTTTAGATGAATCAATGCTGTAGGTTACATTCTGAGTTGGAACGTTTCTGACATTCAAAGACTGTTTTAAGTACTCAACAACTTCCGTTAAGTTCTCAAGCATCTTAGAAAACATATCATTAGTATTAACAGTAGCTTGATGAAATTCAATGAATTGTTTGTACAAATAAACCGCAACAAGATTAGCTCTTTGTTGTACAACAGAAGATTTTTGTACTCTTAGTTCTAGATTATCAAGACTGTCAAAATTGTTTTGCAATTTAAACCAATTTCCTTTTTTGGGGATATCCAAAAAAATAATATAACAAAGGGGGAATATTTGATATAATAATATAATTTTTCTTTACATTTTTACATACTAAATAAAAATTATTTTTACTTTTTATTATTATAATTGCAAAAACAATTGCCCAATAGCGGCTTATAATTGTATAATAATTTTGATATGGATAAAAAAAGAGAATACTTAGAAGATTTTAGAATTTATCTAAAAAATGAAAAAAACTTTTCTTCTCATACAATAAGAGCTTATTGTGCAGATGTTTTTACGTTTTTATTATGGATTGAAGATAATGATATTTTAAATCTTGATCCTAAAAAGTTTAGTCAATATCTTTATTTTATTTCGCAGATAAACTACACAAAAACGACAATAGCAAGAAAAATTGCTTCAATTAGAGCTTTTTACAGATTTTTATACCAGGAGGAATTAATTGAGTATAATCCTGTTGATAATATTCCAATTCCTAAACAAAACAAAACACTGCCTCATTTTTTATCCGAAGAAGAAGTTGAAACAATTCTAAGAGGAATTAAAATTGAAACCCCTGCAGGATTTAGAAACAGGATAATTCTTGAACTTTTGTGGGTTTCAGGGATGAGAATTTCTGAATTATCCAGTCTCAATTATGAGAATTTAAACTTGGATCAAAATGAGATTCGCGTTTTTGGAAAAGGAGCAAAAGAGCGCATTGTTCTAATTCCTGATAAAACAAAGGAAGGATTAATTAACTATATCGATAATGTCTCTAATTTAATATGCAAAAAACAAAGGTCTTCTGAAAGTCCTTTGTTTATAAACTACAATGGTTTTAGGCTTCAGAATCAAAGTATTCGAAAAGCGCTAAAGGATTGTCTTAATAGAATCCATTTTACAAAACATGTTACTCCGCATGTTTTTAGACACAGTTTTGCAACAAAACTATTAGAAAAAGGGGCTGATTTGAGAATCGTTCAGGAACTTTTGGGTCATTCAAGCATTAAGAACACTCAAATTTATACCCATGTTTCAATTCAGCGTTTAAAGGATGTGTACAACACTACACATCCCCATAGTGCTTAACTTTTAATAGTGTAAGAGAGTTAAGAATCGCTAATAGTGTAACTCCGACATCCCCTGCTACTGCAAGCCACATTGTCATAAGACCCAATGCCCCAAGAACTAATAATAATATTTTTACACTTAGAATAAAAATAATATTGCCTTTAATTATTGAAATTGTTTTTTTGCTAATATCAATTGCACTGATTATTTTTCTTGTATCGTCATTGCCTATAACGACATCTGCAGCTTCAATAGCGCAATCTGCTCCATATGCCCCCATTGCTATTCCAATATCGGAAAGTTTAATGACCGCAGCATCGTTTATTCCATCGCCAATATAGGCCGTTGTGTTTTTTGGATTGAGAATGCTTTTTAATTTATTAACTTTATCCAAAGGAAGCAAATTAGAATACCAATTTTCTATTTTTAGTTTTTTGCAGACTTCTTTTGTTGTAGTCGCACTATCGCCTGATAATACATAGGTTTTGATTTTTCTTTTTTTAAGTTCTTCAATAGTTTTATAGGAGCTATCTTTAATGCTGTCTTTAAGTTCAATTTGACCAATTACAGCTGAGTTTTTTGTAATACAAACACAGGTTTTATTGTCTTTTGACTCTTTGTTTTTTGTTATTGAATAAAGATCGTTATTAATTACAGCGCTGATACCAACCCCTGGGGTTTCTGAGATATTGTTAATTGTATAATAATCATTATTTTTATAAGAATCAACAATTGCTTTTGCTATAGGGTGATTTGAGAACTTTTCAATGCTTGCTGCAACTTTTAATACTTCACTATCTGATACTTCATTGCTTTTGGATTCAATTTTAGCTATCTCAAATTTTCCTTTGGTTAAGGTTCCTGTTTTATCAAAAACTATAACATTGATTTTTGATAATAGCTCAATAAACTTGCTTCCTTTGACAAGAATTGCTTTTTTTGATAAAACTCCAATTGCACAAAAGAAACTTAAAGGAATTGATATCACAAGAGCGCAGGGACAGGATATTACAAGAAAAGTAAGGGAGCGCTCTATCCAGGTGCTAAAG
Source organism: uncultured Vampirovibrio sp. (assembly GCA_910577635.1). GTDB lineage: Bacteria > Cyanobacteriota > Vampirovibrionia > Gastranaerophilales > Gastranaerophilaceae > RUG14156. Next base: position 24,100 of record CAJTNR010000020.1, on the reverse strand, counting down.
CTTCCCTGCAACAGCAAAGGTGCAATAAAAGCTAGTAGAATTGCCATTATAACTACAACAGGAGTGTAAATTTTTGCAAACTTGGTAATATATTTTTCACTTTTTGATTTTTTGTCTTTGCTATTATCAATTAAATCAAGAATTTTTTTAAGAGTTGATTCGCTATAGGGTTTTAATACTTTAAGTTCAATATATCCGCTAGTTACTATTGCTCCTGATGGAACCTCTTCATTGATTGAAACATATCGAAGATTTGATTCTCCATTTAGTGCGCTTAAGTCAAGTTCTGCTTCTCCTTTATTAATAATTCCATCCAGAGGGACTTTTTCTCCTGTTTTAACTATAATGGTTTGACCTATCTCAACTTCTTTTGGTTTTTTTTCTGTTACAATCCCGTTTTTAATGACATTTGCACTTTCAACCTTAAGATTCATAAGTTCAACGATAGATTTTTTTGATTTTTTAGTCGAAACTTCCTGTAAAAACTCACCAATCTTATACAAAAAAACAACCGCAATTGCTTCTTTGTAGTCTTTAAGACAGAGTGCACCTATTGTTGCTATTGCCATTAGGAAGTTTTCATCAAGAATTTTAAAACTAAGTGCTTTTTTTAGAATATCCCTGCTTATGTAAAAATATATCCCAAGATAAACTAAAACCCCGCTAAAACCTATTAAAGGATTAAAGATTGCAAAAATAAAAAGAATGCTGTAAGTAATAATTTGTTTTTTTGTTAATTCGTGATGATGATAATGAGAATCGCACATTTTAAACTCCTTAATTGAATATTTGCTCAACTATAATTTTAGTATAATTGATTAACCATTCAACTGTCAACTCTTAAAGAAATAAAGTTTACAAATTGTAATATAATTGAGTATTTATTCAATTATGATAGAATAATACTTATGGAAAATAAAAAAGCTGATTGTATTGCAATAAATCCTCAGATAATTACAAGGATTGAGCCTTTAATGCCTGATAAGAAAAATCTTAATAAATTGTCTTCTTTTTTTAAGATAATGGGGGATTCTACAAGGATTAAACTCTTATGGGCATTGGATTTAAGCGAAATGTGTGTTAATGATTTATCGGTATTGTTAAACATGACAAAATCGGCTGTTTCCCACCAGTTAAAGTCATTAAGACAGGCAAAACTTGTTAAAGGGAAAAAAATTGGAAAAAACGTTTTTTATTCTCTTGATGATGAGCACATTAAAACTGTTCTTGAAATGGCTTTAGAACATATTAAAGAATAATATAAGGGGATAACAATGGGTTGTTTGAAAAAAATAATAAAGAGTATTGTGAAAAAAATTATAATGATAGCACTTATTGTTGCGTTTTTTTCTCTGGGGGGCTATGCGTTTGTTAAGAATCTGATTAACAGCTACCAGAATCCTGCAAGGGCAGAGTTTGTTCAAACGGAAAAAAATTATGCTGATTTTTCATCTGTTCCTAATGATTATCAACTTTGTCGTTGTTTTAATTTGTTTGGATATAAAAAAATTAATGCTAAGTATTTACCGACAGGACAAAAAATTACTATTTATGATTTAAAGAACGAACAAAAAATATCTCCAGCAGATTTTCAAACAAAAGCAATTGATAAAAAAATTAATTCCCTGCTTGATAACTTGAAGGATTCAATTATTACACTTGAAAATTTTGAAATTGTACAAAGGGGGAGCTATATTGCAAACAATAAAACAATTCCTTTTATTAAATTTGAAGCAAATGTTAAAAATATTCCCTTTAAAAAAGTTGTCGGTATAGTTGCTTGTTATTCAACTAAAAACGAAAAGGCAAAAGTTCCTTCGACAAAACTTGTTCTTACAATTGTTGATTATAAAGCTTACAATCCAATGATTCTTAAAGGATTTATTTCAGCACTTAAATTCTAGATGGTTCAATAATGGTTAAAATTTCTTTTATTAGTATTTTTAAGGTTTTTTTTAAAATTGGGGTGATTCTTCTTGGCGGGGGCTATGTAATTATCCCTATTATGAAAAGTGAACTTATTGAAAAAAGAAACTGGCTCAATGATGATGAGCTTTGTGATTATTATTGCATTGCGCAGTGTTTACCTGGAATTATCGCGATTAATATGGCAATTCTTGTGGGGTACAAACTTTTAAAAATTAAAGGAATGATTGCAAGTGTTGTTGCAATGTCTTTATCTCCTTTTGTTTCAATAATTATTGCAGCTAAACTATTAAGTACAATTGTAAAAATTCCTTTTATTGAAGGGATCTTCTGGGGTGTTAATTTATCTGTTATTGTATTGATTTATCTTACTTTAGCGGAAATGTGGAAAAAAAGCATTGTTGATTTAACTACTTTAGTTTGGTTTTTGTTAATTTTATTCCTATCTTTAATAAGACTGAGTCCTGTATTGCTAATACTTGTTTCAATAGCCCTTGGGGTTATTATACAGATAATTAAGGATAGAAAAAATGCATAGTACTTATTATTTGTTGTTTTATGAATTTGTTAAAATAGGGCTTTTTACATACGGAGGCGGTTATGCTTCATTGCCTTTTTTATATGGTCTTGTTGATAGTTATGATTGGTTTTCAGGGACTGAACTTTTACAGCTGATTGCAATTTCAGGTATTACCCCAGGTCCGATTGGACTTAACATGGCTACTTTTGCAGGTTTTAAGACTCTGGGGCTTGTTGGTGCTTTTATTTCAAGCTTTGCTCTAATATTACCTATGATTCTTATTACAACACAAGTTTTTCGACTTTATAAAAAATTTATCGAGAATAAATATGTTAAATCGATTATTTATATTCTAAGACCCACTTCCTGTGCTCTTATTGCTTCTGTTGGAGTTAAGCTTTTTTATAGTTTGGTTTTGAATAATTTTTCTTATATAAATTATAAAGCATTGTTTGTTGTTTTGTTTTTGTTTGTCATGACTTTTTTTGCAAAAAGAGACCCAATTATATATATGGCTGTTGCGGGGTTTTTTGGAGTTTTATTTTATTTGTTTTTGTAATTTTCGAACATTATGATTTGTCAAGAATAAAAAATAATATTAAGTTTGTTAAGGTGAGTTTTTTGCTAATTCTAAGGAAAAAATGATTGTAAAACTTTTTTAACATGTATTTCTATTGATTCGAAAAAATGAACAGATAAAATTAAAGAATGGTTGAGAGAATAAACGGTTAATGAAAGGAGTGATGGCTAGCTAAAAACAGTCAATAGAAGGAATTTATTAGATTATTAATTAAAAAAAAGTTTAATTAGCTACTAGACTTGGAAAAATCCACTTGTTATCAAGTGGATTAATTTTTAATTTTATTGTTATAATAAAATTATGACTGGCAACTATACTATTGATTTTAGTAATATTCCTATAATTTCTAAGGAAAAGATTAACTTAAGTAGAGAAGATAAAAAACTTATTATAACAAAGCTTCTTGATGCTCATAAACTTGCTTGCGCTAATGTTGAATTGGGCAATATTACAAAAAGAGGTTTTGCTGCTAATGTCTGTACTTATGATGGGTTTTGGGCACTTGGTACAAATTTTAATAACACAAGAAACGAAATTTCTTCAATTTGTGCTGAAAGATCGGCAATTTTGTCTTTGTATAACACATTAATGATTGATTATATTAATAAAAAACAAGATAAATTTGATTTTAGGATAAAATATATCTGCATGGCTCAAAATATTCCTATTGATCAAACATCAACCACCCCTGTTCCTTGCGAGGACTGCTTGTCATGGCTCAATACCAATAAGTTTTTTGATGATAATACACTGGTTTTTTCCTTTGAAAAACCAGATAATGGCGTTCTTTCTATTAAGGCAGTTAAATTGTCAACACTTTTGCCATATAAAGGATTTTTAACTAAAAATGAAATTGATTCTTGTAAGATTATCTATTCTTCTTTAAAAAATAAGAATATAATTAGCGAAAAAATTATTCGCAATCTTTTAGATAAAACTTTTGAATCCTATAAGAATAGTAATTCTGCTTATATCTCAAAACAAAATATTTCTTGTTCTATATTTGCTAATAATGAAATTTTTACATCAAATAGAATTGATTGGACAAAACGCTGGTTTTTAGAACCTCTGGAATTATCTTGTGCTAAGGCTGTTGAAAAATTCGGGAGTAGTTTAAAAATTGATGCTATCTGCTACTTTGGCGATGAGTTCACAAATAATCATAATGAATTTTTCCCAGATGGCGTTGTTTCAATTAAGAGCTTGGGAAGAATTAGAAGAAAATACGCCGCTTGTGATACTCTTTTGATTCTTAATACAGCCCAAGGCGTTTTTGTTACTACAATTGCTGAGTATTTGCCTAAAAAATTTATTCAAGGTTACAATTTTTAATTTTTTAGCAAAAAATTTTCTTTACAGACTTTAAAGATATGTAAACAACAAAAATAAAAATAAAAAAAACTTGTTGACGACTATTTTTGTTTGTTATACGCTTGTTTATACGAATGTATTCTAATAAGAAAAGGTAATAAAAACAAGATGAGCACAGCAAAAAGACAAAGAATCAGAGTATGTTTAAAAGCATATGATCATCAATTAATTGATAGTTCTGCTCAAAAAATTGTAGACACTGCAAAAAAGACTGACGCTACTGTGTCAGGTCCTATTCCAATGCCTACAAAACGTAGAGTTTATTGCGTTCTTCGTTCGCCTCATGTTGACAAAAAATCTCGTGAGCACTTCGAAATGAGAACACATAAAAGAATTATCGATATTTATGATCCAACTCAACAAACAACAGAAGAATTATCCAGAATGGATCTTCCTTCCGGTGTTGACATTGAAGTGAAACTATAACTTCAATTTACTTTAATCACAATTTAATATTTAATGTGATCTATTTAAAAAGACTGAGTTTAGAACTAAACAAAGTCAAGTAAGTACACTTAAGAGAAACACTTTAAAACAAAACAAAGTAGCTCTCACAACAGAAAGGTTTTAACACATGACAATCGGTGTTATTGGTAAAAAACTTGGAATGACCCAAATATACGATGAAGCCGGTCTTTGTATACCGGTTACTGTAGTCGCTGTTGAAAAAGCTGTTGTAACTCAAGTTAAAACAAAAGAAACTGACGGCTATGAAGCTATTCAAGTCGGTGTAGTTGCAGCAAAAGAAAAACACTTAACAAAGGCTCAAATTGGTCATTTTAAGAAAAATAATCTTGAAAACTACAGACATTTACAAGAATTCAGAGTGGATGATGCTTCTAAATTTCAAATTGGACAGACAATCTCTCTTGAAGTCCTTGATAATGTTCAAAAAGTTGATGTTACCGGTCGTTCAATCGGTAAAGGTTTTCAAGGTACTGTAAAAAGACACAATTTCTCAAGAGGACCTATGGGTCACGGCTCTAAAAATCACAGAGCTCCTGGTTCAATCGGTGCAGGTACCACTCCAAGCCGTGTTGTAAAAGGTAAGAGAATGGCAGGTAATATGGGTAATGAAAAAGTTACAATTACTAAATTAACTGTAGCTAAAGTAATTGCTGATAAAAGTTTACTGCTAATCAAAGGTGCCATTCCAGGTCCTGAAGGCAGATTAGTTACAGTAAAACCCGCAAGGACCAAATGGAACTAGAGGTGCATTATGACAAAAAAGACAGTAAAAAATTTAGAGAATAAAACAGTAAAAGTATTATCTACCCAAGGATCTCAACTTGGAGAGATTGAATTATCAGCTTCAGTTTTTGGAGTTGAACCTAATACTCACGTTATGTATCTTGCTCTAAAAAGACAATTGAATAACGCAAGAGCAGGTTCAGCTTGTACAAAAACAAGATCTGAAGTTTCCGGAGGCGGAAAAAAACCCTGGAAACAAAAGGGTACAGGCAGAGCTCGTGCAGGCTCATTGAGAAGCCCTTTGTTTAGAGGCGGCGGTGTAATATTTGGACCTAAACCAAGAAGTTATGAAACCTCTCTTCCTCAAAAGGCAAGAAAATTGGCTTTAAAATCTGCTCTTAGTGCTAAATTTGATAATATAACCATAGTTAAAGATTTTTCTGATATTACAGAACCTAAAACTAAAGTTATGGTAAAAGTTCTAAAGGATTTAAAAGCTGAAGGTAAAGTTTTAATTATTGCTGATATAACTTCTGATGATAACAAAAATCTTGTTTTATCTGCAAGAAATATTCCCAGCGTAAAACTTCTTTTACCTTCTAATCTTAATGTAAAAGATTTGGTTGAAGCAGATACAATTATTGCAACTGAATCAGCTATCAACTCTATCACTGAAAGGTTGGCAAAATAATGACAAATACTAACACCAACAAAGAAAAATTATATGCTGTAATTAAAAAACCAATTATTACTGAAAAGTCTATGATAGGTACAGCTAATAATACATATACCTTTGAAGTTAAAAAAGACGCTACAAAGGTGGAAATAGCTCAAGCAGTTGAGCTAGTTTATCCAAACCGCAAAGTTAAGAAAGTTAGAACGGTTTATATGCCCTCTCATCAAAAAAGAATGGGTTTAAAATTTGGTAGAACACAATCAGGAAAGAAAGCTATTGTTACAATAGTCGGCGATCCTATTGAAGAATTGACAGGAGTATAAGATTATGGCAACAAGAAAAATTAACCCAACTTCGCCTGGTCAACGTGGTATGACAAGACCGGATTACTCGGAAATTACTACTTCAACTCCTGAGAAATCTTTGTTGAAGTCATTAACTAAAACAGGCGGAAGAAATAATACCGGTAGAATCACAACTCGTCACATAGGGGGCGGTCATAAAAGACAATACCGTATTATTGATTTTAAAAGAAATAAAATTGGCGTTCAGGGAACTATTATGACAATTGAATATGACCCTAATAGAAACGTTAGAATTTGTTTAGTTAATTATATTGACGGGGATAAAAGATATATTCTTTGTCCTGAAGGAATTTCTGTTGGCGACAAGGTTATGTCAGGACCTGAGGCTGAAATTTCAGTGGGAAATGCACTTCCTCTTGATTCTATCCCTCTTGGTGCTCTGGTTCATAATATTGAACTAAGACCCGGTTGTGGCGGTAAAATGGCTAGAAGTGCCGGAAATTCTGCGCAAGTAATGGCAAAAGAAGGAAATTATGTTACTTTAAAACTTCCATCATCTGAAATGAGAATGGTGAGAAAAGATTGTTATGCAACAATTGGAGTTTTAGGTAATTCTGAATATAAAAACTTATCAACCGGTAAAGCAGGAAGAACACGTCATTTAGGCATCAAGCCGACTGTACGTGGTGTTACAATGAATCCTGTTGATCACCCGCACGGTGGTGGTGAAGGTAAAACAGGTCCCGGCGGAAATCCAAAAACTCCTTGGGGCAAACCTGCACTGGGTTATAAGACTCGTAACAAAAAGAAAGCTTCAAGTAAGTTGATAGTTAGAAGAAGAAAAAAATAAAAGGAGAACATAAATAGATGGCTCGTTCATTAAAAAAAGGTCCATACATTCATCCGTCTTTAGAAAAAAAGATAGAAGCAATGAATGAAAAAAACGAAAAGAAAGTTATCAAAACTTGGTCAAGAGCTTCTATGATTGTGCCTGACATGTTAGGTCACACAATAGCGGTTCACAATGGCAGAAATCACGTTCCTGTATATATAACAGAACAAATGGTTGGTCATAAATTAGGTGAATTCGCACTAACTAGAACATACAGAGGTCACGCCGCTGATAAGTCAGCCAAGAAGAAATAATTAATAGAAATAACTTTAAGGAAATATAGAAATGCAAGAAGCTATATCAAAACAAACAGATATCAAAATGACGGTTAGAAAAATTAGACGTGTTCTAAATCTAATCCGTGGAAAAAAAGCATCTGAGGCGCTAAGGGCATTAAAATTCATGCCTTACTTTGCAGCTCGAATTGTTGAAAAAAACCTAAAGGCTGCTATTGCAAATGCTTCAGAAAAATTTGGAGCAACAGCAGATGATTTGAAGATCTCTGAAATTTTTGCTGATGAAGCACCGACTTACAGAAGAGTTAGACCACGTGCACAAGGCAGAATGTACAAGAGATTGAAAAGAACATCTCATCTCACAGTGAAAGTAGCAAAGGACTAGGTGAATAAATGGGACAAAAGACACATCCAACCGGATTTAGAGTAGGCATAATTGAACCTTGGGTTTCAACTTGGTTTGCTAAAAAAGGTCAGTATGCAAAAAATATTGCACAAGATGCTCAAATTAGAAAGTTTATAAAGAAAAAACTTTATACTGCTGGTGTATCCAGAATCAATATTGCAAGAAAAGCTAATAACGTAAATATTACAGTTGTAACCGCAAAACCTGGTATTGTAGTAGGTCGCGGCGGTCAAGGTATTGATGAGCTAAGAGCTTCTGTTCAAAAGCTTATTAAAACCAATGCTGTAACAATTGATGTCGTTGAAGTTGCAAGAATTGATGTTGATGCTCAACTAATAGCTGAAAATATCGCACTTCAACTTGAAAAACGTATCGCTTTTAGACGCGCTATGAAACAAGCAATGCAAAGAACAATGCGTGCTGGCGTTCAGGGTATCAAAGTTATGGTGTCAGGACGTTTGGGCGGTGCTGAAATTGCTCGTTCTGAGTGGGCTAAAGAAGGAAGAATTCCTCTTCAGACTCTAAGAGCAGATGTTCAATACGGTTTTGCTGAAGCTGATACAGTAATGGGCAAAATTGGTGTTAAGGTATGGGTATTTAAGGGTGATTTATTGCCTGGGGAAAAAGCTGATCAGAATGTAAAAATTAAGAAAGCTGCACCTAAGGAAAATAATCGTTTTCAAAGACGTCCAAGACGCAATGAACAACAAGAAGCTCAGAGTGCACCTCAGCAACAAGCATAATTAAAAGTTAACAATTAGGAGAAATATAAAAATGTTAATGCCTAAAAAGACAAAGTTTCGTAAAAAAATGAAAGGCAATATGAAAGGGACTGAAACCCGCGGCTGTAATTTAGAATTCGGTCAATACGGATTGCAAGCCCTTGAGCCAGCCTGGATTACTTCAAGACAAATCGAAGCTGCTCGTCGTGTTATAACAAGAAAGATTAAACGTGGCGGTAATGTTTGGATTAAGATATTTCCGGATAAACCAATTACAGCAAAACCTGCTGAAACCCGTATGGGTAAAGGTAAGGGTAATCCTGAATACTGGGTTGCTGTTGTTAAGCCGGGAAGGGTATTATTTGAAGTAAGCTTTGAAGTTAGAGAAGAAGCTATTGAAGCACTTAACTTGGCTGCTCAAAAATTGCCTATCAAATTAAGAGTAATAGAAAAGTAGCCAAAAGGTAGGTAATAAATGAAACTTCAAGAAATTAAAGAAAAATCAATAGATGAATTAAAGGATTTAATTCTTGATTCCAAGAAAGAATTATTTACTTTAAAAATGGGACACAATAAATTAAAACAACTTGAAAACACAGCTTCAATCAGAAATAAGAAAAGAGAGATTGCCCGTGCTAAGACTGTTTTAAGACAAAAAGAACTAAATTCATAAAGGATAATTAAAATGCCTAAAAAAGTTAAACAAGGAACTGTTGTGAGCAATAAAATGGAAAAAGCTATTGTTGTAGAAGTGGCTGAACATAAAGCTCATAAAAAATATAAAAAAACAATGACGTTTACAAAAAATTTCAAAGTTAGAGACGAACAAAACCAATGCAATATTGGTGATGTTGTTACAATAGTTGAATCAAGACCACTATCTGGTTCAATCCGTTGGAACTTGGATAAAATTGTAAGTGTTGCTAAGTAGTCGTATAATAAAAGGTAACAAGAAATGATACAACAAGAAACAAGATTACAAGTTGCTGATAATACAGGTGCTAAAGAACTTCTTTGCATTCGTGTTATGGGCTCAGGTAATAAAAAATATGCAGCAGTAGGCGATGTAATAATGGCTGCTGTTAAGGATGCTAATCCTAATATGCCGGTTAAAAAGTCTGATGTTGTTATGGCAGTAGTTGTAAGAACAAAGGCTGATATCAAAAGAAATGACGGATCTGTAATAAGATTTGATGAAAACGCAGCAGTAATCATCAATAAGGACAATGCTCCTCGCGGAACCCGTGTTTTTGGACCGGTAGCAAGGGAACTTAGAGAAAAGAATTTTATGAAAATCATTTCTCTTGCTCCTGAGGTAATATAATAGAATAGGAATCTAGGAAAAATGGCTAAAAATAATAATTCTTTGGCAAATAAAAAACTTCACACTAAAGTGGGCGATCGTGTTATTGTAGTTTCCGGAAAAGACAAAGGAAAACAAGGAAATGTAAAAAGCGTTGACACACAAAAAGGAACTGTTTTGGTTGAAGGTGTGAATGTAGTAACAAAAGCTCAAAAAGCAAATCCTATGGCTGGTATTCAAGGCGGGTTGAATAAAATTGCAAAACCCTTGAATGTTTCAAAGGTTATGATTTGTTGTCCGTCTTGTGAAAAAGCTACTAGAGTTAGAAAAGAAATTAAAGACGGGAAAAAAGTTCGCGTTTGTATTAAATGCGGCGAAGTAATTGATGTATAGACCGCGCATATTTTAATATATGCAAAAAGCGGGGCATTGAGAATCGACAGACCGGTTAAATGGTAAGGTTTTCAAAGGCTTAGAATAAGGAAAATAGTATGTCAAAAAGTACTGGTAACTTAAAAGAACGTTATTTAAAAGAAGTTAGATCAAAACTAAAAGAAGAATTTGCTTATAATAACGATATGCAGATTCCTAAAATGTGCAAAATCGTTTTAAACATGGGGGTTGGTGAGGCTTCCCATAACTCTAAGTTGGCTGAAAATATTGTCAATCAACTGACAAAAATTGCAGGACAAAAAGCACTTTCAACAAAGGCAAAAAAATCAATCGCATCTTACAAACTAAGAGAAGGAATGCCTGTTGGTGCAATGGTTACTCTTAGAGGGGATAGAATGTACGACTTTTTCCAAAAATTGGTTTGTGTTGTTCTTCCTCGAATTCGCGACTTCCGTGGTGTTAGTCCTAAAAGTTTTGATGGCAGGGGTAACTATACTTTTGGTCTTAAAGAACAATCTTTATTCCCTGAAATTCACTATGAAGAAGTTGATATTGTTAAGGGTATGAATGTTTCTATTATTACAACTGCAAAAACAGACGATGAAGCAAGAAGTTTATTAAAACATATGGGCATGCCCTTTAAAAACAAATAAATAACAAATAGGAGATAAAAATGGCTAAGAAAGCAATGATTAATAAAGAACTAAGAAGAGAAGCCTTAGCTGCTAAGGGTAAGTACCCACGAGTAAGACTTCATAACCGTTGTTCTATCTGCGGACGTCCTCACGGCTTTCATCGTGACTTTGGCATCTGCAGAATCTGCCTGAGAAAAATGGCTCATCAAGGCTTATTACCGGGTGTTACAAAGTCATCCTGGTAAGAAGTATATTAACAGAATATTAGAATTGATTCAATAATCACTCTTGTTAAACTTATTGATAAGAGTGATTTTGTCATATATTGATAGATTAAAATATTTATTAAATGTTAATAATATTTAGTATTTTAAAAAATATAGCTTATAAATTTCCATAACTAAGAAAAATTTTTATTGTTAAGTAAATTGAACTCTTTTGCCACTATTTCAGGTGAAACTTGAGAACAATTCGAATAATTTTTTAATCTTATAAAACTTTTAAAATAAAAAATCTTTTATAACAACTTTTTTATTACTTCTTGTTGCGATAGCTCAAAAGTGTATTGAAAATCTTATAGATAACCAAAGTTCTTAGATCTGACTTTCCTTTTAAAATACCACCTATTTCATCAATAATTTTTTATCAGCATCTTCATTTTTTGACGGTTTTAAGGTTTTTTTCTTTCCTCTTTATCTAATTTGTTTATGTAATCCATAGGGCTATTATTCTTATTTGGTATAATGGTTATAAGCCTGGTCCAAAGTCTATGTAGTAAATAAAGCTACTATGCTTTTTGAAGCTGTCTTTTTACGTTTGTATAAAAAATTTCCTTTTTAATTTCACGCTTTACAAAATCCTTACTTCTTATGTATATACTTGTAATGATGTTAACTTCTACACGGTCTTGTATGGGTTTTACTGCTGCAATTAAAGCATTTTCTATATTTTCTTCTTTTTCTATTGTATCTAAAACTCCAGCAAAAAAACCAGCCTTAGTTGAAGATTTAAATATAAATGGCGGGTCTTTTAATAACCCGGGAAACTTTCTTATAGTTTTTTCATCAGCATTACGCTTTTAAACAGTTGCTTTATGAAAAACGCCTGCTGGCATAACGATTTTTTATTCAGGAGTCCAAGCATCTAACTACACATTAGATGGCTTTTCTAAAACCGTTACTTGCTTTTTGCGAGGATATTCTCCAGATTTCCTCTGCTGCTCATCTTCTCAAAATCCGTTTTGATAAATTGTATTTTTAGCTAACCTTAATTACCATCATACCCCCCTGATTTTAGAAGGTTCGGTATAAACCACGCCTATAATACCGTTTTCCAGCGGTTGCAACTACCACTTGTCCATTAGCGTTAATTCCTACTTGTTGTCCTGCGGTTAAATCCGCTGCACCTGCTTCCATATAAACATAAGCATTTGTATCAAATATTGAAATTCTATCATTAGCTTTAAACCCTGTTTTAACTGCGTTATAGGCAATGATACCTACGGGAGTATCTGCTATAGCTGCCTTTTTAAGGACAATAAGCCCATTTAGTGCAGTTTGTGTTGTATCAAATGTCATAACATCTCCTGGATACACAGTTTCAGTTTCAGCAGGGGATAGTACGCAAGTATGCAAAATCGGCTGATTGGGTAAAAACGCTGCTTGACCTTTGACGGGGGTCATCCTTCTATTTGTTAAGCTTAATCCTGTATTTAGTGCCATTTTATAAATCCTTTCATTATTAACCGTAGATTTGTTTTCCTAGTTCTATACCTTCTTTTTGAGAAATATAAAGTTTTTCTTTTGGTGCAGAGTCTTGATAGAATGCGCTTTTAAGAGCATCCATAGAATTTTTTGCTATTTGGTTTTTTACTTCTTCATAAATTTTTTCTTTAAGCTCTTCATATTCACCTTCTTTATCCTCATCTTCATTTTTACATTTATTTTTGGCTTTATTATCTACTGCACCTGCTTCTGATTTATCATAAGCCAGTTTTTCAGCTAATTTTGCAATAGTTCTCACATCTTCACTATCTTCGTATTTTCCTGCAATAGCCATAATTTGACGAATTAAATCGCGCTTATCAACCTCTTCGTTAGCTGCCTGTTTGTTTTTAGCTTTTTTTTCATCTTCGTCATCTTCATCTTCATTTTTTGCTTGGGAATTATCAGCAGTACCGGCAGATGACTTATCATAAGCAATTTTTTCAGCCTTACCTATAATAGTTTGCCAGAGTTCTTCATTTACCTTTCCTTTTAAAATACCGCCGATTTCATCAATCAGCTTTCTTTTGTCTATATCCTCGTTTTTGGCGGTTTTGTCGTCTTTTTCATCTTCCTTGTCATTTTCGTTTTTTTGCCTTCATAAAGGCATTTGCAATTTTTGCGCAAAATTCTTTCATGTCTTCAGTCATCTGTCCTCCTTTATCTAATTTGTTTATGTAATCCATAGGGTTGAAATCCGTTGTTGATTTTGTTATACTGTTAATAGCTGGAGCTGTGATAGATACATAGCCGTTCGCAGCATTTAAGTTACTATCGTGCGCGAGCATAGTATGCCAGTCTTCTAAAGAGTTGCTTCCTTGCAACTCTTTAGTTATATACGCTGTTACTATCCAATTTCTTTTTTGTCCGCTGTAATCAAGCCTTATTGCAACTTCTTTGTCATCAGAAATAATATATTTTCTATCAGCGTGATTGTCTTTTGATACTAATTCTCCTTTTTGTATGATTTGGGGTATATTTTTTACAAATTCTTTACCGTTAATTCCCTGTTTATCACGCTGTTCTATAATATGAGCCAAGCCAAAACCTTTTTTACCGCCCTTACCATAAACAAAATCAATATCACCTATTCCTTCTTTCGATATAGCAGCAGGCACATATCCTTGTTTATTTTTAAGCAAGTGTTCAATAGCTTCACTCGGCTTATTTGAGAAGTCGGGGTAAGATTGTCCCCAATCTGTTATATGGTCTTTATCTTGAGAATCATTCCCATCCGTAAACTTCCCGCCCTCATCCCTCGGGTGATCTGCTTCTTTAAATTCATTCTGGCAAATTGCATTTTTAGCGATAAAAGCGTTCGCTGCGATAAACGCTCCCTTGTATCTTGGATTTTTAACTATCGCAAGGTGATCTGCTAATCCATTTAGAATCTCTTTATCATAAGGGTTTCCATTTTGGAGTTTATTTTCAAGGTTATCAATGTATTGCGTAATTGCATATTGACAGGAAACATTGTATCCATCTTCAATTAATTCAACGGCTTTTTCATTTGTTATAATCCCGCTGCACCAATACCACTCATCCTCAGGTGAAAACCATATATTTTGAATTCTACCGTTTATATCATCAGCTGTAATGTTGTCTTTGTGGTCAATAATAACAGGAACACCAATAAATGTGTTGATAAACTTATCAATTGTTTCTTTAGTTAAAAGACACACACTAAAATCATATTTAACAAGTTGTGATTGTAAAAAGCGTGCTTTGAATGTTTTATTTTCTTCACCGTTGCCATCCTCAAGAAAAATAGCATTTTGAGCGGTTATGGGGGCTTTAAGATTTACTTGGTGAAAAAGTTTAATTGGGTTTTAAAAGGCAGATTATAAATAAATGATGTTTAACAAATAACTTTAAAATTATAAACTTATTTGGGAATCTTGAAAAAAAATAAAAATGAGTTATAATTAAAATATCAGGGGCGGCAGCGCTAACTACCGTCAACTGCATAAGGCTGAAACGATACCTACTTTGTGTGGGTGTCGTTTTTTATTATGAATATTATCAATAGCACTAGAATTAGAGTTAAATTAATATTGTCCATAATTTTGCCCTCCTTTCTTTTAAACTATCAGTTCTTTTTGCTGAATTAGGTGTTGTTCTGACAGTTTTTAAAAAAGATGCAGGCTAGCCCCTGATATTCAAGTTTTCAAAGTTCTATCCGATTGTAACATAGATAGCACTTTAAATAAAAGGCGCAAAAAATAGCTTTAGTTAGCCTGAATTATCATTGGGTTTTTGATTCTATGTTTTTTTTCTTTCTTCCTCTTCTTGAGTTTTTAATGATATTTTCTTTTTGAATATTTTCATCTATATTCCAGTTCTTAGTGATTTCATTAATGCAGCTTGTATAGTTTTTTGGCTCAACATTATTTTTTTCTAATAAAGCCAGAATGATTTTTACTGCTGTAATATTCAAAGACAGGTTTCTTGTAAAAAACTGTATAAATTTGCCCTTTTGAATATCGCTAAGTGTGTAGTAGCGTCTGTTTTTATAGGTTCTTTTAGGAACAAGGACTCCTTCTTTATCGTAAATTCTCAATGTTCTTTGGTGAACATTAATAATTTGTGACATATTACTTATTGTTGGTGCTATATTTATGTTTTCATCTAAGTTGTTCATTTTTACTCCTTATGTCTAGTTATGGGTTTTATTTATAGTATTTTGGGTAAATAATTTCATTGTACAGTTATAAAATTTAAAGTTATATTAGAAATATGGCAACTGAATTCGCTAAACAATTAGGTAATAGAATAAGACATTTTAGAAAGTTGAACGGATTTACTCAAGAAGAACTTTCAGAAAAGATTGGAGTTGAAAATTCTACCTTGGGTCATATTGAAATAGGAAAAAATTTGCCAAGTACATCAAGATTGCCTATAATTGCTGAAGCTATGAATGTTAGTGTTTATGAACTTTTTATTGAAAAAGAAATTGACCCAAATGTAGACAAAATTGATGCGATTAATAAAATTTTAAAATCATTAGATAAAAAACAGCTGAATTTACTCTATGATTTAATATTTAATTTATTTGATCTGTGCAATAAATAAAAATTTTATGAACTATTCATGATTGTCTTTATTTTCTATTAATCTTATTTTGCATCATTTTATACCATTACTAGTATACATAGTCATAAAATTATAATAAGTAAGATATAGAATTTTTTTAAAAAAATACAAAAATTAAATAATGAATACAAAAGAACTTCTAGGAAAAAGATTAAAACTAATTAGAGAATCTCATAATTTAACTCAGGAAATGCTTGCTGAAAATATAGGTATGTCTTCTTTGAGTATAAGCAAAGTTGAACGGGGTAAAAATTTTATCTCACCTGCTTTGCTTGATAAGCTATGTATGTTCTATCGTGTTGAACCTGACTATTTTTTTAAATTCAAGCTTAATGTTAATGATGATTCAGATAAGAAGCATATAATTGCAAGAAAGTTAAAATCTTTAAGTTCTGTAGATTTAGATTATGTTTATAAATTTGTAGAAAGTTTATAGCTGCAGTGAAGACTTATCCGGACTTAAAATATTTGGAAATAATATTCGAGCATTTAGGAAAAAGAATAATCTTACCCAAGTACAGTTGTCTGAAAAAATTGGGCTTTTTGATAATTTTATAGGGATGATTGAAAGAGCGGAGAGAAACACAACTGTCCAGAATGCTTTTAAAATTGCGAAAGCTTTAGGAATGAAGCTTCTGAATTGTTCAAATTACAGTTATAGCTAAAATCAAGATATTAGGAATTTAGAACGCAACAACATCATCCAGCATAAAACGGTACAGCTGAACGTCGTCTTGAACTTCTTTTGGTTTGTCTTTTTCTTTTTCAATTCTTTGTTGCTCTTCTTTTGTATCTGATTTAACCTGAACTAAAGGAGCGCCTTCTTCCCGATTAAAAAAGTTCCACTTAAAACCATCAATTAAACCATAGTCGGTTTCTGTTTTGTAGGAGCCGAAACTAACAGCAAAAGCCGGTGCAGCTATAAGTAAAGTTAATGTCATTAATAGAATATTTTTTTTCATACTTAAATTTTATCACAATTTGAGGTATTATAAAAGTAATGTTTGAATATGATTATGAAAACGAAGATAAACAACTCAAGCTCGTTGGTTTAGAGCTTATGTTCCTAACGCCTGAAAAGCACTCTAATCCTAAGGGGATTACAGCTGTTGAGCTGGCTAAAAGAGTAAATATGAGCTTAGATATTGTTAAAAAGAAGCTAAAAATCCTATATGAGCATGATATTATAAGATGTTGCGGGTTGAATCCCAAGTATTGGCTTTTTGATGAGTATAAATATCAAAGATTGAGCGAGGAAGATGAAATTTATCAGCTTTTGTGCTCTTTTGATGATGTAGATTTTGACAGGTACTTTAACTATGATTAATATTGGGGATATTATTGAAGTTGAAATCGAAAAAATGACTTCTTTATTTGAAGGAGTTGCAAGGTATTCAAATGATAAACTTGTCGTTTTTGTTCCTCAGGGATTGCCGCAAGAAAAGCTAAAAGTTGAAATAATTCAAAAAAACAAAAGTTTTTTAAGAGCAAAAATAATAGAAATTATCAAACCTAATAAAAACAGGATAAAACCTCTGTGTGCACTCTACAATGCCTGCGGAAGCTGTGAAGTTCAGCATTGCACTTATAATTATTCACTTTTAATTAAAGATGATATTATTAAGGATATTTTTTGCTCAATTATAGATAAAAATAAGATTTATCCTATTATAAAAAGCCCTGTATTGGATCAATATCGAAAAAAAGTACAGTTTCCCTGCACGCAAACCAAAAATTCTAAAAGAATTTTAATGGGCTATTATAAAAAAAACAGTCATAATCTTACAAACATTAAGTTTTGTCCTTTAATTCCTTCAATAATGAATGAAATTAATGAGTTTATAAGGGACAATTGCCCAGTTTCCTGCTATGTTGAAAAAACAAAAAAAGGTCTTTTAAAAAACACTATAGCAAGGTTTAATCATAAAAATGACTTAATTATTACTTTTGTTTTTAATGATAAAAGATTCAAAAACAAAGATTTTGAGCTTTTTTGTCAAAAATTAGTTGAAAAATTCCCTATTGTTAAAGGAGTTTTTGTTAATTTGAATCCAAATAATACAAATACTATTCTAAGTGAGACCACGATTAAAATCATTGGATGTGATTGTATTGTTGAACAACTGGATAAATATTCATACAAAATCGGTCCTTTGAGCTTTTTTCAGGTGAACCCTGCTGCAGCTTGTGAATTATTTAGGATTATAAGAGATAATATTAAGGATAATGCAGCAATTCTTGATGCTTTTGGCGGAGTTGGCGCAATCGGGATTTACTTAAAAGAAAAAGTTAAAAAAACTACACTTGTTGAAATTAACAAAGAAGCTTGTAAGCTTGCAAAAGAGAATTATGAGCTTAATCGAGTTCAAAATTATGAAATTTTTTCAGGGAACGCACTTAATCACTTAGAAGATTTTAAAAAACAAGGAAGAGCCTTTGACTACGTGCTTTTAGACCCTCCAAGAAAAGGGTGTGATAAAAATACACTTAGTTTGATTAAAGAATTAACAAAAAATATTATTTATGTTTCTTGTAATCCCCAGACTTTAAAAAGAGATATTATTTATCTTATTGAAGAAGGTTTCAAAGTTGAGTTTTTAAGAAGCATTGATTTGTTCCCTTATACTCACCATATTGAATGTGTCTGCAAATTAAGCAAGGAAAACTAATGGATAATATTAATCAAAGGATTGAAAACTATAAACTTTTAAATAAGCAAAAAGAAAAAATCCTTAAAACTGCGTATCTAATTAAAAAAGCGCTTATTAATAACAATAAAATTTTCTTTTGCGGAAACGGGGGCTCAGCTGCTGATTCTAACCATTTTGCTGCTGAGTTTGTGGTTAAGTTCAACAAAAAAAGAAAACCCTACTGTGCAGTTTCTCTTTGCGCTAATAATTCAATAATAAGCGCTATTTCTAATGATTATTCCTACAATGAAGTTTTTTCAAGACAAATTGAAGCTTTAGCTGACAAAAACGATGTTTTAGTAGCTCTTACAACATCAGGAAAAAGCGAAAATGTATTAAGGGCTGTTAAAAAAGCGCAGGAAATGGGGCTTAAAACAATTTTTTTAACTGGTAATAATAGGATTGATATTGAGTCTTTTATTCAAATAAACGCTCCAAGCGCTTCAACTGCGCAAATTCAGGAAATGCATGTTTCAATTATCCATATAATTCTTGAACTTTTGGAGCTTTAATCATATTGACGCAATTTTATTTTATGTTAAGATTTATATATAATATGTAGCTAGCTTCAAAAGAAGGAGGTGAAAAATATGCCAGAAGTAAGAGTTCGTGATAATGAAAGCATTGAATCCGCACTTAAAAGATTCAAGAAAAAAATTCAAAAAGCAGGGATTTTATCTGAAATCAAACGCAGAGAAAGGTATGAAAAGCCTTCTGTTAAAAGAAAGAGAAAATCTGAAGCAGCAAGAAAAAGAAAAGTTTAAGTATCATAAAAGTCCTTAGGTTTCTAAGGACTTTCTTCTTCAATATCCCAAATTTCAATTAAATCTTCATCAATATTATCTAAGAATCTTGAAGGTTTAGATAGGATCATTTGGGTTGAATAATCATACATATCAATCGGGTAGCTTATAAATAAATTAGATTTTGCTCTTGTTGAGGCAACATACATCAGCCTTAGTTCTTCTTCTAGTTCATCCAAAGAATTAAACGAATAAACACTCGGGAATCTTCCATCTACTGCTCCAATTATAAAAACGCTGTTCCACTCCAATCCTTTGGCGCTATGAATTGTCGATATTGTTAAACAATCATCTTTAATATTTTTCTGATAAACCCCTTCAACCGAGCTTTCTGGAGGTTCAAGCGCTAAATCAGATAGGAGGGAATCTAGTTTTTTGTAGTTTTTAGATAAATACAAAAAATGATCCAAGTCTTTTTCTCTTTTTTGGTAATCTTCGTACTTTTCTTTTAATATTGGTTTATAATAAGCAAGAATTTTATCTATAATTTGTGCTAAATCAAGTTCTGTAGTTTTTAAAAGAAGAGAAAACAAAGGCTCTATTGATTTTGAAATTTTAGAGGGCAGAAGTTTGACTTCATAGTTTTTTTGCGTCATTAAAGGAATGATTGTTGAAACTGCCTTAGGTCCGATTCCTTCTAACAACAAAAGAATCCTATTTAAGCTAATTTCATCCCTTGGATTAAGAATAACTCTTAAATGTGCTATAATATCTTTAATATGGGCTGAATCAATAAACTTCAACCCGCCGAATTTTTGATAAGGAATATCAAACTTAGATAACTCCACCTCTAAATTGTAGCTCATTCTTGAGTTTCTTATTAAAACACAGATATCCCTAAGTTCAACTCCTTCATCCAATAATTCAAGCACTTTTTGACAAACAAACTGAGCTTCAATAAGAGAATTTTTTGCTTTAATTAATCCTGGTTTGTTGATTGATACAATGTCACTGTAAAGTTCTTTTTTGTAGCCGGTTTTTGCTTTATCGATAATTGCATTGGTCAAATTGAGGATATTCTGGCTGCTTCTGTAGTTTTTTTCAAGTTTGATAATTTTTGTATCAGGAAAAATCGAGCTAAACTCGAGAATATTTTTATAATTTGCTCCTCGAAAAGCGTAAATGCTTTGTTTGTCATCACCTACCGCCATAACATTATTATGCTCGCTTGCTATAAGCTTAATTATATCAGCCTGTAAACTATTGGTGTCTTGGTATTCATCCACCATGATATACTTATATTGATTGGATAGTTTTTTCCTTATTGAATCATTGTCTTCTAATAAAAACTTTAAATATAAAAGCAAATCATCATAATCCAGCAATGATTTTTCTCTTTTGTAGTTAACATAAGCTTTTTGAATTTCAATAATTTTATCTGTTGAATTAATAAAATTAGGATACTCTTTATCTATAATTTCAGCTACAAGAGTTTTTTTATTAACGCTTTTGGAGTAAATTTCAAGAATTGTACTTTTTTTAGGGAATCTTTTTTCTTTTTTAGGATAAAGTGTATTTGTGAGATGAAGTATAATATCCTGAGCGTCTTGAGAATCAACTATTGTAAAGTTATTGTCTAATCCTAGAAAAGTTGAATACCTTCTTAAAATTTTATTAGAAAAACTATGAAAAGTTCCTCCTTCTACTTGTTCACACCGCTCATCAAGAATAGAAGAAGCACGCGATAACATTTGATTGGCGGCTTTTTTGGTGAATGTTAGAAGAAGAATATTATTAGGCATAATTCCATCTTCAATTAGTCTTGCGCAGCGATAAACAAGGGTTTTTGTTTTGCCGCTTCCTGCTCCTGCTATAACAAGAATCGCCCCTTTGGTTGTTTTAACCGCTTCCAGCTGGTTTTCGTTTAATTCTTTTGAATAATCAATTATATAGTTTGTTTTGTTTTCTCTTTTTTTTAAAACAAACTTTTTTCGAACAATTTCTCCCATAGTTTGAATTATACCACAGTTTTTATCGGGAAAAATATTTGCAAATTTTTTTTGTTTAAACTACTATATATTATGTACACTAAACTACAAGGATAATCCTTGCAAGTAGAAAGGAAAATTTATATGACAATTACAGATCCAATCGCTGATGCACTTACACGTATTCGTAATGCAAATTTAGTTAAACACGAAACCGTTTCAATGCCTCAATCCAAACTAAAAGAGGAATTGGTTAAGGTTTTACAAAAAGAAGGCTATATTGAAAACTACGTTGTTGAGCAAAAAGACGGATTTAAGTATTTAAATATAACTTTAAAATACATTAACAATGAAAGTGTTATTTGCGGTTTACAAAGAATTTCAAAACCCGGATTAAGAGTTTATTCTAAAGCTAAGAACATGCCAAGAGTATTTGATGGTATGGGAATTGCTGTAATTTCCACTTCCAAAGGGTTAATGACTGAAAAAGAAGCCCGTACCAATAAACTTGGCGGCGAAGTTCTTTGTTATGTTTGGTAATTAATTTAAGGGTTAAATCGCTTTGAATGCGATGCGTTCCCGCTAGTAATATAAAGCAAAAGGAGAAAAACTATGTCAAGAATTGGTAAAACACCAATTGCAATACCTGATGGTGTTGAAGTAAAAATTGAAGGAAATACACTAACTGCAAAAGGACCAAAAGGCTCTGAAAGCGTTGTTTTTCCTGATGAAATTGAAGTAAAAATTGAAGAAAAAGAAGTAGTTGTAAACAGAAAATCTGATGATAGAAAGTCAAGAAGCCTGCATGGTTTGTTTAGAACACTTGTTTCTAATGCAATTATTGGTGTTAAAACACCATTTGAAAAAAAACTTGAAATCGTAGGGGTGGGCTATCGTGCAGCAATGCAGGGAAGTGCTATTAATCTTTCATTGGGTTATTCTCATCCTGTAATAATTGAAGCTCCGCAAGGAATTACAATTTCTGTTGAAGCTAATACAAAAATTACCGTTTCAGGATCTAATAAACAAATGGTTGGCGATATTGCAGCGCTAATCCGCTCAAAACGTCCACCTGAAGTTTACAAAGGCAAAGGTGTTAAATACGAAGGCGAATACATTGCAAGAAAAGCTGGTAAAGCCGGTAAAAAATAGTAGATAATTGCCAGAATAAACCGACCTTTAGATAAAGGATTCGGTTTTGGTGAAAGGAAAGAATAAATGATTAAACTAGTTAATAGAAAAGAACAAACCAGAAAAAGACATACAAGAGTAAGACTTAAAATTTCAGGTGATTCAAGCTATCCTCGTTTAGCTGTGTATCGTTCAACTAAGCATATTTATGCTCAGATTATTGATGATACAAAAGGAATTACTTTGGTTTCGTCTTCTTCTAAAGTAAAAGAGCTGGGACTAAAACACGGCGGAAACATAGAATCTGCAAAAGTTGTTGGTGCTGATATTGCAAAAAAAGCACTTGCTAAAGGAATCGAAGGAGTTGTATTCGATAGAGGCGGATTCTTGTTTCACGGTAGAGTTGCAGCTTTAGCTGATGCTGCTCGTGAAGCAGGTCTTCAATTTTAATTTTATGATACCTATTTTAAAGGGAGGATTCACACTATCCTCCCTTTTTTTTCTTTTTTATTATATTCATTATAATTTTTATTTATAATTTTACCTTGCGAGCCTTCCCCACCAGCGGACTTCGCCTATAATATCAAAATCAAAATTTTTATCAATATAAAAAGAATCATACTTATCTTTATTATCTGAAATTACTTTAATTTTTCCCGGCGGGATTACTTGAAGCCTCTTTGCCTGCAGTTGTTTATTGATTCTGATGCAATAAATTTTCCCATCATAAATTTCTTTTTTGCTTGTATCAATTAAAAGGCTATCACCATCTTCAATCGTAGGGTGCATGCTATCCCCTTGTGCTAGTATCATTTGCGCATCTTTTTGATTGATTCCAATATCTTGAGCTAGTTTTTTGCTTATTTTATAACTTGCACTGTTGTTATCAATTGTTATTCCTGTTTTTGCGCTTGAAAACTGACCTTTAACAGGAATGGAAATAAAATCATTGTTAATTTGTGTTGTTTTTGTATTAATTATGTCAATTTTTAAATTGTATTTATTTAGAATATAACTTTCGATTTGTTGAATTTCTGATAATTTTAATTCACTATTCCTTTTGATTTTCGAATGTATATCGCTTCTGGTTTTACCAAGAGCTTTTCCGAGTTCTGTTTGAGTAAATTTTGTATTTGTTAAGATTTGCAAATGAGACAAAAGTTCGCTAATATTCAATTTCTAATAGCTCCTCTGCTTTACTTGTATTAATATAGTATTCATTTAATTGACAAAATTAATACATTAAGTTATAATATAATTGATATAGTATTAAACCTCAATTTTGAGTATTTTAACTTAAACCAAAATTCTATATATATCAAGGCAGAAAATATAAATAGATTCAGCTTTTTGAATTAAATTAAAAAGATTTTTTTCTTTTTAATTTATATTTTCTCATAAAATTTAAATTAGTACAACTTTTACCTGATTTAATTATTTTGGTTAAGTAATACCAGAACAATTTTAATACAACACAAAATATATAAGGAATTTTTTATGAAAAAGAATGCTTTCTCTTTAATCGAGCTATTAATA
>CAJTNR010000019.1:1688-37237 GCA_910577635.1 uncultured Vampirovibrio sp. | reverse complement strand
AGACCGTGTAATGGTATCGTTACACCGGGACATAAATATTATTTCCCTTTCCTTGTGTTTGACTTATTTACATCAATGTATAAAAACCCATAAAAAAACAAACTTGTTAAAATTTTTCATTCTTTTTACAAATGTTTACAAAAAATCTTAACCAGGCAATATTTTAAAACAATAAGAAACCGGAGCTGTTTTCAACCTGTCCTTAATATATTTATAAACGTGAACAAAAACACTAAATAGGTGGCAGGATTAACTCCGGTATTATTATATTAGCTTTCTTTTTCTTCGTTTTCATTAGACAAAAAGACAATTTTTTCATCTTTAAAATCGATTTTTATTTTATCTCCGTCTTTAAACTCGCCTTTAAGAAGAGCTTTAGACAAGGGATTTTCGATAAGCTGTCTAATTGTCCTTTTTAGCGGTCTTGCTCCATACATCGGGTTGTAGCCTTGAAGCGCAAGATGTTCTTTTGCTTCTTTTGTTATGGTAAATTCAATTTTTCTTTCTTTTAATAATTCCATCAAGCTTATAAGTTGAATATCAACAATATTTGATAAATTATCAAGAGTGAGAGCATCAAAAAAGATTGTTTCATCAATTCTGTTTAAGAATTCGGGTTTAAAGTATTCTCTTAACTTGGCTGTAATTTCTTCTTTAACCTGTTCTTTATTGGAAGGGCTTATCATTCCTTTAATTGCATTATCAAGAATGATATCAGAGCCTATGTTGGAAGTTAATATTATAATTGTATTTTTAAAATCAACTGTTCGTCCTTTAGAATCTGTCAATCTTCCATCATCGAATATCTGCAGCATCAAATTAAAAACATCTGGATGTGCTTTTTCGATTTCATCAAATAGAATTACTGAGTATGGTTTTTTTCGAACAGCTTCTGTCAGCTGCCCGCCTTCATCATAGCCGACATACCCCGGGGGAGCTCCAATCAGACGGGCAATTGAGTGTTTTTCTAAGTATTCTGACATATCAATTCGAATCAGGCTGTTTTCATCTAAGAACATAAAGCGCGATAATGCTTTTGCAAGTTCGGTTTTGCCGACCCCTGTAGGACCCAGGAACAGAAATGTTCCTATTGGTTTTTTAGGGTCGTTTAATCCTGATCGTGCTCTTCTTATTGAATCACAGACAACTTGAACCGCTTCTTTTTGACCGATTACCTGTTTTGCTATAGCATTTTCCATATCAAGAAGTTTTTGACTTTCTTTTTCAACCAGTTTTGCTATAGGAATTCCGGTCCATTTAGATATAATTTGAGCGATATCGTTCTCATCAATTTCTTCTTTTAAAAGAGTGTTTTTATGTTCATTGTTTTTGCAGTTTTTTAGCTGCTCTTCAAGTTCAGGAAGTTTTCCATATTGAAGTTTTGCTAAAAGCTCAAGGTTATAATCCCTTTGAGCGCGCTCTATTTCAAGTTTTGTTTTTTCTATTTCACTTTTAATTGAAACTTCACCTTTAATGGTTGATTTTTCCTTTTCCCACTGGGTTTTTAGAACTTCAATTTTTGAGTTAATATCTTTGAGCTGATTATCAACATTTTTGATTTTTTCTTCGTCATTATCGTCTTTTATAGATTGCAGCTCAATTTGAAGCTGAAGTTTTTGTCGTTCGAGTTTATCGAGTTCTTCAGGCATTGAATCAATCTCAATTCGAATGGCGCTTGAAGCTTCATCTACTAAATCAATTGCTTTATCAGGCAAGAATCTATCAGGGATATATCTATTTGATAGTTTAGCTGCAGCTACAAGGGCGCTGTCTTTAATTCTTATTCCGTGGTGGACTTCGTATTTATCCTTTAATCCTCTTAGGATTGATATTGTATCCTCAACTGAGGGTTCATCCACAAGAATCGGTTGAAAGCGGCGTTCTAGGGCAGGGTCTTTTTCGATATATTTTCTATATTCATTAATTGTAGTAGCTCCTACTGTTCTAATTGCGCCTCTTGCAAGCATTGGTTTTAAAAGATTGCCTGCATCCCCTGTTCCTTCTGCTCCTCCTGCTCCAACTACGGTATGGAGTTCGTCTATAAACATTATTATTTTTCCATCTGATTTTTCGACCTCTTTTAAAACTTTTTTAAGCCTTTCTTCGAATTCTCCTCTAAACTTAGCCCCTGCAATTAAAGCTCCGATATCAAGAGAAATTAAAGTTGTATCTTTTAAGCTCTCAGGGACATCTTTTCTTATAATTCTTTGTGCTAAACCTTCAACAATTGCTGTTTTTCCGACTCCTGCTTCACCAATTAAGCAGGGGTTGTTTTTTGTTCTTCGATTGAGCACTTGAATTATTCTTCTTATTTCCTCATCTCTCCCTATTACAGGGTCGAGTTTTCCTAAGCTTGCTTGTTTTGTTAAATCAACTGAATATTTTTCAATAATTTTATAGTCTTCATCTGCGTTTTTACTATCCACTTTTTTGCCTCCTCTAATATTTTTAATGGCATTAAGAATATTATCCTGACTTAAATTGTACTTATCAGCAATTCTTTTAAGCTCGCTATCTTCTGCAATTGCAAGTAAAAGATGCTCAGCTGATACGAATTTATCCTTAAGGCTTTGCGCTTTTTGTTTTGCAAGTTCAATTACTTTAAGCAGGTTTTTGCTAAAGTAAATTTGATTGTTAATCCCATCTGTTTTAGCCAATTCATTAAGAATATTGTTAATATCTTCTATAAATAAACGGGAGTTGAGCTTTAGTTCTTTAAATAAAGAACTTACAGGTTCTGTATCTGTATTTGTCATTGCATAAAGCAAATGAACAGGCTCAATTAGAGTGTTATGGTTTTCAAGAGCCTTGTTTTGTGCTTCAAGAATAATTTCTTTTGTTGAATCAGTAAAATTGTCAAACATAAAAAATCCTTTCTATATTTATTTTATAAGGATTTTTCTAAAATTTTTCTAAAATTAATCTTATTTTAATGTTTGTATCTATCTTTAATTAAATTAACAAGTTCAACAAATCTTTTAGATAGTTCAACCTGACTAATCCCTAATTCCTGCGCTATTTGGATTTGATCTTGTTTTTTAATGTATCTTGAATAGAAGATATCATAGTATTTTTTTGTTTTGTAGCATTTATCAATTTCTTTTATATAGTCAATAAAAGCTTCAAGTTTAGAAACAACAAAAGTTTCATTGGGATAATAATCCCTTGGATCATCAATTGAGCTCAAATCCTCGGGTTCAAACAACTGGAACTGTTCTTTTAGTTTTTCTTTGGAAAATTCTTTTTTTTGAACAGGTTCTTGTTTTGTAATAGGAGGCTCAGGTTTTGGTCTTTTAACAATTCTAATTCCTTCAAACTTTTGTTTTTCAGCTAAAACCTGTTCAATGCAGGTCATTGTAATATCTTCAAGGTGGCGTTTTAAACGATTTGTATCTTTCATTGCATCAAGCAACAGGTAAGATTTTTTATAAACAGCTTCAAGGATAATATTAAGCAGCTGTTCGTTTCCTTTGTACCTTGAGTTTTCTTTAATAACAGATTCTATAAGAGCTTTATGATTTTTATCTATATGCACTTTTCTATCACTTTTTATGGTCTGTTTTAATAAAATATTAGTATAAATAAATTATTTTTTACATAAATAATTTTTATTTGTAACATTTTCTTTAAAAATATAGGGTAAATTGAGTATTTTGTTAAGTTTTTTGGACTTGTTAAATTTTAGCTGTATAATGTTATAAGATATTATTATTAGACTTGTGAAAAAATAGATGAGAAAGATTTATATAAAAACACTTATAATTTTTATATCTTTTGCGCTTCTTTTTAATACTGGCAGCTGTTTTGCTTCAGGGATTGATATAGCCGAGTTTAAAAAGCTTAAGAATATTACTAAGAATATTAAGAAAAAACCAAAAACAAAAAAAGATTCTAAAAAACAAAAAGAACTAAAAATAGAAGAAATTCCAGTACAAGATACTCCTTTTTCTTCTTATGAGGATGAGAGTATTTTTCCTCAATCAATAAAAGAAGTTGAGTCGAATCCAAAACAAACAGTAAAAGAAGAAAAGCCCAAAAAAAAGAAAAAGTTTTTCCAAAGAAAGAAAAAACAAACTAAACAGGAAGATACTATTGAACAAACTTCAATAACAGAAGAAGAAATTACTCAGGAGGAAGAAAGAACCTATATTAATGATGATGTTGAAGTGGTTTTAATTAAAGAGCTTGAGATATTCGGCAACAATTTACTTGATGCTAACTATATTAAAGAACAAATTAAATCCAAAGAAGGGTATCAGTATATCCGCTCTGATGTATCCAATGACTTAAGAACTCTTTATAATACCGGGTTTTTTACCCAGAATATAAGAGCGCTGCCTATTAAAATTGACAATAACAATGTAAAGTTAAGAATTGTTTTAGAGGAAAATCCTCCTGTAGCTGGTTTTGGAATAGTCGGCAACAACAGTGTTTCAAATAGTGAAATAATGACAATTCTTGAGCCTTACATAGGAAAACCGCAGAATATTCTAAGTATTAATAATGCAATTAATGAAATTCAGGAGCTGTATTCTTCTAAAGGGTATATCCTTGCTAGAGTTAAAAAAGTTGCGGATGATCCAGATGGATATATCAATATTCTTATTGATGAAGGTGTAATAGGGGATATTATTGTTGATGGAAACAATAAAACAAGAGATTTTATCGTAAAAAGAAATATATTCCTAAAACCAGGCTGTGTTTATAATGAAAACACAATGCGCTCCGATATCCTAAGGCTGATGGGTACGCAAGCCTTTAAAGATGTTCAAAGAGAATTAAAACAAGACGAAAGAACAGGTTTGTATGATGTTTATATAGCCCTTGAAGAACAAAGAACAGGAAAAATTTCACTCGGGGTAGGGATTGATTCAGCTTCAGGGTTTTTTGGATCTGTTGGTTTTGGAGAAAACAACTTTAGAGGCTTAGGACAAAAACTAAACCTTAATTTGCTCGCTGGAACAGGTGTCTTAATGAATGATAGTTCGGTTATCAATAAAGCGAATTTTCAAGGTGAGTTGAGTTTTTTGGAACCAATGTTTAAGCGCGAAAATCAGTCTTTAGCTCTTAGAGGCTTTGTTCGCTACTATGGAAGCTACCAGGTGCCTTTGGCAATTGAAAAAAGATTCGGAGCTGAAGCTACAATTGCGCGTAAGTTTACAACATATAAAAATTTATCAGGTTCAATCGGATTCGGAGTTGAGAATGTCAACTTATCCGAAGGTGATGAAGGCAAGATGAGAGCTAAGTACTTCGAAAGAGGAATTGCTTGGAGTAATAGAGAAAAAGAACTTGACGGCGGTTTCTTTATTAAAGTTACTCCTGCTCTAACTTATGATACAAGAGATAGTGCAGTGAATGCAAGAAAAGGTGTATTAGCTAGAATTACTCTTGAAGAAAACCTTGGAATTTCAGGTGAAACTTTTGGAAAACTCCACGGTATGATAAGAAAATTCGGCGCTGTGGGTAAAAAGTCTTCTGTTGTCTTAACAGCAAAAGCCGGAGGAAAAATTCATGGGAATGTTCCCGAGTTTGCTAATTTTGCTCTTGGCGGTCCTTATACAATCCGTGGTTTCAATATTTCAGAAGTTGGTGTTGGAGACGGCTATATGATGGGAAGTGCTGAGTTTAGAATGCCAATTCCTTTTATTGACAGATTGACTTCTAATTCTTTCCTTAATAACTTAAGATTGGCAGCTTTTGTTGATGCAGGTACTTTATTCAATACATCAATAGGCTCTAAGGTTTATGATAAACCGGGTTATGCAATTAGTGCCGGTGTTGGTTTGAGAATATTTATCCCTGGACTTGGACCAATCAATCTTGACTATGGTCTGCCATTAACTAATACCGCAGGAGTTGATAGAAAATCCGGATTCTTTACTTTTGGCATGGGTGAAATGTACTAGTCATAAATTATTGTAACACCGGTTTTACCTGTTGCACCGCTTAAATCAACGCTTTTTTCTCCGTTTGTGTAATACATTTCGTTACCTTGAGGAGAAGAGAATAAATCAGTATTACAATTGGGCGATTTAGAGCTTTGTTTGGGTGCTTGATTGTAGGGAGTTATACCCATCTGCTGGTATATATCATCTTTAATTGGAACGCTGTAGCCGCTTAAGGCTCCGTTTTTATTTCTGTTCCAGGTTAAATAATTGCCCCAATTGTTTCTTAATCTCTGTCTTTCAAAACGTCTTAACATACGATATCTGTTTATTCTTCTTATATCGTTCGAATAATAAGGGTTGTATCGATTGGTATAAGGATTGTATACAGGTCTGTAAGGACGATAATAGTTGTAATTGTAGTTAGGCATTCTTGCACCTTGCTGCAAGTAAACTTTTTGAACAGCAGGAGCTGCTGAGAATAGAAATAAAAATAACCCTGAAATAATTAATAATTGTTTTTTCATAATACTCAAATGTTATTGTAAAAGTTTAAATAATCCATTGGATATAAGACTATTAACTTAAAAGGCAGTTTGTAAATTATTGTTACAAGGATTGTTAATTTCCTAAAGTTTTTATCCAATTTGTCCGACTGGAATAATATAGAGACATTATAAGGAGAATAATGTAATGGGGCTTTCAGCCAGTCAAGCCAGATTTTTACAATTAACAGGCAGGAAGAGCAATACTGAGTATCAAGCTCAGCAAATAAGCTTCCAAAGGCTTCAAGTTGCAAATAAGCTCTCTGATGCTTCCAATGAGTATCAGGATAAAATGGCAAATAGAAAAATAATGTATAGCTATAATGATGGATCTGGCGCTAAGAAAATTGATTTAACATATCAAAATTATAAAAATTTTATAAATCAACAGCAGGGATCAACTGCAAATTCGCAGGAAAAATATTACCTTGTAACACAGACAGGAAAAATTGTCGTAGGTTCAGAAGAAGAAAAAGCCCAGTTGATGAATACCGATCTGGATCAAGATGGACAGCCCAAGTTTCAAGCAACAGATTTTATTATTGCTGAGAATCTTGATGATGTTGACTTATTTCAGAATTCAATAAAAGAAGGTGTTTATCTGTTTTCTAAGTGGGAGCAGCAAAAAGATAACTCCTGGGGGTTGTCATCTCCTCAAGGCTGGGAAACAATGGGAACAGGTGCTATGACAGAAGAGCTGGACACAAGTGATGATGCTCAGGCTGAAGCGGATTTTCAAAAAACACAGACAAAACTTCAAAAACTAGATAAAAAACTTGAATTGAGACTAGACCAGCTTGAAACTGAAAGACAAGCTATTCAAACAGAAATTGAGAGTGTTTCTAAAGTAATTGATGACAATGTCGAATCAACATTCAAGGTATTTAGCTAAACATTATAAACCAAGGATAAAAAAGACCATTTTTTACAAATGGTCTTTTTCTTTAAGCATAATAATCTTTTAATAAATTCAAAGAATCTTCTCTTCCTTCAACAACGGGACTCAATTCTCCTGTCCCTGTATAACTTTGTGTTGAGAATCCTTCCCAGCCTGCACCTCTTATATCTTGAGGTTTTGATGTAAAGAAATTGGCTCCTGTGCTTTTTGCGGGGTTAATATTATAGTTCCCGTTTGCAACTTGAAGTGCGGTTTCTAAATCCTGTGTCGAATATCCTCCGATTTGAGGAGTGTATTGTTTTTGACCCTGTCCTTGATAAGGCTTATAGTTCACTCCTGTTTTTTGAATCGGGTAATATTGATTGTTAGCTAAACTCCCAAATTTTAGTGCGTCAATACTCATAGTCTTTTATCCGTCTCTTTAAATTAATTCTATATTATAATAAAGTATTTTTCCCAAACAAAATTGCCTATAGTTTTAATTTTGTTAACAAAAATAAACAATTAATAAGAAATTAGGCCTTCTAATTAAAGAAGACCTAAAAACTTGTTTGTTCTCCTATGGCTATTGTTAATAGTCCACTCAACCCAAAAGCAATTTTTTTTAAATTAACCTTAACTCTAGCATTAATCTATTTGTTTTGAGAGCATCAACTTATAAACTAACGTTGTCTTATAACCCGATGGTAGAATTTTTTCTTCTTACATTTATATAAAGTATATTTTTTATGAATAATTGCTTAATTTATTCTTTTTCTTTAACATTTCTTAATAAAATGTTATAATAATTCTATGAAAAAAATTGAAACTATAGCTCTTGTTGCTCCTTGCGGCGTCCTTCGAGATATTGATGAAATTAATAAAAAAATTAGCATTCTTGAAAAAAAATTCAATATAAAAAAATATTACAATGAATCTGCCTGCAATAATTACTTAGCCGATAGCGACGATAACAGGATTCGTTTTTTTGAGCAAGCTTTTAAGGATGAATCCGTCGATTTAGTCCTGCAGATTCGAGGCGGTTTTGGAGCGATTCGAATTGTGGATAGAATTGATTATGGTTTAGTTAAAGATAAGTATTTTTTATCAAGTTCAGACGGAACAATCCTGCTTATGGCGCTTAATAAGAAAACTAATGTTAAAACTTTCCACGGTTTAATGTTAACAAACGGATTTTTGGATAATTTGGATAGAAATATTGAAATTATAGAAAAAGATATTTTTAATATTAATTTAGTTCCTATAAAAGGAAAAAGCACTCAAGGTGTGCTTTTTGGGGGCAATCTATCGAGTTTAGTCAGTTTGTTTCCAATTAATCAATATTTACCTAAAGAAGATATTATCCTTTTTCTTGAAGACTTGAATGAGCCTTTGTATAAAATTGACAGGATGTTGTATCAAATTTATCGTTATAAGGAATTAAGGGAAAAAATTAAAGGAATAATTTTTGGAGACTTTTACTTGGATAATAGTCAAATTAATCCTTTAATTGATCAATACTCTAAATTGTTTAATGTTTTCTGCGCTAAAACCGATGATATCACCCATAAAAAAACAAATATTACAATTCCATATGGAAAAAAAGTTTACTTAAAGATTGAATCTGGCAAAAATCGTGTCGATATTTTTTAAGTACTTCTCTTCATTAAAACATTCTTCAAGTTCTTCTTGGCTTAAATGTTTTTTAATATTTTCCTTAAAGTTTCCTTGATTGGAATATGCATCCAGAGCTTCTTTTTGAACAATTTTATAGGATTCTTCTCTTGTTAGTCCGTGGTTTAGAAGTTTTAATAAACAGCTTTGCGAATAAATTATTCCTCCGTATTTGTTTGTATTGTTAACCATGGTTTTTTTATTAACAACAAGATTTTCAATCACATTCAAGAATCGATTAAGCATATAATCAATAAGGATTGTAGAATCAGGAAAAATTATCCTCTCAACACTTGAATGGCTGATATCTCTTTCATGCCACAGAGCAATGTTTTCTATGGCTGCAAGTGAATTAGAGCGGATAATCCTTGCTAAACCTGATAAATTTTCACTTGCAACAGGGTTTTTTTTGTGGGGCATAGCACTTGAGCCTTTCTGTCCTTTAGAAAAACCCTCCTCTACCTCTGCTACTTCAAATCGTGATAAATGCCTTATTTCAATTGAAAAGCTCTCAATTACAGAAGCGATTAAACTCAGGGTTTGAAGATAAAAAGCGTGTCTATCTCTTGATATTACCTGGGTTGATATTTTTGCAGGTGTAAGATTTAGAATTTCACAAGTTTTTTCTTCAACCTCAGGATCAATATTAGAATAACTTCCGCAGGGACCTGAAATTTGTCCTGTAAGAACTTCTTTGAGGGCAAAGTTGAATCTTTCTTTTGCTCTTAATAAGTTATCTAATAAATTGAGCAGTTTGAACCCGAATGTAATAACCTCAGCTGCCATGCCATGGCTTCTTCCAAGACAGACAGTGTATTTATGGGTTTTAGCAAGAGACTTCACCGCTTCAATTACAGAATCCAGGTCTTTGTTGATAATTATTGAAGCATCTTTAATTTGTAAAGCTAATGCAGTGTCAATAACATCAGAGCTGGTTAAGCCTTTGTGAATATAAGGAGAGAATTTTCTATCAACATTTTCATTAACGTTTTCTAAAAATGCAATAAGATCGTGTTTTGTAATTTTTTCAATCTCATCTATTCTTTTAACATCAAATTTTGCAGTTTTTTTAATTTCATCATAAACTTCACTGTCAAAATTCCCCAGTTCCACCTGTGCTTTAATTACGGCAAGTTCAACTGCTAAATAGCAGCTAAATTTCCTATCAAGCTCCCATATGGAAGCCATTTCTTTTCTTGAGTATCTTTCAATCATAGAACTATTATATCACAACTTAAGAATTATAAGATTGCGATTATAATTTTCCTTCAAGGGAAGTTTATAGGGAATTATCTCAAATTGAGCGTTTTTGTACTTTTTTTTGAATGTTTCAAGTTCTGCTTCGTAGTTTTTTGCTTTGTAAATTAAGAATTGCCCTTTTGCATTTAAATGTTTCTTTGATAGTTCATAAATATCTAAAGTTTTACCAACTGCTCGGGATACAACTAAATCAACCCCTAAAGAATCAAGTTCTTCTACTCTTGAATAAATAACTTCAAGATTGTCGAGTTTTAGTTTTTCTTTAATATGGTTTAGAAAATTGATTTTTTTAATCCTTGAATCAAGCGCAAAAATTTTAATATAAGGAAAACAAATTGCTAAAATTACTGAGGGAAAACCGCCTCCTGAGCCTACATCAAGAATTGTATGCGCCTTAAAACCACTCCATATGACAATTGATAAAGAATCAAAAACGTGTTTTTCAAAAAGAACCTCAGTATCGTTTTTTGATATTAAATTGGTATGAGAATTATACTCAAGGAAAAATTTTTCCCAGTTTAACAGCTGCTTTTCTATTTTTGAATTAATTGTTAAATTCAGATTTTTTTTTAATATATCAGTTTTTATCATAGTTTTTTATAATTGAATCAAAAGAATCATTACCCAGTCTTATTCTTAAATCTTTAATTCTTGATTTTATTCGTGCAATGTTTTCATCGTTATTGGATAAATCCCTAAGCGCTTTTTTTGCTTCTAGGAAGTTAATAAGAGCTTTTTTGTCATCTTCAGTATCGTAAAAAAATTCGCCTTTGTCAAAATATACAAGTGCTATTTTAAAATTATCCTTCATTTGCTGAGCTGTTTTTAGAGCTTGTGTAAAGTATCCTTGAGCACTTATCGGGTCAATTTTAATATATAGTTTTGCTAATTCTTTTTGCGAAAAGTATATGTTCTGCCAATCTTCATTTAAAGTATCAAACTCAAGAGCGAGTTTTAAACACTCACTTGCTTTTTGGTATCTTGTTTGTTCTGTGTATATTGAAGCTAAGTTAGTTAGAGAAATGCTGTAGTAATTATTTTCTTTTTTATCAGAGCTTGTTAAGTAGTTTTTCTGGTAATAATATTCTGCTTTTTTATAATCCGAATTCTCATCATACAAAAGTGCAAGTTTATAATAACTCTTGCAGACAAGTTCTTTATTCTTGCCTAAGGAAAGATTAAGCGCAAGTTTATAATTATTTATTGCGCTATTGAGCTCTCCTTTTGCTTCTTGAACTTCTCCCAATTCAAGAGCAGACATTGATCGATAGTTGTCTTTATTATTCTCGTTTTTTATAATATTCTCAAATTTTTCTTCTGCTCTATTTAATCTATATAAGTCTTTGTTTGTTTTTGCAATTAAAAACTCAAGTTCCACTCTTCTTGAATCGTTAGTTTTAATTGCAATTTCAAGAGCATCGCTTGCTGCTTTAAGTGCAAAATCCAGCTCGTTTAAGTGAATGTAGTTTTTTAGTAAAAACATAAGAATTTCAATTCGAAACTCACTGTCATAATCAAGACTTAGTGCTTTTTTTAGTGCTTTATCAGCATTTGTGTAATCAAAGTTTTTTTCACAATTGTGAGCATGATTAATTAAATCAATAATTAAAAGTCTGTTTTTTTCTTTATTCTTATCAATTTCAGCAGTGATTTTCGGCTTTTGTTCTTTTTTTTGCAGTGCTTCTTTTTTTTCTTTAATTCTGCTTAGCTTTTCAGCTAATTTTGATTTCTTTTTGGTTTCTTCTTTCCATAGCCCGACTTTAATTCCAAGATAAGGCATATTAGAGCTTCCCTTTGAATTAATTGAAGGAATTAAGGAGTTAAAAAATTCAATTTCTTTTCGAATAGATTCTCTTGAAAGTCTTAAAAGCCTTTTTTGCGGGCTTTTGGTTAATTCGTTTTGATAAATTCTTACCAAATTTTTATAATAAAGCGCTCTTTCATGTAAAGAAAAATTCTTGGTAATATATTGTTTATAGTAGTCTTTTACGTAAATTTCATCTTTAAAAAAACTGATAAGAAAGTTTTTTGAAAGGTATTCAATATAGTTTGTATCAGATAACTTATACTCTTCAATAAATTCTTTGCTAACAGGATGATTAATCGCGCAAAGAATCCGAAAAAGCTCAAGATAAGAACTTGGAGTCAAAGAAACAAATTTGGAAACTAAAAATTCTTCAAATTCAATATTTTTCCTATCGAATTCATTAATTAAATCCTTTAAAGTGACATCTGTTGTAGAACAGTACTTAATGCACATTCTAAGGTAGAGTTCGCTTCCTTTTGTAATTTTATAGAATTTATCTTTAAGATCATTATCAATAGGCTCAATAAGCATAGCAAGTTTTGCTATAAAATCTGCTTTAGGAATTGTTGTAATAGTATAGTTTTTTATTCTGTCAATTTTTTCCTCAAAAGGATTCTTGGATTCATTTGCTGTAATAATAACTAATTTAATATTAACAAAAGAAGCCAGGTGGGATAAAAAATCTATGATTTCAATATTATTTTCAACTTTTTCAAAATTTTCAACAACAATAATGCAATTTTTAACTATACTTTTAAAATAATGACTTACTTTTTCTTTAAAATCATTACTTGCAAATTTTTTTAGTGAAATTCGACTTGCGAGGGTAAAGTTTCTTAGTGCATCATAAAAATTAAGCAGAAAATCATCAATTACAGTATTTTCAAAACAAAAATGAGAAAAAACAAGGTTATCAATCTCAAGTTCCTTTACTGCTTTTTCAATACTTTCTCTTCTGGATGATCCTTTGGGACCTTGAATAAAAAATAAATTATAAGAAGAGCTGGCAAATTCTACAATTTCATTTATAATAGTATTATTGAATTGAAATAAACCTTGATTCATAAATACCATTGTATAAATTTACAATAGTATTTGCAATAGGTAAAAATCGTAATAATGTGTTGTTAAAATATTTGCCTGACTGTTAAACTTATGATTTAGTGTAGAATACACTATTATTAAAAATTTAATATTTCTTAACAATAGAAAGAATAAATGGCAAATTTTTATCTTCATAATATTTTAAATAATTGTGTGTTAGATGTGTTGGTGAAAAAATGCAGCAAATTACAAGTCCGCTTATTTCAAAAGCTCCTTCAAAGGTTGGTTATCATACTGATAAAGATAAAATAAAAGAAGAGTACGCTAAAAACGAGCCTCATATCCCAAAAAAACAAGGGTTTGCTACAAACGCTAAAGTTTACGCACACAAGCTGACAAATGACATCTTAACATATTATCTTAAGGGGTTTCAGGGCTCTAAAAACAGTGATTTTTACGAATACCTTTCAATGGGGATAGTTCCTAATTTAATAGGAAGTTTCATGCTTATCTATACAAGCTGCGGGGCTAATAAATTCTTTAACTCACAGGATAGTGCTTCTGCAACTAAGGGCGCAAAAATGATGGGTGCAGGTGTTGTCCTGTTTGCACTTGGCAAGTGGCTGCATTCAAAAATATCTGATTCTGCAATTAAACACTCGACAGGAATCGATTTAGAACAAAAGTATATAAATAAAAGTGTTGAACTTCCAGAAAAAGGAAGCGACCAAGCCGTTGTAAGGATTCAGTACCCAGGTGTTTTTGATTCGGTTCCGTTTTTTAGAAGCGATTTAATGGCCCGCGATGGAGAACTGAACCATGGATCAAGATATTATCATAAGGATAAAATTGCAAAAAAAGCAGGGATTGATAAAAAACTTAATTCTCCAGATCAAGAAATTGATAAAAGAATAAGAGGGGTTAAAGCTAGAGCTACTGCGCTGCAGAATATTGGCAAATACCTTGTTGCTGCAACCTCTGTTGCACTTGGATCTCAAGAAGCTTTTAAGAATGTTAATTTAAAAAGTATAAAAAATATTATTAAGACAACAAAAACTGCTTTCATTCAGCTTTGGAAAGGAACTAACAGAAACTTTCTTACTAAACATTCAGGCAAGGCTTTATTAGCTTTAAGCGGAGTTGCAACCTTATTAAGCTGGATAGTTCCTGTTGCGAATTTTAAATATAAACCGGAAACTATAAAAGAACAACTGGATCCTAATAAAGAAACGGAGGTATGCTAATGGTAGCAATTAGTCCTTTTTTACAGAATCAATTAGCAAATCCCCTAAACAAACACGATAGAATTTATGAAAATTTGGCAAAGAATGCAAATGAAATTAAGCCAAATGAAAATAAAGCTGTACTTGTACAGGAAAATATATTCCAGAGCACTGCCTCTGCAATCAAAGATACAGGCAAGGACTTTTATAACTTTAGCAAAGTTATAAAAACAGGTGAAATTACAGATAATAACCTTGGCAGAATTAACAATCTCGGGATGAAGATCGGCTCTTTGTTAATTGCTTCTTATCTGGCAATTCATTCTAAAACAAAAACCGATGCAGCAATGAAATTTGTCGGAGGAGGCGCGTTTTTAGCTTCTATGACCTTATGGCCTAAGCTTTTTATTAATTTGCCTGCAAAATTAATTCATAATGTTGATATTGATAAAAAGTATATAAGTGCTCAAGGGGATAAAAAAGAGGTTTTTCTTGATAATCAATATATTCTCTGGGATATCCTTGGAATAAACAAAGAAGAAGATAGAGAAAAACACAGAATGATTGCTTTGCAAAATAGAACCTTGAATCTTGCCACAGTTGGAGTTGCGGTTCCTACCATGACCGCTCTAATCGGCAACAGTGCTGAACCTTTTATTTACAATAATATTGTTAAACATAACTATAAAAAAGTTTCTAAACTAACAAAAAAACTTGAATCATTCGAAAAATACATTAATAACTCAAAGCCTGTAATAACTAATACTAAAGAATTGGATAAGCTTTTCAAAAGTTATCAAAAACAAAACAAGAATCCTGATAAGGAAATGTTTGATAAACTTGCACAAATGTTTAATTTGTACAATATGCAAGATGTATTTAAAGATAGTGATGATATTAATGTTGTAAAAAATATAAGAACAGGAAGAATTGTTGATGAATTTAGCGAACTTTATCAACAAAACGCTCATGTTCAAACTTCCTCATTGGAAAATATATTGCAAGACATTGGAATTGTGAGTGATGTTAAAGCACAAGATGAAGAAGCAGCAATGAGCTGTCTTAAGAGAAAATCAAAAAAATGCGCTGCAAGTTCTTTGTCTGATGATAAAATAAAAGAAATAATGAGTGATTTAAAAAAGAATCCAACCCTTGAGAAAACCAGAAATGTTCTTAAAAACGCAGGGTTGAATGATATGCAGATTGAAAAAATTCTTTCGGATGAAAGATTAAAAACTAATGCTGATGATTTTTATGATCTCATTAAAGATTATAATCAAAATGCCCTGGCTAAAATTAGAGGCTCATTTAAAGCTTATTTAGATGCTGTTAATCCTCTGGCGGGATCTAAATATGAATCAGTTACAACAAAAATTTATAATGATACAATGTCGGGTTTAATTAAGAAACTTGGTATTAATGATAAGACTTTAAAACAAATTAAAGAATCCTCTGATGATAAAGCATTAGAAATTATTGAGAATATCTATAAGGATTCAATTGCTAATATTAAAACAAAAGATGAATATTCTAACTTTATCAAAAATTCATTCGGTAAAAAACTTATCCCGGATGAAGTTATTGATTTATTTGATAAATTCTCAAGTGATGAGTATTTGGATACTCTCAAACCTAAAAATGGAATCTCTTCTCTTGATAAGGCAATTGTAGGAACTGTTGAAACTTCGATTAAAGATCCTGCAAAAACATCTTTTTCTAAAGGTAGTTTATCTGCAACAATTGTTGATTATTTAAATTCTAAAAAGCTGGATTTGTATTCAACAACCGCTAAACACGTAGTTTGTTCTAACTTTGAATGGAGATTAAAAAACGGCAAATTTGCTTCTTATTCTGCTGATGAAATTGATATTATGAGAAGAATTGTCTATGATGGAACAGCTTCTATGAGACAAAATTCTGCTTATACGAAAAACAAAGCAAAGTTTAACGAATTAATTGGTGTTGTTTTTAATAAAAAAGCATTTGACAAAGAAGCAGAAGTGATTCCTGGAATCAGAAAGATTGTAGGGGATTTGAAAGAATTTAATCAAGAAGCTACCAATAAAGAAATATTCTTTAAGACAGGCAGTTTTGTTGATTTATTTAAACAACAGGCAACTAAACTTTATAATAGTAAAACTTGGTTAAAAAAATTCGGAAAAATGGCAATTATTTTAGCTGGTTTGACTTTATTAATACAGCCGTTCTTTGGAAAAGTTAAAAAAGATTCTGCCAATCAGAAAAAAGACGGAGGTGCTAAATAATGGCGATTAACCCTCTAATAGCTCAAAATCAGTTCTATAGAACACCTGTTGTACAAAAAATTCCTCAACAGGCTGTTTATACTGCTCCAATGCAGTATCAGGTTTCATCTGCTGCAGCTCAATTGTATCAGCCTCAACAAATGACTTATATGATGCCGCAGGCGCCAATTTACAACTTCCCAATGGCAAATACCATGCCAAGACCGCAGGTAATTTCTCAAGCGCCAATTTACAATTTTCCCAAGCCTCTATTAAAGCCGCCTGTAGTTTCTAATATGCCCTCTGCAGCAGTTCAAGCGCCAATTTACAATTTTTCGGTTAATAAAACAGTAAGTAAGCCTCAGGCTGCAGCTGTTAATAATGTTAATTTAATAGAATCTGAAAAAAGGGTTCCAGGATACAAAAACGACTTAAGGGATTCTTTGATTCACAACAAAGCTCAAATTCTTGCAGTTATTCCAAGAATAATGAACGCAAAAGATCTGGATGGCAATGAACTTATTCAGGGCAATGAGAAGCCAGGAACATTTGTTAATGCTGTTGAAAGATTAGATGAGATTAAAAACCTTGGATTCAACACTCAGCATGTTTTGCCGATTCATCCGCCCGGCAAAACAAATGCAATGGGAACAGCAGGTTCTGTTTATGCGCCGGCTGAGTTGTTGACGTTAGACCCTGAACTTGTTGATGAGAATCCGCCTGAACAAGCAAGAAAACGAATTGCTGAACTTTATGAACAAAAAACCGGCAAAAAACTAACAAAAATGGACAAAAATGACCCTGAGGTTGCTTTTGCTCAATGTAAATACTATGTTGATGAATGTCATAAACGTGGAATTAAACTAATGTTGGATTTACCATCTTGCGTTAGTTTGGATTTTGCAAAAAAATATCCGCACTTAATGGCAAAGACTCCTGAGGGAAACGATAAAACTCCTAAAGGCTGGCAGGACATACGAATGTTAGAGCCATTCGAGAATGAAGTTACAAGAGAATTGAATAAAGACTTATTAGATTTACATAAAAAATATGTCGATATGGCAATCGAGCTGGGTTTTGACGGAATAAGGGCTGATGTTGGACGAGCTAAACCTGTTGAGTTCTGGAATGTTATAATTAAATATTCCCATGCTAAAGATCCTCAATTCGGCTGGCTGGCTGAAACTTATACCCACGAAGACGCTAGTCCAATGCTTAATATGCCTCATGACAGGCCGCAAGACTTACTTGAAGCCGGTTTTGATTCTTACTACGGTCAATACCACATCTATCAAGATTGGACCAAGGCTTCTCAGCTTTATGACTATGTAAGGGAAAATATCGATCTTAATAACCAGATTGGAAGTGCAAAAAGCTTAATCGGCTCTTTTGCTACCCATGATGATGTTTCTCCGATGCTGTATGGAGGAGCCCCTTGGGTAATGTTTACAACAACTCTTCAATCAATGCTTCCTCAGGTTAATCCTTATATGACAGATGGAACTCAAACCGGGGATTATTATATCTTCCCCTATGACCATGCAACTGTTGAACAAAGCGAAACAGATAACCACGAATGCACTGTTCATACCGGAAGAATGGATATTTTCAACAAATCTAGAAAACCAGGTGGAAAAAACCCTGAAATATCAGATGTTATAAAAGCTGCATTTGCGCTAAGAAGCAATAAATTCAATGAATTGGGTTTTAAAAACAAACTTAATATGACAAATGCGCAAGATGTCATTACAAACGGCTCTTTTATAATATTGCCTTCAAATAATGAAGAAATTGTTTCTTTTGCAAGACATAAAGATGGAAAAACTCTATTGTTTATAGGCAATAGAAACGTTAACTTCAAGGTTTCAGGAAAGATTCTAATTCCTGGATTAAAACCCGATCAAAAGTTCAATAATTTGATGCCTAAATATGGTGAGGATTGCAGAATTCAGAATAATAAAGACGGAACAATTACAGCAGAATTGGGCACAAACAGAGCTTTGGTATTTGAAATTGACGATAGTTTAATTGAACAGTTGTCTAATCCTAACAACGTTTTGCAACAACAATATTTGAACTCTAAAGCTGCTTAGAATTTTTAAACAAAAAGGAAAAGTTATACATGGATTTATCAGTTATCAATTCAAGAAAAATCGCTAAAGACAGCATTAACTTTAAAGGTGTTAAGGGTGAACTTGCTCCTAACAATGTTGCCTGCCTTGAGTTTACTATTCCTCCTCACAGAGACGATGAAACGGTGTTTTTAGAATATGCATATCTCGATTATGACAATAAGACAGGAAACTACATTCCTCCCAAAGAAGAAGATATTAAAACCCGTGAATTTAAAGATAAAAGACCGATTCGGCTTTCGCAGGATTTTATCCAGCAGTATACTACAGGTATAGCATATAGATACAGAATTGAATCTGAAAAAGACGGCAAGTTAAGAAGATATTATCTTGATAATTCCCAAAGAATCAAAGATGAAAACAAAAAAAATGATATGAATCTTATTGAAATGGGGAGTTTTTACGGTGTTTCACCTAAAGGCGGCAATATGTATCACGCCTTTATAGACTCTACCATACTCAATCTTCCTTCTAATATAAAAATGAAAGATTCTCTTAGTGCAAGAAATCACTACAATCTTTTTGGGGGAACAACAAGATCATTAATTCATTTACTAGAAAAAACAGATGCTCTTGATTCTTATACTTATTTAATGACCAATCCTGATATTGGTAATGATAGAATTTCTTCACATAAATATTGGCCTGAAAACCAGTATCAATGCAGTAATTTGGAAGATTTTAAAGAATTAAATTTAAAATTGTTCAAACAAGGTAAATCATATGTCGCAGATGGGGCTTTTACTTCTCTGGGGATAAATTCCCCAATGGTTCAGCATGTTTTTAAATGGGGTGAAGAATCTCCTTTTTATGACATGATAAAAGCTAATGGAAAACTAAAACTCGGTGTTTTGCCTGAGAAAAAAATCGGTGCACAAAAAGATATTTATTCTGAAATTGGTATAAGACTTGTTAATCATCCTAAGGATTCAGGGTATGATAAAACAAAACCGACTTATATTCAGTTTTTTGATCAACGTTTGTTATCAGATGAAAAACAAAACGACACAAAAAATCTTATCTTTAAGTATGATAAAGATCCGAAAGACCATTACGAATTTATAGATTCTAACAGTTCTGTTTATCCTTATGCTTTTGAAATTGACCCTAAGGATTCAAAAACCAAAGAAAAAATTGCAAAAACCTTCAAAAACGGTACTTCTAAGGTTTTGTTGAATCAGATTGATAATCTTGATGACTTTTTAACATTTAAAAACGCAAAAATTACAACAAAATCTAAAGCTGGCGGTGCAACTTTCTGGGAAGGCAATGTTGATTTAATTAAGCTTAATACTTCTAATCCTGCAAATGATCCTAAAAATATTCAAGGATGTAAGGATGCAAGAAAATATCTTGCAAATACTGCTTCTTATTGGACTGAAACTATTCAAAGAGAATTAATTCTTCAAACTGCTCTGGCAGATGATAGAGAAAGGCTTTCAATAGCTAAAA
Source organism: uncultured Vampirovibrio sp. (assembly GCA_910577635.1). Taxonomy (GTDB): domain Bacteria; phylum Cyanobacteriota; class Vampirovibrionia; order Gastranaerophilales; family Gastranaerophilaceae; genus RUG14156. Next base: position 17,092 of record CAJTNR010000019.1, on the reverse strand, counting down.
AAAACAATATTACCGAAGAAGAATATGAAGAATTTAAAACACTGGTAGAAAACGAGGAAGCGGATTCGCCTATCTTGGCACAGGATAAAAATGTTGAAGATTATGTTGAAACTTTTCCTCTGCAATCCTTGGAAACTGCTCCTGAATTAAGCGCTGTGTTTTCAGAACCTGAGTTTCAAGAAGAATTTAATTCCCGCTCTGGTGTTGCTTATAAAAAACTATGCTCAATTGTTAATTCTGCAATTGATTATGTAATTCCTCAAAAATATAAAGATAATGAAGACTATAGAGCATTTGTTGTTAAGATGTATGCTCTTGAAATCATAAGAAGTGTTATTGCAAGTGCAATTAATCCAGGTTTGGTTGACAATGGCGGAAAAGTAATTTTATCTAAACTAAAGGATGTTGGAATTAAGAATTTTGAAGGTTTAATTCCTTCTTCTAATCCCGAAGAAGAAAGGTTGAATGTTATTAGCGGACTTTTATCCGGACTTGATTCAAGTTGTGCTGATAAAATTAAAGAAACAATCAAACAAGAAGTTGCAAAGATTTCAATAACAGATTTTGAATTAGCAGAAACAATCGTTCTTCAATCAAAAGCAGGTTTAAACTGGAGATTTGATGCTGCAAAAGATATTGGAGATATTGATGCTGTAAAAAATAAAGAAGTAACTTTTGATGAAATTTGGAATGGAAATGATAAAGATGAAGGAATTCAAGCCTTCTGGCAAAAATTTATCGGTAATATAAGAGCTTATAACCCGGCTGCTTTGGTTGTTAATGAACTAACGGAGATGGATGAATTTTATAAATGGAAAGATTTAGATTCAATAAAAGAATATGATAAACAATTCTTTGAAAGTGTTAAGAATATGACTCAGGAAGAAATAGACAAGTGGAATGAATACAGAACTCATCCTCCTGTTGTTCTTGAAAAAAAATACCTTGGCAAGACTAATTCTACAACAATTTCAATGTTTGAATATTTTAACAACCTTTCTGAGCTAATTGGAATCAATCCTGAACATGGTTCCATTACTCCTTCTAGACGCGGCAATTTAGAAGCTTTAATGGATATAGTTTATCAATCAATGAAAGTTTCTCAGCCGAATAATTTTCTCTATGCGCATTTCTTTTCTAACAACCACGATAAACCAACAGTTGTTCATACACTGCCTTTAGAAATGAATCTTTTTTTAAGTAAAGAAAAAGATGATAAAAATAATATAGTAAAAGATAAAGACTTATCAGAAGCTAATCCTTTTTATAAAAAAATGGCAAGGATTGTCACAGGAAGGGATGATTATAAAAATATTTCACCTAAAGCTGTAGCAGCCGGATATTTTCTACTTAATGAAATTCAAAAAAGCAAGCTGTTAGACCAAGAGGAAAAAGATAAACTTCAAAAAGCAATTAGGAATCTTGCTAATGGCAAAAGAAAGGATTCTCAAAAACCGGATTATGATAGAGCAGATTTTTTTGGTGCTGAACCTTTTTCTATATCGCTTCAAGCTGCGCTTAATGATTCTGGAATTACAAAAGTAAATGGATTGGAACTTGAGCGGGAAATACTTAGTGAAACAAGAAAAAAAGCAAATGTTTTATCTGAAATTGCTCATTCTCTTCCTGGAATTTATACAGTGCTAAATGGTACTGAACTTGGAATGAGCGGATTTGAAACTCCAAATAAAAATATTTATTATCAAAACAGGGGTCAGGTTTTTCACCAATTAAGACATGATAAAGAATTCGAACAGGATGTTAAGCTGTATGATTCTAATAATTCTTTGCATAAAAAGAAAGGCTTAAGTGCCGAAAGGGGTGGATTTGCCGATATCCTAAAACCTTATAGTGAAAATAGAAAAACTACAAGCAGTGTAAGCAAAAATTGTGATAATAAGACTTTTAATGAACTCTGCGCTAAAATTGCAGATTTTTATAAAGAAACAATTAATTATCCTGCTATGGGACAAATGACTGGTATCAATTTAAAAATAATGTTTGAATTATTAGAAAAAGAAAAAGAAACTGACAATAAGGAATATAGGTCATTGGTAAAAGAAGCTTTCAGGTTTTCTGATGAGGAAATTGAAAAATTCGACCAATCATTTGATGCAATAAAAGAATACTTTACTCAGGCGGATGAGTATGAATTAAGTTTTGCTCCAACTTATTATTATGATGAAAAAGGCTCAAGAGTAGTTGCAATTGCAACTAATAACGGATTGGGCAGTTCTAAAAAAGTTAAAAATTCAAAAGGAGAAGAAGTTGAAATTGCTCTTGAAACTGAAAGAAAAGAACACAAAGTAAAAAGTATTCCAATTAAAACAAGAGACGGACAATGTCCTTTTGAAGAAGGAACTAAACTAAAAAGAAAAGTTTATGATAATAATGGTAATTATATAGATGAAAACTGCGACTATGTAGTTCAAAACGGAGAAATTTGCAAAGAAGATTCAAGCGCAATTACTTTTGATAATAACAGCTTAATTTTCTATGCTCCCTTTGGAAAAGGGAAGCAGCCTTATGAATATATGGCATATTTGTACAATATGGTTAAATAAATAAAAAAAACTTCCTTTTAAAGGAAGTTTTTTTTATTCTAGATTATCTTAACATCAAAATCCTGTTTCAATGATTCAATGACGTGGGGGTTGATTAAAAAAGAAGAACAGTTAACAAAGTATAGACTGATTTCTTTGTTCAATAGAAAAAGAACACTGTTGAGGCTTTCGAGGTTGCATTGAGAGTTAAAAACGCTAATTTTGACGTTTTTTTCTTTCAATTTTTTAACTGCTTCAATCAATAAATCATTCTCTAGGGGGCAGTTGAGGTTGATAATTTTTTTGTTTTCGTATTCGTCTAAAAAATTGAGCTCGTTAATAATAGAAGTAACAATAACAATTTCTTTATCGCAAAAATCATTAAGAATGGTTTTAATATCATTAATTTCATAGCCGACATTTAAAACCTCGGGTTTATTGGTTTCTAAAAACCCGTTTTGCGATAAGCTTGCTTCAACTACAGGCTTGTAATCATTGTTTTGAATATCAAAAACACGCTCGAAAGATATTATCTTATTGGAAAAAATTTCACCTTTATATAAAGTATCGATTTTTTGAATAAAGTTTTTGGTAATCAAAATTGAACCAGGGAATATTGAAAAATCGTACTGAGCGTTGTTTGAGCCAAAATGTCCTTTTAGGAATTTATTATTCTTGAAATAAGGATAGAAGTGCGCTAGAATCAATGGTCCGTGTGTGTAAACATTGACTTCTTCTTTTAAATCAAGCTTTTCTAGGGTTGTTAATAGTGCTTCAAGTTCATCTAAATCATCCCCTGAAACAAGTATGCAGTGCCCTTTTTGGGTTGAAGTCAGAATTTGTGCGCTTTCTTTTCTGCCATAGCGCTCTTCAAGAGTTTTGTAGAGTTTTTCTTTAATTTCAATATTAATCTCGCTAAACTCTTTAATTCTTCTTATTATTTTTTCATTCCTTATAGAATAGCCGTTTGTAAGGGCAAAGAATCTCAGGATTTCAAAATCATATTTATCAAAATCCGGCTCGAATTTTTTAATTTTCACAATATCAATAGCACAAAGTTTTGCAAAAATTGTTATAACTTCAAATAGTCTTTGTTTTGCTGCACTTTGGTTCTGTTGCTTGGATTGAGCGTATTTAATCAGCTGAGAAATTGTGGTTGAGTCGTCAATTTGAATATTAGTGTTAATAATTTCGCAAGGAAACTGCTTTTGAGCACAATAATGCAAATATTTTTCTTTAATCTCGTTTTTTAGCTTCTGCAGTTCTGACACCAATGTCAGAAATTTTTGATGATTAAAGCTTGTGTTAATAAGAAAAATTGATAGAGTTTCAATGCATTTGGAGTTAATTTTTTTATTGGTAATACCAAACTCTTTTAACTTAACCAAATAAAAAGAAATTTCCCTTAATTGACCCAGCATGATATCATACAAAGCGCTCACACTAGGATGAATTGAGCAGGCACCTATTGATTGACAAGAGGATTTATCTATTATGTTTTTAAAGTATTCGTACATAATACAAGTTTATTGTATTTTTACCAAATTTAAATTAGCCAAAAAGGCAAAAAAGGTATAATTTTTTATCTACTACATTCATAGGATTAATTTTGAAAAATCATTCTATATATAACATAATATAAAAAGAAGGGTTTATTAAGTGTTGTTAGGGGGTAGTAGAATGTTCAAGAATGCTCAAAGTTTTAAAGTAGAATACTTTGAATGTCAAACTAAAGGGGTTATGTCTGATTCAATCCTGCAGAATTGGACATTGAGTGCTTTTGAATGTTATAAACTTAATTGCAAATGTAAAAACTGCCCTATTAAAAAGGCGGGGTATTCCTTTAAGTGTAAAATGAAATATGTTGTTGAAGAATTACTAAAAACAAAGGGATTGCCTAATGAAGCAGAGATTCTCGGCGCTTCTTCCATTGTTGCTTAGTTAGTTCTATTCAAAAAAGACTTAAGCGCGTCTTGTTTGTTTTGAGGTGTTGATAAGTCAAGGTTTTCAAATGTCTCCTCGTCATTTACAAACCCGCTTGTATAGAATTTTTTGACAAAAAGAAGAACTAAATAAAGCAAACCTGTACAAATAACAACTCCTAGCATTGTTTTTAAAAACAATGCTATTATTTTCTCTCCTTCTTTTTTAGGGTCTGGTACAATTGTATTTTTTAGCTTATCTGTATTAATAGGATCAATATCAAGGTCTTCAACTTTAACTTCGTTTTGAATGAGTTCCATTTGTCCGTTTCTGTCGGAAATCTCTCTTGTAACAGGAATTGTTGTTTCACTAAGTGCACAAGGGCTTAGTGAAACAACCAGTACAAAGAACAAAACAAGCTTATTTAGAGCTTTTAGCACTTCTTGTCCTCCTTGTGGTTTTTTTAGCTGGTTTTTCAACCTGATCTTCTTTTTGCTCAACTATTGTTTCAGTTTCTTGTGTTGTTTGTTCTGTGTTTTCAACTTCGTCTTTTTTTCTTGTTTTTTTCGTCTTTCTTGGAAGTTTTTTTGCCTCTTGCGCTTTTTCTTCCGGTTTATCTTCTTTTGTTTGTTCTGTATTTATAGTTTCTTCAGCATTATTTTCAACAGGCTCAACTGGAGTTGTTTTAGTCTCTTCAACTTTAGAATCAATTACAACATCTTTAATTAAATCATCAATTAAATCATTAACCTGTGTTTTTGTTAGTTCGGTTTGATTCTGCTGCTGATTCTGGAATCTTTCTTTTTTTTGTTTATCTTTTCTTTGGTTTTTGTCGAATTTGTGATTTTTGTTTTGATTAGGAGCACTCTCAGGTGCATTTGAGAAGTTAGAGTTAAAAGGTCCTTTAATTTTGTTCATTTTTGCTCTGTTTTCTCCAATTGCTGTCGGAGTTGCAAATTTTAAATCATCAATTATAAAACCTTGACCTGCACATTTTTCACACTTTTTGGTGAATATCTCACACAAGCTCTGTCCTTGTCTGTGACGGGTTAATTCAACTAAACCCAAATCAGACAACTGACCAATTTGAGGTTTTGCTTTGTCTTTTTCTAGAACAAGTTCAAAATGCTCCAATAGTGCAAGTTTATCCATCCTGCTATTCATATCGATAAAGTCAATTACTACCATACCCCCGATATTTCTCAGCTTTAGCTGACGGGCAATTTCATCAGCTGCCTGCATATTGGTTTTTAATATAGTTTCCGCTTGATTAGCTGAACTTGTGAATTTTCCAGAGTTAACATCAACAACTGTCAGCGCTTCTGTTTGCTGGATAAACAGGTAACCTCCAAGAGGAAGGTTTACTTTAGTGTTGAGAGCATTAAGAATCTCTTTGTTAACTCCTGATGCAACCAATAGAGGATCTGTTCCTTTGTGCATTGTAACTTTTATCTGCAGGTTCCAATGAGACAAAAGTTGTGTTGTTCTATGAAGCGCAAAAGCAGTGTCAACAATAATTTCGTCGATTTCATTATCTGCAGCTTCTCTTATAACTCTGTATAGTAAATCCTGGTCTCGATATAATAAAGAAGGAGGATTAGCGCTATCAGCGGCATTCACAATTGAGTTCCACTTATCAAGCAAGATTTCTAAATCTTCCTGAATTTCACTATCACTTTGACCCTGTGCTTCTGTTCTTACAATTACACCCACTCCTGTAGGTTTTAGTAAACTCACAATTGATTTTAATCTTGCTCTTTCTTTTTGCGAGGTAATTTTTTTTGAAACATTAATCCCTTTTTCATCCGGCAATAAAACTAAAAAACGCCCTGGTAAAGATAGTGCGGTTGTAACCCTTGGTCCTTTGTGTCCTGTCGGTTCTTTTACAACCTGTACAATTAATTTTTGATTAGGCTGGACTTTTTCTTTTAAAGTCCCTTTTCCTATAATATCATCCGTGTGGATAAAACCCATTCTATCTGCCATTCCAACATCAACAAATGCTGCTTCAATTGAAGGCAGGACATTATCTACTCTTGAAAGATAAACATCTCCTAATAAGACATCTCCTTTGGAAACAAAAAATTCACTAACTTTGGAATCTTCAATTAATGCTGCAACATTGTCTTTTTCTGAAATAACAATTCTTTTTGACATACATAATCCTTTTTAAACTTAAATAACTCTCAGTTCACTATCGAAAAATTCCACTCGTTTGATTTTAAAAATGTTAGTGTTACAAAACATTTTTTTTAAAAACTCATCTGCGCGAAGAGCTGGAATTGAGTCGTTTTGTCCTGTTTTTAATATAAAAGATAAAACTTTATCATCCTTAATTTCAAAAGACTTTAGGGAATTTCGATAATTAATCGTTTTTTCTAAACCTTTTTTTGTTTTCTTGCTTATTAATAATTCGCAAGAATTTAAACACTTGTCTATAATATATCTTAATTCATTTGAATTGTAAATAGTTTTTTTCTCATCAATTTTTGCAATATATCTTGCCCATTGAATATAGTTCTCAAGAGACTTAGGCTCATTGTCATTATTAATTTCAACAAAAGATAAAACCTCAAGTCCTAAGGGAGCGTTTTTTTTAAAATTTGATAAAAAAGCATCATTTAGGGGATTATAAACTTGAAAATTTACTAATTCGCAGTCAGATTCAAGAAAAATAGGCAAGGCAGGAGAATATGAAACCTTAGGCATTTTATTAAACCCCTGGGATAAAACAAGGTTTAGTTCGCAGCGTCTAAAAATTTTTAAGATTAAATTCTGCCAATCCAAGTGGGAAATAAACCTTAAAGCGCCTTTTTTTGTTAATTTTAAGCGGTATTTATAAATCTTTGATTCTTGCATTACTAATTTTTTTAATTAAGTCTAACCCTTTTTCTTTTGTTTGGAATTTTGATTTTTTTAGCATATTCAACTGAATTTTATTCAAAGAATCAATTTCCAAAATTGTTTTTTGCAGCTGTTCTTTTTCAATCTCTTTTTTTAAACGCACCAGAAACTTTGTGTTTAAAAATTCATCTTGCAATAGTGTTATCATACACTAACTTTATCATTTTTGTTTTTTTAGGGCTAATTATTAAAATTTTTTAATAATTAGCTAAAAAAGTGCCCGCGTTTGGAGTTAAGTGTAATATTATCGAAAGAATACAGTGCAGCTGGACGTTTTGAAACAGACTTTGTATATTCGTTTGTTTCAACCAGAATATTTCCTGACAGCATTTTTTTTCTAAAGTTTCTTTTATCAAGAGTTTTTTGTAAGATTAATTCATAGGATTTTTGAAGCTCAGTCAAAGTAAACTTCTTAGGCAAAAGCTGAAAAGCAATCGGACAAAGCTCAAGTCTCTCCCTTGTTCTTTTTAGTGAATATTCAATAATTTCTTTATGGTCAAAAGCTAGAGGGGGAAGTTTTTCCACTTCATGCCATTGAATATCGCTAACACCTTCAAGTTTTTTAGTGTCAAGTTTAATATCCTCAGCCCTTAACAGTGCAAAGTAAGCACAGGTTATAACACGCGCATCAGGATACCTTAAGGGATCTCCAAAGGTGTATAGCTGTTCTAAGTAGATATTAGAAACCGTAGTTTTTTCTTTTAAAACCCGAAGTGCAGCATCATCAATGTTTTCAGACAGTCTTATAAATCCTCCGGGGATTGACCATCTGCCCCTGAAGGGTTCATTTGCACGTTTAACAAGTAAAACTTTGAGTTTATCATTGTGGATTGTTAGAATTACAACATCGACCGTAACTTCGTGGGTTTTTGTTTCTGCAAATGTTCTCATAGCTTTATCATATAATAAAGTTAAACCTTATGCAAATTATTGGTTTTTATACCATTGCAGCTGTTTTTTGAACACATTCAATAAGAGTTTTAGCTACCGTTTCTTGTTCTTCTTTTGTAATTTCAGCAAACATTGGTAAAGATAGGACAAGTTTAGTATTTTTTTCAGTATTAGCTAAACTGCCTTCCCTAAAACCAAATTTTTCATGGACTTTTTGCAAATGAAGCGGAATAGGATAGTAAATCATAGCACCAATCCCGCAATCAGCCAACATTTTATGAACTTCATCTCTGTTAGGAATCTTAACTGTATATTGATGATAAACACAATAGGTTTCATCAAGTTCTTTAGGGGTTTCAATTAAATTGCATTTAGAAAACAGTTCGTTGTAGTATTTTGCGTGTTCTCTTCTTTTTTTATTCCAGGAATCAATATAAGGAAGTTTGACTCTTAATATTGCCGCCTGGATTTCATCCAATCTTGAATTTACCCCGATTTCATCATGGTGGTATCGAATTGCGCCTCCGTGGTTTCGAAGAGCAAGGATTCTATCTTTTAAGTAAGTTGAGTTAGTAACTGCCATACCGCCATCGCCCATGGTGCCCAGGTTTTTAGTAGGATAGAAGCTAAAACAGCCAATATCTCCTATTGTTCCTGCTTTTTTACCTTTATATTCAGCTCCGATTGCTTGACAAGCATCTTCAATTACAAAAAGATTGTGACGTTTTGCAATATCTGTAATTATATCCATATCGCAAGGCTGTCCGTATAAATGAACAGGGATTATTGCTTTGGTTTTAGGTGTTATAGCAGCTTCAATTTTATTAGCATCAATATTAAAAGTATCAGCATCAATATCAACAAAAACAGGCTTTGCTCCGACAATTCCTATTGATTCGCTTGTTGCAACAAAAGTAAAAGCAGTTGAGATAACTTCATCCCCTTCTCCTATATCAAGAGCCCTTAGTGCCAAGTGCAGTGCATCAGTTCCTGAATTTAGGGCAATTGCGTTTTTGCAATCAAGATAGTCGCACATTTCCTGTTCGAATTTTTTATTGTTTTCACCAAGAATATAAGAACCCGAGCGCATTACTTCTAAAACCGCCTGTTCAGCTTTAGCAGCAATTGATTCATACTGACGTTTTGAATTAATAATAGGAATTCTCATTTTCTTCTCCTTTAAACTTTCCTTGTTTAACTATAGTAGCATAAACTGAGAATTTAGTTTATTAAGATTAGATAAAGATTTAAAAGTGTTTGTTATCTTTAGCGGAGATTCTTGCAATTGCTTTAGAAAGTGCAATTTGAGCTCTTATAATATCAAGATTGTCTTCTTTTGCTATTAATCTTGCCTGTGCTCTTTCTTTTGCCTGGTTAGCTCTTGCGATATCAATATCGCAGTCAAGTTCTGCAACATCTGTTAGAATTGTTGCTTCATTGTTTGAAAACTGCAAGATTCCTCCCATTGTTGCAATGCATTGACTTTCGTTTTCATTAATTGCCTTAGTAACACCGATTCCAAGAGCGCACATGGTCGGGACGTGGTTCTTTAAAAAGCCGATTCTTCCATCTGTTGCTTGAACATAGAGCTCATCTATATCTTTTTCATAAACGATTTTTTCATGGGTAATAACTTTTAAATGGATTTTTTCAGTCATTATCTAAACCTCTTGAAGTTCAGCTGATTTTGCTTTTTCAAGCACATCTTCAATTGTTCCTGCCATATAGAAAGCTTGTTCAGGGATTGTGTCGTGTTTTCCTTCGATAATTTCTTTAAAACCTTTGATTGAATCTTCAAGTTTAACATACTTTCCTTTAGCACCTGAAAACTGTTCTGCGACAAAGAAAGGCTGGGATAAGAATTTTTGAATTTTTCTTGCCCTGTTAACTATAAGCTTATCTTCTTCTGATAGTTCATCCATGCCTAATATTGCAATAATATCTTGCAAATCTTTATACTTCTGTAGAATTTCAAGCACCTGTTTTGCAACTTCGTAGTGCTCATTCCCGATTATATTAGGATCAAGCGCTCTTGATGAGCTCTCTAAAGGATCGCAGGCGGGATAAATCCCTAAAGAAGCGATATTTCTTGACAATACAACAGATGCATCCAAGTGGGTAAATGTTGTAGCAGGAGCTGGGTCTGTTAAGTCATCTGCAGGGACGTAAACCGCTTGTACTGAGGTTATCGAGCCATCTTTAGTGGAAGTAATTCTTTCTTGCAGTTCTCCGACTTCTTGTGATAATGTCGGCTGATAACCAACTGCAGAAGGCATTCTTCCTAATAGTGCTGAAACTTCCGAACCTGCTTGAACAAAACGGAAGATATTGTCAATAAACAAAAGTACATCTTGATGGGTAACATCTCTAAAATATTCAGCACAGGTTAAAGTTGAAAGCCCTACTCTCATACGGGCTCCCGGGGGTTCATTCATTTGACCGTAGATAAGTGCAACCTTATCAATTACCCCTGATTCTTTCATTTCATTATACAAATCGTTTCCTTCACGGGTTCTTTCTCCAACCCCTCCGAAAACCGAAACCCCATCGTGAGCTTGTGCTATATTGTGGATTAACTCCATAATTAATACGGTTTTTCCAACACCAGCACCTCCAAAAAGACCGATTTTTCCGCCTTTTTGATATGGCATAAGCAAATCTATTACTTTAATTCCTGTTTCTAAGATTTCAATATCCGTATTCTGTTCTGTTAACTTGGGACTGGGTCTATGGATTGGGAATTTATCCTCTGCTTGAACTTCGCCTTGATTATCAACAGGTTCGCCTAATACATTCATTATTCTTCCTAATATCCCCTTGCCGACAGGAACTTTGATTGGGTTTTGGGTATTAACTACACGGGCACCTCTTTTTAATCCGTCAGTAGATGACATTGCAACTGTTCGAACAGTGTTTTCACCAAGCAGCTGCTGTACTTCAACTGTAGTTTTGCCATTATCTGTGTAAATTTCAAGTGCATCATATATTTGCGGTAGAACCCCGTCTTCGAACTTAACATCAATAACAGGACCTATTATCTGGGTAATTATTCCTTCATTATTAGCCATATCTGCTCCCTTATTAATAACCAGTCATTATAGATTATAGCTAAAGAATTAATTTTTTTATTAATCTTTAAATAAATTCAACCTTTTATATGAGGAACATTTAAAATGGTATTATGCTTTATTATTTATTTTCCAGTATACTTTGAAATTTTTGATTTTATTTATTAATATATCATAATTTCCTTCAAAGCAAATTGCTCTGTCATCTAAAATTAAACATGCTGGACTTTTAGTATTAGTAATATTTACAAAATATTTATCTAATTTGTATTTTATTAACCATTTTGCACTATATAGTAGATTTCTTGTTGTAAATAGTACAAGATTATATTCTAAATTTAGCTTAGCTAAAAATTTTTCTACTCCTTCTTTTGGCATTGGTATTTTATTTTCATCATACTTTCCTTTGTATTTATTCAAGACCCCATCCAAATCTATCAGTATTGTGGGTTTAAATGTTTGTTTTTCTTTTATCATATTTAATGCCTTAATTATACTTACATTATATACTTATTTTACAATATTTATAATTATATTATTAATTTAATATGTATATATTAAGTTATTTTAAGGTTAAATGTGAAAAAAAATTTGATAACTGCTGGCAATACTTGGCAACTTTATTTGAATAAACCTATTGTAAAACTTCTTGGCATCAATCAAGATGAATATACTGTTTTATTAAAAATTGAAAATAAAATATTGAGTGTTCAGAAAATTGATGCCTTTGAGGAAAAAAATTATACAAAAAATTTTTTAGTAAAAAAATTAATAAAAAGAACTTCGGGTTTTGGTTTAAATCTTGCCAGGCCTTTGTTGGAATTAATGGAAATTAATCCTGAATCAGATTTTTTGAACTTAGAGGTATGTGATAAAGTTTTATTAATTAAAAAATTTTGATTAAATTTTATTCTTTTAATATACCTACATTATTCTTTTATTATTCAATATTTATAAATATATTGTTAATTTATTATGAATTATAATTATTAATTTTAAAAAGGATATTTTTTGAAAAAAAGACTTACAACCGCCGGCAATACCTGGCAATTGTACTTAAACAAGCCTTTAATTCAGCTTTTAGGGCTTAATAAGGATGAATATAGGATTGTTTTAATTATTGATAACAAAAAACTTATTGTAAGAAAGGCTCTTCAATCTGATAATGAGAATAGTTTATTTGTTAAAAAACTAATCAAAAGAAGCTCTTCTTTCGGGCTTAATTTTCCTCTTGTAATTCTTGAGCTTTTAGAAATTGATCCTGAAAAAGATTTTTTAGATATTGAACTTGATAATAACAGATTAATTATTAAAAAATTTAATAATTAGACCCAAAATAGGGGTTATATTTTTTTTCGTGTCCTATTGTTGTTTTATCCCCGTGTCCTGGGTAAACAACTATTGAATCATCAAGGGTAAATAGTTTTTCTTTAATGCTTTTTTCAATTTCTTTATAATCCCCTCCGAATAAATCGCACCTTCCTATTGATTCAAGGAATAAAGTATCTCCTGAAAACAAAGAATTATCAATCAAATAACAAACTCCTCCTTTGGAGTGACCTTTGGTGTGAATAACTTTAATTTCAGTTTTTCCTAAGAGCAGATTATGGCTTTTTTCATCAACTAATCCATCAATGCAAGGAACGCTTATCCCTTCAACTCCCGCCATTGCGCATTGGGTTTGAACTTGATTCAACAGAGTAGAATCGTCTTTGTGCATAAGAACAAGGCTGTTAGGAAACTTTTCTTTCATTTTTTGAACACAATAAACATGGTCAAAATGCCCATGGGTAATTAGAATATACTTTAAATTGATATTATTATTCTTAATTGTTTTTGCAATTTCATCCACCGAACTTGTGCAGTCAACAATTGCAGCTTCCCTTGAAGTTTCATCAAAAACAAGATAAGTTGTCGCGCCATAAATTCCATTGGGATAAGTTTTAATCTGCATTGGTTTTTCCTTTTATTTTTTTATCATAAAAGGATTTTACCATAGATTTAAAAATTTTAATAAACCCTTCGGGTTTTAAGTCTTTATAAACTTCCAATAAAAGTAAACGCATTTTTTTATCTGGAACCTCGAAGTGTCTTTGAAGCTCCTTAATATATTTATTAATGTATTCTTTAACTTTAGTTTCTTGTAAGTTTTGTTCGACTTGCATAGTAATACACCACTTTTCACAATTATTTTATTAAATTTTTAATTCATTTTCATTAGATTAAGTATTAATACAGCAATGTACTTGTTAACAAAAAAATGATAAAATCTTGATTAAAGGTGCAGTTTTTTATATTCTTATATTATGAATCGAAAAAATATTATAATTATATTTATCTTGTTTTTGTTTCTGACAACTAAAGTCTATGCTATTAGAATAGGACTTGGCGAAGGAGTCAGGCACACTTATGTCGGAAGCAGCCAGAATGCCGAGTTTTCAGATGCTGCAACCGGTAAGCTTCTTTTTGTTTCAAGGTCTTTTTTGCCCTATTCAATAAAAGCTTTCGGATCTTCCATTGCTATTAAAGTCAAGGGAAGATACTACGATTGTTCTACTAATGCTGTTTTTATCCATAATCCAGATAAAAAAGGATTCTTAGCCACAAAAAGACGCTGGTATCGAGGCGATATTATAATTTATAACATAGGCGGAACTTTAACAATTGTTAATTCCCTTCCTTTAGAGGAATACCTGCTTGGTGTGGTTCCAAGTGAAATGCCTTCAAGGTGGAATATTGAAGCGCATAAAGCGCAGGCAATCGCAGCAAGAAGCTATGCTTTAGCAAATTTAAATAAACACGGATTGTCTGGCTACGATTTAAAAGATACCCCCGCCGATCAAGCCTATGGCGGTGCTACAAGTGAAACCCCCCAGACAACCTATGCTGTATTATCCACAAGAGGTGAAGTCTTAACTTATGATCATAAGATTATTCCTGCCTATTACCATGCTTCCTCGGGCGGAAAAACAATTCAATCAGGAGAAATTTGGAGCAGAGATTTACCCTATATTCAATCTGTTGATTCATACGACAAGGGAATTAAGAAAAACGGACACGGTGTAGGAATGAGTCAATACGGAGCTAATAATCTTGCTAATAAAGGGTTTAGCGCCCGTCAAATTTTGAACTATTTTTATAAAGATATAAGTTTTGCAAGACTTAAAACAAAATCTGAATAATTCCCAAAAACCCTTGCAAAAGTTTAATTAATGGATATAATAAAAGGGTGTTATTATATTAGGAGTTAGATATGAACAAAGAAGAATTGGTAAAAGCAGTTGCAGCAAGTGCTAAGATGTCTCAAAAAGACACAGCAGAAATCATTGGTGCTGTTATTGAAACAATTCAAAAAACCGTAGCTAAAAAACAAAAAGTTACCTTAGTTGGTTTTGGTACTTTTGAAGCTAGAAAAAGAGCTGCAAGAACAGGCAGAAATCCTCAAACAGGAAAAGAAATTAAAATTGCTGCAAAAACTGTTCCTGCATTCTCTGCTGGTAAAAAATTCAAAGAATTAGTAAAATAGTTCTTGCAATTTGTTCTTAAAAAAAGCTGTACCTTAGTGCAGCTTTTTTTTATTGTAAAAATTTATTAAATTATAAATAAAAAATCCTGAAAAAATAGCAATTGCAATATATAAAAAACGGTTTTGGATAATTTCTTCTATGCTACCTTCAATTAGTATGGGGTGTTTTAGTCTATAAAAACAAATAAGAAGAACTAAAAAAATGCTTTTTGTATTTGATAGTTTATCAAGAAACTGAGGATACAATTTCTTAATCCAGGAAAATTTTTTACTTAAACCTTTTGCTATTTTATATATTACATAAAGACTTGTAAAAGTTATTGTTAGAAAAAAGAAAACAATAATGCTGGTCGGTGTAGAAAAAAACCAGTATTGTTCGTCATAATTATAAAAAGGATTGGTATAAGTAACAAAGTAATCAATTGCATAGGTCACAATTAAACTTATTAATAATGGTTTTTTGTTAAAAAATTGAATTATTCCAAGTCTTTTTGCTATAAAAAAGTGAACAATTGTTCTTAAGTATAATATTGCTACAATGGCAATAAT
>CAJTNR010000019.1:0-1591 GCA_910577635.1 uncultured Vampirovibrio sp. | reverse complement strand
TTGCTATAAAAAAGTGAACAATTGTTCTTAAGTATAATATTGCTACAATGGCAATAAGCATCAAAAAATCGCCGTTTAAAAAAGAAAAATTTTCAAAAAAAGGTGCTAAACTAACCCAAAACCCCTGAATCCCTTTGAGAAAAGAAATAAAAGCAATGAACTTTAAACTATCTATAAAATATTTTTTTGTTTTATTTATATAATTCATTAGTAAATTATCTCAAATTCTAACAAAGATATCATAAACAAAGTTTGTTGTCAAGAAAAAAGCCCTTTTTTTGGACAAGTGTCCAAATTTAAGCCATTTTTCGTGCAATTTTTGAATAAATGTGCTAGGGTAATTTTTAAGAGCTCTTGTATAAATAGTTTTTATAATGAAAGGATAAATTAAATTTATGAATTTTTTTAAAAAAAAGCCTGACACCGAAGAAGAACAAAGAAAAAAATTTAATGATATGTTCTACCCTGAAACTCTGCGTCAGGAAAACGAAAAGAAAGAACGGGACAATTTAGTTAATGAACTTGGAGATAATTTGAGTCCAGCTGAGATTTTGTATTCAACCAAGGATGATCTTATTAAAAAGAAACAAGAACTTTCATCTAATAAGCTGCAAATGACTGATACTTATGATTTTGTTTCAAAACCTGTAAAAAAAATTCCAAAGCCTTCTTTTGATTCTTCAATCACAATCCCAAAACCGCCTATTAATAATGATTTAAATAATGCTGAACCCATAGAAACTCCCGATGAGGACCCTAATGCAGCTCAACCATTACTTGAAAATAAGCTTGTCAAAAATAATATTAATACAGCGCCTATTAAAGGGCACATTGAAGTTCAGGCTCCTTTAAGCAATGAATCATTTTTTCTTGATTTAGCACAAAAACCACAACCGATTAAACAAACCCGGCAAAAAGAACAAAATTTTATTCAAAAAGTTTCCGAGTCAATAAAAGAAGGGGTTTCAAATATTAAAAATGCTACAGTGCATCAAGTTAAAAATTTAGGCTCAAAAGCAGCGGATGCGGTAATAAAACCAGTAGCAAAAATGGGGGTCAATGCACTTAGAAATAATCATAAGCTTATGGAAAGATTAAAAAAAACAGATGGTAAAAAACTTGCAAAAGGATTAGAAGACAAATATAGCAAAGTTACTCACCCTATGATTAGAGACTATTTTGGTCCTGATGCTGCAGGAATGCTTGATATTGGAAGGAAAAAACCGACAGATCCAGCTTATAGCAAAGATGCAAAAATTTTTGACAGCATTGATGATGAAAAGCTGACAAAGTATAAACCTTACATCTACAAAAAACTTTCCGAACAATTTAGAGACTACGCAACATCTTTAAATATTGAAAAAACTAAAGTTTATTATTTTAAAAATAATTCTCAGATTGCATCAAGAATTCTTAATGATGACAATTTTAATAATTTCCTTATTGCAAATAAAAATAAAATTAAAAACCGCAATGAAAAATTGTCAATAGAATTTACAACAGGCAATTTGTATTATGGAATACATTTTGCTGATATAATCGACCGCCGTTTTGATAAGCAAAAAAATCTCCATATCCTTATTGGTGATAC
>CAJTNR010000018.1 GCA_910577635.1 uncultured Vampirovibrio sp. | reverse complement strand
CTGTTGAATTTGGTTTATATATCTTTCAGCCAGGCTTCAAGAATATTGAGTTCTTCTTTTTTAACTATATTCTCTCTGTAAAGTTCACTATAAACTCTAAACAAATTATCTTTAAGATTTGAATTGCCGCAAATAGCAGCATTTGCAATATCTACAACTTTTTGTGCATACAAATAGCAGGGAATTTCAGATTCAAAATCCTTAAGATAGTCGTGCTCGTTTCTTTCTTGAATTGCGCTGGCTTGGCTAAAACAAAGATGGTAACCTTCAATCCACATTAAAGGCTGCGCTATAAGTCCTCTTAGAATATCTGTAAATCTAAAGGTAACTGTAGAGGGAAGATAAAGAAGAGGGAATAAGTCTTTTTTTGTAAAAGTATTTTGTGAATTATAAGGACAAACTGTCCCTTTAGAAAGAACAATTGAGGGTTTGTTTTCAAAATTGCAAATTTTATTCTTTGTAAGCCGATAAATCGCATCTACATCAGGTTCATTATCCACTAATCCTTGATAAACACCAATTTTTAAGTCTTTTTGCTCCAGTTTATCCTCATTAATTAAATGATTCTCATTGTTTATAAGCTCAAGCGGGTAGCCTCTGGGCCAGATATCTTCTTTAGAAAAATATTTATAAACATTGACAAACCCCATATCACAAGGAGTGGAGAGGTTTTTATCGTCTTTTTGTTCTTCTATAAATTCCCAATTGTTTTTGGGATAGTTGTCATCATCTGTTTCATAGATAATTTCCGCTCCGTTTTTTGAAGCGTATATATATCCTATCATTTTTCTGCAGTAATGATTAAAGGGTAAAACCTTTTCAATATTATATCCAAGAGGTTTATTGCAGGATATGAATGTAATTTTAGCATTAGATTCTTCAATAGTCCAATTTTCGGGAGTTTTTTTATCCCCTGCAATAATTAAATGATTATTTTTATCATTAGCAAATAGCTTAACTGCTTTTGTTGGTTCGAAAATTGTTGTTATTATGATATTATTCTTCAATATCCACCTCCCATATTGAGTATTTGATAGGATGCACAAGAAGATTGGACTCATCCCAGTCTTCAATGAATCTTTTAACTGATTTATTATATCTTTCGGGTAACTCCACCCTTTCTTTATCTGTTGATGTAAAGTTAATAATATTTAAACCTATATCAGTAGGCATAGAAATCTTATTCATAACAATACAAAGCGAAGTTGGTACTGCAACTTCTGCAAAAATTCTTTGAGAAGCTAAAACTCCTGCATAATAAGAAAACTTTTTAACATAGTTTTTTGGAATAACAAAAAAGTCTGAAAAACCACAGGCAAAAGGAAAAAGATACTTTATAGATTTGTTTTCTTTATCTTTGTATGAGTTTAATAATTTTTTGTAATCCAGGT
Organism: uncultured Vampirovibrio sp.; assembly: GCA_910577635.1. Taxonomy (GTDB): domain Bacteria; phylum Cyanobacteriota; class Vampirovibrionia; order Gastranaerophilales; family Gastranaerophilaceae; genus RUG14156. The sequence goes on along the minus strand of CAJTNR010000018.1, from coordinate 37,253 downwards.
TTTCATCTGCTCGCGAAGGCGAGTATTTGTAGTAGAAATTATGCTGGCGTGATACTGGTAGAAAGTCTTGTAAAAATTCAATTTTATCTTCGCTTGTAAGAACAGGTTTTATTCCGAGTAATTTGTATTTTTCAATCATATCTTCAATATCGGGTAAAATTTTATCAATAGTTTTTCTATCATCCGAGTACATATAGTTAAGAATTGAAGGAAAAAGCCAGATTCTTGTAAGAAAATATTTATTATCCATTACATAAAGATCTCTTGCAGTAAAAGCGGTATCTTGATTAATTTGAAGCATTTCCTCAATTGTGTTACTTGTAAGCTCAGGGTTTAATAATACATCGTCTCCCATAAAGGCATAATAATCATATTCATCACTATAGAACTTTTCAAAAGCTTGTGTTACATAGTTTGAAAATTGATACGAATTTTCATAAATAGATATGACGTTATCCTTATCACCTGTATAGAAGGGCATTATATGGTAAATTTTATCGAATTTGTTTTTGTATAATTTTTCAAGTTTTTCAATGTTAGCAATATATTGATGATTGTATATTACAACTAAACAAGTTTTGCTCATAACTTAATACTCCTCACAAGATTCAATAATTACTTTATCTAATGAAACAGGATAAGCCACCAGTGTTTCTTCTTGGTTGTCATCAATTAGAACTTTGTCTTTCTCAATCAATTTAATAGCAGGAGTTTGTCCTTTGTAGTTTTTTTGTTTTAAATCTAATATTTTTATACCCTCATTATAATCTTTAGGCATTTTTATTTTTTCGTTTGCACTAAAGCACATACTTGTTGCAAAACCTATATTATAATGAAGTCTAACTGAACCTAATAAACCGCAATAGTGCTTAAAATTTTTTATTGAACAAGAAGGAACTATAAAAAACTCAGCCTGTGAACATACAAAAGGATAAATGGTCTTAAGTTTATCCTGTTCTAGTTTTGAGACAAAAACTTCGCTTAGGGTTTTTATATCCTTTTGACCGTGTTTTAATTCAAAAAAGAAGGGGTGATTGTGTCTTCTGTTTGCTACTATGTGTTTTTGTAAATAAGAGAAATAATCGGCATAGATATAAGGAGTTTTTGCATCAGCGTTTTTGGTATAAAGTTTTCTTGCATTAGCTTTACTTGGTATGAATTTTATTATTTCAGCGCCGTTTTTATTATATGTCATATTGAATAAACTTGGAAAAGCCCAGTTTGTATCATTTAGAACATCAACATCTACTGCTTTAATATCACTTGATATAAAACAGGTATCTTTATCCAGTTTAAAAATTTCTTTTAAGTTATCTTGATTAACACAAGGACTCAGGAGGCATTCATCTGTCATAAAGACATAATAATCATATTTTTCTTGATAAATTTTTTCATACGCCTGTGCAATGTGTCCTGTTAGTTGGTATTTGTTTTCAAAAACAGGAATAACATTTTCTTTTTTTCCGTATTCTTCTTCGCTATAAAGAGGCATTAGATGAAAAATTTTATTAAAATTTTTTGAATAAATATTTTCCATTTTATCAATCAGCGAAGGGTTTAATGATTTATATAAAATATTAAGACAAATACTACTCATTTGTACTCCAGATATACTTTAAATTAACTTTAATATAACATCCGGGTGCTTTATCTGTCAAACGGAAGAAAAAATAAATATATTAAACTACTTCATTTGTCATAATTGCTTTATATGCATTATAATAAAATAATAATTATTAATAATAAGGAAATTTTATGAAAAAAGCTTTAATCACAGGTATTACAGGTCAAGATGGAAGCTATTTGGCTGAGTTTTTGCTGGATAAGGGTTATGAAGTACACGGAATTAAAAGAAGGGCTTCTTCTTTTAATTCTCAAAGAATTGATCATCTTTATCAAGATAGGCACATTGAAGATACAAATTTTAAGCTTTACTATGGTGATTTAACCGACAGTACTAATATAATAAGAATTATACAAGAAGTTCGACCAGATGAAATTTATAATCTGGCTGCCCAATCTCACGTTAAAGTTTCATTTGATTCTCCTGAGTATACCGCAAATACTGATGCTTTAGGAACATTAAGAATGCTTGAAGCTATAAGAATTCTTGGATTAGAGAAAAAAACTAAATTCTACCAGGCTTCAACATCTGAATTATACGGGCTTGTGCAGCAGACACCGCAAACAGAAAAAACCCCTTTCTATCCAAGATCTCCTTATGCTTGTGCTAAGTTATACGCTTATTGGATAACCGTTAACTATAGAGAAGCTTACAATATTTTTGCTTCTAATGGAATTCTATTTAATCACGAATCTCCAAGAAGAGGTGAAACATTTATTACAAGAAAAATCACCCGTGCTGCTGCTAGAATTAAACTGGGTTTAGAAGATAAATTGTACTTAGGCAATCTTTCTGCTAAACGCGACTGGGGTCATGCAAAAGATTATATTGAAGGAATGTGGAAAATTCTGCAATATGATAAACCAGATGATTTTGTCCTTGCAACAGGTGTTACAACCTCTGTTCGAGAGTTTTGTTTAAAGACTTTCCAAAAAGCTGGTCTTGAAATTGAATTTAAGGGCGAAGGAATAAACGAAAAGGGTATTGCAAAAGACGGAAGAATAATTGTAGAGGTTGATCCCGCATACTTTAGACCCACTGAAGTTGATCTGCTTTTGGGTGATGCCGCTAAAGCAAGAAATCTTCTTAACTGGCTTCCTCGATACGACCTTGATACAATGATTGAAGAAATGGTCCAAGAGGATATTATTGAAGCTGAAAAAGAGAGTGTATTAAAAAAAGAGGGCTATAAAATAATAGGACCCCATGAGATATAAAGAAGGTATTATGGATAAAAATTCAAAAATTTATATAGCAGGACACAAAGGACTTGTCGGAAGCGCAATAGAGCGAAGATTAAGAAAAGAAGGGTTTGATAATATTGTTGTCAGGACTTCATTTGAACTTAATTTGATAAGCCAGAAAGAAACCGAAGAATTTTTTAGACAGGAAAAACCGGATTATGTCTTTTTGGCTGCGGCAAAAGTTGGCGGAATCCTTGCCAATTCAACCTATCCTGCTGAGTTTTTATACAATAATTTAATGATATCTTCTAATATAATTAATGCAAGTTATAAATACAATGTTAAAAAACTTGTTAATCTTGGCTCAAGCTGTATTTACCCAAAGTGTGCGCCGCAGCCCATGAAAGAAGACTGTCTTTTGACATCTCAACTGGAGCAAACTAATGAAGGATATGCAATAGCAAAAATTGCTGCAATAAAGTTGTGTCATTATTATAATAAACAATTCAAAACAAATTTTATCTCCCTTATGCCTACCAATCAGTATGGAATTAATGATAATTTCAACTTAGAAACAGCTCATCTGCTCCCTATGCTAATAAGACGGTTTCATCTTGCAAAGCTATTGTACAACAATGATTTTGATAATATTGTTAAAGATTTGAAGAAAAGAAAAATTGGTTATGGATATGATGAATCCATAGATTACAACAATGAAGAATCAATTGTTGAAGTTCTTAATAAAATTGGAGCTTATAAAGACAAAGTTATTGTCTGGGGTGATGGAAGCGTTTATCGTGAGTTAATGTCATCAGATGATTTAGCCGATGCTTGTTTTTATCTTGCAGAAAATAAAGATGCTAAAGAAATTGGTGAGCTGGTTAATATTACCAGAGGGGATGATATTAAATTATCAAAACTTTATAAACTATTGCAAGATATTGTAGGGCTTCCTCAAAAAATTGAATATGATACAACCAAGCCAAACGGGACTTTTAGAAAATTAATGGATGATACAAAAATTAAAAAATTGGGCTGGAGTCCAAAAGTTGAGCTTGAACAAGGCATTAAAGATACATATAAATGGTATATAAATTATTAGTATTATAACAATGGCTAAAACTTGACTTTTTGAAGTTAAAAAGATATACTGTTTCTAAGTTTGATGGACTTATAAAGTATATTATTATTTTAAGGATTAAGAAGTTTTTATGAAATCTACAAACAAGATTAAGTTTTTTGGGGATTTTACGACAGGTGAAAATTACCAAAGCGGGTATGATGTCAATTTGAGAATTAACGTTCTAAGACAATATGGCTATGATTCTTTAATGGAGCAAGTTAAAGGCTTTTTTGAAAACTCATACAATATTGTTAATTTAGAATCTCCAATAACAAATTGTACAAAAAGCGGTTTGATGGGTAAAAAATCTGTTCTTCATTGGACAGACCCCGTTGTAGTTCCTTCCTTTATGAAAAAATACGGAATTGACGCTGCATCCCTTGGTAATAACCATGCCTGGGATTATGAATTGGAAGGTCTTAAACAAACTATCGAATCTTTAGATAATGTTGATATCAAACATTTTGGCGCCGGTATAGATGTTGAAAGCGCTAAAGCTCCTTTACAGGAAACTTTTGAAATAGGCAGCCATAAACTTAATTTGTATGTATTCGGCGGGTATAAATATAAACAAGAGTATGTAGAAGAATTTGATTTCTACGCGAGAAAAAACAAGGGGGGGGTATTCAAACTTGTTCCCGAGGATTCTTGCGCTGATATCCATCTAATCAAAGAAGAAGATCCAGATGCTTTTATTGTTATGTATCCTCATTTTGGATTTGATCTTTTAAATAAGGCTGAACATCAGGTTGAATATGCTAAAGCCTGGATTGATGCTGGAGCCGATATGGTTATTGGACACGGACCTCATTTGCTCAATCAAATTGAATATTATAAGGATAAACCGATAATATATGCTTTGGGTGTGTTTATCTTTCCTGTTAACTTTAGATATGCAGTTAATGAGTATTGTGCAGTTTGTGAAGTCGAGTTTGTTGAGGATAATGGTAAGTTAAAACCTATAACAAGACTTTATCCGCTTCATTTTGACAATGGTTCTTTTACTCCTGTCACAAGACCTGTGAATGATGATGAAATTGAAGGGTTTATTTCGACTCTTACAAATGATGAGCCGGAAATTAAGAATAGAATAAAAGTTTATAAAGGATGTATATATTGTATAGAACTTTAGATGAAATTACTAAATTAACTTGTGCTCAGCCATACATATATTCGGATTTAAGTAAAACTTACAGATATACAAATTCAAAGTATCCTGTAGATGAGGATTATATCTATATTCCTATGTTATGGAACGGAGATGTTTATGATGCAATAGAGGAGCATTTGCAAAATCCTAATTGTAAAGGTTTTTTTATTTCTAACCCTTTACTTACGGAACAAAAGTACTTGGACCTTCTCTATAAATATAATCCACAGAATGTTTTGGTTGTTAGAAATACTTATAATACCGGACTTCAAATTGCTGATATAAATGCTAAAGCTTTTAAACCTGAAATTATAATATTAGCCGGAACCGATGGGTTAAAAGAACTTAAGAATAAAATTTGTCTTAATCTTAAAGTTGAGAATCTTAACTATGAAAGCCATTGGCAAGCTATAATTGATCCTTTGCTCAGGTATAAAGAAGGAGAACAATATGTTGTTCTTGAGACAAATTTTGACAAAAAAACAAGCGATTCGCTTGCTAATTTAAATGAGAATTCAACAATTGTTTATACCAAAGCTTCTTTTAAGCTTCTTAATTTGTATCGTGAAACAGAAGAATATTTTGCTGAAATAGCAAAACTAACCTGGAATAATCCAAAAGTAATTTTTGCTTCTGATGATAATCAATTTTTGCATCTTACAAATAATTTGAGGGATAGAATTCACTTTACAAAAAATCTTTCTACTGATGTATTAAAGTATTTTGGTGTTGAAAATATTAAAGAACCAAAACATATTTTTACTAACAAGTTTGTTGATTCCAGCAACTCTTCATATTCGATCATACAATCTATAAGAAAGTTTATTGCAAATAAAAAATTGAAAAATAAAAGAAAAATTGTTGTTTTTCATGCGATTAACGGACTTGGCAAGTACAGTGCTAAGATAAATACAGATATTATCAATGAAATAACAGAAGATATCGATAGCATTGCTATAATTTGCGGTGCAGTGTATACTACGGATATGTCCAATAAAAATAAAAAAACCATATTCAAACGATTGCCGAATCTTACCAATGATAATATCCTTGCTGTTAAAAAATTTGTAGAATGGCGCAGTAAAGATGCTGATTGTGCTTACCTTATTATTAGTGGAGATAAAGATCTATGTTCTATAGTTTAGATGAAGTTTCAGCAATTTGCGAAGGATATTTTTTCTATAAAGCGAGTGATGATATATTTAATAAACAGTGGAAATTAAGTCATATTCCTGAGGTTGTGGATGAAGATACGGTTTATATTCCATTAAATATGATTGTAAATGGTGATCCTTGGGATACATATGGACAAATTGAACAAGCAATTCAAACTGGGGCAAGGTCGTTTTTGTTTGCAGAGAATTTTGTAGCTGAGGAAAAACATAAAGAAATACTTTTTGATATGATTCAAAAGTACAAAAGTGTTTTAAAATTTGTAATGATTGTTAAAGGCACTACAAGGCAAGCTTTAGAAAAACTTGCTATTTACACAAGAAATACAAAAATTTCACCAAATACAAAAATTATTGCAATAACAGGAACAATGGGAAAAACTTCTACAACTGAAATGGTATATTCTATTCTCACCCAATCGCACAGCTGCTATAGAGGAAGACCTACTTTGAATGTCAGGTTTATCAATAACCATAAGTTTTTAGAAGTTGATAAAGACTACGACTATTTATTATTTGAATGCTCCGGTGCTGTTAAAGGATATTTAAAATATTTTAGCGAGTTATTAAGACCAGATGGGGCTATAGTTACTAAAATTGCAATTGAGAATATTAAAGTATATGATTCATTGATTAATATTGCAAGAAATAAAGCTTCAATTATGTATTCAATGACTAAAGATGCTGTAGCTGTTGTTGATGATGATAAATTCTTAAAAGAACCTGCTTCTTGGTATAAACCAAGAATAATTTTCTCGTCTGGTAAGGATTATGAATTAGTTTCAATGGAAAAAACGGGTTCTCGTTTTATATATAAAGGAATTGAATACTCTCTTCCTGTTGTTGGGTATCATCAAATTGAGAATGCAATTAAGGCAATTGAGCTAACCAAAGCTCTTGGTATTAGTGACAATGATATAGTTAAAGGTCTTGCTGCCTTTGAGCAAGTTGGTTTCCGTTGGGAAGCAGATGAGTATGAAAATAATGTTCATTTTGTAACTGATTGTCCAAATCCTCCTAACTATGATAATATAATGTCTAATATTAGAATTTTCTTTGATTTATACAAAGATGCTCCAGTTAAAAGAATTTGCCTATCTAAAATTGAGTTTCTTGAGCACTATGAATATGAAATTTATCGAAAAATTGCTAAACATATTATTGAGCGGAAGTTTGATGAAGTTATATTAATTGGTGAAGATTGCGGGCAGCTTGCTTATCATATTCAGAACAATTCTGATATTAAAGTAACTTTCTTTGATCATATTAAAAAACTAGACAAAGATGAACCCTTAATAAAATATTTAATTGATACACTTGACTACCCGCAAGCAATGCTCTTTAAAACCAGAATGATGGCACCGGGTGATATTCCATATGGTTTTGTTAGAAATATCATTAGGCATGAGCTTTATAACAGGCTTATAAACAAATAAAATTAGATATATCTTGCCATCGGGTGAGTGTTTTTATAATATTCCATTAGGTCGTTAGAAGGAATATTTAAAAGACACTTATTTGTCTATAAAAACAAAAAGGACAATATTTATGAACTGGATTTATTTATTAATAGCAGGAATTTTTGAAATTTTTTGGGCTGCTGGATTGAAACTATCCCAAGATTTACGAATCTTTTGTTTAGTGTATTAACAATTCTTGGAATGCTTGCAAGTCTTTATTTTCTGTCTCTTTCGCTAAAAACTATTCCATTAGGAACCGCATATGCAGTTTGGACTGGCATTGGAACAGTTGGAGTTGTTTTGATAGGTATTTTTTTTATGGAGCCTTGTACTATATTAAGATTTATTTTTTCAATAATTGTAGGAATTATAGGATTAAAACTGCTTTAAATGCAGAATAACTGTAAAAAAACTGCATTTCTTATTATAAATGTTTCTCTATTATTATTTTGCGCACAGGGCTTATTTTTTTACAAGTATTGTTTATATGTTTTTATTATCTCAATAATTCCTTATAATAATCAAAAAGGAGAATATTATGAGCTTTTTATACTTAATACTTGCAATTATTTTTGAAACCCTTGGAACTACTGCACTAAAGTTATCAAACGGGTTTTCGGTTTTATTGCCTTCGATTGCTGTTGTTGTTTTTTATATTTTCTGTTTTTTATTTTTATCCTATTCGCTAAAAACTATTGATATGAGTGTAGCTTATGCAATATGGGGCAGTGTTGGCATATTGTTAGTAAGCATAGTTGGAATAGTTTTTATGCACGAATCGCTGAGTGTTGTAAAAGTGGTATCTATTGCTTTAATTATCCTTGGAACAATAGGTTTAAGGCTTGCAAACTAAGTTTGTGCTGTGTTATCATTATCTTATGGGTGAGAGAGAAAAAATGTTAAGCGGGGTTTTATATGACCCTTCGGATGAAACTTTAGTTAATAATAGGAATAGCTGCAAGATTTTATGCCAAAAGTTCAACAGTACTCCTTATTGTGAAGCTGAACTAAAAAAAGAACTCCTTAATCAAATCATAGGAAAAACTAAAGGAGACTTTACAATTGAACCTTCTTTTTGGTGCGATTATGGCTATAATATTGAACTTGGAAAAAATTTTTACTCAAATCATAATCTTGTAGTTCTTGATTGTGCTTTAGTAACTTTTGGGGATAACGTTTTTATAGGACCAAATTGCTCTTTTTATACAGCAGAACATCCAATAGACTACAAAACCAGAAACAAGGGTTTGGAAAGTGCTAAACCGATTAAAATTGGAAATAATGTATGGTTTGGGGGTAGTGTTACGGTTTTAGCAGGAGTTACAATCGGAAATAACTCTGTTATTGGCGCAGGAAGTGTTGTAGTAAGGGATGTTCCTTCAAATTCAGTAGCAGTCGGCAATCCTTGCAGGGTAATTAAAAAAAATGATAATAAATAGTTATAAAATTAATTTATTAAAGGCACTTGCAATTCTTGTTGTGGTTTCAGGGCACCTGGAGTTTTCAATAATCCCTTTGTTTCCTCCTTACTCTTTTCAAGTAATGCTTTTTTTCTTTATTGCAGGAATCCTTTATAATCCTGAGTATTCATTTGGTGAATATTTAATAAGAAGAATAAAAAGTCTCATTGTCCCATACTTTCTGTATGCTTTTTTCTATTTAATTATAACAATAGCTATAACTCCTGTTATAGGAAAGTTTTGGGGTATGGAGATTAATTTTAAAAATGAGTTTTTATACCCTTTTTTAACTGGTCATCAACTCGATTTAATATCTCCTTTGTGGTTTGTTCCTTGTCTTTTTATAACACTTTTAATTTACAAGCTTTTTTCCTATATTAAAGTTAATCAAAACCTAAAACTCCTTTTTTATCTTTTATTAGCGCTTTTAGCAATCAAATTTCAAGCTATGGGTAAAAATATTGCCTTCTTATGGATTTTTAGGTCAATGTTTGCACTTTTGTTTGTCCATTTAGGATACTTGTACAAAACAAAAATCGAAGGAAGAATCAATATTTTTAGCGAAAAAATATTCTATTTTGTTATTATCGCTCAATCGATTCTATGGCTTACCAACAAGGATTATTCTCCAATGCAGGGAATCGGGCTTCATTTTCTTTTGGTGTGGAGTGAATATAATAATCCGATAGTACCTATTTTATCAAGCATAACAGGGATTTGGATTAGTTTGTTTATAGTTAGGATTCTAAGTGAAAAAATCAAAAATTGGACTTTTATAGAAAAAATTGGCAAAAACAGTTATCATATAATGGCTAATCATTTGCTTGTTTTTAATTTTATCACCTATTCAATACTGTTTTTTAAAGGAATTCCTTTTGATATTAAAAATTCAAGTGATATTTATTGGTTTTATAATCCAATTAAAACAACTTATTTTTATTTTACAGCAGGAATTGTTGTAACGACTTATTTTGGAGAATTTTTGAAAAAATTAAAAAAATATTTTTTTCTTAAATAAAAACTGCTCTTTGAATTCTTACAAAGAGCAGCCCTATTTATTATATAATATATTATTGCTGATTTTGTTCTTGTTGTTGTTTGATTATATTTTTCCCTATTATCCCGCCTGCTAATAGTGCAACTGCTGCAATTGCTGCTGTAATTCCTTTGTGGTTTTTAATTGTCTGCAAAAGTCCATTGGCTGCTTTTTTGGTTGTGCTGCTATCTGCTTGAGGTGCAGGAGCTGGTGTGGGTGCATCTTTTTTTATAATTTTTTTAGCTTTATCAACGTTGTCTTGAATTATTTCATCTGCTTTGTTTATTATATTCTCACCCTTTTGTTTTATTTGTTGAACTTTAGGACTCTGCATTGCTCCTTCAACGTTATCTTTTAAATTTGAAGCCATATCACTTACGGCTTGTTTTGCTTTAACAACATGTTCATTATTGTTTATGGCATTAATTCCATTGCCAATTTTTTCTACTGTAGCTTTGGCTGTGTCACTTACGGCTTGTTTTGCTTTTTGTACGTTAGGATTATTATTAAAAGCATCAATTCCGCTTGCAATTTTTTGTTTGGCAGATTGAACCTTGGGCGAAGCTGTAGCGTTGTTTATGGTTGAAACAAAAGAATCTTTCGTTTCTGTCATTTTTTGTCTGACAGGCTGCGGTACTGCTTTATTTGCTATTTGTTTAACATTTTTATTTAATCGAGCCAAGTCATGTTTAATATTTGCAATACCCATAAAATTAATCCTTTATTAGTTACACATTTATTATAAAGCAAATAAAGAAAAAAAATTGCTATTTTTATAGTAATTATTAATTTTTATAATTTTCATTATAAATTTTCTGTGCATATTCTCTAAATTCACTATCAGTGTAATTTGCTGCTATTTGCATATCTTCTAAAGATACTAAGCCGTCAGCAGCACTTTTGCAATAACCTGAGTTTGATTGTCCAAACTCTATTGATCCATCAGCTGCTATTAAATAACTTGCGTATTCATACGCACTTAAAGTAGCAGGGTTTTCGTCAATATCGATTTTTTCAAGCATATCATTAATTTGCGTGATTGTTAGTTCTGGTTTGTACTTTTTTATTTCATAGGCTGTCAGTTCGTTTTTTCCACCTGTTTCTTTTTTGCTTGTCCAATCAATGGCTTCTTTTTCATAGGTTGTTTCAACAAGATTTATATCACTAAGAGCAAAGTTTAGAGCGCTCTGGTAAATATCGTCGTTTTCATTTGCATATTTTATTCCCCCGTTTTTTAAGCTTGCCTGCTCAAAAATATCTGATTGATGTATTATCGGGTTTTCTTCTAAGTAGTTTTGAACATCATCTGATCTAAAAATATTATCAGAATCTTTTTTTTCAAAAAAGTTTTTCTTCGCTTCTGCTTCTGTTAAACTTCCCTGGTGGCTGTCTTTAAGAGCCAATCGTTCATCGAAATCTTCTAATAGAATAGTAAGCGCCGTTTTATTTGTTTGTTCTTTTTGCTGCGCTAAATCAACAAGAGTTGTTGAATCGTTGCAGTAAGGTGTTTTTTTAGAATACTCAAGCCCTCTTAGAAGCCCTGTAGCAGTGTTATCAATCGGCATTTGCTCTCCTTAATATCAAAAAAAATGACAGTTCTTATTTAATAATAAAAACATTCTTTATAAAAATATTGCCTTATTAAATTTTAATCTATTGACAAAGTTGAAAAATAGGTTTATTATAACTCCATACCCTAGGGGGGTATATAAGAACAAAAAAGGAGTGCAAAAAATGAAAAAATTATTAACAAGTACTTTATTACTATTGGCTTTTACTTTTACAATGGGAGCAGCTTTAGCTTGTGATAAGTGCAATTGCAATGATAATAATTGCAAATGTAAATGTCACCAGACAACTGAAAAAGACTGCGATTGCCCTTGTCATAAGGGTCTAAAATGCGATAAGGCGGGCTGTGATTGTAATTGTCACAAAAAGTGTGATGAAAATTGCAAATGTGATTGTCACAAAAAAGCTGACTGTGCTTGTGATAAAAAATGTGATGATAACTGCACCTGTGGATGCAAGAAAAAATTCAGCTTTAGAAAAATTAAATGCAACTGCAATAAATAAGGGAACTTAAAACCCCTTTAGCTTATCCCTAAAGGGGTTTTTTAAAATAAAACTATGATAGCAGATAAAACAAAAATTCTAAGATTGTTAAAAACTTCCAAAGGTCAATTGGAAGGGCTTATTAAAATGATTGAGCAAGATAGGGATTGCATTGAAATCAGCAATCAGCTGCTTGCGTGTCAATCTATTCTAAAAAAAACAAATTCGGAAGTTTTAAAAGGGCATTTTAACCACTGCATTATCGAAACACTGGAAAAAGGATCCAAGGAAGATATTGATGAAAAGATGAATGAAATTGTTCTTGTTTTAGATAAACTTCTTAAGTAAATAATCGGATAAAGAACTAAAGTCATCAAAGATTTTAGCTGCATTATTCCTAATTAGAAAATCTTTATCTTTGTATCCCCAGCTTACGCTTAAACACTCAATTTGAGCGTTTTTTGCCGTTTTGATGTCAACTTCGCTATCGCCTATTAGAACAACTTCTTGCTTTGATAAATTCAATTGTTCAATTATATAAAGAGTGCTTTTGCTATCTGGTTTTTTTAAAAAATCTTCTTTTGCGCCAAGTGCAATATCAAAAATCCCAAAGAAAAAATAATCACATAATTTTTTTACCTCAGAATCAATTTTATTGGATAAAACCGCAAGTTTAAAGCCTTTTTGTTTTAGTTTTTTCAAGTTTTCAACAACACTAAAATAAGGTTTTGTTTTGTTTATTGAATTTTTTTTGTAGTGGTGTTTAAAGTCACTTAAGCAGATGTCGAATTTTTCTTTTTTTGGATAAACTGCCCTTTCAATGAGTTTTTCAATGCCATTTCCTACAAAACTTTTAATTTCTTCTATTGTTCTTTTTTTAAGCCCGTTTTTTATAAGTGCATAGTTAACACTATCTTGCAAGTCAACAAGAGTGTACAAAAGAGTGCCGTCAAGATCGAAAATTATTCCTTTTATTGCCATAAATCAAATTATCCTTTGTCGATATGAAAAAAGTCAAATTAGGTTACAAAATTTAATAAATTTGCTATAATTGTATTGTATTGTGGAATAAAATACTATAATATAAGGATATAAAGAAGAAAAAGGATTTTTTATAATGTCAACAACTATTACTGGAATCGGCTCCGGATTTGATATAAGTTCTTGGATAACGCAATTGGTAGCGGCTAAAAAGACCTCTACCTTAACTCCCCTGCAAACAAAACTTGATTCACTTGAGACTAAAAGTAATGCTGTTTCTGACCTAAAATCCAAATTTTCAGCTCTTCAATCCTCCCTGCAGGCTTTTACCAGGGTGATTTATGATTCTTCCTCTGATATGTGGACTAATACAAAAATCAACTCTTCAAATTCTGCTTATGCAACTGCAACTTCGAAAGGAAGTGTAGGAGCGGCAAGTGTGGAGCTTAAAATTGAGCAAATTGCAAGTTCAACTGTGGCAAAAAGTGCTAAAAGCATTGGGATTGTTAATTCTTCTAATGCTGCGGATGTTAAGTTTGCAAATCTTTCCAATTCTCAAGCTAAACCAGGCAGTTTTTCAATGTTTTTAGATGGAAAGCAATACAGTATTGAAATTGGTGCGGATGATTCAGTTGCTGATGTTATTGATAAAATTAATACTGAATCTGCTGGCAGAATTCAAGCGAATATTGACGATAACGGGATTTTTTCAATTAAAGCATACAAAGAAGAACAAAAAGAAGATGGAAGTTATTCTTTTGTTGAAGATAAAGACGCAAAACTGACACTCGGGGCTAGTTCTGATACTTCTAATCTTATAAGCGCACTTAGGGTTTATGATAAAGAAGGAAACTACAGCTACAAAAGCGCTTATAGTCTTTCAACTATTAATACATCAAAAGCTATTCTATCAAAAGAATCTGGTTTATCGAATCTTGAGTTTTTTGATGGCAATGAAGGAAAAATCGCCATAAATGGAGTTGATTTTGAGATTGATGAAAATACGACTCTTGATGGTTTGATTTCTAAAATTAACTCAAACTCCGATGTTAAGGTTAAGGCAAATTGGGATTCTTTAACTAATAAGCTGATTCTAACTTCAACACAAACAGGTGAGAATAATATCAGCTTAAAAGAAACTAATACTAATTTGCTTAATGTTCTTGGTTTAACAGAAGGCCAGGGTGATCAAGAAGTTATTGCACAGGATTCTCAGACTCTTGGGCAAAACGCCATAGTTTATATTAACGGCAATAAGGTAATTTCAAGCTCTAACACAATTACGGGTGAAAGTTCAGGGATAAACAATCTTTCAATTACTGTTAAAAAACCAACAAGTGATTATTCTAATAATAAAGACGATGAAAAATCTGTAACACTTGATATTGAAAGGGATTTTACAGCTGTTAAAGATGCGCTTAAAACTTTTGTTGATTCCTATAATGATGTTGTTTCAACAACAAGAAAATACACGGGTTCAGAAGGCGAAATCGGCTATGATTCTTCCTTAAAGTCAATTTTATCAACCCTAAGGGGAATAACATCCAAACTAAGCAGTAATGACGGCGATTTTAAACTTCTGTCAGACATAGGAATTTCAACTTCTAATAAAGATATAACCGCTCTTTCGATTGATGAAAAAAAACTCGATAAAGCATTGGCTGAAAATTTTGAATCAGTAAAATTTCTCTTATCGGATGGATACACTTCAAAAGCGGACACCGGGCTTTTTGATGGCTTACTTGAGAATGTTAATAATGTATTAGATAGTCAAAATGGATATTTTTCCAATAAAACAAACTCTATTCAATCTTTAATTTCTTCGACAAACAGAAGAATTGAACGTGTGAATATGCAAATTACAAACTATGAAACAAGAATTACAAATCAGTTCAATGCTATGGATAGCGCAATTTCAAATCTTACAAGCCAATTGGCAGCTTTCCAATCATACTTTGGCTAATTATTAACTTTACCTGCTAATTGACCGCAGGCAGCGTCAATATCAGCCCCTCTTTCAAGTCTTATTGTAACTTTTTTACCTGAAGCTTCAAGAATATACTTAAAGAGCATTAGATTCTTTTTTGCAGGTTTTTTAAAAGCACTGTTGTCAACTGAATTGTAGGGAATTAGATTAATATTGCATTTTAAATCTTTTAAAAATTCGATTAATTCCATTGCACAGTCTTTTGTGTCATTGAGATTGCCAATTAGAATGTATTCTATTGTAATTCTATCTTTTGTTTTTTCATTGTAGTTTTTAAGTGCTTTTTTTAAGCTCTCAATATCATACTTATTCTCAATCGGCATAATTTGTTTTCGAATATCGTGATTCGGTGCATGAAGCGATACTGCAAGAGTGGGTTTTAGCTCACAAAGCGCCAGCTCATTGATTTTAGGAACAATTCCACAGGTTGATAGTGTCATTCTTCGAATTGAGATTTGGAGGTTTTTATTGATTAAATAAATTGCTTTTTTGATGTTATCGAAGTTGTCTAAAGGTTCTCCCTGACCCATAAAAACGACATTTGTGATTTTTAAACCTGTATCCATTTGACACAATAGTATCTGAGATACAATCTCATGGGCTAAAAGGTTTCTTTTGAATCCGTTTTTTCCTGTTGCGCAAAATTTACACCCCATTTTGCATCCCACCTGACAGGAAACACACATTGAAAGATTGCTTCGGTTATCAAAGCGCATAAGCACAGTTTCGGCGCACAAGCCGTCTTGAAACTCAATTAAATATTTAATTGTTCCATCTGAGGATATTTGTCTTTTTTTAATTGTACAATCAAGTATTTGACAGTTTTGTTTTAATAGTTCTCTTGATTCTTTTTTAATATCTGTCATACTATCGAAGCTTTTAGCGTTTTTTGCCCAAATCCAGGAAAAAATTTGTCCTGCTCTAAATTTTTTCTCCCCTAAAGAAACAATATAGCTTTCAAGTTCTTCAATTGATAATTTTGATAATATTACTTTGTTCATAATAGAATACTAACATAAAGTGCAATTTTTTTTAAAGGAATGTTTTTATTAAATTATGATAAAAGTTAATCCTAAAGTTATTATTGGATATTACCCAAATTTTAAAAAAGCTGCCATAAATCCTTTATCGCTTAAGTTTTTGCCGCAAAACGACAGTTTAAAAGTTGCCAATAGCAAGATTAACTCCTTTAAAAGTTTTGTTAAAAAAGAGCTTTTGCCTAATCAAAAAATTATCAAAGACAATTATTCAAATTATGATTTAATGAATGACTTATATACATCAAATATCTTTATTCATTCTGATAAGGGTTATACTGATAGTATATTAAATTGCATCTGTGTTCTTTTGAATAATCAAAAAGATGCATATTTGCTGCATTTGACTCCTGCTAAGCATAAAAATCCAAAAGATATTTATTATATGCAAAAACAAATTGCAAATTTTGCTGATAACTTATCCTCTAATAATCAAAAGTGCTCTGCTTTTTTGTTTGGAGGAGAAAAAAACCAGAGCGAAAAACTTCATAGTGATATTGTTGAAGTATTGAATAATAAAAAAATCAGCACAAGTGAGGTTTTGTTTGATAAAAACAATGATCCCCACAGTTTTTATTATGATATTAACAAAGGGATTGTCCTTGATGATTACAAGTATTGTGATTTAGAGGATATTAAAAGCGATTTTGAAATTGTAAAGATTTTATAAGATATAAACTTGAAATTTTTTTTTGTTTGACCTAGAATTAAACTTGCCTAAAGTGGTTTTTGGTATGCCACAAGGGTTTAGTTAAAAAAGGAGATTAACAAAATGCCTAAAATGAAAACACACAGATCAGCTGCTAAGCGTTATAAAATTACCGGTTCAGGTAAAGTTTTACGCCAAAAAGCAGGCAAGGGTCACTTACTAGCTCACAAAAGCCCTGCAAGAAAAAATAGACTTCAAGGCACAACTGAAGTTTTTCAAGGAAACTTAGCAATGATTGCTAAAGAATTACCGTACAAAAAGAAATTTACAAGATAGGAAGGGCTTGACATGAGAGTTAAACGCGGAAACGTTTTAAGAAAAAGACATAAAAAAATATTAAAATTAGCAAAAGGCTTTATTGGCGCTAGAAGCAGAATTTTTAAAGTTGCAAATATTGCTGTTATGAAAAAACTAAAATATCAATACAGAGATAGACGCAACTTGAAAAGAAACATGCGCTCACTTTGGATTGTAAGAATCAATGCTGCAGTTCGTGAATACGATTTGAGCTATTCTAAATTTATGAATTTACTCAAAAAAGCAGATATTCAAGTAAACAGAAAAATGCTTGCTGAACTTGCGGTAAATGAACCCGATGCCTTTAAGGTTCTTGTTGATAGCGCTCTTGAAGCAAAATAAGTTTTTTTAAGAAGACTTAAGAATTTCCTTAAGTCTTCTTAATTATATAAGGATTTTAATTTTTGCTGGCGCTGTTTGATAACAAGGGTCGTAATGATACCAAGTTTTATTATTTTGGATACATTAATTATTTAGTATTGTATATCAATATTTTTTATTATAAATATTGATATATGAATCTTATAGTTTTTTTGGTTTTCTTGCTAGAATATTATAAAGGATGATTTTATGAAAAAGAATATTTTAATAGTTTTACTTGCATTGATTATAGCTGGCGAAAGTGCGTGGATTTATATTGATAAAAAATCTGCTAAAGCTGATAACTCTACTGTTCGAGAATTAACTCAAGAACCAATAGAAAACAAAGAATCTGAAAATAAGCAAATAAGCGATGATTCTTTTGAAAAAGAATACAGTACAGCTGCAATGAATAGAAGTTCTTATGATAAAATGGATTCATATTTTGACAAAATCGATAAATATATGAATTTATTAAAAGAAAACCTTGAAGAATCTGACTATGAAGTGATTCAAAAAGCACAGGAGGATTGGAAAGAGTTTCAGAAATCTGAATTTGAAGCTAAAGGTTTAATTTTTGATAAACAAGGTACAATGTATCAAAATATTGCAGCTGGCGAGAAAACCGAACTTGTAAAACAAAGAGCGCAAGAACTAAAAAGTCTTTATGAAATTTTAGTTGAAGAATAAAGTATTAAAAAAGAATACGGATAACAAAAACAGAATGTCTCACAACTAAACAGGGTGTAAGCTTGATAATAAATATTAATTTCTCTGACACTGCTTTATGTTTGTGATAATTTGAGTCATAGAATTTTTAGAACGTCTTTTATTCTTTTTTTTGATTCAGTCAAGATGATATTTTACAGATACAGGTATTGTAAAGAGGAAAAACAAGTATGGTGCTATAGGTTTACACTTAATAGTGTAAGCTGTTTTGAAACGCTGAAAAATTGCAATAGTGAAAAAGAAACTAAAAAGAAGCTCATTCATAGATAATATATTAGCCATGGGCACAAAAACACAACATTAGAATGATATGTTGTATTTTTTGAGATTGAGATGAACAACAATCCGAATATTAGCTATTTGCAAATTTTTCTAAGATAAAATCTAAATCTTTTCTTGTTTCTTTTGTCGAATAAATTCTTTCAGGTTTAAAAAAGACGATTTTATATTTTGAATAATAGGGCATTACATCGAGTTTGCAAATGTAGAAGTTATAACTTCTCCAAAGCATTTTTTCCAACAAAGAACTTGGTACGGAAATGACACCCGTAATAAATGCGCCATCAAAATTAATTAACAGCAGTACTTCATTTTTTGTGTATGCCTTTCCTTTATAAAAATCTTCATAAGATTTTATTGATAACGCCATTGCATCCATATTATTACAGATTTCTTCTTTTTTATAATCGGTTATTTTTCCATCATCTGTTGCAAATAACTTTACCATATCTAAGTTATTTTTCTCTAACGCAATTCGTACATCGTGAATTGCATCACGCCATACTTTATGATTTGCATATTTAATTTGATTTTGCTTTTTTAATTCATTTCTAAAGCGTTCTTGTTCTTCTTCTCTTTTCTTTTTACGCTCTTGTTCAATGTTTTCTAATTCTTTTAAAACAATGTTCGGAAAAAATTGATTATCATTAATAATCTTATTTAAAAAAGTCTCTTTCCTAAGATAAATTCCACAATAGGTTGTATCAAAGCTATAACCTTCTGTATATTTTTCAGGGAAAATACAATAAAGCCAGCCTTTTTGCTTATCATAATCATTATCCGTCATATCATTAATTCCAAAGTCAAAAAGAACGGGAACTGATGATTTAAGCCAAGATTTTGGTAAAAATCTTACAGTATTTTTCGAATAAAATTTCTCTGATATAAAAATAATTTTTATTTGTTTTGCAATGTTGTAGCGAGTTTACATCCAAAGCTTGCTTGAATTTATCATAATATTTACTTGTATCTACAATCCAAACCATATTTTTGTAAAACGATTCCCTGGCTTTCTTTTCTTCCGATTTTATGGATGAGTGTTGAAATTCGATTACAAATCCATTGTCTGTTCTAATATCGGCAATATGTTTTTCACCAGTGTTTGAATCAATCATTAGATATTCTTGAAAATCTTCAGGGAAATGTTCCTTCCATTTTCGATGCCATTCCGTTTCATTTTCCCACCAAGGATCACAATTTTGAGATGTTTTATGAGCCCAATGATGCATTTTTATTTTGCCGCATTTTGGTATAACTAATTCACCACAGACGGGGCAAACTGCATCTTTTATGTCTTTAGTTGGTGTTATTCTTTGATTTTTATGTAAGGCATACTTCATTCTTTAATTATAACTTAAACACCTTTTAAACAGTTTTTGAACACAGTTTGAAATTTCCTTATACAGCTTTAATTTTGCTATCTTTTAGGTAATTAATGTTATAGCTTGAAACCGTGAGGTGCAAATGAACATCGTCGAACCCATAAAAAGCATAGAAGATATCCAAAATATTAAACGAATTCTATCCAAAAAACCACGCAACGCTCTGCTTTTCAGCTTCGGAATAAATAGCGGACTAAGAATTGCTGATATCCTCTCACTCAACGTCAAAGACTATATAGAACTAAGAGAAAAGAAAACCAATAAATACAAGAAATTTCCGATTAATGAAAACTTAAAAGTTGAGATTGAGAAATTCGTCAAAGACAAACCCGATGAAAGACCTTTATTTTTTACGCAAAAAGGATACAGACTCGACAGAGCCCAGGCATATAGAATCATAAACAAAGCTGCCCGAATGGTCGGAATCAAGGGCAGAATCGGAACACATACCTTACGAAAAACCTTCGGCTACCACTTTTACCAACAATACGACGATATTGTAATGCTTCAAAAAATCTTCAACCACTCCACCCCTTCCATCACTCTACGCTATATCGGAATCGAACAAGAAGACATCGATGAGGTTTATAGGAATTTTTATTTGTAAGACAGTTAGAATACTACATGTTAAGACATGTTAACTTTGCCATCATTCCTTCTAATCCAATCACAGATACGAAGATGCAAGCTTGCAACTATAATTTTGGTATTACAATACCAAAATTATAGTTGCAAATATTTTTCATTTGTAGTACTATATAATGGTAAAATTAAATCATGGAGAAATCTCATGAAAAATACAAATTCGGATATATTCAAAAAAGCAAGTTATCTAAAAGAAATACTTCCCATGGGAGAGCTTGCAACTGCACTTTTTGTTACACTTAAAGTTAAAAAAGAAGCAAATGATCCCAATGATATAAATGAATCTTTGTACGACTGCTCACGATACATTAGCAATAAATATGGATGCGTTAATGCGTTTGAAAGTGCAAATGTATTTTTAAATTTTTATCAAACTGTTAAATCGATGGAATTAGATTGGACGGATGTGCTTACTATAGATACTGATAAGAATGGTCATATACAAGTACCTGATTCAATATGCAACTTATTGCTTGATAAAATTAGTGAAAATCTCTCAAATGTTTTAATTAAGGATGGTGAAAAGTTTTCACTTGCATTAAAAGAAATTATCGATAAAAACAAAAACTGTTCATATTTAATAACAACGGTTCAATCCTTGCATTGCGAGCTATTAAAAGAAATATTTGCAGAATACAATAACGTAGAAATAATACAAGTTGGAATGAATAATTTTGAATTTACATCTCAAAAATTTGATTTAATACTTTCTCTGCCTCCTTTTGGGGTAAGAATGATGGTTGAACAGCAAAGAGATTTTATATGCAGAGAGTATGAATTGGCATCAACTGAGAGTTTGCTATACCACTTATCATTTACAGGAAAACTTGTTACTATTCTTCCTGCACGTATAACCTTTGCAACCGGCCGAGTTGAAGAATTGCGTAATTTTATTCAAAAAATGTATAAAATTGAAGAAATATCTGAGCTACCTACCGGAATATTCAGTTCAACCGCAATAAAAACTTATTTATTCACCATAGCTTCAGGTATGACTGATGATGTAACCATTAGACGATACAAGAAGGTTGTTGATAAAAAACCAAAGGAAGTTTCAATTAAATTGGAAGACGAAACCTTTGTGATGAACACTGAGCTTGAAGAATTTGGAGATTGGAATATAGATAAAATATTTGCAAGACAAGATGACGACTGGCAAAATTTCCAAAATTCAAACACTAAAAGAATAACTTTGGGAGATGTCGCTCATTCTTTTAGGGGTAAAGTTGTTAACTCAAAAGACGAAACTGGCACTGTGGGTGTTGTAAATATTACAAACATCAAAGAATTTGATATAGATTATAATTCTTTAGATCACTTAGATACTGACGAACGTAAAATATTAAATTATATATTGGAAGATGGTGATATTTTAATTCCAGCGAGAGGTACAACCATCAAGACAGCCGTGTTTAAATCGCAGAAATATCCTTGCATTGCATCTTCTAACCTTATTGTAATAAGAGTTAACCAAACTCAGCTTTTACCTGTATATCTTAAAATATTTTTAGATAGTCCTATTGGTATAAAACAAATCAAGGCTCTACAACAAGGTACAACGTTAATGAATATTAGCTACAAAGACATAATGTCAGTAGAAATTCCAATGTTACTATTAGAGGAACAAAGAGTAATCTCGGAAGAGTATGAAAAAGAATTATCTTTGTATCAGAATACTATTAATGCTGCTAACGATAGATGGCAAAACGTAGTCAAGGAATTACAGAATAAATTTTAGGAGTGAATAATGGCAATTAAAGTAGCGGAAGAAATGACAAGTCAAGAAGAATTATTTAATCATTTATATGAGGCATGTAATATATTAAGAGGGCCGATAAACCAAGATGAGTTTAAAAGCTATGTAACTCCGATTTTATTCTTTAAGAGAATTTCTGATGTCTATGACGAAGAAACACAAAAGGCACTTGAAGAATCCGGTGGAGATGAAGAATATGCAACATTTGCAGAAAATCATCGTTTTGTAATTCCAGAAGGTTGTCATTGGATGGATGTTAGAGAAAAAAGTAAAGATATAGGAAAAGCCATTGTAAAGGCTATGACTGGAATTGAAAGAGTAAATCCAGACACCTTAAGTGGAGTTTTTACAAGTTTTGATGATGCTGATTGGACAGATAAAAGTAAATTGTCTGATGAAAGATTAAAAGATCTTGTTGAACATATGTCTCAGAAAAAAGTCGGAAATAATAATTATTCTGACGATATTATGGGTGATAGTTACGAATATCTTATTAAAAAATTTGCAGATTTATCTAAAAAAAATGCGGCAGAGTTTTACACACCACGTTCAATCGTAAAACTTTTAACAAGGATATTAGACCCAAAACCTGGCGAAACAGTTTATGATCCTGCTTGTGGCACGGGTGGTATGCTTATAGAAGCAATTCATAGAATGAATAATGATAAGCAATCCTATGGTAAAATTTATGGCCAGGAGAAGAACCTTGCAACTTCAGCGATTGCACGAATGAATTTGTTTTTGCACGGAGCTAAAGATTTTAATATTTTGCAAGGTGATACTTTAAGAAATCCGCTACATATTTTTAGAGGACAGCTCAAAGCGTTTGATTGTGTAATTGCTAATCCTCCTTTTTCATTAGAAAATTGGGGATCAGATGCTTTCACGTCTGACGTATATGGCCGCAATATTTGGGGATGTCCTTCGGATTCTTGTGCAGACTATGCCTGGCTACAGCATATGGTTAAATCCATGGATAAAAACAATGGAAGATGCGCTGTTGTATTACCACAAGGAGTTTTATTTAGAGAGGGACAAGAACAAACTCTTAGGCAAAAGCTTATTAGCAGCGATAAAATAGAAGCAATTATTATATTTGCAACGGGTCTGTTTTTTAATACAGGGGTTCCGGCTTGTGCATTAATCTTGAATAACAACAAAAAACAAGAACATAAGCGTAAAATTTGTCTGATTAATGCTTCAAAGATATATACCCCCAAACGTGCACAAAATATAATGCTTGATGAAAATATTGATGAAATTTACGAATTATATAAAAATTACAAAAATGAAAAAGGGAAATGCAGAATAATATCCATAGAAGATACTGCAAAACACAACTATGGGTTATCTGCTAATTTATATATAGAACAGGAAAAAGAACAAACAATAAGTGCTGAAATTGTAAAACAAGAATTTTTAAACACATTATCAGATATTATTAAAGCTGAAGATAAGTTCAAATCCCTGTTAATCAAAGGGGGTTACATCAATGAGCAATAGAATAACAATTGATGAATTAGAATCATATTTATGGGGTTCTGCTGTTCTTTTGAGAACCAATATTGATGCAGGTGCTTATAAACAGTATATTTTCCCGTTGCTTTTCTTTAAAAGAATTTGCGATGTATATGATGAAGAGTGTCAAAATGCTATCAAGCAATACGGTAAAGAAGCTCTTGAGTGGGATGAGATACATAGATTTGTTGTTCCCAAAGGACATCACTGGAAAAACGTACGTTCAATTTCTGAAAATGTTGGTACCGCCATTATGAATGCTTTTAGAACAATTGAAAAAGCAAACGTAGAAAGATTGCAAGGTGTATTTGGAAATGCACCTTGGACAAATAAAAAACGCTTACCAGATAAATTATTGAAAGATTTAATAGAACATTTTAGCAGCAAAACTTTATCTATTGAAAATTGTCCGGAAGATGAACTTGGGCAAGGTTATGAATACTTGATTAAAAAGTTTGCAGATGACAGTGGCCATACAGCACAAGAATTTTATACAAATAGAACAGTTGTTCATCTTATGACAGAAATGTTAAAGCCACAATCAAATGAATCTGTTTATGATCCTACTTGTGGTAGTGCTGGCATGTTAATATCTTGTATTGCTTATTTAAAAAATAAAAAACAAGAATGGCGCAATGTTAAACTTTATGGACAGGAAGTCAATCAGCTTTCGTCTGCGATTGCAAGAATGAATTTATTTTTGCACGATATAAAGGATTTTGAAATATGTAATGATGATACATTAAAAAATCCGGGCTTTATTGAAAAAGGTAAGTTAAAACAATTTAATTTAGTTTTAGCAAATCCTCCATATTCAATTAAACAATGGGATAGAGCAGCATTCGAATCAGATAAATATGGCAGAAATACGCTTGGAACTCCACCTCAAGGTAGAGCCGATTATGCGTTTTTGCAGCACATACTAACAAGTTTAGATACAGAAAACGGTCGTTGTGCAATATTATTCCCACACGGTGTATTGTTTAGAGATGAAGAAAAAGATTTGCGGACAAAACTTATCAAATCGGATTTATTAGAAGCTGTAATAGGATTAGGTCCAAACCTTTTCTATAATTCACCAATGGAAGCTTGTATTATGATTTGTCGAACTAATAAGACCCCTGAAAATCGAAGTAAAGTTTTATTTATAAATGCAGTCAAAGAAGTTACAAGAAAAAATGCTGAAAGTTTCTTGGAAGATGAACACATAACAAAAATAGCAAATGCTTATGATGATTATGAAAGTATTCCTGGGTTTGCCCAAAAAGCAACGATAAAAGATATTGAAAACAATGGATATTCATTGAGTATTCCTTTATATGTCAATGAGCAAACAGAAGTGAAAAAAGAAGAAATTTATGATTTAGATAAGTGTTGTCAAGATTGGCTCAAAAGTTCTAATGAAACGAGAAAAAACTATAAGGAATTAGTAGCAATGATTAGAAAGGAGGGATAATATGACAAAAGTTTGTTTAGGTGATGTAGCAAATGAACGTAAAGAAAATTGTAAAACAGATAAATACAATAACCATATTGTTGGTTTAGAGCATTTAATCCCTCAAGAAGTTACTTTGACTCAATGGGCAGAAAATATAGATAATACTTTTACAAAAGTTTTTCATAAAGGAGATGTTCTATTTGGTCGCAGAAGAGCATATCTTAAAAAGGCGGCTGTTGCTCCTTTTGACGGAATATGTTCTGGTGATATTACTGTAATAGAAGCTAAACCGGATAAGATTGCCCCTGAACTTCTACCATTTATTATACAAAATGATAATTTGTTTAATTATGCGGTGGAAAAATCTGCTGGTTCATTATCCCCCAGGGTTAAGTGGGTGCATTTACAAAATTATGAATTTGAATTGCCGGATTTAGATAAACAACGTGAGCTGGCTGCACTTCTTTGGGCTGCAGAAGAAACAAAACAGGCTTATAAAAAACTACTTCAAACACAAACTCAATTGCTAAAATCAAAATTTATTGAGTTATTTGGTGATTTAAGTACAAATACTAGTGCAAATAAAGTAAAAATATCCGACGTTTTCGAATTACAAATGGGAAAAACTCCTTCGAGAAACAATGTTAAATATTGGGATAGTCCCAAATATCGCTGGATATCAATAGCAGACTTTAATTACTTTGATGATTATACAAAAGATACAAAAGAATATATATCAGAAGTTGCAAAAAACGAAACGGGGATAAAAATTGTACCTAAAGATACAGTTATTATGACTTTTAAATTAACAATAGGGAAAACAGCAATAACGAGTGAGAACATTTATGCAAATGAAGCAATAATGGCTTTTATTAATAAACAAAAGTATGAGGTAAAACCATATTTTGTTAAGGAGCTATTAAATTATATAGATTGGTCTAGTGTTACAAAACAAGCAGTAAAAGGGTGTACATTGAACAAAAACACTATTGGCAATGTATTGATACCTGTCCCTTCAATAGATAAGCAAAATGAATATATTGAATATGCAAAAAGTGTAAAGACAACAGTAAGTAAAGTACAATTATCTTTAACCAATCTTGATAAATTAACAAAAACGTTAGTAAACCAAAATTTAACCAAGGAGGCCTCACTTGTTTAATGAAGATACCTTAGAACAAATGCTTATAACAATATTAAATAACAACGACTGGAAGTACATTAAAGCGGAAGACCTTCCTCGTGAATATAGTGATGTGCTCGTAGAACCTATGGTTAAAGATGCTTTAATTCGGTTAAATCCTGAAATTGCAGAAGAACCTTCAAGAGTAGATGAAGTAATATATAAATTACGCTCACTCATTCTTTCAACACAAGCGCATGACCTAGTAACAAGAAACGAACAATTTAAAAAGCTCATATTTGAAGAAAATTCTTTCCCATTCGGTAAAGATGGAAGAATGGTTCCGATTAAGTTCTTTGGTACAATGACTAAAGAAGAGCTTAATAAGAACGAATATGCTGTTACAAACCAATGGGTATTTCCAAAAGAAGAAGGTGGAAAACGTCTTGATTTAGTTTTACTTATTAATGGTTTTCCTGTTGCAATTGGGGAACTTAAAACCCCGGTTCGAGATGCAATAACTTGGTTAGATGGTGCTGGGGATATCTCAGCTTATGAAAAAAGTATTCCGCAAATGTTTGTACCTAATGTATTTAACTTTGCATCTGAAGGAAAATGTTTTAGATATGGTTCTGTATGTATGCCGATAGGTTTATGGGGACCTTGGCATACTCCAAGTTGTAAAACAGAAGGAACACTATCAGATGTTAAAATAAGCGTAGCTGATATGATTACACCTGAAAGAGTTATGGATATATTCCAATTCTTTACGATATTTGCTACTGATAAAAAATACAGAAAATATAAAATAATTTGCCGATATCAACAATATGAAGGGGCAAATTTAATAATAAATAGGGTCCTTGCCGGATACCCTAAAAAAGGATTAATATGGCATTTTCAGGGTTCCGGGAAATCATTACTTATGGTATTTGCTGCACAAAAATTACGAATGATGTCTGAATTAAAAAATCCAACAGTAGTTATTGTTGACGATCGTATTGATTTAGAAACACAAATAACCGCAACATTTAATGCTTCTGATATTCCAAATCTGGAAAGCGCTTCTACAAAAGAAGAGTTGATGACATTCTTTAAAAATGATACTCGTAAAATATTAATAACTACTATATTTAGATTTGGCGATGTTGAAATAGTTTTAAATGAACGAGATAATATTATAGTTATGGTTGATGAAGCCCATAGAACTCAGGAAGGCAATCTTGGCGAAAAAATGAGATTAGCTCTTCCAAATGCATTCTTCTTTGGCTTAACCGGCACACCTATAAATAGAATTGATAAAAATACATTCCATACATTTGGCGCAACAGAAGACAAAAGTGGTTATATGAGCAAGTATTCATTCTCTGATTCAATAAGAGATAAAGCAACCTTGCCATTAAATTTTGAGCCTGTACCTGTAGATCTTCATGTTAATAAAGAAAATCTCGATAGGGAATTTGATTGTCTTGCAAAAGATCTATCGGAAGAAGATAAGTGTGAACTTTCTCGTCGAGTGAATATGAAAGCAATTATGTATGACAGAAAACGAATTAAAAAAGTCTGTGAACACATTGTGAACCACTTTAAAACAAAGATTGAACCAAATGGCTATAAAGCTCAAGTTGTATGCTATGACCGTGAGTGCTGTTTGATGTACAAAGAAGAACTTGATAAGTTAATATCATCGGAAGCATCTACTATTGTTATGGATACAAACAATGACAAAGAGGATCGATACAAAGCTTATCGCAGAGACAGAGATACAGAAGGTAAGATTTTGGATAGATTTAGAGAACCGAATGATCCTTTAAAATTTGTCATTGTAACTTCCAAACTTCTAACAGGATTTGATGCACCAATCTTGCAGGTTATGTATCTTGATAAGCCGATGAAAGACCATACATTACTT
Source organism: uncultured Vampirovibrio sp. (assembly GCA_910577635.1). Classification (GTDB taxonomy): domain Bacteria; phylum Cyanobacteriota; class Vampirovibrionia; order Gastranaerophilales; family Gastranaerophilaceae; genus RUG14156. The sequence continues at coordinate 8,839 of CAJTNR010000018.1, read as the reverse complement.
CAAGCAATATGTCGTACCAACCGTGTCTATGATGAAGGTAAAACATCTGGCTTAATTGTGGATTATATTGGCATTTTCGATAATGTAGCTCGTGCATTAGACTTTGATGAAGCAGGAATGAAAAAAGTTATTACAAACATTGAAGATGTCAAAACCCAATTCCCAGCTTTAATGAAAAAATGCTTAAGTTACTTTATGGGGGTTGATAGAACTAGCGATGGCTGGGAAGGTTTAATGGCAGCTCAAGAATGTATTCCGACAAACAAAGAAAAAGATAAATTTGCTTCTGACTACAGAGTTCTTAATAGAGTTTGGAATGCACTCTCGCCTGATACATTCTTGCAACCATATAAATACGATTATAAGTGGTTAAGTAAAGTATATGAGTCTGTAAAACCAACAGACGGCCGTGGTGGTCTAATTTGGGCAACGCTTGGTGCAAAAACAATTGAGCTTATTCACGAAAATCTTGAAGTTGGGGATTTGCATGATGATATGGATATTTTAACTATGGATGCAGAATTGATTGATGAATTCATAGAAAAACAGAAAAATCTTAAAAAAGCTACAATGAAAGTTGAAATAAATCTTGTTGCTAAAATAAGAGCTCATAGTAATGATCCTAAATTTATAAAATTAGGAGAAAAACTTGAAAATTTAAGAGAGAAACACGAACAAGGTTTGATAACTAGCATAGAATTCTTAAAACTCCTACTTGAACTAGCTCGTGAAGCAGCACAAGCAGAAAAAGAAGTTGTGCCGGGAGAAGAAATCGATAAAGGTAAAGCCGCATTAACAGAACTGTTTAATGGTGTAAAAAATGCACAAACCCCGATCATAGTTGAGAGAATAGTTAACGATATTGATGAGATTGTAAAAGTTGTACGTTTCCCTGAATGGCAAACAACTACAGCTGGAAAACAAGAAGTTAAAAAAGCCTTAAGAAGTATAATTTGGATTAAATATAAGCTCAAAGATAAAGAGGTCTTTGATAAAGCTTATAATTATATAGAACAATATTATTAGGTAGAAAGGAGTAAATAATATGAAGATGTAAATAGGGGTATGGTGGTAGGGGCAAAAAAAGTGATTTTATGATAGACATAAAATCACCCAAAAATAAAATTTCTTGTAACAGTATAAACGCAAAAAACCATAAAAGCAACTGTGTTGCTTTGTCCATTATGGTTATTTTGTGGTACAAAAGTTTAATAGGAGACATTTTAAATGTTTTATAATGAAAATTGGTCGGAGGACACAAAACTCAAAGTATGGGCAAAAGCTCAAAAAGATTCAGCTAATGATGCGTCTATTTTGGAGAAAAGATATTGCCGGTGCTTGGATGAATTATGGTAGTTATGGTAATCGTTCCAATGATACTAATTATGGATGGGAAATTGATCATATTATACCAAAATCAAAAGGTGGTTCGGATAATATTGATAATCTTCAAGCTATGCAATGGCATAATAACTGTACAAAGGGTGATAATTATCCAAGATTTGAAACATCTATATCCCCTGAAGGTACAAAAAATATTTATAAGCAGAAGTCTTGGTAAATTAAATGTAGACAGTGGTATTAATACCGCTGTCTACTTATCGTATAATTAATATAACAAGGATAACGTATGAATTATATTGAATTTCTAAATATATTTAAAGAAAAGAACAAATATTTTATGTGGTTTCTTGGCGCCGGTGCTTCAGTTTCGGCCGGAGTTCCCACTGCAGCCAATCTTATTACTCAATTTAAAATTAATATATTTTGTAAAAATACTGGTGCACCTCAGAAATTATTTAATGATTTATCAAATGCTACAACTAGACAAAATTTAGAGTATTATTTTATTGAAAATAATATGCTTCCCACAAAAGGAGAAAATGATTATTCTTATTATTTTAAGCTAGCATATCCAAATCGTGATATTAGAAGAGAAAAGATAGAAGAGGCCGTAAGAGGCAGGAAACCATCCTACGGACAAGAGATATTGGCTTCAATGATGAGAATGGGATTGTGTCGTTGTGTTTGGACAACAAATTTTGATAAATTGATTGAAGATGCTGTATCGAATTTATATAGCTCAACAGGAGAATTAATAGTTTCGACATTAGAAAGCCAGAATCTTGCAAGAGATGCAATTAACAATGAAAGATGGCCTTTATTGGTTAAATTACATGGTGATTTCCAATCAGACAATATAAAAAATATCGAAGATGAATTATCTCAAGATAAGGAATATCGAGCTCTTCTTATAGAACAATGCAGAAGATACGGCCTTATAGTAATGGGGTATAGCGGAAGAGATAGCTCTATTATGGATGTTTTTGAAGAAGCTATTGATTCTGGAAATGGATTTCCGCAAGGATTATATTGGCTATTAAGAATCGGTGATAAACCGTGCGATAGGTTGCAATCATTAATAGAAAAAGCGCATAAGTTAAAAATCAATGCCAATATAATTGAAATTCAAAATTTTGATGAAACAATGTCTGATTTATTAAAGCAGTTTGATAACATACCAGACGATATAAAAAAATACCTAAATAATAAAATGCCCAAAGCAACATTTTCTCCGTTACTACCAAAGGGCAAAGGATTTCCTGTTATAAGGCTGAATGCCTTACCTATTGAAATTCCATTAAATGCAAATTTAATAGATTGTGAAATAGGTGGTAACAAGGATGTTCGTGAAATAATTAAACAAAAACACGCTAATATAGCAGCAATACGCCTCAAAGAAGGAGTAATTGCCTTTGGAAGCGCAGAAGAACTAGAAAAAACTTTTAAAGATTATAAAATAAAAAATATAAAAGAATATATTTTGAAAAAAGAAAAAATAACCGAAGGGCAACAAGAGTTAAATCTTATATATCAACTTTTAATAAAATGTTTTGAAAATAATTTACCAATAGTTGGTAAATATAAAAATCACAGCTATTTTCTAGTTATAGATCAAAATAAATTTAAGCCTCAAGTATTTGCCGAATGGAATATGTTTGGTAAAATATTTAAAGATTATTTTTATGGAACTATTACAGGTTCAAATTTAAAGTGGAGTCAAGCAGTTAAAATTAAAATAGAATATAGATTTAGTCAATATTGGTTACTGTTGGAACCTAAAATTTGGGTAGAAGCCCCAGTGGATATTGATGAAGGGCAAGTTAATATAATTAAAAATTTTCTAAATAATAAATATACATACCGATATAATGTTCCAAGTAATGTAATTCTTGATAATTGGATTGAATTTTTGGTGGGCAAGAACAAGAATTTTATTATATCTTTGGATAAAAATATAAAAGATTCTCCTAGATTTAAAATAATTGGTATAACTGCATTTACAAGGAGGTTATCAAATGACTAATTCTCATATCATAGCATATCAAAATATTCCAGAACCATTCTTGACTTTTAGTCCCGAAGACGATGATCATATTAATATCCACCCACTAAAAGGACTGATTGAATATGGGCCATATAATCAGAAATTAATAGAAAATGTATTTAATACAATAAGAGTTGCCACTATTGGGCCAGAAGGGACAAAAGATATTATAACTGATTTAATAGGCAGATTAAATACAAAACATGCTCCTCAAGAACGTAAAACCTATTTGATCGATTTTCCAGGATTCTCAAATGTTTTTCGAAAAAATATTGCTATCAGCGATAATATTCATATAGAAATCAGTCGAGAACAAGAAAAAGAAATTTTAAATTCCGAAAAGCCTCATAAAAAATTATCTGATATATTTTCTAATCTTATTCCTAAAATATATTCAAATATTTATGATTTTGATATTTTGTTTATTTATTTGCCAGAGCACTGGCAAAGCACATTTGAATGTAAAATAGATAATGAATTTGATTTACATGACTTTCTAAAAGCATTATGTGTGGGGTATAACATTCCTACGCAAATAATCAGAGAGGAAAAATCTCTAAAATATAAATGCCAATGTAGTGTAATGTGGCATTTAGGAATTGCTGCATATAGTAAAATAACTGGCGTACCTTGGAAGCTAGCCAAAATGCCAAGTGATACTGCATATATTGGAATGAGTTATGCTTTAAGAAACCAAGAAGAAAAGTCCAAATTTGTAACTTGCTGTAGTCAAGTTTTTGATGCTGAAGGTTCGGGGTTAGAATTTGTTGCATATGAAACAAATAATTTTCATCTTGGAGACAATGATAATCCTTATCTAACCAAAGAAGAAATTAGAAAAGTTATGGGAAGATGCCTTTCCATTTATCAAGAAAGAAATTCCGGGAAACCTCCTAAAAATATAGTTATACATAAATCTACAGATTTTAAAGAGGAAGAAATCGATGGATGTTACGATGCATTAAAAGCGTGCGAAAGAATCGAGTTAGTCCAGCTTCAACAAAATGTTCCTTGGAAAGGAATTAAGATTGACGCCAAGCAGCAAGTTGCAAATTATCCTTGTCAGAGGGGCACGATTCTTCAATTAGACGATAGTTTGTTATTATGGACGCAAGGAGATATAGTACTCTCAAAAGATGGTGGGCATTTTTATAAGGAAGGTAGAGGTATTCCTGGGCCGATAATATTAAATAGGTATGCAGGACACGGGTCTTGGTATGAAAGTGCATATAGCATATTAGGTTTAACCAAAATGAATTGGAATAGTGACAGCTTGTATGACCGGCTTCCAGTGACTCTAGAATTCGCACAAAAACTTGCCAGAACAATAAAACGTATACCAGAATTGGAAGCAAGGCCATATCAATACAGATTCTTTATGTAAATTAACTTGATTATATTCTAATTTTAAGCAATGAATGCAGCGCCTTAAGAGAAGGTCGTATGGATTCAGTTGGTATATTGAAAAAAATTAAAAGCTTTCAATAATATCAAGCAAATTGGAGTTATCTTCCATATCCAAAACATTTATGGGAATAATGTAAATTTCTGTGCCATCAAAATAAGTCGATTCTTTAATAACCTGATCAAATTTTGATGTCTGTGGATATAATAGTGCAATAGAAACATTTTTTGATTCTTTAGAACGGATGATTGATGCGTAATTGTGCAATTGATATAAATCTGCTTGGCTTATTCCCAATTTTTCGTCATTTATATTTAATTCTTTCCACTTAGCATCTAAAATAAGCTTTCGGCTTTTATCTTTTGATGTAATAACAAAATCCATTTGTGTATTAAATAATTCTTTTTCTTTTGTAAAGATAAGGTTATGTTTGCTATATTGTGTGCGATAATCAACATCGCTCTGTTTAACCAAACTTTCAATATAATCTTCAAACATTTTATTTAACGGGAATAATAGTGCAGGAAGAGTAGCTCTGCCTTTGCGTGGCATAAAATTATCATGTCTTAAAAAGAACTCTGCATATTGCAGTGGTCGAGAATAATATTCATGAAGCCTGTTTATTTGTTTTTCTTGCAAATCCTTATCAAGATTTGTGCATGGAGAAATATCGTTAAGTTCAATTAATAATCGCCTTAACGCTTTTTTATTTTCTTCTTCCGTTGTTTTCTTTATCAAATATAAAGCAGCTGATTTTAAAATTCTGTTTTCAGGAATATCTAAACTAAACTCACTATATTCAACAAAAAATTTATTTTTAGAAGTAATGTTGTGCTTGATATGCTGCGAAAATTTTAATTTGCCTTTGTAATTATTTAGGTTTTCAGATTTTCTAACGTAGGATTTTTTAATCCCTCTTTTTAATAATTCCAAAATATCTCTGCAAAAAACAGATATAAAAATTTCGATTACATGATCATTTTTTCTTGTGTTACTATTGCTAATTTTATTGTGTTTATATTCTTTGGTTAAATTATGCGATGCAAATACAAGATTTTCAAATATCTTGCGACTATTTTCTAAATTTGTATTTTTATCCACTTTGGGCAATATTTCAAGATACGTACCGTCTTTTAGTTGTATTATTCCTGTATATTTGTCAAATTTTATACATTTTTCTTTTGCAATATAATCAAAGCCGCAGTCAATATTTTCATTAACGCAATAGTCTTGAAGCTCCTCAAAATGTGTGGGTTTACAATAACTTACACAGCAAGAATCATCCATATATTCTGATGTGCAATTACTGCAGACATTCTCGCATTTTAAAAGCCTATCGTGCTCATAAGCAACTATTGAATTTCCAGTTGCTGTCATAATTACTCACCCTGAGCTTTTTCTAATATAGAAATGAAATCAGCTGTTTTGAGTTCATCTTCACTGCAGTTTAATATTTCTGCCACAGTTTTTGAATCATTGTAAAAATATTCATTAAGTAACGGTAATATTCTGTTTTTGTAAGCTCTTTGAAGCTGTTCTTTTGTTTTAACATCCATTAAATAAGAATGACCAATTTGATGATCTTTATCGTATTTTTTTGCAATGTGTTCATTTATTTTTTCTAGTAATGTTTGTGGTTTTATTTTGGTATCTTCAATAACTTCATTACTCAACAATTCAGGTTTTGGCATAATTTCTTCAAAATCAAAACGACGTCTTAATGCTGTATCAAGAAGCGCAATTGACCTATCAGTAGTATTCATCGTTCCAATAATGTATAAATTATTTGGTACGCCAAAAGATTCTTTTGAATAAGGTAATGTAACCTTCATCTGATATTTATTTCCGATGCGCTTATCTTCCTCAATTAAGGTTATTAGTTCGCCAAAGATTTTTGAAACATCACCGCGGTTGATTTCATCTATAATAAGAATTTGAGGCTTATTTAATTCTTGCAAAATAGAAAAACAATATGATGAATAACGACTATCGCTTATAAAATCGCGAATTTCATGTTGAATTTTAAAGTGATGTTTCAAATCAAGTTCATATATTTTTTCAAGTTCACTAACGGGTATTAAATTACCAATTTTATCAACTTTAAAACTATCTTTCCTATATTCTGTGATGTTGAATGAAGAACCATTACTTATGGTTTTCATCTCAAAAGGCACTGGGTGATTTTTTTTAAACTCTTCCCATAAATTTTTAAAAGAGCACATTCTCTTAAAAATCCCATCTTTACCTACATATTTAACCTCTGCATTTTCAGTGGAGCCCCACTCTGGTATATATGGTTTTATTCCTTCAACAAATTCTTCATAAGAATATGATTGATGAAATGTTACAAATTCAATTTGACCTAATTTTTTATATTTATCAAATTCTTCTTTTAAAATCTTATATTCTTCCTCATTATAATCAGTCTTAAAATTATTACCGTCAAACATCTGAACTTTTTCAGAGCCCATTATTTCCATTGCTTTAATGATGGTGCTATAAGTTTTACCTGTGCCTGGGGGTCCGTATAAAATTTGGTTCAATGATAAACTACTATTCATATTTTCACTTTCTCTATTTTTATTCTGAGTTTTAGCTTCTGTATCGTTGTTTTTACCGTTTTGTTGTTGATTTAAAAGAAAATTTTCAGCAAAATTTTGTCCTTTTTCTGTAAGAGAATAATTATTGTTATCATTTTGAAAGTAATCTTTTTCTAAAGCGCTATTAATTTGAGCTTTTGGTTTTAAATACCGTTTACAGAATTCAAGATTTTTAATTTCATTTCTATCATAACTTATTTTATTGTCTTTATACATTGCAATTGCAATGACACCCTCTGTTTTTAAAAAATTTTCTGGGTGATTTTTTTATTTTCTAGAAAATTTTTATGTGCATCATCCGAAATTTCATATATTTTTCGATGATCATACTGAAATTTTTCGCGTAAAACTTGCTGCAATCTACAAAATTCTTCATAACAATCTTCATTACCGCTTATTGAAAAATTTGCATAACTTTGCATTTTTTCATCAAGTGGAAAATATTTATCTGGTCTTACTTGAGATAAAAGTTGACTAGTTTTTATAAGCCCATTGTCCTTATATTCACATATTATATTAAAGAGATCTCTTTCAATTTTATCTTCATAAATTTGTTTTGCAAATTCTTCTAGATTACTAAATATCTCTGACACTTTGTTTTTATCATTTTTGTTATTATATGCCTCTTTCCACCATTCCAATTTATTAATATTTATAGATGATATTCCGTCTTGTGGAACATCATGAAAATCTATTGTTTCATCATAAGATTTCATAACCAACCAAACTTTTTTATATGATATTATTTTTGTTAAAAATGATAATGGATCAATTCTATTAAAGTCATATGAATAAAGCTGATAGCCAGCATTTCTTATTATATCTTCAGTGGTTTCATCATATTCTTTATATAAAGCTTCAGAAGTTTTATTATATATTTTATTAAAAAACTTTGGAAAAAATTCCGTCCATTGATAGTTTTCTTTTGTCATACTTCACTCCTTTTTCCTTAGAGTATCATAAAAATATGTTAGGTTATACTCTTTGAAAAGGTTAGAATTTACTCCATCCCTAAAACTTCTCGCTCGATTTCGCGGACTTGTTCGGGAGTTAGGAAGTTTTGTTGTTTTGGTTTGGATGGGGAAATGGATGCTTCGTATTCTTTGAGCAGCGGGATATTTTTAGGATATTCATGAAAGAATAGATTTCGGATTGATTTGTGTGCGAATTTTTATCCAAATCGTTGTTCAGTTTTCGCATCATTTTTCTTGCCAGTTCAAGCAATTCTTGGCTGAAAGCATCTTTTTCGTGTTCGTATTCAAACTTTCGTTTGTCCCAATCGTATTTCTTTTTCCAATAGAATAGAGTCCGGCGGGACAAATCGAGTTCCATTCCAATTTCACCAAGTGTCTTATCTTCTTACACATAAAGCTTTTGAGCTTGTTTTAATTTATTTAATTTCGCCATAGTTTTCCTCAAATATTATTCTGTTAATACTAAATTTAT
>CAJTNR010000017.1 GCA_910577635.1 uncultured Vampirovibrio sp. | reverse complement strand
TCTACCCGCTTTCATAACTATTCAACATTTGCTATTATATAAAGTTTGAAAAAAAATTTCTATCCCTTAACAGCTAGACTTTTGTTCCGTTTGAAACGCCCATATTGGCGCTTTTTAAGACTTGCAGCCAATTTGCGTTTTTATGAAATTCCTATAAAATTTTTGAAAATTTCATTTTATTTTTTAATTAAAAACGTTAATAACACATGTTTTTATTAACGTTTTTCACCCAAAAATGTTAATAAGGAGTTTTCTTATTAACATTTTTGTGCTAAAATTGTTAATAAGAGCATGTGTTATTAACAAAAAAAGGAGTTTTAGTGAAATATAAATCGGGAAGATATGTTCAACAGTACCAGTATAAAAGTTTTTTACCTGAGCTAATCAATAAATTATACATTTGGGATGATCCAAAGATTAATGTATTATTAGAAGAAGCCAGAGGAGCTTTGGGGGAATTAAATGCGTTTTCAAAATTGATTCCTGATATTGACTTTTTTATTACAATGCATGTAACAAAAGAAGCTTTAGATTCAAGCAAAATTGAAGGAACTCAAACTCAAATTGATGATGCTATTCTGCCGATAGAGGATATACCGCTTGAAAAAAAAGACGATTGGCAGGAAGTTAGAAACTATATTAATGCCATGCATCAGGCAATTGATGAGCTTAAAAATTTGCCGATAAGCATACGTTTGATATGCAATATTCACGCAACTTTATTGCGCGGTGTCAGAGGTGAACATAAGCTGCCTGGTGAAATTCGAAAGAGTCAGAATTGGGTCGGGGGGTCATCCATTAAGGATGCTAAGTATATTCCTCCTCATTTTAGTGATTTGGCGGAATTATTGTCAGATTTTGAAAAATTTGTAAATAATCCAAATTTAGAATTGCCCGAACTTATAAAAATTGCAATTGCCCATTATCAATTCGAAACAATTCACCCGTTTTGCGATGGCAACGGAAGAATAGGAAGGCTGCTTATAACCTTGCAATTAATAGAAAAAGGGTATTTAGATAAGCCTACTTTGTATATATCAAACTTTTTTTTAAGAAACAAGATTTTATATTATGAAACATTGAGTTCTGTAAGAGAAAACGGGGATATGGAACAGTGGATAAAGTTTTTTTTAGCTGGTGTTTTAGAAACTTCAAATTCTTGTAGTGAAAAACTTAAACAAATTATTCAAATAAAAGATGAATCCGAAAAAAAACTGCTTAATCTCGGCAATAGAGCAAAAATCGCAAGAAGTTTATTAAACCTTTTGTATTCTAATGCGATTGTTGATACAAATATAATTGTTAAAAAACTAAATTTAACTTACCCAAGAGCCAGCCGTTTAATTAAGGATTTTCTTAATCTTGGGATATTAAAAGAAATGAATAAAAAAGAATTGAGAAATAAAAAATATTATTTTGAAGAATATATGAATTTGTTTGTAGATTAAAATTAAAGCTGATTTGAACTTTTATCTTTTAATTATTTCTGTAATGTTTTTTGAATAATCACTGTAGCGCTCTGAAAAAGGATAGGAGCGAACATCAATAAGACAGAGTTTATTTATCTTTTCAGCTCATAAATAAACTCATCAATTCTATAGGAGGAATATCCTATTGTATATATGATATTATCCATATTCGTATTATACATTAACTTTTATTAGTTATCTAGATGCAATTTTTTAAAGCATTTGTGCTCTTAACTCTTCCCCTGATTTTGAACTTAAGTAGGCAGGGGCTATATCAAAAACAGTTTTTGCACCGTATGAACCTTCTTTGTTTAGTCTAAAAACTGCTCTTGCATAAGCAGCTAGAACACTTGAAGTGAATTCAGGGTTTGAATCAAGTTTTAAGCTGTATTCAATAACATGATGAACATTAGAAGAAGTTTCACCGCTTCTTATAACAAAACCTCCATGGGGCATTGAAGAGTGGTTCTTATCAAGTTCTTCTTTTGATATAAAGTGCACGGTTGTATTGTAATCAGAAAAATAATTAGGCATTGACTTAATTTCCTGCTCAATTTTTTTTGCATCCGCTCCTTGTTTTAAAACAACAAAACATTCTCTTTCGTGTTTTTCTCTTGTTGATAACTCGGGGTTTTTTCCTTTTCGAACTTTTTCAATAGCACTACTTATAGGAATTGTGTATTGTTTAGCATCCAATACCCCTTCAATTCTTCGAATAGCATCACTATGCCCCTGGCTTACGCCTTTGCCCCAGAATGTGTAGTCTTTACCATCAGGTAGAATTGCATTAGCATAAAGTCTGTTTAGGGAAAATAGCCCTGGGTCCCAGCCTGCTGAAATTAGTGCAGTTTTATTATTTTTTTTAGCTATGTTATCAACAAGACAATAATGCTCAGGGATTTTTGCGTGGGTATCGAAACTATCAACAACATTAAAAATTTGAGCGTATTTTGGAGTCTGCTTGGGTAAATCTACAGCGCTTCCGCCGCAGAGGATTAAAACATCAATTCTATCTTTCCAATCCTCAATTTGCTCAATTGAAACTACTTTTGCGCTTGAGCTTGTTTTTAAATCAGCAGGGTTTCTTCTTGTAAAAATAGCAGCTAAGTTTATATCAGGGTTTTTTAAAACCGCTTTTTCCACACCTCTTCCAAGGTTTCCATATCCTAAAATTCCAATATTAATCATCATTTCTCCTTGTTTTTCTTAATTCTATCACAGTCTTTTTGATTTGACGATAACAAAAAAATATTATATACTTAATCTATTATATTATTTTAGGAATTAAGTAAATGTTTTGTGCTAAATGTGGAAGAGAAATTCACGATGAAGCGGTTGTCTGTATTCATTGCGGATGTCTTGTTGCAGGCAGGAGTTTAGAATCTACAGAAAAAAGCTGGGTTGTTGCATATTTATTAGCATGGTTTTTGGGTGTTTTTGGAATTCATAGATTCTACTTGGGTAAAATTGCTTCAGGAATCGCTCAAATGTTGACTTTTGGAGGTTGTCTTATCTGGTCGTTGATTGACTTTATATGTTTGAGTTTTAATAACTTTAAAGATAGTGAAGATAAAAAACTTATAGGATATATTAAGCCTTTAGGAATTGCAGGGTTTTGTCTTTGTGTTTTTGGAGGATTGTTTTATCTCGTTATAATTTTCATATCTGCTTTAATTGAGAGCATGTAGCAATATATTTCAATGTTTAAAAATTATATTGATAAACTAAAAAAAATTAAATTATGGGAGATGATTATTCTAACCTCTCCTTTTTTAATATTGATTTTATATAAAGTTCTTAATTACTACAATATTGAAAGTATTTGTTTGTTTAAACTACTAACAGGTCATAATTGCCCTGGATGTGGTATTACAAGAGCTATTGTCTGTGTTTTAAAGGGCAATTTTTCTCAAGCTTTCAATTATAATCCTTTGGTTATTGTTGTTTTTCCATTATTGGTTTATAGCTGGATAGGTTTTGTAATTAAGCGCAAAAACTAGCTGTTTACTTTTTAATAATTGAAAAAATTATTCCTAAGAGCATAAAAATAGGATAGAACATTCCACTTATGATTGTTGTTGAGCTTACACTAAGAGAGGATGCTAAACTTAGAGCGATTAGAATCTGAGCTCCATAGGGAAGCAATCCTTGAACAAGACAGGAGGTAGTATCTAATAAACTGGCACATCTTATCGGGTCTACTTTGTGTTTAATAGCGAGTTCTTTTGCAATTGATCCTGATGTTATAATTGCAACGGTATTATTGGCAGTAAACAGGTTAATTAATCCAACCAATAAACAAATTCCTGCTTCGCAGGTTTTTTTATCTTTAATCCAATTGCTTGTTTTGTTGATAATATAATTAATCCCTCCGTTGTATCGAACAAGAAGCAGCAATCCGCCTGCAAGCATTGCAACGACAATTGTTGCCGACATTATTGTTGTACCTTGGCCGATATAGCTAAAAGCATCAAAAATATCGAATAGTCCATAAAAAAGCCCTATTATTGTATTTATAATTATTCCTGTTAATAAAAGAAAAAGAACATTGACTCCCATGATTCCAAGAATTAAAAGAAGAATATAAGGAAAAATTTTAATATAATTATCAAAAGTTATAATAGTTTCACTTTGAGCTATATTTGTCGCAAAAATCGGCAGGGTGTATAGCGCAATACAAAAAATTGCAGGAATTGCAATAACTTTTAAGTTAGCAAGCATTTCATCTTTAATTTCCACCCCTTGTGTTCTTGAAGCTGCGATTTTTGTATCTGAAATTAAAGACATATTGTCCCCGAACATTGCTCCTGAAACAACCGCACCTAAAACATAGGAAGGATTGATTCCATAGTTTTGCGATAATGAAACTGCAATTGGAACAATTGCTGCTATTGTTCCGCAAGAAGTCCCTATTGAAAGAGAAATCAGGGAGGATATTAAGAATAATCCTAAAACTAAAAATTTACTAGGAATATAATGGACTGCAACTAAAACTGCACTCTCAACCCCTCCGACTGCTTTAGCGCTTTCGCAAAAAGCTCCGGCAAGGATAAAAATTAAACACATGATCATGATGTCTTTATTTCCCATGCCAAGGGCAAAAAGTTCAATTTTTTTAGTTAATTTTTCCTTATGATTCAAAATCAAAGCAGTGCTTGAAGAAATTATAAAAGCTACAGTCATAGGAACTTTAGAAAAATCTTTAATAACGATTGAGAATCCAAAGTAGAATAAAACAAAGACAATAAAAGGAATAATTGCCTTAAAACTGGATTCTCTCCATTGAAGATTATCTTTTTCTTTATCCATTTTTTTATTATAGCAAAAAATTGACCTTAAGGATTGGTTTTAATAAAATAATTTATATGTCCAAAGAAGAAAAACTGGATAAACTCAAGTTGTATTTAAAAAACCTCAATTCGGCTGCAGTTGCTTATTCAGGCGGAGTTGATTCAACTTTTTTATTGAAAGCTGCAAAAATTGTACTTAAAGATAATGTTACAGCGCTAACTGCGTGTTCGTCTTTGTTTACAAAAAGATAGCTTGTTGAAACGCAAAATTTTTGCATTAAAGAAGGAATAAAACAAAAAATTATTCCGATTAGTATTGAAAAAATCAGGAATAATCCTAAAAATAGGTGCTATATCTGCAAAAAAAATATTTTCGAACAATTCCAAAAAGAATTTAAGGACGTTATTCTTGAAGGGTCTAATTATGACGATTTGAGCCAGTACCGCTCTGGAAGGCAAGCTCTTTTAGAACTTGGATTTTTGGTTTCACCAAAGAAGAAATAAGGGTTTTATCAAAAGAACTTGGACTAAAAACTGCAAATCAAGCTTCTTTTTCCTGTTTAGCAACAAGATTCTGTTATGTAGATAGAATTAGTCAAAAAAAACTTGAAAAAATTGAAAAAGCAGAAGATATCTTTTCACAACTTGGCTTTAAGCAGTTTCGATTAAGAAACCATAAGAATATTTGTCGAATTGAAGTTTTAAAAGAAGAACTCTTTAAAGTGCTTGAAAAAAAAGAATATATTATTAAAGAGCTTAAAAATTTGGGATTTAATTACATAACCCTTGATTTGGAAGGGTTTCGATCGGGAAGTTTAGATGAAACTATTAAAAAACAATAAAACCCTGGCTGTAATAAGCGCATTATTTGCAGCTTTTTTATTTGGAATCTGCACTCCTTTTGCAAAAATTCTAACCAGGGACATTCCTTCAGTTGAACTTGGGGGCTGTTGTATTTAGGGGCAGGGTTAGGACTTATAATTACAATGTTTTTTAAAAAAAGCAAAAAAGAGCTTTATTTAGAAAAAAAGAGATTCCTTTTGCAGCATTAATGGTTTTATTGGATATTCTTGCGATAATTAGTTTAATGTTTGGCTTATCTAAAACAAACAGTGCAAATACTTCTTTAATCGGGAATTTTGAACTTGCAGCAACAACAATTGTTTCTTTTTTAGTTTTTAGGGAAAAAATATCCAAAAAACTTCTTGTTAGTATTGCTCTAATTACAATTGCAGGAATTATTCTAACTTTTGAGGGATCTAGTAGTTTTTATTTTAATTTTTATTCAATTTTTGTATTTTTATCCTGTGTGTTTTGGGGCATGGAAAACAATTGCACAAGATTATTAAGCATTAAAGATACAAGGATAATAACCGCTATTAAAGGGGTTTTTTCAGGATTAGGGTGTTTAATAATCGCGTGTTTATTAAAAAAAGCTGTGTTTAGTTTGGAATTTGTATTACCTAGTATGCTTCTTGGGTTTTTTTCTTATGGACTGAGTGTTAGTTTGTATATTTTTTCCCAAAGGTATCTTGGGGCATCAAAAACAGGTGCTTATTTTTCAAGTGCACCTTTTTTCGGGGTTGTATTCTCGTTTTTGTTCTTATCGCAGGAATTAGGAATTTGTTTTTATATTGGTCTTATAATTATGATAATTTCTTATTATTTAGTTATTAAAGATACTATGGACTCTTAGAATCGGCAGATTATAGTTTCTTTTTCCTTTTTCTATTCCTGTTTTTTTAATTATAAAACCGTCTTTAGGAAGTTTTTCTCCTGAACTAACAACAGCAGCAATTGCAGCTCCTGTTGGTGTTATCATTTCCCCTTTTGTATCTGTAATTGCAATTGGAAGCTGATACCTTGAAACAATTTCACAAACCGCAGGGACAGGAACAGGGATTAACCCATGCTGGCATTCTACAGATCTGTGTCCGTCATAAAGGGTTGAAAAATAAACTTTTTCAGGATTTAAGTCGTCTATAAGAACTGAAAAACTTACAATATCAACAATTGAATCAATTGCGCCGACTTCGTGAAAATGAATTTTGTCAAGCGGTTTGTTGTGAACTTTTGCTTCTATCTGCGCTATAACATTAAAGATTTTTTTGCTATCAAACGAGCATTTTCTGTCATATCTGTTTTATCAATAATTCTATTGATATCATCAAGGTTTCTGTGGGTATGATTGTGTTTAGTGTTAATAATTACATCAAAATCAACAGCTTCAATAGAGTTTATTTGTTTTTTTTGATATTACATAATCGAATTCTTTTTCTAAATTCATTGATTGAAGGGCTTTGTCCAGTTTTTTTCTATCCGCACCTAAATCCAGGAGCGCTCCTATTGCCATATTGCCTGAAATTCCAAAATTGCATTCAAAGTATAAATTAGTCATTATTTTCCCTCAATTTTTCTATTAATCTGATTAGCACTGTAACCTGCTCCAAAGCCTGCAATCGCGATAATAACATTTGCTTTTTTAATTTCGTCAATTTTATCTAATAATCTGTGGATTCCTGCTATTCCAACGTCGTAGTAGTTAGCTGTATTGCTTCCAAAAAACTCTGCTGTAATACAAGCTTCTTTTGCTATTGGAATATCCCCTGTTCCTCCTGTGCAAATTGCAACAAGACCAACTTTTTCAATTTTTTCTGAACTAAAGTAAGAGTTCTTGAACATTCGTCATATAAAACACCTTCTATGACTTTTTTTACTGCTTTTGCCTGGTTAAAAGATGCCCTTGTTCCTAGAATGTTTTGTCCTTGGTTTTTAAATTCTTTGAATATTCCGATTAGTTGATCTTCTGTTTTGCTTTCACAAAAAACAGTCTCGCAAAAACCTCTTCTTTTTGTTCTTTCAATATCAAGTTTTGCATAATCTAAATCAATGTATTTTTTATCCACCTGCTTTTTCCTTATCATGTTTGAATTTTTCTTTTGCTGCAATTCTTTTCAACAGCGTAGCTCCAAGTGCATTATGAGTCCAGTTTTTTGATTTTAACATTTGTTTTTGTCCTTCTTTGGGTAAACTTAGGATTTGTCTATAGCTTTTAATATTTTTTGTTCCTTATTACAAAACAAAAGTCCGAATTCAAAAAGTAGATAAGCAGGGATAAAAAGCATTAATTGACTAATTATATCAGGAGGGGTAAGAATGGCTGAGATTATCAATAAAACTACAACAACATAGGGTCTTGAATCTGCAATTGTTCTATAATCAACAATTCCGGATTTTATTAAGGCATTTGAAACATTAATCCAAAAACAACGCAAAGTCCTAAAGTTAGATTAATCACACTGGATAAATTAAAAACTGCTTGAATCTGGCTTGTTGAAAAACTAAGACCAAAGTTTACAATTAAAGGAAGAATGCAAAAAACGCAAAAACTAACCCCAAGGATAAAAAGCAAACTTGATAATAGAGCAATTGATTGTATAAACTTTTTTTCGTTGTCATATAGAGCAGGGAGGATAAAATTCCAAATTTGTTTTGCAATATAAGGAAAACATATTATTAAATCAACTATAAAAGCAATTTTTATATGAAGCAAAAAAACTTCAGTTGGACTAAAGTAATTGAAAGTAATTTTGTTATTTCCGATTAGAATTTTAGTTAAATAATTAAGAATTTTTGCAGATGCAAAAAAAGTTACAGGCAAAAACGCACCAAGAGCATAAAAACACTTAATAAGAGTTTTTCTTAGAGCTTCAATATGTGATATTAAACTTTCTGTGTCTTTTTCATCCATAATTATACTTGCGGGTTTTCGATGTCGTCTTTAACTTCGTATTCCTTTGGTTTTTCTTCATCATCCTGCGCTAAATTCTGCGCTTCTTTTTTAATAAGTTTTTTTGCTTTTTTATATTCATAAGAAGCTTTTCCCAGTGCACGTGCAAGTTCAGGGATTCTTTTTCCTCCAAATAATAGTAGAATTACAACTATAATTAAAAGTAATTTCTGTTATTCCTAAAGACATCTTTTCTCCTTTATATTGTTTTTTGTTCGTTTATTGAAAAAATTTGAATTGCACCATTGGGACATAATGCTGCGCATTTATTGCATCCAATGCATGATAGTGCGTTTATTGTATATTTATCATTGGTTTTTATAATAGCGCCTTTTGGGCAATTATTAGCGCAAATACCGCAATTAACGCAGTTTTCATTAATTACAGCCATAGCAATTCTTGTATTTTGCTTTTTATTAAATGTTGTTTTTTGAATTGCACCGCTTGGACAAACTTCCTGACATTTTTTGCAGTCAAATTTGCAATATTTGCTTCCCCTATTATAGTCAATGTGCACTGCAGGACAATTATCGTTTGCTTTAGCGATAATTTTTTCAGGGCAGTTATTTACACATAAGTTGCAGTTTAAACATTTGTTTTGAAATCTTTCAATATTTCCCGCACCTGCAGGAAGGATAATATCTTTCACTTTTTTTGCAGTTTTTAATGCTAAGTTTTTAGATAGCGCATAAAAAGAGTCAAACAAAACCAAAGCACCAGTCAGGGTTAAAAATTCTCTTCTTTTGGGGTTGAATTTTTCTTCTTTTTTTAAGCTTTTAAACCCAATTGCTCCTTTGGGACACTTTGATATACAGCTTAAACAGCGAATACAGGTTTTATTATCAACCAATCCTTCTTTGTAGTCTATTGATCCTGTAGGACAATTTTTTTCACAAATCGAACAATTAACACATAAGTTTTTATCAATATTAATTTTTTTTATTGAAAATTTTGAAATCAGCCCCAAAAGTGCTTCTACAGGACAAATATTAGAACAAAATATCTGTTTTTATTTAAAAAACTAAAACTAGAATAAAAAAAGTAAAAATTATTCCAAATGCACTCATTGTAATAAAAGATCCAAAAATGCTGTATGGGTCAATATAGCGGATTAAAAGACAAGAGCCCCCCAGTAAATAACCAAAAGTCAGGGCAAGGATGAAATATTTAAAAGGAAGGTTTTTTGTTTTTTTGTTTTTTTTCCTAAAAAAGATTGAAAAAAACTCTTCTAAAAGTCCGAAGGGACAAAGCAGCGAACAATAAAATCTTCCAAAAATTAAAGTTATTAAAAAGATTGCAATAATTAGAAAAAAGGCAGTTATTGAAGCATTGGATACAATTCGCCCAATTAAAGGCACAACTTGCAAATCCAGGATTTTAACGGGGTAAAATCCAAAAAACCCTGCAATTATTAATAGTCCTATTATTGCTACTATGGTTAATCTTATCGAATGGGCTTTTTTCATTTACGGCTTAATCTTATTGTACTCTTGTTCAATTTTTGCTAATAACTTAGGGATTTCAAGTGCCTGAGGGCAGTTTTTGTTGCATAAATTGCACTTAATGCACTTATCTGCCTTTTCACTATCTGCCAGTGATTCATAGTAGATTTTAAAGAGCATTTTGTTATTTGTCACTTTATACTGGTTGTATAGAGCAAAAATTGCAGGAATATTAATCCCGCGAGGACGAACTTCAAGGCAGTATTTGCAGGCGGTACAGTTAATTTCACCCTGGGATTGAATAATTTTTGCAATATTGAGTGCAAGTTTATTTTCCTGTTCGCTCATTGGTTTAAAGTCTATAAAAGTTTGAATATTCTCCTTAACCTGCTCTAAATTGCTCATTCCAGATAGTACAGTGACAACATTATCCCTGCTTGCTGCCCAGCGGAGCCCAAAAGCAGCCGGAGTGTCAGATGAATTGTCTTTTAGTTCTTTTAAGGCTTTAGGCGATAAACTAACTAGTCCTCCCCCTCTTAATGGTTCCATTACAGTTACCGGGATTCCTTTTTGCTGGACAATTTCATATTGTTCTTTTGCTTTAACTACATCCCAATCAAGATAGTTAATTTGAAGATGTGCAAAGTCCCAATTATAGTCTTTAACAACTTCTTTTAGAATTTCAGGAGTCCCATGAAAAGAAAACCAAGATATTTGATTTTTCCTTCTTTTTTAAGTTTTTTAACTCATCAGCCATTTCAACATTTCTGTATGTTTCAAAAGTGTTTTTATTAATGTTGTGACACATATAAAAATCAAAATAATCTACCTGGCATTTTTTTAGCTGTTCATCAAAAATTCTTCTAACATCTTCTTTTGTTTTCATTTTATAAATAGGACTTTTGTCCGCTAATAAAAAGTCTTTTCTGTTGTATTTTTTAAGAGCCTTTCCTATTGCGAGTTCTGATTTTTCATCAACATACATATAAGCAGTGTCGAAGTAGTTTGCTCCGTGATTAATGCAGTATTCAACCATTGAATCCAGTTCTTTTTGGTCAACTTCGTTATTTTTCATAGGCAGTCTCATACACCCTAGAGCTATCAGGGGTACTTCAATATCTTTATATTTTCTTCAAACAACCTTATTCTCGCTCTCTATAAGTTTGGTTTTATTGCATCCTGCTAAAAGTGCGCTGCCTGCTAAAGCTACAGCAGAATTTATAATGAATTCTCTTCTTTGCATTATTCTCCCCTTAAGATTGTATTTTAACCATATTCTAACAAAAACTGAATGCTCTAATTCAATCTTTTTCTTATCTAATTCTCTTATTTTGTAGTATAAAAATTTTTGTATTAGAATATAATCTTAGGAGGTATGAATAATGATTATTATAATGCGCCATGGGGCAAGTAAAGAACAAATAAGAAAAGTATTAGATTTTATTAAGCTCAAAAACAGACAGCCCCATATGTCTAAAGGCGAAACCCATACGGTAATCGGAGCTGTGGGGGAAGCTTGTATTGATCCTCGGGAATTTGAACTTTTAGAAGGAGTTAAGGAAGTTATTAAGGTTTCATCCAGCTACAAGCTTGCTTCGAGGGTTTTTCAGCAGGAAGACAGCGTTGTTGAGGTAAACGGGGAAAAATTCGGAGCTAATAACATTGGACTTATAGCAGGACCCTGTACAATTGAAAGCGAAGAACAAATTTTTGCCTGCGCTAAGGAAATGTCAGAATCAAACGTAAAAATAATAAGAGGAGGGGCATTTAAACCTAGAACTTCTCCTTATTCTTTTCAGGGATTGGGTTTAGAAGGATTAAAACTTATCCGCGCTGCTGCTGATAAGTACAATCTTGCAATTACCTCAGAAGTTATGGAAATTAGCCAAATTCCAATGTTTTTAGATTATGTTGATATTCTGCAGGTGGGTGCCAGGAACATGCAGAACTTTAATTTACTAAAAGAACTAAGCAAAATTAACAAACCTGTAATTCTCAAAAGAGGTTTATCAGCAACAATTAATGAATGGCTGATGGCAGCAGAATACATCCTTGCCGGCGGAAATAGACAAGTAATACTATGCGAAAGAGGGATAAGAACCTTTGAAGTTGCAACAAGGAACACACTTGATTTGTGTGCAATTCCTGTTATTAAAAAACTTAGTCATCTGCCGATAATTGTTGACCCATCGCACGGTACAGGTTTAAGAGATAAAGTTGTTCCAATGTCCTTAGCTTCCACTGCAGCAGGGTGTGACGGTTTAATAATTGAAGTGCACAACAACCCTGAATGTGCGCTTTGTGATGGAGCCCAATCACTCTATCCTGAGCAATTTAGACAATTATACAAACAACTAAAACAACTGGCTCCTGTTGTTAATAAAACTATTCGTTAATTCTTACAGATTCAATATAAGAAGGCAAAACCCTTTGTTTTTCAGGAGGGCTTTTCTTGTAATACATAACTGCTCTTATGTTATAATCTAAAGTTTTTGTGTAGAATCCTAAATCCTTGGCTTTTTTAAAATCATCCAAGGCGCCGTCATAATCGCCTTTAATCATTTTTAAATTGCCTCTTGTGTTGTAAATTGTAGGATTGTTGGGTTCGATTGATAAAGCTTTGTTGAGTCCTAAAATTGCTTTTTCATAGTTGCCGATTTCATTATCCAATCTTGCAAGAGAAACATAAGCTGCTGCATAATCCGGTTTTAGATCGATAGCTTTTTCAAAATCTTTTATTGCTGAATCAAATTTTTTAGCTCTTCTATATGTATTAGCCCTGTTGTAATAAAACCTTGCTTCGGGTTTTTTTGCGATACAGGCGCTGTTTAATCTAATACTTGCTTTATAATCAAGGTTTTTAATGTATTTGTTATTAAGCTGTTCATAGTTTTCATAATCACAGCCAAAGCAGCTCAAGGTAAAAATAAACCCTATAAGCAGATAAAAGATTTTTTTATTCATAGAATTATTATAGTATAAAAAACGGATATTGAACAATATTTAACTTTGTTTTAGAATTAACTTATCTTAATAATAGTTATAAGGAGTTATCAAAAATGAAAAAATCTATTAAAGATTTAGGAGATATTAAAGGAAAACGCGCTTTAGTACGTGTTGATATTAATGTTCCTTTGGATGAAAACAAGCAGGTATCAGATGATACAAGAATTCAAGCAATTCTACCTACTGTTAATTTTTTGAGAGAAAAAGGTGCTAAGGTTATTCTAATGGCGCATTTGGGTCGTCCTAAGGGTGAAGTAAAACCCGAGTTTTCGCTAGAGCCGGTTTCTCGTTATCTATCTAAGGTTTTAGGAGACGATGTTCTTTTTGTTAAGTCTTTAGTGGGTAATGGTGCTGATAAAGAACTTGAAACTCTAAAAGAAGGTCAGGTTGCACTATTGGAGAATATCAGATTCTATAAAGAAGAAGAAGCAAAAGACGATGATATGACTTTTGCTAAAGAATTAGCTAAACTTGGAGATTTTTATGTAAACGACGCATTCGGCGCAGCTCATAGAAAACACACTTCAACAGCTAAACTTGCAATGGTTTTAAAACCCGCTGTTTCAGGGCTTTTAATGGAAAAAGAAATAAGATGTTTATCCCAGGCGCTAAACAATCCTACCCGTCCTTTTACAGCAATTGTGGGCGGAGCTAAAATCTCAACTAAAATTGGCGTTTTAGAAAATTTAATTGATAAAGTTGATAACTTAATAATAGGCGGCGGTATGGCATATACCTTTATTAAAGCTCAGGGTGGATCAATCGGTAATTCAATTTGTGAAGATGACCAGCAGGATACTGCTTTAGCAATTCTAAAAAAAGCTAAGGAAAAAAATGTTAATCTTCTTCTTCCAACTGATGTTTTAGTTACTAATGATTTTTCAGGCAACGGGGAAAACAAAGTTGTTGAAATAAACAATATCCCTGAGGGTTTTGAAGGAGTTGATGCCGGGATTAAAACTCAGGAAGTTTTTTCTAAGGTTATTAAAGAATCAAAAACAATTCTTATGAATGGACCTGTTGGCGCTTTTGAGAATCCAAAATTTGCAAACGGTACTAAAGCAGTACTTGAAGCTGTTGTGGATGCTACTAAAAACGGTGCAATATCTGTAATTGGAGGCGGGGATTCAGTTTCTGCTGCTAAGAAATTTGCTAATAGTGAAGATTTTACCCACGTTTCAACAGGGGGCGGGGCTTCTTTAGAATTTATCGAAGGAAAAGTTCTGCCTGGAGTTGATGCATTAGACGAACAATAAAAATAATCAAAAATAAAAAAATCGAGAGGATAACCTCTCGATTTTTTTTATCTATTTAACCTTGAATACAACATTAGCTACTGCTGTTACTTTTTTATCTATTGTTGTTGTGTCGTTTATTCCCATATCACTAACAGAAGTTGAATCAGGAGCAGTTATTTGAAAAACTCCCATTCTCATAGATTTCACCTTGCCGACATGAGATCCTGTAGCACTTAGCATTGAAATTGCTCTTTGTCTTGCGTCTTTGGTTGCTTCTTTTAATAGCTCAATTTTAATTGACGCCAAATCAGAATAATAATACTCAGGAGTTTGAATTGAAAGGTCAATTCCTTTATCAACAAGATTTTGAATATCAGTTGAAATTTCTTTAATTTTTTGAACATCTTTTGATTTAACCTCAAAAGCACTTGATGCGCTGTAAGCGGCAACTTCGTTTGTGTTGTAGCCATTAGCATTCATTTTATAAATATAATATCCGCTGATTGCTCTTATTGTAATATCTTTTTGTTCAATTCCTTTTGAAGTAAGATACTTAACAACAACAGGGGTCTGGTTTTTAATAACATTAAAAGCGGCTTTTTGATTAACTGCTCTTGTTTGAATATCAAATCTTAAAGCACCGCTGTCTGATTGAACAATCTTAGATGCAGAACCTGTTACTGTTATGTTTTCGTTTTTTTGCATTTTAGATGAAAAAACTAAAGACGATAACAGAATCCCAAGCGTAATAATTGCACAAGATAGAATTAGTTGAAACTTTTCAATTTTTTCCATTTTTTTTTATCTCCTTTATTTTTTATAATACTACTTATCTATAAACATGCAATCGCCATAGCTGAAAAATCGGTAATTATTTAAAACAGCGCTTTTATAGGCATCTTTAATAAACTCTATTGAACAAAAGGCGCTGACAAGCATTAATAAGGTGGATTTAGGAAGATGAAAGTTTGTAATTAACTTATCAACCGATTTGATTTTATAGGGAGGATAGATGAAAATATTGGTTTTATCTTTAGTTTCGATTATTTTTCCTTCTTTTTGATAAACCGCTTCAAGACACCTTAAAACCGTTGTTCCGACAGCAATTACCGCTCCTTTTTTATTCTCAATTAATTGCGCTGTTTCTTTAGGGATTGAAAATTCTTCTTCATGCATTGTATGATTCTCAATTTTATCTGTCTTAACAGGAAGAAAAGTTCCTAAACCCACATTAAGTGTAATATATCCAATTTTTACACCTTTTTGTTTAATTTTTTCCAAAAGTTCGCAAGAAAAATGCAAACCTGCGGTAGGACAGGCAACTGAGCCTTCTTTTTTTGCATAAACCGTTTGATAGCTGTTTTTGTCCTTTTCTTTTATTTCCCTTGTAATATAAGGCGGCAGAGGAATTGAGCCATATTTATCTAAAACCTTATAAATATCATCCCCCTTATAATTAAGCTCGAAAATAAAGCGGGGAAGTTCGTTTTTTTTGGATTCAATTTTTTTAATTAATTTAGCACTAAAATCATCAGCTATTTGTAGAATTTCTCCTATTGCAACTTTTTTTGCGTTTTTTGTTATTGTTTCCCAGGTGTTTTGAATATTTGTCGGATTCAAAAGAAAAATTTCAACACAGCCGCCTGTTTTTCTTTTGGCTTTAAGTCTTGCAGGGATTACTTTTGTATCATTTAGAATTAGAATATCATCTTTATTTAAATAATCAATAATATTGTAAAAATGCTTGTGTTCTATTGTTTTTGTTGTTTGATTGAGATGCATTAATTTGCAAAACTCTCTTTTTTCAAGAGGGTCTTGTGCAATTAAGGAAGCTGGTAAGTTGTAGTCAAAATCTTTTGTTAACATTCTTTTAAATCCGGTTTTCTTGCTGCTTGGACTTCATCTACTTTTTTTACGGGTGTTTTTTTAGGATAAATCGAAAAATCTTCTCCTTTTTCAATTTCCTTCGCAATTTTTATCATCACATTAATAAAATTATCCAAAACCTCTTTAGTTTCTGATTCTGTCGGTTCAACCATGAAAGCTTCTTTAACAATTAAAGGAAAGTAAACTGTTGCAGGATGAATGTTTTCATCCATTAGCCTTTTTGCAATATCAAGAGTCGAAACGCCTTTTTCTTTTTTGTCACAGTTTGAAATAACAAACTCATGGGCGCATATCCCTTTAAAAGGAATATTATAATAATCCTCAAGTGAACTTTTTAAGTAATTGGCAGCTAAAACAGCATCAGTTGAGACTTTTTTTAAGTCATTTGCTAACATGTAAATATATGTATAAGCTTTCACTAAAACATTGAAGTTGCCATAAAAAGCACTTATTCTCCCGACTGACTTTTTATTATTGTAAGTTCTTTTGTATAATCCTTCGCTAAATTCAATTCTGGGATTAGGAAGGTAATCTTCAAGTTCTTTAATAACACAAACAGGACCTGCCCCTGGACCGCCTCCTGCATGGGGAGTTGAGAAGGTCTTATGTAAATTAAGATGAACAATATCAAAACCCATTAAACGAGGGTTTGTATGACCCATGATCGCGTTAAAATTTGCTCCATCGTAGTACAACAATGATCCGTTTTTGTGAAGGAGGCTGGAAATAGTTAGAATATTGTTATCAAAAAGCCCTAAGGTATTGGGATTAGTCATCATTATTGCTGCAATATTAGAAGAATATTTTTCAATAAGTTTTTCTAATTCAGCAATATTTACAAGCCCTTTTTCATCCGACTTTACTTCAATTACTTCAAAATTGCACATTGAAGCGCTTGCAGGGTTTGTTCCGTGTGCACTATCCGGTATTAGGACAATTTTTCTATCTTCTTTTTTATCAAGAAAATATTTTTTAACAATCAACATCCCTAAAAACTCACCCTGGGCCCCTGCACAGGGTTGTAAACAAACAGCATCCATGCCTGTAATAATTTTTAAGTAATCCTGAAGTTTGTACATTAACTCCAATGCCCCCTGGCAATCTTCGTCTTTTTGATTGGGGTGAAGGTCAAAAAACCCTTCAAGTTTGCTTATTCTTTCATTAATTCTCGGGTTATATTTCATTGTACAGGATCCAAGAGGATAAAACCCTTTTTCAATGCAAAAATTTTTATTGGAGAGTTTATTATAATGTCTTAAAACTTCAAGTTCTGTGCAGTCTTTAAGTTTTAGTTCTGTGGTTCTGTTGTGCATTTAAATCCCCTTAAAAATTATAGTTTTATTATAGTACAAAATAGCTGTTAACTTTTGTAACAAAATAATCAATATTGGCAATTTTTTCTTTAACATATACTTTATATATATGTAAGAGATAACAAACAAAATCTGATATAGAGGAACCAAATTTTTTTTAGAGCCCCTTTTTTAAGATAAAAAGGGGCTTTTTGTAGTGTTAAATTTTTAAGTAAGTCTAAAGAAAGGGTTTATTTTATGAATATTTTGATATTTTTTTGATTCTCTTGTAAGTTCAATTATTAACATTGCCTCTTTTTTTAGTGTATATATTTCTTTCCTTTTTTTGCTATCTTGTCTTTTTTCCCAGTCAAAAAGCCGTTTTTTAAACTCCGTCCCTGTTAGAATGCAGTTTCCTGTTGCAAATTTATCAACAAACTCATCTGAGAATTCAACTAAGAAGTCTTCATAACACTTAACAATTTTATCAGATAGAATTTTTGCATTCTCAAGTAGAACTTTAACATCTTTATTGTAGTTTTTTTCATCTTCAAAACCAAGAACAGGCAATCCTGACCTAGGGTCAATATCAGGCTTATAATAATTCATATCTTTCCCAAGACCCATGTTTAAAACTGCAAATTTAGCTAAATCATTAGCTCCTTCAAGGTCTTGGGAAATCCCCCAGGAGCCTTGCTGGTTGTAGAAATGACTTTCTGAGGAGTTTCCTGCGAATGCACAAACCATGCTTGAAAATATTGTTTCAAGGTTATTATTCTGCAAATTTTCAGGCGAGTTTTGATGAAAAACACATCCTAAAAAATCCCCCCTTGGATCAAGAGCAATATTAACAATTGAATCAGGTATTCTAATAGTATCTCCCTGTTGTTTTAATAAATTATACATAAACTGTAAATTTAGCGCATGGGCTCCTTCGTGTCTTATAATAAGTTCTTTTTGTTTTTTTTCAAGCTCGTAATTATTAGCTGGACCTAGAGTTTTAGTCAGGTAGGCTTCATTAATATCTTTTTTAGATATTGAATCTTTGCCATTCTTTTTAGCTATAAGATTTGCTTTATCCAATATATCAACAATATCAACATAGCTTAACTTATCAACAACAGAAGCAAAATGAGCTAAAACTTTGCTTTTTTCAATGTTTGTTTGTCCTTCTATTGAATAATTATTCTTTTTTATATAATCAAGAGCAATTTCAATAATATCCTTTTTTCCCTGCGGAGGATAAACTGCAATTTCATCTAAGAATAATCCTTTTCGTCTTATATTTTCATCAATCAATTGAGGATAATCGCAAGAGCCTATAACTACGATATTATAGGTTTTGTCGGTATTGGATTTTTTCATTTCCTCAATTAGTTTTTTAAAAGCCTGTTGTTCATACATTGAAGAAAAATGCGGGCTTGCAAACCTATCAAAGTTGGAGATAAAAAGCATTACTGTTTTATTGGGGTTTGTTTGTGCCTGTGTTTTCATTAAATTGGTCAATTTTGTGATTTTTGCTTCAATTGCTTCCATTGGGTCTTTAGAAATTGTATCTAAATCGCGAATTGCATAATCAGCAGCATTAATTGTAACCATTGGAATTGAAGCTGCTCCTGCAAGGGCTTTAGCAGCCTTAAAACGTCCTCCGCCTTCTTGTGTGCAGTAGATAAGATAGCCTTTGGTTTTTGGATAGTTCTTAATTTCATAAGCTGCCTGCTCAATTTGAGCTTTTGTCATAGGGGAGCCTTTAATATCTTTAGGAGTCGTTTTAGTATCGAATATGATATTATAAGAACCTTCTTTTGAGTTAAGTTCTTCTTTTTGCGAGTTTTCAAAGTAAGCACTTAAGTGCTCTTTTTTTAGTACGGGCTCTTCCTGGTAGTATAAGGCTGCGTTTTTTAAGAATTTTAGGGCTTTATCATAGGTTGAGCCTTGATTTGTATTGGATAAGCTGCATGCAAACTTGATTGCTTCAATATCAAGTTTAATTCCCAGTTCTTTTTCAAGTTTTTCCCTATTTTTAATTAACTCGCTTTTTGCCGCATTAGAATCTAATATAGGGATTTGTAAAGGCTGGAAGTTAGAATAGTTTTCACCTATAAATTCATCATTTATTGTTGAATAGTAATTATCTCTGTTATCAATAAAAACATAATGAACATTCTTAGGACAATACTTAAAAATCGAGTTTAATTCACTATTAGACATTAAAGGATAACCCTCAGAATCAATACCGCGGGCTGAGTTTGCAAAAATTTTACAATAATTAGAAAAAACAACAATATAGTTTTTATCTTTATCCTTATCAATGGCATTGAGTTCTTTAACAATTGTTGCAAAGTTTGCAAGTTCATTAAAGACAATGAGTTTTGTATTGTTTTTATTAAAGTTTTTGCAGTTTTTGTAGGTTTCTTCTTTTTGTAAATTCTCATTTAAACTGTTAATAAAGTATTGAGGGGCTTTATCGTCTTTAGATGAGTAGTTTACATAAACATTGTAGTTTTTGTCGATATTATTAATTAAGTTTTTTGATAGATTATTATAGAAAGAAAGTCCTGTATCATTTGAATCAAATTCTTTGATCATTATTCCTTTAGATAGTTCTTGTATAAAGGCGTTCGTCGGCGTGTCTTTTAAGCTGTCTAGAATAGAAAAAATAAAGGTATCATTGAGTGAGCTTAAGTTGATATTCTGCGTTTTAAGTGTAGTTTTTAATAGCTCATAGTGCTGTTTTAGGGTATATCCAAATTCATTATCAAGTTCAAGAGAAGTTACAAAGCCTTTTTTTGTTGATTTTTTCTCAAGTTCTTTAATTTGTTTGTTAATTTCTTTTCTTATAATTTTTATTGTTTTATCTATATGGTCTTTTTCCCATAACCGGTTTGAAGTAAGTTCTTCCATTTTAGAAGGCAGTACTCTTTGTGTTTCAGTCGAAGGAGTCATCTTTCCTTCTTTAACTTCAAGGGCAAAATCAAGATTTGCCTTAAGAAACGCAAGATAGAAGTGCTCTTTTGTGATAAGAGCCGTTTTAGCTGCAGGGTTTTTATATACAACATATTGTCTTGCAAGTTTATTTGCAAATTCAATTTGTTCTAATGCAGGAGGTGTCATTAGTTTAAGAGTTTCTTTGTAGGCTTTTTGGTTTTTTGAAACCAGAGGGTTTTTGCTTGCAAAATTTTTATACGTAGGCTGTTTTTCTTCTTTTTTATTTGATTTAAAGCTAATGCTTTTATATTTTTGCTGCCGAATAGATAGTAAATTATCTATTGAGTTAATAATCACTAGTTTTTCTCCTTTTTTTCTTTAAAACACAAAAAAGAAATTTTTTGTTAGTAAGTAAAATACATATATTTGAATTATTGAATTTAATTACTATTATAAGTAGAATAATAAGGTAGATTTTTTAGGTGCTTAGTATAATGTATCAAGATAAAGTTTTAGCAATGGTTTTAGCCGGCGGACAAGGTAAAAGACTCTATCCTCTGACTAAAGATAGGGCAAAACCTGCTGTTCCTTTTGCCGGCAGGTATAGAATTATTGATTTTGTCTTGAACAACTTTATTAACTCGGGTTTTCATAAAATTAAAGTATTAACCCAGTATAAATCGGATTCTTTAAACAAGCATATATCAAGAGGCTGGAATTTGTGTTCTTCAATTGATCAGTATGTTGATTTAGTTCCTGCTCAAATGAGAACAGATGGAAACTGGTATAAAGGAACTGCTGACGCCATTTTTCAAAACATTAACCAAATAACGGATGAACCTTTTTCCCACGTTTGTGTTTTTGGCGGAGACCATATTTATAAAATGGATATTCAGCAGATGCTTAACTACCATATTCAAAAAAAAGCGGATTTAACAATATCTGCTATTGCAATTCCTATTGAACTTGCGGGTGAATATGGCGTTATTGAAGTTGATGAGGACTTTAGGCTCACAGGTTTTATTGAAAAACCAAAACACAAACCAAAGTCTCTTCCTAATGATTCAGCCAAGTGTCTTGTTTCAATGGGTAATTATATATTTGAACCCGATAAACTAATATATCAGCTAAAAAAGGATTCTCTTGATGCTGAATCAGAACACGACTTTGGAAAAAATATTATTCCTAATATGCTTAAGGATGGATCTAAGGTTTTTGTCTACAACTTTAATGATAACGAATTTGACGGAATTAAACCGGCTGAAAAAGGCTACTGGAAAGATGTCGGCAGCATTGACAGCTATTGGCAGGCTAACATGGATTTATTAAGCTATTGCCCTGAGCTTAATTTATACAATCCTAAATGGCCCTTAAGAACTTATAACTATAATTTTCCTCCTGCAAAGTTTATTTGGGATGAACAAGAGCGCGTCGGGGTAGCTAAGAATTCTTTAGTTTCTGAAGGCTGCATAATTTCAGGCGGGGTAATTTCAGGCTGTGTTCTATCTCCAATGGTTAGAATTAACAGCTATTCAAGCGTTAGTGATTCAATTCTAATGGAAAATGTTACAATAGGACGTCATTCACAAATTAACAGAGCAATTATTGATAAAAATGTTGAAATTCCTCCTTATACAGAAATTGGCTATAATCGAGAAGCTGACTTAAAAAGAGGGTTTTATGTTTCGGCAAACGGAGTTGTTGTTGTTCCCAAAGGAGCAATAGTTGATTAAACTATTCAACTGCTCCTGAATCCAGAAGCTCTTGAACTTTTTGTTTAATTATACTGTGGATTTCTTCTTTGGGTAAGGTTCCATCCAGTTCAATAAAGCTGTGGTCTTTTTTTAGTTTTGTATATTCTTCAAGACATCTTTTTTGATAGATTTCAAAACTATTGTAGATATCTTGTGACAAACCAATATCACGTCCGGATTCAAAGTAATCTAAAACCCCGTTTTTAGCAATTAGTCTTTTAATTAGAATATTAGGAGGAACCGTTAAGTAGAAAACTAAGTCCGGCTTGGGAGCAAAACTATAAAGATTTTTAACCCAGTTAATATTATGACCCCTGACCGAATCTCTTACAAAAGCGGTGTAGATATATCTATCCATAAGAACAATAAAACCGGCTTTTAAGGCAGGAATAATCTCATTTTCGAGCCTGTCTGTGTAATCAGCAGCATAAAGAAGGGAAAAAGTTGTAGTATTCAACATATTCCTATCCTTTGCTTCATTAATGACACCTGAAATTAACCTTGAAGTCTTCCACTCAGAAACTGAGCAGGCAAAGCACTGGTTTTTAATATATTCAGATAATAAATTTACCTGGGTTGATTTACCCGAGCCGTCCGTTCCTTCAATAACTATTAGAAGCCCTTGATAGCCGTGGGGTTTTGTGTAGTTTTCAATCATTCTTTAATATTTTATTCCTCATCAATAGCTCTTCAACTTTTTTTCGTATAAACTTTTGTTTTTTGTGAATTGAATCCATAGCATCAATTTTTATAAGCCCGAATTCACTTATCATCGATTGATACTGTTCAACTATCCTATTCTGGAATAGAATATAGCTTTTATAAGGATTGTTGGATAATTTGATATCCATGCCGGCTTCATAGTACTTGGGTTCTCGATTAGCGCAGATTCTATCTAAACTATCTTTAGGAGTAACATCAAAGTAGAAAGTTAAATCAGGTTCAATTGCAAAACTGTAGAGGTTTCGAACCCAGATGCTGTCAACATTTCTTGCAACATCACGCGCAAAAGCAGTGTATACATATCTATCCGCTAAAACAATAAAACCCGCTTTTAGCGCCGGTTTTATGGTTCGCTCCAGCCTATCGGCAAAATCTACAGCATGCAGAAGGGAGAATGTTCTTCCGGATAGTAAATTTTTCTTTTTAGCTTTTTTTGTAGTGTTTGAAATCAACAAAGAAGAGTTCCACTGGGTTAGAATTGTGTCTAAGTTTTTTTGTTTAAGCCAGGAATGTAACAATTCAAGCTGGGTTGATTTACCCGATCCGTCAATTCCTTCAACACAAATAAGTACTCCTTTATAACTATGATTTTTTGAAAATCTTAACATTATATACCCTTGTTTTTTTAGTTGCACGTTATATATTAATAATAGATTATATTAAAAAAATTGCAAATATAGATTAAGAGGAAAAATGAGTTTAATTGATTTAATAAAAAATTCTTTTGCAAAAGTGGTTGAGAATCCTACTACAACACTAATTTTAGTTGTTTTTTTACTCGGGGTAAATTTTATCATCCCTGCAATTTTTACAACAACTAATAAACTAACGGCAATTCTTCTGATTTCTTGCCTTTTTATGCTCTGCTGCTCTTTTTTAGCGGGCTGGTTTCAGGTAATCAAAGAAACAAAAGGGGAAATTAAAGATAAAAACTTTTTTGCAATTTTTTTCGAAGGTGCTGGAAAAAACCTCATAAAAACAATAATAGCAATTATTCTATACTTTGTATTTTTTACCTTAATGGTTTTTATTGCCCGTCATATTGCTCTTAAAGTCTTTGGCAGTTTGGATTTTTTGTTTTTGGATATTCGATCAATTGCCTCTGATAATTCTTCTTTAATGCAATATTTTAACAATTTAACAGATAATCAAAAGTATACAATCCTTGGCTGGCAAATGAGTTTTATCTGGGCTTTAACTGTTTTTAATTTTCTATCCTTGTTTTATTTCCCGGCTGTTTTTTATTCAAGAGCAAAAAACCAATTTTTGGTATCATTCATTGCTTTAATAGACAATATTGTATTTACATTTAAAAACTTTTTTCCGGTGTTGTTAATTTTTATACTTATAAACTTTATTCACTTTATTCTTGCAGTACTTAATGCATTATTTGCAAATAATGCTCTTATGTCATTAATATTATTATTTATTTACATTTATTTTGCTGCTTTTACAATTGTGTTAATATTTAATTACTATGAACAAAAAAATAATAGTATTAACAGGACCGACTGCATCGGGGAAGACAAATCTTGCGATTGATTTAGCTATTAAACTTAACTGCAGCATTATTTGCGCTGATTCAAGAATTGTTTTTAAGGATTTTGATATTGTAAGTGCAAAACCCACGCTTGAAGAAAGAAAAGGGGTTTTGCATCATTTAATCGATATTAAAACTCCTCTTGAAACTTATTCAGCAGGAGATTTTACAAAAAATGCAAAACCAATACTGGACAAAGAGGAAACCATTATAATTAGCGGCGGAAGCTGGTTTTATATTAAAAGTTTACTGGATAATAAAGAACTAATCGAATGTCCTTGTAACTTTGAACTTAGAAATTACTATGAAACTTTCGATAATGATTCTTTATATAAAGAACTGCAAAAACTTGATCATAAAAGAGCTCTTGAAATTCATCCCAATAATAAAGATAAGATTATCCGCTCTATTGAAATGTGTTTATATTTAAAAAAACCGGTTAGTGAGTATATTAGAAAAGATAATGACAACTATTGCCCTAAGTGGTTTATGGTGGATATTGAAAGACAAGAACTCTACAATAGAATTAATGCAAGGGTTGATTCAATGATTGATAAGGGTTTATATCAGGAGTGGATGAACAATAAAGAAAAATATCCCAACAGTAAACTTCTTAACAATACAATCGGATATAGCGAATTTTCAGATTTTGAATACAAAGAGGCGGTTGATAAAATAAAACAGCACACAAGAAATTTTGCTAAAAGACAATTGACTTACTTTAACTCAAATAAAGAAGTTGTAAGGATAAAAACAATAGAAGATATTATAAAGCAACTAACTTAGAATTGTTTTTCCTGATTATCACTATACCACATAATCTCACACGAATAAGCAGGTGCATCTAAAAGAGCAGCATATTTAGTATAAGTTATTTCTTTTTCTTTGTTGTTTTTTGGTTTAAAAATCTGATTAACAAGACTTAATCCTAGTGCAATTAATGCGCCGAATCCTGCGTATTTAAGAATTGAGCGGCTTTCTCCTCTTGCATTCAGTTTTTGTTTTGATAGAAAACAATCTTTTGAATCTTTTTGATAAAGTGCCTTGAATTCATCTTTAGTAGGAACGATATACCTTAAACCTGCCCCTAAAGCAGCCCCTGCAGCACTTTTAAGAACAGTATGATTTTTGTTTCTGTTCTCTTTCTGTGGTTTAATTGTAGTAACTGCACTTAGAGCCATTTTTTTACTTTCTACACAACTTTAATGCCCCTTTCGGGCATTTATCTCTCTTCGGGCAAAAAAAAATATATTTTTGCTCAAAAAAATTTGAACCTAACCGTTTCTCAAATTTTTTCTACTATACCATGTAATTTTTTCTCTGTCAAGTGTTTTTAAAAAAAATTATTCTTTAATTTTTCTATAATAGTAAAAATTGTTAAAACTAACAATAAAAGGATTAAGGATAATGTATGCTAAAAGCCCTGCAATTGGGATAAAATTAGCAATTAGACTCTTAAGCCCAGAAAGAGCAAAAGCTATTAAAAAACCTTTAAAACCCGTTTTTGAATAAGAATTTATCAAAAGTTTGAAAAAATTTTCCTCTTTTTTTCGATAATAAAACACTTGATAGGAAAAATTCGAAAACTGAAGAAGGACTAAAGCTAAAAATGCAGCATTTAACAAAAACAGTGCTGCGAATTGGAATAAAAATTCAATTTCTTTTCCGATATAAATTTTTCCTAATAAAACAAGGGGGATAAAGTATACTAAAAGATTGATTATACAGCAGAAACAAACCCATAATCCGAGCTTGTTTTCTTCTTGTTTAACCTCAACAAGTGCTTGTTTTAGGGTTTTTTGTTCGTTTTTTAAAAAAGAAGAAGCGCAAATATTTAAGCTATAGTTAATAACAATTCCTCTCCAGAAAGAATAGAAGAAAAAAGGCAGAGATAAAAGCCCTATAAGAACAATTTTTTTATCCAGAAACATTAAAAAGAAGAAAACAAACCCTAAAACCCCTGCAAGAAAGGGTTTTATAAAGATTAGAATATATTCTTGAATATATCTTGTAAAAAAACTGCCTGATAACTTAAAAACTTCTGTTATTTCTTTCATTCTTCAATTATACTATAGCTATGGATATTAAGCAATTATTGAAAACATTCAAAAAAGACGACTTTTTTAACTCCGTTAATCTTCATATTCACTCTAATTATTCAGATGGAGTTGAAGATTTTGATTCTTTAGTAGATCAAGCAAAAAAACTCAACATGAAATATATTTCAATTACTGATCATAACTCAGTTGAAGGGTATAGGAATTCTAAGTATAAAAACGATTCAATACTTATACCCGGGGTTGAGTTTGACTGTTTTTATAAAACTTCCCCATTGCATATTCTAGGACTTGGGGTGGATGTTGACCATAAAGAACTTAATAAGCTTTGCAGCAGGGAAAAAAACGATTTTATAAGGCTTTTAAAATCAAGACATCCAAAAAAAGTAATTGATACAATCCACCAATCAGGCGGAATTGCAATTCTTGCTCATCCTTGCTGCTCTTTTGTTATAAGCTTAAAAAACTACATTAAATCTCTTAAAAAATTAGGATTAGATGGAGTTGAAGTTTACTACCCTTATGAAAGACTTAGAGGATTTGTAAAGTTTTCAAGCAGACAAAAGGCAGCGATAATTACAAAAGAGCTTTGTCTGTTAGAAAGCGGCGGAACGGATGAACATTCTAAGTTAATCAAGGATCAGGCTTCTCAATCCAAATGTACGTCTGATCCCAGATAGATCTAAAGGGATTGTAGCTGTAATCTGCTTTAAGAAACGGATTATGAGCCTTTTTATCATACTTTTTTGTTTTATTCAATAATATTCTAAAAAATTTTTTCATTTTTCAAGACCTCCTAACAAAAGGAATTAATCTTATTATCGCAATTTTTAATTTTTTTAAATTGCCCGTTTGGATAAAACCCCTTCTATCCTTAAGGAGTGCTTGACAATTAAGGTTTACAACGGTAAAATACAATCCGGCTACATAATATAGATGATTATAATTAATTAATCAAAAATATTTATGATAGAATAAGGTTAATTGGACTTTTAGAGGGGAAGAGGGTCTTTTAAATATGAAAAAAATTCTAATTATAACAATGTCTATAATTCTATTTTTAATCTTTGTTCGCTTCTCAATAACTAAATATGGAGAATATTCAAGAGCAAAAGCCCTAAAGATAGCTTCTGTTCCTGTTGTTGAACTTAACAGCGTTAAAGAAATTGAAGTTGCTAAGTCAATTGAAATCCCCGGAAGAGTTCAATCTCAGGACAAAGTCGATTTAGTAGCTAGAATTGACGGTTATTTACAAAAAAAACACTTTAAAGAAGGTGATTTTGTAAAAAAAGGACAGGTTTTATTTACAATTGAGCAAACGCAGTATAGAAACGCTCTAAATAAAGCTTCTGCTGATCTTGAGAATGCAAAAGCAGCTCTATACAAAGCTACAAAAGACTACGAAAGAGGTGCTGAGCTTGTTAAGAAAGATTTTATTTCAAAATCTACTTATGATGGTTTATATGCTGATAAACTTGCAGCTCTGGCTTCTGTAAAAGCTGCTAATGCTGCACTTGCAGAAGCAAGGAGAAACTTTAGCTATACAACAATAAAATCTCCCGTAGATGGCAGAATCGGCTCTCTTGAAATTCAGGAGGGAAACTACGTATCTTCTCAATCAGGAAAACTTGCAACAGTTACTAAAACTAATCCGATTTATGTTAAGTATAGCGTTGATTCCAAACAATTTGACCAATTAAGGGCGCTGGATTTTATCCCTAAAAAAAATTCTGATCCAATTAAAGTTGACGTTGTTCTTCCAAGCGGCAAATTGTATCCAATTAAAGGGATACAGGACTTTTTCGATAATGAAATTTCAACAACAACCGGAACTATTGACTTTAGAGCAACATTTGCCAATAACGACAATACCTTAATCCCCGGGGATTTTGTTAAGGTAAAAGTTTATTCTAATCAGAAAAACGATTGTCTTGTTGTTGAACAAGACTTTACCCTGCAGGATTCCAAGGGAAGATATGTTTATGTTGTTGGTCCTGATAACACCGTTCAACCTAAGTACTTTAAAGACAAAGGACAATATGAAAACTACTGGATAGTAGAATCCGGCTTGGATAAAGGGGAAAAGTATATTGCAACCAATTTAACTAAATTAATGCCGAAAATGCCTGTAAAAATAGGCGAAGCATCAGTGGAGAAATAAATGTTTTCAAAATTTTTTATAGAACGACCAAGATTTGCATTTGTAATATCAATTGTAATAATCCTTGTAGGGCTAATTGCAATGTCTGTTTTGCCATTGGAAGAATACCCTACGATTACACCTCCTCAAGTAATGGTTAGTGCAACCTACACAGGAGCAAGTTCAGATGTTATTGAATCAACAGTCGCAGCTCCTATTGAGTCTGCTGTTAATGGTGTTGAGCGTATGCTTTATATGACATCGGATTCAAAGGATGGAACTTATCGATTGACAATTTATTTTGAAGTCGGATCTGATCCTGATATGAATGTAGTTAACGTTCAAAATAAAGTTTCTTTAGTTACTTCAAGATTACCTTCTGATGTTTCAAGATACGGTTTAACTGTAAAACAAAACACAGGCGGCGGGGGATTATTGTACTACGGTATTTATTCTCCTGATAATTCTGTGGATCTGGTTACTTTATCAAACTACGCTTCAATTTTTCTTAAAGATGAGCTTGCAAGAATTAATGGTGTAGCAGAAGTTCAGGTT
Organism: uncultured Vampirovibrio sp.; assembly: GCA_910577635.1. Lineage (GTDB taxonomy): Bacteria > Cyanobacteriota > Vampirovibrionia > Gastranaerophilales > Gastranaerophilaceae > RUG14156. The sequence goes on along the minus strand of CAJTNR010000017.1, from coordinate 10,332 downwards.
TTTGGAGGAAAAGACTATTCAATGAGAATCTGGCTGGATAGCCAGAAAATGGCTACACTTAATGTTTCACCAAGCGAAGTTTCCGCTGCAATCAATGCTCAAAACGCGCAGATTTCAGCAGGTGCTTTAGGGACAGAACCTTTGATTGATAAACCGGAAATGGCAATTACACTAAAAACCAAAGGAAGACTCAAAACAAAAGAAGAATTTGAGAATATTATTATAAAATCAACTGCTCTAGGACAGGCAATTAAATTAAAAGATATTGCAAGAGTAGAATTAGCAGGTGAGAGCTATATTACAGATGGTAAAGTCGATAATAAGTCTGTTGCTGTAATGTCTGTAACCCAGCTGTCATATGCTAATTCAATTGATGTTGCTAATAAAAGTAATAAAAAAATGGAAGAACTATCAAAGAATTTCCCGCAAGGGATTGCTTATTCTGTTTTTTATAATGCCACTGATTCAGTTAAAGATTCATTGTCTGAGGTTATTAAGGCAATAATTCTTGCTGTTTTTATTGTTGTAGCTACGGTTTATCTGTTTTTAGGGGATATAAGAGCAAGTATTGTTCCTTTCTGTGCGATTCCTGTATCTTTAATAGGAACATTCGCTGCTTTTGCAGCATTTGGATTCTCAATTAATACCCTTACCCTTTTTGGACTTGTATTAGCGGTCGGAACTGTTGTAGATGATGCTATTGTTGTTGTTGAAAACGTTCAAAGACACATTGAACTTGGCTTAAAACCTAAAGAAGCAGCGCTGATATCAATGGAGGAAGTTTCGGGTGCTGTTGTTGCAACTTCTTTAGTATTAATGGCGGTATTTGTCCCTGTTGCTTTTATTCCAGGGATTACAGGGAAAATGTATCAGCAGTTTGCAATAACAATTGCGGTTTCAGTGGGAATTTCAACTGTAATGGCTCTAACTTTAGCTCCTGCTTTGTGTTCAATTTTTTTACGAAGCAAAGAAGAACTTCCTAAAAGAAGTTTTTATGAAAAATATCGTCAATTGTACCGCGACTATTGGGCTGACAAAAAAGAGCTAAAGGGAGTTGAGAGACTAAAAGCGCAGGGTGAGTTTTTAGCTTATGCTTGGGATGTATCATTAAAAAAATTCGATAGAGCCTTTGATAGAACTAAAAACGGATATTTAGAAGGTTCAAGATACTTTATTGAAACACCCAAAAGAACAATTATTACTTTTATTGTCCTGGTATTATTCTTAATAGGGATGTTTAAGTTAATTCCTACAGGGTTTTTGCCGACCGAAGATACAGGAGCTGTTTTTACTAATATCCAGTTAAAAGACGGTTCTTCTTTAGCTAAGACCAATGAGCTAACAACTAATCTTACACAGGATTTACTTAATACTCCAGGGGTTAAGAGTGTTTTGGCACTTAATGGTTTTAATGGTCAAAATACAGCAATATTAATTACTCACTTAGACCATTGGGAAACAAGACTAAAACCCGGGTTTTTTAAATCATTATTTATGTCAAAAGAACAAAAACTAAAAAGCAAAAAAGAACTAAATGATATTCTTAATAACGCTTCAATGATTGCAAGAAAATATCCCAATGCGAGTATTTTCTCTTTTGTTCCGCCTCCGATTTCAGGTCTTAGCATGTTTGGAGGATTCGAATACCAGCTTCTGGATAAAGGACAAAGAACACCTGAGGAGCTTCATAAAGAAGCAAAAAAACTAATTCTTGCTGCTAATCAAAATCCTAAGTTAATGAATGTTTTTACTCAGTATAATTCACAAACTCCGCAATTGTTGATTAATATTGATTATGAAAAGATATTAGCTCAAGGTATTAATATAAACGATGTTTATACAGCACTTTCAAGTCAATTCGGGACTTATTATGTTAATGACTTCAATTTGTACGGACGTGTTTTCAGGGTTATGATGTCAGCTGATGAGCAGTATAGAAAATCAATTGATTCAATCGATAAGGTCTATGTTAAAACTGCAAGCGGATCGTCAGCTCCCTTATCGACTCTGGTTAGAATCGAACCTGTTGTCGGTCCTTATGATACAACAAGATTTAATATGTATAAATCCGTTCAAATTCAAGGCAGCCCTGCTAAAGGACAGTCCTCGGGGGATGCTATTAAGGAAATGGAAAAATTATCCAAAGAAACTCTTCCTAAAGACCTTGGTTTTGCATGGTCCGGGACATCTTTGCAGGAGTTGGAGTCTCAGGGGCAGACTACAGTTGTTCTTGTAATGTCTTTAATCTTTGTATATCTATTCTTAGTAGCTCTTTATGAAAGCTGGATGCTTCCTGTAGGGGTTATGCTTATAGCTCCGATTGCAATGTTAGGAGCGGTATTATTCCAGTATTTGTGGGGTCAATCTCTTGACTTATACGCTCAAATCGGGCTTATAATGCTAATCGGGTTAGCTGCTAAGCAGGCAATTTTGATTATTGAGTTTGCAAAAACCGAACATGACGAAAACGGGCTATCAATTATTGAAGCTGCTATGAAAGCTGCAAATATTCGTTTTCGTGCTGTTATGATGACTGTTTTAGCGTTTATTTTCGGGATTCTTCCTCTTGTCTTTGCAATCGGCCCTGGGTCAATGTCGAGAAAATCTCTCGGTGTAACGGTTTTTGGCGGCATGGTAGCAGCTGCTGTAATTGGTACAATTCTTGTTCCTGCTTTTTATGTAATAATTCAAAAACTAAGAGAAGATACAAAGAAAAAATGGCATAATAAAAATAAGGGAGGAGAGAATGAATAAAAAAATAAAAATTTTATTTATGGTTCTTTGTCTTTTATTGTTTAGTTATGGAAACTGTGAAGAAGAACAACAAAAAGACCTTGATAAGGGAAAAACTTTGTTTAAGAAAGAAAAGCCAAAGAAAATTAAGGTTAAACCTCAAAAAAAACAGTACAATGTCTCAGATAAAGTAAGACAGGAGTATAAAATCCCTACTGATACATATTTTACAGTCGGTGAATCCTCGGATAAAGCAATAAAACTTGAAGGGGGGATTTCAAAATCTGTTGAGCTTAACTTAGCTGATTGTCTTGAACTTGCTCTTATTAATAACCCGAGAATTAAAGCAGCTTATGCAAAATCGGAAGCTTCTAAGTATAGAAAGTATGAAACTTTGTCAGGTTACAGCCCGACTCTTGATTGGTCAAGTTCTTTGAACCATAATAAACCTGATTTAAGTATGATTAAAGGAATGAAAGCTTCTTCTTTTAATAAATATACCCTGGGGCAAATCGGAATTAAGCAGCTCGTGTGGGATTTTGGCTACACGCAGAATCAGTATACAATTGATAAGATTGAATATGAAAAAAGCAAGACTGAAATTGATAAAACAGTAAACGAGGTTGTATGTGCTGTTAAAGATGCTTATTACAATCTTCTTTTTGCGCTTGATAAAAAGAAAGTGGCTCTTGAAACACTCGATAATTATACAAAAATGTATAATCAGGCTCTTGCTTTTTGGGAAGTAGGAACAAAAACCAAAGTAGATGTATTATTCGCTCAAACTAATCTTGAAGAAGCAAGAGCACAGCTGATTTCAGCTAAGAATAATATTGATATTGCTTATTCTCAATTGAACAATGCTATTGGACTGCCTTTTTGCGATCCTTATATGATTGATACAAGTTTGAGCTATGAACCTGTTTCAATTACCATGAAAAAAGCGGTTGAAATTGCAAATGAGCAGCGTCCTGACCTAAAGGGTGCAATGCTTTCGGTTGATGAGGCTAATCAGGGCGTAAAACTTGCGTGGAAGACTTTTTTGCCAAGTATTGAATTGCAGGTTAACTACGCTAAAGGAGGAGTTGACAGCTGGACTGATAGAGATTGGTACAATTACGGGGGTTTTATAACTTTTCCTACTGTTAACCCGCTTTTAATAAGAAACCAGATTAAAGAAGCAAAAGCTACTTATCAACAGGTTCAACTGGAAACAAAGGCTCAGATAAACGATATTTACTATGAAATTCAATCGGTTTATACAAGATTAAAAGACGCAAAAGCAAGGATTCCTGTAGCAAAAGCAGCACTTGATAAAGCGCAGGAAAACTATGAATTAACCTCAGGTCAATACCGGGTAGGTTATGGAGATGCAATCCAGCTAAAGGATTCCCAAGTTGCGCTCTCAAGTGCTAAGTTAAACTATTATCAGACAATTTTTGACTACAACAGTGCTAGAGCTAATCTTGAAAAATCAATAGGACAGACCTTAGAACCTGAATCAAGTGAAATAATTGACAATTCAATTGAACTTTAGTTTTCTCTCAATTGAAGAGCTTGTGCGATATGGGATATATCAATATCAATACTATTGTCTAAGTCTGCAACGGTTCTTGAAACTTTAAGGAGCCTGTCATAAGATCGGGCCGACAAACTGAACCTGTTAATTGCCTGTTCTAAGAATTTCTTAGAATCAGAATCAATCTTACAATACTTTTTAATTAACTTTGAGTTAAGCTCACTGTTGGTTAGAATCCCTTCGTCTTTATATCTTTCTAGCTGGATGTTTCTTGCTTTAATTACTCTTTGTCTGATTTTTTTTGAAGTTTCAATGTTTTTATCTTCTTCAAGAAGCTCTTTGTCCTCTAATCTTTGAATTTTTAGCTGAATATCAATTCTATCTAACAAAGGACCCGATAGTCTTGCCTTGTAGCGGTTGATTTGGAATTCTGTACAGGTGCAGGGTTTTTTTAGATCCCCAAGATTGCCGCAAGGACAAGGATTCATAGCTCCGATTAGAATAAAATTGGCAGGATAAGTAACGCTTATTGCAGCTCTTGAAATTGTTACAATATTATCTTCAAGAGGTTGTCTTAACACTTCAAGTGTTGTTCTTGGAAACTCTACCATTTCATCTAAAAACAAAACTCCTCTATGAGAAAGTGTAATATCACCTGGTTTAGGATTCGACCCGCCTCCTATAATTCCAATTGGACTTGAACTGTGATGAGGAGAGCGAAAGGGTCTTTTTGTAATTAAGGGGTTTTTTCTATCTAATAATCCTGCAATTGAATAAATTTTTGTAAGTTCTATTGCTTCTTGTTTATTTAAAGGGGGCAGAATCGATACAAAAGCTTTGGCAAGCATTGTTTTACCTGAACCTGCCGCTCCTGACATTAAGACATTGTGAGCTCCTGCAGCTGCAATTTCTAAAGCTTTTTTTGCCCTCAATTGTCCTTTAATGTTGCAAAAATCAATAGGATAATCCTCTTTTAGTTTTAAATAACTGTCAATATTTTGTTTAAGAATTGATAAATCAATGTTTTTATTTAAATATTCAACAACTTCAGCAAGATTCTTAGCTCCTAAAACTTCAATGTCATCAATAAAACTGGCTTCTTCTAAGTTTTCAATAGGGACAATAACTTTTTCAATTCCAAGACGATTCAAATCGCAAACAATGGGTAAAACCCCGTTTACAGGTCTTATTGAACCATCCAGGGATAATTCTCCTAAAAAAGCAATTTTGTTATTATCAAATTCCTTGACAACCCCTTCTTTGATTAGGATTCCAATTGCCATAGCAAGGTCGTAATTTGACCCTTCTTTCTTTAAATCCGCGGGAGCAAGGTTTATAACGACTTTGGATGCAGGAAAAGAGTATCCGGAGTTTTTAATTGCAAGTCTTAATCGTTCTTTTGCCTCAGAAATTGCCGTATCAGGTAATCCGATGATTAAAATCTGTGGAATTGAGTTAATTGTATCTACTTCAATACTGATAGTAAATACATCCAGCCCGACCAATGCTGCACTTTTTGTGCTTACAACCAATTTCTATATTTCCTCGCGGGACATATTAGGAATTAGTTTAAGAAGTTTCGCATTTGCAATTTCAAAATCAGGTTTTAAACTAATTGAAGTTCTATAGAACTGAATAGCTTCGTTTTTGTTATTCAAAGCCTGGCTGTAAAGCCCTCTTAAATAGTAATAGTAGTAGTTTCTTTCAAGTGTTATAGAACTATTATTGATTAAGCTTTTTGCAGCAACATAGTTTTTCTTCTTTAAGTATAGCTTTGTAAGTTCACCAATTGCAGGCGCATACATAGGGTTTTTCATAAGCGCTTTTAATAGAAGCTCTTCTTTTAAGTTGTCGTTTCTTCTTCCAATTGTAAGAGCGCTTCTATAGTAGTCTAAGTATGCACTATTGGGCATTCTATGGATATCATTTTCAAATTTTTCAAGTTCTTTAGAACTTATTGCCGATTTTTTCTGCGCAGTGTAAATTTTAATGGCAATTTCTGAACTTTCCTTGTCTTTTAACAATGCTTTTTTATACATCTTAATCGAGTTTTTGTAATCCCCGTTAAGATATTTGATATCTCCTAATCCAATAAGTGTATCAGGGTTTTTTTTGTTAATTTTATAAGCACTTACAAAAGAGGAGTTGGCTTTATCGATATTGCCCAGAGCAAGTTCAGATTTTGCATACAAAGCAAGGATTCTATCGTTTTTCTTGTCGAAGTTAAGAACATTAATGCAATCTTTTTTGGTTTTTGCAAAATTTGCTTCAATGTAGCTTTTATTAAGAGAATAGTATTTTTTATCCTTTTCTTTTTTTGCAAGCTTTAAGTTAACCGTTTGTTTAACTGCTGCAATTTTAGGAGCATAGACAATAATTGTAGGATTATTCTCCAGTTTTTTAATTATAACCAGAGCTTCTTTGTGCTTTTTAAGCGCAATAAGAATATCAATTTTAAAAGCTTCATAGCTAATGTTTTCAGGGTTTAAGCTAAGAGCTTTGTTAATGTAGTTAAGTGCGTTTTTGTATTCTTTATGCTCATAATAAGCTCTTGCAAGAGTGTAGTTGTAGTAATCGTTTTTATGGTACTTTCCTTTTTTGCTTTTAATTTCAGATATCGCTTCTTGTGCGCTTGCATTGAAGTAGATATTAGAATAACTCTTAGCAAAGAAAATTTCATCCTCTTTATTAAGCTCAGAGCTTGGCTTATGACTCTTTTGAAGGTCGGATATAATATCTTCGTAGTTGACTTTCTGTGTAATTTTTTTCTGCGCTTGATTAGCTAATGAAAAAAATCCAATTTCATAAAAAACCCTGCTGAGAGAAATTAGAGCTTTATCGTCATTTGTGTTTTTTATTATATTGTTATAGTCCAAATAAGCGCTTGTAGCATTTCCCTGATTGAACTTGGAAGTTGCGCTGATAAAAGCTGCTCTTGTTTTTGAACTTTCATCTAATTCTTCTGATTTTGCATCTGAATTAAGTAATCCGTCTACTATATTGGATAAATTAAAAACATTAGGGTCAGATGTCGCCTTTAGTTCCATAGGCGGAGTGACTTTTTTAATGGGTTCAAGTTTAATTTCCGATTCAGCGAAAACAGGACAAATTAAGATAAAAGACAATGATAATGATAGTATACTTTTGTTCATTTTTTCATTCCGATCCTTTATAGTACTTGTCAAATACGCTCTTCAATTTTAATATGCGTTTAGATAAACATTCCTTATTATTAAGAATACCACAAAATGATTCTAATTTAAACTCCCTAAGTAAAAATTCGTCATTTTTTGAAACATTTAATTTATTATCGCATATTATTTCTAATATTTGATAGCATGATAACTCCATAAAAACTTTGACCAATTTTTCGTCAAAGTGTGAATTAGAGCCATCTTTGATGATTTTTAGAGCATCAACAATATCCATTTTATTTCTGTAGTGTCTTTTTGAAGTAATTGCATCAAAAACATCGCAAATTGCCAATATTCTACCGCCCAGAGGGATTTTTTCCCCTTTTAAACCTTTAAAGTAACCGCTTCCGTCGAATTTTTCATGATGAGAACTTGCAATGAGTGCAACATCTTTAAAATTTTTCGAACTATAAACATTAATAAGAATATCATGTGTAAAAATAACGTGTTGTTTAATGTGTTCGTATTCTTCTTTGGTTAGTTTCCCTTCTTTTTGTAAGACAGAATCTTTAATCCCGATTTTGCCTATATCATGCAAAAGTGAAGCGTTTTTAATAATTTCTTTTTCGTTTGTATCTAAGTTAAGCTTATCGCATATTAAACAAGCATAAGCAGTTACTCTTTTGGAATGCCCGGAAGTAATTTTATCTCTTGCATCAATTGAAGCTGAGAGGGTGTTAATAAAACTTGAGAACAGTTTTTTTTGTTCTTCGATTAATTTTTTTTGTTCGTTGAATAAATTTGCATTCTCAAGCGCTATTCCTGCACTTGCACCTATTGCTGTTAATAGTTCTTCGTCTTTTTTTGTAAAATCACCTTCGTGTTTATTTAAAACCTGAAAAACTCCTAAAATTTGATGTGATAAGTTTCTTATCGGCATACAGAGAATATTTTTTGTTTTGTAGCCTGTTTTGAGGTCAATTTCTTTGTTGAAATAAAGACTTTCATAAGCGTTTTTAATATTAACCACTTCGCCTGTTTTTAGAACATGACCTGCTAAACCTTTGTCAATACTGAATCTTATCTCTTCTTTTTCTAAACCAAGTGCAACTTTGCTCCAGAGTTCATTTTTTTCTTTGTCGAGTAAAAAAACAGTGCATCTATCCGCCCCAAGTGCGTTTTGAATTTGTTTTGCAATTGTTTCAAGCAAGGTATCAATATTTGTTTCAACTGCAATTGACTTTCCGACCTCCAAAAGCGCTAATAGTGCTTCATCTTCAATTTGGGAGTGAATAAAAGGAGAGTTTTTGCCATATTTTTTTGGCTGCAAAAGTTCGACTTTTTGTTTATAGCTAAGAATCTCATTATCGTATTGTTTGTCTTGAACTTTGATTAAATAGCTGGCTTTGAATAAATCAATCGCAGTTTCAATGTTTTTTTCTAAGAATTCAATTATTGCACTGCAAAAAAAGTTGATTTTTTGAGCCAAAAGGTTGTTGCTTGAATTAGCAAGATACCTTGAATCGTTAAGAAGGCTCAATGTATTATAATAACTTGCTTTCTGTCTATAATTGTTAAGAGCAAGATAGGACATAAGGATAGAAACTTGAGAGAAGTTCTTGCTTGCAATGGCTTTTTTGTGAAATTCATTCAACTTTTTATGATTGAGAATTTTATCTTTAGCAATAAAGTTGAAAAAAGAGTTTTTATTAAACTCCTCAATTTCTCTATAATCATCCTTTGGTTTTTTCATTAATAAAGACATAATATATATTCTAGTTTTTTAATCCTCCGTTGTCAATAAAAAAGCGTAAAGCCGGAGTGAAGCCGTAAAGAAAATGGCGAAGCGATGAGCTTCGACATTTTTAGGCGTAACTGTCGATAGCCGGCGTAGGAAGCGCAGGGGCACTGCCCCGAGCACCACAGCCGGAAAAAAGCGTAAAGCCGGAGTGAAGCCTGAAAAAAAGAGGGTCAAATTAAAAACAAGACCCTCAAATATCAAAACACAAAAATATATATAAAATTTTATTCCGATTTGCTGACATAATAAGAATATATTTCACATCGAGTTGATGAAGTTTGACGCTCACCACTTCCATTCATAATTTGAAATGTTCTATTGTAAGAACTCAATCTAGCTCTATGTCCATTAAATGTCCACACTTGATCAGGAAAAGCAGAAGCATCAAATACTTCTTTGCCATTTCCATAGGGGTCAATATCTGCATATTTACAACCATGGTTTCCTGCAGGACAATAACTGTACCCAAGAGTCTTGTTAGCTGTTGCATCACCGTGGCAGAATTGAGGTCCTTCTGTTCCTAATCCTACAAATTGACTATGTGAAAGTGAAGCAGGCAGTTCCCAATACCCCTTTTTACCTCCTCCGTCATAATTATCGCAAATTGCTTGTGCTGCTTGATAATTGCAGACAGTTCTTTTACAAGTAGCATAATTCAAAGTAACTTTATTGCCATTGTATGTAATACCCTTATGTCCATCCTTGCAGGCGCCGTCAGCTGTGTACTTTGTGTCAGTTCCCTTCCAGCAACATTTACAATTGGTATCGTTGTGATTACAATTACATTTTTCACCCATATTTTTTAAAGTCACACCCGCTGCAGTAGGAATAGCAATTTCTTTATAGCCTGTAGAGCCAAAATTAGTTTTTGTTATACAACTACCACCTGCTCTGTAAAATCCCCCAAAAGAATCACAATCTTCTTTGGTTACTTTTTTATAGCAGGTGCCATTTTTAGCTACGTGTGTACTTTCGCATTTTGTACATTGTTTTTGTGAATCACATTCAATGCATTTTAAATGAAAATTTAAAGCACAATATTTACATTCGTCTCCATCTAAATATTGTGCTGTGCCGCAGGTTTTTTCTGCAGGAGGATCCGGAGTAGTTGCTATAGTATCACATGCTGTCTTATCACTATTAGG
>CAJTNR010000016.1 GCA_910577635.1 uncultured Vampirovibrio sp. | reverse complement strand
CTCCAGAGCCCAGTGATCCTCCAGAGCCCAGTGATCCTCCAGAGCCCAGTGATCCTCCAGAGCCCAGTGATCCAGGCGATGATGACATAACTCACGAACCTTCAGATCCAGATCCAGAGCCTAGCGATCCTCCAGAGCCCAGCGATCCTCCAGAGCCTAGCGATCCTCCAGAGCCTAGCGATCCTCCAGAGCCCAGCGATCCAGGTTGCGAGTTACCGGATGATGAACCAGGCAGTGGTGATGACCATGGTGGACCTCCAGAAAGCAATGAAAAACCGTCAGAAAGTAAACCGGATAAACCAGCTGAAGATAAGAAACCAGACAAACCAGCTGAAGAAAGTAAACCGGATAAAAACGATGATGATGAAGATATTATCTAGCAATAAGCAAATTATAATATCCGCTTAATCAAAAAAAACAATAAAAGGCAGTTTAGAGATAAGCTGCCTTTTGCTTTTGTATCATTTTATTTCAATAGTTGCACAATTTGTAAGTTAGAATATAATTATATTAAAAAGGATTTAATTATATGAAAAAACAACAAGCTTTTACATTGGCAGAAGTCACAATAGTTCTTGTAATAATAGGGGTTTTAGTTGCTTTATTAATAGGAGGTTTAAGAACAGACAAGATTTGGGAAAAATCTTTTATGGCGCAAGCATACAAAGCAATGATAAACATTGATGATGTTAGTTCTAAAATTCGAGAAATCGAAACAGCAAGTGTTCCTACAGGAACTTTTATTGAGCCTGTTGTTGATAGTTATGAATTTGCAGTTATAAACTCAAGCGGAGCAAGCGCTAGTTCTTCTGATATTTATAACCTGTACAAAAAATACATTCGTTTTACAAATACAAATGTTCTCAATTTTTGTACCAACACTTCTTATTGCAACGGAAAAAATATTCCAGGAGGAAAATTGCCTACAGGAGCATACATTGGTTTTGAAGTAACAGGAATTAAGGATTGTCCTTCTTATTATCTTCCTGTCCACAAGGATAAGAAAGGAAATGAGCTTGGAAAAACCCCGGGAAAAGGGAAGTGCTGGGGGTTATTGTATGTTGATGCAAATGGTAAAAAAGCCCCCAATCAACTTGGAAAAGATATCTATGTTTTTGGTCTTAATGCAACCGGGGTTGCGCATTAAACTAATTTAAACCTTCTTTTGATAAATTCTCTTTTGTTATTATGAAAATCATCATAATTTAGATAAGAGTTTAAAAATCCTGATTTTAAAGTAAGACCAAGATACAATAACACTTCACTTTGAATATTAAAAAGTTTAAATTTATCTTCAATCAGACAATTAAGAAAATAATCAGACTTAATTGATTTAACTTTTTTTAAATCCAATGCTATTTTTTTATTTGTATCTTGAATAGAAATAATTTGTTCAACAATTGAATCATCAATCATTTCTTCATTAACAAAAAAAACAATTTCATTATCATAAATTGCCTTTTGAATATTCATTACTGCCATCCTTAACTTGAGCCTAATATTATTGTAGAACTTTTTTAACAATTGTTAACTATTACAAAGAATAAAATTTCTATAACTTTTGTTTGATACAATTTTGTGGTAGGATAAATAAAAAGAGTGTAGTAGATGAAATTGTTTGACAGTTTTAAAAAACCTAAAGTTGAGAATAAATTTAATCTTTTGCCTGATGGTGTTTTCGTCTTAGAACATGACGGCAAAATAATTGATGTTAATGACAAAGTTTTAGAGCTTTACCAAACCACCCGTTTTAATATTTTAGGGAACTATTTTTCAGACTTTGTCGAAAACGGAACTTTTTATTTAAACGAGATAATTCAAACAAAAGAGAGAATTTTTGCAAAATCTATCCATGAACAAGAGGATATCACTCCTATGCTTCTTGAAATCAGCGCGTCAAGAAGTCCTGAAACATTAAGAATTTATGCAATAGTAAGAGATGTAACCAAACAAAGAGAAGAACTAATTGAAATTAAAAAAAATTATTCAATAGCTAAAAAAATTGTTGATGAAAAGAATGATTTTTTAATTAACTGCTCAGGGCCTATATTATCTAATATTGTATCGACAGGTGGTTTTTCAAAAGCCCTTCTGGATGGAATTGCAGGAATTGTTAATGAAAAACAAACAAAATATTTAAATATTATCAACACAAACTCACAAGACTTAAACTATGATCTTGAACAGCTTTTTAATTTATTCAAATTAGAGTCTGAACAAGTAGAATACAAATTCAAAGTTTTTGATATTGTAAATCTAATCAAATCAATTGATAGAATCTATCGAAAAAAATTCCTAGACAGGAAAATATTCTTTAGTCTTGATTATTCTAAAATTACAAGCAGGGATTGCAATTTAGATTCCAATATTGTTGAATATATTATTAAAAGCATAATGGATATTTTCCTCAAATGTACAAATTTAGGGATTTGTACACTCAATATCGGACATCCTCCCCTGGATTTTCTTCAGACAAGACCTTTTGCTTCAAATGATTCTTTGGAGAGTGAAAAATATATTCTTTTTGAAGCTAAAATCAAAGACCTTGTTTTTAGCGAAGAAGAACTTGAGAATATTTTTGATGCCTACTATAGAAGCTCAACCAAGCGACCAATAGGGCTTAAGGCATCTTTAAGCATTCTAAAATATTACATTTGCGCTTTTCGAGGCGATATCTGGGTCTATTCAAAACCCGATTTTGGCACAATGATTACTTTTGTTTTACCCTTAAACAAAAAAGGAGTATAAATGGCTGGTGTTACATTAACTAATATTTCTAAAAGCTTTGGAAAAAAAGAAATTCTTAAAGATATAAACCTTGAAATTCAAGACGGAGAGTTTATTGTCCTTGTAGGAGCGTCAGGATGCGGAAAATCTACCCTGTTAAGAATGATTGCAGGACTTGAAACCCCAACGCAGGGACAAATTTATATCGGGGGTGATTTTGTTAATAAAACTCCTCCTAAAGATAGAGATATTGCAATGGTTTTTCAAAACTATGCACTATATCCTCATTTAAATGTTAAAGAAAACATGTCTTTAAGTTTAGAAGTAAGAAAAGTCCCTAAAGGAGAAATCAACAAAAGAGTAGACAGGGCAAGTGAAATTTTGAAGCTTGATGATTACCTTAAAGCAAAACCAAAGGAATTATCAGGAGGACAAAGACAAAGAGTAGCACTTGCAAGAGCAATTGTTCGAGAACCAAGGGTTTTTCTTATGGATGAGCCTTTATCTAACCTGGATGCTAAACTAAGGAACCAGATGAGGTCTGAAATTAAAAAACTACATCAAAAGCTTAAAACAACTTTTATTTATGTTACCCATGATCAAACAGAAGCGCTTACAATGGGCGATAGAATTGCTGTTTTGAATAATGGACAAATTCAACAGATTGACACTCCTAATAACATCTACAATTATCCAAGCAATACCTTTGTTGCTTCTTTTATGGGGGCTAATCCTATGAATATTATTGAAGCAAGTATTAATAACGGATTTTTAATTTTTGGAAATATTTCAATAAGTTTAAAATCAATTCTTGAAAAACTGCCACAAGTAGATAGACTCCTCGTGGGAGTTCGTCCTGAAAAAATTGTATGCATTCAGGATGCTTCTTATCATTTTAATTTAATTAAGTTTAAAACAAAGGTAGATTTTGAAGAAAATCTAGGTGCCAATAAGAATGTTTACTTTAAACTTGGTAAATCTGACTTTTGTGCTTCAATTCCTTCAACAGCTGAAACAAACGATATTTTGGATCTTTCAATTAATCCAAGGGATCTTTATTTCTTTGATTACATCTCAAAAGAACCATTCAATAAAAGGGAGGAAATTATATGAAAAAAATAATCTATACAAAAAATGCTCCAGAACCTGTTGGACCTTATTCTCAGGCAGTTTCAGCATCCAATTTTTTATACTGTTCAGGTCAAATTGGAATTGATCCTAAAACTAACGAGCTAAAAGGAGATATTAAACAACAAACCCTGCAGGTTATAAAAAATATTGAAGCGGTTCTATTAGAAGCAGGACTTGATTTTTCATCTGTCATTAAAACTAATTGTTTTTTATCTGATATTTCTAATTTCAGTGTTTTTAATGAAATTTATTCCCAATTTTTTACCTCAAAACCCGCTCGCTCCTGCATTGAAGCAAAACTTCCTAAAAACGCTCTTGTTGAAGTTGAAGTTATTGCTTATAAGGAATAATGCTCCTTATTTAATCAAACCTTGAATTTCTTTAAAATTAGGATGTTTTGAGCTTTTTAAAAATTCAAAAAGACAAATTTCTAAAGTTGTAATCTTAGCTCCATAAGACTCCATTAATCGTAGTGCAGTTTTATGGTTTAGCTTCTTTCTTGAAGCACAGCAGTCACAAACGACAAAAACATTGTAGTTTTTGTTAATTAAATCTAATACTGTTTGATAAACACAAATATGGGTTTCAATTCCGAAAATTATGATGTTTTTATTGTTTAACTTTTCTAATTCCTCTAAAAACCGGGGAGTTTGAAGGGCAGAAAAAGTTGTTTTTTCAATAGTTTTAAAACCTTTAATATCTTCTATGGTTGAACCTAATCCTTTTGGATATTGTTCTGTAAGTATTGTATCAATATTTAATATTGATGCTAATTGAAGCAGTTTTTTAGCATTCTCGACAGAATCTTTTTTATCAAGCATTTGACATAGTTTTTCTTGTATATCAATACCAATTATTGTTGTATTATTCTCATTCATTTTTACTTACCCCAGTTTATTATAAGCTTCTAACATTTTTTTTGCCTGACGGGTATTATTAAGCTCCTTATAGCAAAAAATTAAATTATAATAATAATCCTTATTAAGAGGCTCCAGTTCAAGAGCTTTGATTAAGTTTTTTTTAGCACTATTATAATCTTTGTTGTTAATTTGACAAAGAGCAAGATTATAATAAGCGCTTGAACAGTTTTTATTGTACTTAATGGCAAGTTCAAAGTTATTGGATGCAAGTAAATAGGATTTTTTCTTAGCAAAAATGCACCCAAGATTATAATAAGCTTTATAATAAGTGTAATCTTCATCCAGTGCTTTGTTTAAGTACTCAATTGCAAGATTATCATTGCCTTTTTCCTGTGCAATATTAGATAGAATTAAAAAAGTATCTTTGGTTTTGTCGCTGCTGTTTAAATTATCCAGAAGGGAAAAAGCTTCATTATAGTTTTTTGTATTATAAAGAGCTAAAGCCCTTTCCTTAACTTCTTTTGCGTCTTGGGCAAAAGATAGTGTTTGTAAAAAAATAAAAGATATTATAAAAATTTTTTTCAAAGTCAGACCTCTAGAATTACTCTATTAAAATGATACAATAAATTAGTTAGTTTGTGTATAGTTAAAAAAAAGAATGTTTGTTATATAATGCTTAAGGAACTAAAAATTGGAAAGCAAATGTATAAAACCAGCTTAGATGACAATAAAGAAATAGTTGAAATTCCACGTACTCCGCGCTATAGAAGACGGCGCAGACCTAAAAAACAACACAAATTTTTAAAATTTTTAATTTTTGTCTTGTTAATTGCAGCTTCTGTGTATTTCTACATTAATAATCAAAAAGCCAACTTTGACCCTGAGGTAGTCAATAGTCCGACTTTTGATGTCGGAATTAACCTGTCTCCAAGAAGACAAAACATTCTTCTTATGGGAGTTGATGTTGCAACAAACTCCACCAATCCTTTTAAAGGCAATCGTTCTGATACAATGCTGCTTATAAGTATTGCTCCTTATGGAAAAAACGTTAATGTAATATCAATTCCAAGGGATTCTAAGGTTTATGTTGCAGGGAAGAATAAAATTGATAAAATTAACCATGCTTTTGCCTTCGGAGGTGCAAAGCTGGCTGTAAAAACGGTCGAAGAGACCTTTGGAGTTAAGATTAACAACTACTTTGCAATTTCTAATACAGGCGTTATAAAAATGATAGACACTTTAGGGGGTCTGCCTATTTATATTGAAAAGAATATGAGATATGACGATAATGCCGGAAATCTCCATATTAACTTAAAAGCAGGAGAGCACATACTCTCGGGTAAACAAACAGAAGGGTATTTACGATTCCGTCATGATTCATACGGAGATATTGGCAGGATAAGGCGCCAGCAGTGGTTTTTTAACGCACTTTTGGCTCGTTTAAAGGATCCATCTGTTATTGTTAAATTGCCTGAGCTTTTAAAAATTCTTCCTCAATACACTCAAACGGATTTATCCGCTTATGATTTAGCTAAATACTTGGGAATTGCAAAAAATATTGATATTTCAACAATTCAAGTTGCAACAATCCCTGGGTCTCCCTCAAGCAAAGGGGTTATTAGCTATTGGATTATAGATCCTGAAAAAACACAAGATTTAATCAATAAAATGATTTATCGAACAAAAAGTGATTTCGATATCAAAGACTTATCAATAGGAATTCTCTACAACCCCAATTCATCGCCTGAGGCGGTTGAGCTTAAAGAGGAGCTGCAAAAACACGGAATTGAAAAAATTAAAATGCAAAGCTCAGCTCAAGTTTCAAAAAACTATATTGCAATTCACAACTTAAACACAGCGGGTGAAACGATTAATGATTTGAAAAAAATAATCCCTCAGATTAAAGATGAGCACACGATTTATGATCCAATTGGAATTAATAGAACCGGAAAAGACTTAACGGTTGTTGTAGGGAAATAAAAATCCACTGTTTATATTAAAAAAATCGCTGTGAAACTGTTCTTTAGGTTGATTTAATTAAAGCCATTATATAAGAAAATTAGTTTATGGAACAAAACCTCAATGAAAAATCCCTGTTAAAATTTATTTCAGGTGAAAATCTTAAAAAACCGGATATTATAGAGGCAGTTAAACAGCTTGGAATTAAACTGGAATTTAAAAATGCAAATCCTGTTTATCAAATTATTGATGAGCTGATTTTTTCTGATTTAATCAGGTAGTAAAAACAAATGGCACAAAAACAAAAAAAATTTTTAGTTTATTTAATCTATAGCTTAACTGTAGTTTTTATTTTCGGCTTTTTATTGTGGTTAGGGCATTTTAGAGCTTTTCAAGATTTTATGAACAAAATTGAAAACAGCTCATATGACCTAAGACAGAGCATTATTTCTACTTATAAAAAACCAAATAAAAACATTGTAATTCTTGCAATTGACGATGAATCCTATGAATATATCATGGATAAATTCGGCTCCTGGCCTGTTTCAAGAAAAATTTGGGCAGAAGTTATTGAAACTCTTGAAAAAGCACAAAGTAAGTATATTGTTTTTGATTTATTATTTTTAAAACCCAATTTAGCTGATATTGAATCCGATTTTGCTTTAATTAAAGCTGTTGAAAACAGGGATAATATCTTCTTTTCAATGAATTTTGATAACTATAATGAAGCCGTTAGAACCCCTAAGATTCTTGATAATAAACTAAAACTAAAAGTAGACAAGGGATTCTTGAGTGATAATCAATATATTACCTTTACTAATGTTAGACCCTTAATGGATGATCTTGAAAAGGCTGCAGGTCAGGTTGGCTCAATTAATGTAGTAAGAGACGAAGACGGAATTATTCGAACTACAATTCCTGTTTTTAAATATAGAAAAGAATACTACCCCAATTTGTCCCTGGCGCTTGCGCTTAATATGCTGGATAAAAAAAGCATCAGAATTAAAAAAAATACTATAATAATTGATAAAAAACACAAAATTCCTCTTGATAAGACAAATAGGGCAATTATTAACTGGTATGGAAAAAAAGGGACTTATAAGAATATTCCCCTGTGGGAAGTTATAGAAAAGAAAGACGATATTGGGTTTTTGCAGAACAATTTTGAAGATAAAATTGTATACATTGGAACAACCGCTACAAGTTTAGCAGATATTAAAAGCACTCCTTTAGAGCCTCATTTATCAGGAGTTGAGCTCCATGGTAATTTTTTGAATAATATTCTTGATAACAATTTTATTAAAAGACTGCCCTTAAAAATTGATTTTTTAATTTCAATTATACTATCTTTTATAATAGGCTACTTTGTATTAAGGACAGATTCTGTACTTAAAACTTTTATAGTGTTGTTTGCAACTCTTGTATTGTACGCATTAATCAGCACTTATGCGCTTTTGTTTTTCAAAATATGGATGTCTGTAGTTTTTCCATATATTACAATGTTTTGTACTTTTATTCTTGTTTATTGCGAAAAGTATCTGCTTAAAGTTAAGGATTATGAACAAACTTATAAACTCGCTATAACGGATGGTTTAACACAACTGTACAACCATAGATACTTTCAAGAACAAATGATACTTAATGTTAACAATTATTTACGTTACAATACAACTTTTTCTTTGATTTTAATTGATATTGATTTTTTCAAAAAATTCAATGATACATACGGTCATCAATCAGGTGATTTTGTTCTTAGAAAAACAGCGCAAATCCTGAAAAAAAACTCAAGAGCTCTAGATATTGTTTGTAGATACGGGGGTGAGGAAATGGCAATAATTCTAACTAATACAAACAATAAAGATGCTATAAGTGCTGCTAATAAAATTTGTGAAGCAGTAAGGAATGCTGATTATAATCTTGTTGATGATCAAAAAGCTAAAGTTACAATTAGTTTAGGAGTTGCAACTATAGGGCTTAACGGCGCTTCAGTGCAAGAATTAATAGAATACTGCGATAAGTGTTTGTATAAAGCTAAAGAACTTGGCAGAAACAGAGTAGAATCTCAACTATAATATTACCTTAATTATTAATTTAACATTTTATTATTTTTTTGTTATAATTTGGAAAAATATTATAGTTTTGAGGAAACATAATGAAAAATAAACTTATTCTTTTTTGGATTATCACAGCTTTGACTATTGCCAGTGCTTTTGTGGATTATAAAAAACCTGCAAGTCTTGGTCTTGACTTAGTTGGAGGTTCCAGGCTAATGCTTGAAGCGCAAACTTCACCCACAACCCCTAAAATTACTCCTGAAATTATGGATAGTCTGCAATATGCAATTGAAAACAGGGTTAATGCAATGGGTGTTGGGGAAACTTTAGTTCAAAGAGTTGGTCAAAAAAGACTTTTAGTTGAAATTCCTAATATTACAGATACTGCCAAAGCTAAAGAATTCATAGGGCAAACTGCCCAGCTTGAATTTAAAAGACCAAAAATTCTAATGGATGGAACCCAGGATTGGGAATCCACAGGTCTTAGCGGTAAAGACTTAAAAAAAGCTCTTGTTGGCTCTAACCCTACAACAGGAGAGTGGATGGTTGAATTAGAATTCAATCTTGAAGGAGCTCAGAAGTTTTCCAATTTGACAAAAGAATTGACAGGAAAACAAATGGCAATTTTCTTTAACGGAAAACTACAATCAGCACCAAGAGTGAATGAACAAATCACAGGCGGCAGAGCACAAATAACAGGAGGCGAAGGCGGTTTTGAATATGAAGAAGCAAAACAAATGGTAGACCTGCTAAACGCTGGAGCACTTCCTGTTGGAGCTGAGGTAATCCAGGAAGAATCCGTTGGTCCGACTTTAGGAGCTGACAGTATTAATAAATCTAAAATTGCAGGGATTGTCGGAATTGGCGCTGTAATGCTATTTATGATAATTTACTACAGAGCTCTTGGGGTAATTTCCTGTTTTGCTCTTATAATTTATGCACTTATTAACTTTGCGATTTTCAAACTTGTTCCTGTAACACTTACTCTAACAGGAATTGCAGGGTTTATTTTATCAATCGGTATGGCGATTGATGCTAATATCTTGATTTTTGAGCGTACAAAAGAAGAACTTAGAATGGGCAGAAGCCTTTTTACAGCAATTAACTCAGGCTTTGATAGAGCATTTACAAGCATCTTTGATTCTAATGTTTCAACAATATTAACCTGTTTGATACTTTACTACTTTGGTGCTTCAATGGTTAAGGGATTCGCTCTTACCTTAATTATAGGTGTGTGTTTATCAATGTTTAGTGCTATTACTGTTACAAAAAATTTCATGCATCTTGTTTTCGGCACCAGCGAGCTTAAATACCCCGCTCTTTTCGGTTTAAGAAAAGAAGAAATCGAATCAGCTTATGTAGCACAGCAAACAAAACGCGAAAAAGCTAAATTCGGTGTTTTAGATTAATTCAAGGAGAAATATAGAAAAATGGCAAATACTAATTTGGTTAAAGAAAAATATAAACTGGATATTATTAAATATAGATATTTATTCCTTGGTATTACAGCGGTTCTATTAATACCTTGTATTATTGCAATAATTTATCTGATGTCAACTCAAAAAAACCATGCACCATTAAAATTAGGGATAGATTTTACAGGTGGTACAATCCTGCAATATGCGGTTGATAAAAAGATAGCTACAAGTGAAATTGGCAGTATTAGAGCTGCACTTGTTGAAAAAAACGTTAAAAATCCTGTAATTCAAACAACTACACAAGGGGATAACAATCTTATTTCAATAAGAACAACTTTTTTAGGTGATAAAGAAAGTAAAGATAAGGCAAATGAGATAACTCAGGTTTTAAACAAAGACTTTGGAAACTTTGAACTCGTTCAGGTAAACTCTGTTGGTCCGACTTTGGGAAAAGAATTGTTAAGAAACACTCTAATTGCTCTTATTCTTTCTTTTATTCTTATGGTTGTTTATATTTCCTTTCGCTTCCGCTTTGAATACGGCTGGATTGCCCTATTAACACTGTTTCAGGATGCAATATTTGTGGTTGGAATATTTGCAATTAAAGGAATTTTCTTTAATACAACAATCGATAGTCTTTTTATAACGGCAATATTGACCGTAATCGGCTATTCAATTAATGATACAATCGTTGTGTTCGATAGAATTAGAGAAAACATGCGCTTTTTAGCTAAAAAGTACTCTTCTAATGAGATTATCAATGCTTCAATTAACCAAACCTTAGCTAGATCAATTAATACCTCAGCTACAACATTATTCACTCTTTTAGCACTATACTTCTTTGGCGGTGCTACAATTAAAGACTTTGTTTTGGCTATTATTATAGGGGTAATATCAGGAACCTGCTCCTCTATTTTTACAGCAGGTACAATTCTTTCAATAGTTAAAGAAAAAATGGCAAAAAAGAATGCCTAAGTACAAAAAGAAAGATATCTCCTTAGCTCAGTTTGTTGTTGAAAAAAGAGAAGAACTCAACTTAGCACAAGAGGAACTTGCTCTAAAATCGGGTTTATCTAAAGAACAAATTCAATCAATCGAAGCAGGATATGAGCTTTTTTTGCCTACAACAATAAGACAAAAACTTGCTAAGGGTTTAAAGATTGATAATAAAGAAATTAAGCTTTATGAAAAAAATCTTGATTTAGATATTGCAAAAAAATCAAAAATAGAAGAAATTAAAGAACTTATTCTGCTTAATTCGACAAATCCAAATTTTGAAATTCTCTGTCCTGTTTGCAAAGAGAAACTCAACTACAGAATAGCAAAGCTTTATGACCTAGAAGGCAATTTAATCCTAAGACCCAAAGCAAGCTGCACCAAGTGCCCTTTTCAATTAAAAGATTAAGACAAAATGTAAAGATTTGTATAAATTCTTAAAGTTTTAAACCAAAAATGACGAGAATTTATTTAAGTGTAATTATTTAATAATTATTTACATAATGTCAATTTATTTTTAATATATGTTTTTATTAAGGTAGAGACTCCTTAAATAAAAACATATAAAAGGAGATTCTAAATTGCAACAAACTATAAGAATAAACCTTAAACGGTTAAAAACCTTCTTAACTTATTCAAAGAATTACTTAAGAAGAAATAACCCCTTAAAAATTCTTAAAACTGAAATTGTTGCAGGTTTAAAGGATGCACTTTCGATAAACAAAAAAAGAAAAATGATTCAATACAAACTCAAATATCAAATGCATCAGCTAAACCAAATGGAAAAACTAATAGCGCAAAATAATGAGCATGTTTTTCTAAAAGGCAATAAATTTAATGAAATGAGATAACAATGGGACTATTGATTGCCCAGTTAAGGCAAGCACAAATTAATAGTTACAGGTCGGATTTAGAATATAGAATCCAGCTAATTTCGACTACCAAACTTGACTTATCAGCTCAGATTAATGATTTAGTCGGTTTAGGGTCTGACCTGGACCCTGATAGTCCTGAGATGAAGGCTTTAGAAAAGAAAAAAGAAAGATTGTATCAGGCTGAAAAAGCTCTTGATCAGCAGCTGCAAAGGTATCAAAACCAGCTTCAAATGATAGATGCTGAAGAACAAAGCGTTAAACAACAAATTCAAAGTTCAATCCAAAGAAGCTTTGCTGCTTAAGGATTTTAATTAAGAAAATAAACAGCAATAAAAGCAGCTATAATAAGCGCTGTATTATAATGCAAAAAAGTAGGAATACAGGTGTCTTTAATATGGTCGTGCTGATTATCCGCTCCCAAACCCGCACTTGGACCTAATGTTGTATCAGAGGCCGGACTGCCTGCATCTCCAAGAGCTGCTGAAGCGCAAAGAAGAATAATTATAGAAGGGGTCGAAAAACCAAGTTTTAAGCACAAGGGGGTAAATAAAACCGCTAAGATTGGAATTGTTCCAAAAGAAGAGCCGATTCCAATTGTAATTATCAATCCTGCAAGAAGAATTGCTGAGGTTGCTAAGAATTTTGAGTTCTCAACAAAAGGTATAATCGCACTAACAAGAGAATCAATCCCGCCGCTTTCCTTTAATACAAGAGCAAAGCCCGAGCAAACTAACATCACAAAAGCAATGTAGCCCATTAGCGCCACTCCTTCGTTCATTAGAAAATCCATTTTAGATTGATCAACTGCTCTGAATCCAAAAATTACAATAAGTCCGCAAAGTGCTCCCAATGGCAAAGACCCGCTCAATAGCTGTACAACAAGCGCTATAAATGCACCAAAGAGAGTTACCAGCTGCTTTTTTGTAAACTTAATTTCTTTATTTTCCTCTTTTTTTTCAATTGTTTTGTAGATTCTTGGTTTTTTATAGCTTACAAAAACACAAACCAATAAAGCAACAAACATTGCAAAACCTAAAAACCAACTATAGCGCCAAATATCCGTTTTTTCAACAAAAACATTATTCTGGGTTAAGTTAGCTGCAATAAGACCTTGAAAAATTAGCCCAAATCCCGCAGGCAGGGCGATATATGGAGCTTTTAGACCAAAAGCTAAAGCGCAGGCGACTGCTCTTCTATCAAGATTTAATTTATTCATTAAACCAAGCAAAGGCGGGATTAGAATAGGAATAAATGCAATATGAACAGGAATTAAATTCTGAGATAAAATTGAAATTATAACAAGAATCCCTATTAGCAAATATTTATTGTTTTTAATTATTCCTGAAATTTTAGTTGATAAACTATAAGCTAAACCTGTATGAGTCATTGCAGCGGCAATTACTCCCAAAAGAATATAACTTAGTGCAGTTTCTGAGTTTTGTCCTGATCCTTGGATAAATAAATCCATGGTTTTAGAAATTGGAAATCCTGCAATAAATCCTGCTATAACAGTACTTATCATCAAAGACAATAAGACATTAATTCGAAATATGCACAAAGTACACAAAACGATAATTGATATCAAAACAGGGTTTAATTCCATATGGTTTATATTCTACCATGAAAAAAAATTCTATCGTTTTATAATTTTTATATTATAATAGAATAGAAATTATTTTAAGGAGGAAACCTATGGGTTTAATGGATGGTAAAAAGGGTATAATTTTTGGCGTTTCAAATAAATTTGGAATAGCAAACGCAATTGCTGAAAAGCTTTATACAGAGGGAGCTGAAATTGCTTTTACCTATGCAAACGAAGCAATGGAAAAAAGGGTTCGTCCTATCGCTGAATCAATGAATGCAAAAATGTGTTTAGAATGCGATGTTACAAAAGAAGAGGATGTTAGTAAGGTTTTTAGTGAATACAAAAAAATATATGATAAGCTGGATTTTGTTGTCCATGCTGTAGCTTTTGCTAATAAGGATGATTTAGTCGGCGATTTTTACACTGTTTCAAAAGAAGGCTGGGATCTTGCAATGCATGTTAGCGCTTATTCTTTAGTTACAATTGCAAAACACGCAAAAGAACAAATGGAAGCTTCAGGCGGAGGTTCAATCCTTGCTCTTACTTACTTAGGAGCAACTAAGGTTGTTGCAAACTACAATATAATGGGTGTAGCAAAAGCAGCTCTTGAAAGTTCAATGCGCTTTATTGCAGCGGATTTAGGAAAATACAACATAAGATGCAACTGCCTGTCTGCTGGTCCTATTAAAACAATGGCTGCTAAGGGAATTGGAGGGTTTGATAGAATGCTTAAAGCAAATGCACTAAAAGCACCTCTAAAACGTCCGCCGCATGTTGAAGAAGTTGGCAAATCAGCATTGTACTTGTTATCTGACCTATCCTCAGGAGTTACAGCGCAAGTTCAATTTGTTGACTGCGGTGCAAGTTCTGTTTTTGCTTCCTTAGATGAGATGGCTCAGATTAAGTTTGATTAGTGCTTTATTTGATGAAACAAAGCCCTTAAGAATTTTCTTAAGGGCTTTTAATCATCTTCTTTTTCTTTTTGCTTTCGGTTTTTTTGTTTTTTTCTTTTATTATCTTCTTTTTTTTCTTCAATAACTTTTTTAAACTTCAACATCCCTACATTAGCAAGTGCAAGCCCGTTTAAAGAAGCCCTCAATTGAGCGGATCTATCTTGAAAAACCTCTTCTTGCTGCTGCTGCACTTCTTGTTCTGTTGCATAGTATTCCCCGCCTTGACCGTATTTTTCATCAGACATTTTATTAGCCAATGCATTATCTTGTTTGAAGTATGAACCTGTAACAGGACTTAGGGGTCTGTTATCGACCATTTTCTCTCTCTTTTTTTTAGAATAATATCACTTATCTATATAAAAGACAAGTTATTACTACAAAACTCCTAAAGATTATATTTTGTTATAAACTGAAAAATTTCCTAATTTCATAAATAGCTTCACTTTCGCTGCACCCCTTCTCATTCGGTCCAGTGTTGCCCCAAAGTGCTAGGATTTTTTTAATATTTTCATTTTTTACACTATTTATATTATTCAGGTTATCATCAACAAAAACAGCTCTTTCAATTCTGTTTTTGTATAAATATTCCTCCAGAAAATCTCCTTTGGATAAATATTTATCAAGAATTTCATACCCAAAAACCTTATCAGGGTCAAAATCCAATCCATAAGTTTGTAAACGCTCAAGAATTGAAGCTTTATTTTTTTTCGAAACAATAACAACATTAGCTGTCTTTTTTTGGTATATTTGCTTAATTTCATAGAAAAAGCCATATGGGACTTCAAGGTTGCGCCAAAAATCAGGATGATTCTTAATCAGGTAGTATCTTGTTTTAAGAAAACTTTCAACAAAAACTTTTTCTTTATCAAAATCCCGATTTAGCAATGCTTGTGTAAATTTTTGCTCAATTTCTTTGTCGTTATTAAAAGACAGGGGGTTAAAGTAATAAAACATCCAAATATTATAAACAAGATATTTGTGTTTTTTAAAGAAATAAAAATTATCCTCATCAATTCTTGCAAAAAAGTCTTCAAATGAAAAAAGGAATCGATTGATTAAATAAACTTCTTTAATCGTGTTGAATAAAACGCCGTCAAAATCTAGAAATAAAACTTCATTCATATAAAAAGAATATCACAAAAAACTAGAAAGGAAAAAGGATTTTTGATAATAAAAAAATCGAAACTATAACAAAAATAATAAAAAGTATTCGTTTTTTTAGAGTGTTGTCTCTTTTCTTTGTTTTTATGGGTTTATTAATGTTTTGTTTTAAGTTTTTCCTTGCCTGTTTAATTTTTTCTTTAATTTCTTTTTTCTTTTCAAGTTTTTTATTTTTATCAATCGTCAAGGTTTCTTTGTTGTCTTTTTTTGCATCAATTAGTTTTTGTTCAATTGTTTTTGTTTTTTTATTGTTGATTAAAAGTTCAGTATCGAATATGAGTTTGTTAATTTCTTCTTGACCAGATTTACAATAGCAATAGTTAATTGAAGCTTCAAAAGCCCTTTTAATGGTTTCTAAAGCCTCAAGAGAGCTAAGAGTTTCTCCATGGGCAGCTTTATTTCCCTGCTGTTTTATAAAAAACAAATCCTCAACAAGTTCTTTATCTCTTTGTGTTTTAATTCTATCTTTAAGACAATTTAAAGTGTCATCAAAAGTAGATTGGGCGCTATTGGGAAGGATTTTTTGCGCCAGTTTTTCGCCAAAAATTCTAACATTAACTGCGCTTTGATTGAAGTATCCATCGCAAAAAAGATTCTGTGCATCAAGGATAATGCTATATAGCTTTTTGTCAAATTTTTTTAAAAAATCAAAATTATCAGCCATTATTGTGAAACCAATTCAGTATATCTTCACTAAAAGCCTTGTTTTTGGATGAATATGGCAGAACTTCGTTTTTGAACTCTTTTTTTAGAGTATCAATTTTTTTTCTAAGTTCACTTCTTGAAATATAATCACACTTGCTTAAGATATTAAGAGAGGGGATATTATTATACTTAAGCCAATTTTGCATTTCAATATCGTTTTTTTGAATTTCGTGTCTTGAATCAATAAACTGAATCGTATAAACGAGGTTTTTTCTTCCTTTGAGATAAGTTTCAAGGTTTTTTTGCCAATCTGCCTGAGTGTTTTTTGAAACCTTAGCATAACCATACCCTGGCAAATCCGCTAAAACAAAGGTTTTTGTATCACAAACAATTTCGAATAAATTGATAAGTCTTGTTTTGCCTGGAGTATTGGAAGTTTTAGCTAATTTTTGATTATTAACTAAAGTATTAATAAAAGTAGATTTTCCCACATTTGACCTGCCAAGAAGCGCAAATTCAGGATAATTTAGCTCGGGACAAAGTTTAAGAGTTGGCGAGCTCAATAAAAACCGTGCTTTTTTTATTCTCATATTCTTTTATCTCTTTTTCCAGCTCTCTTTTTTTGTTTAATCTTCTTTTATAAACCACACTGCTTAAAAGATTATAAGCCCCTTCATTATTGATGCAGTTAATCTGTACTGAATTAGGACTTAGTTCAATGTTAATTGATTTTGAGGAAATAAAATCCGATTTAAAACCAGTTATTTGAATAATTCTGTTTTTTAGAATCGACAGGGGTACTGCGATAAACTCTTCAAATGAATCAAATATTTTATTTTTACTAATCATTGTAAAATAATTATATCAAAAGATTTACTTTTTTTGTATAATTATAAAATAAGATTAAGATAATTAAAGGAAGAAAATAATGGAAAAGAGCTTGTATCACGAAATTACACCCGAAGGATTTGGAATTGCAATTGAAAAGGACGAAAATTTGTATCATAAAACTTCTCCTTATCAAGTTGTAGATGTTTTTCACTCCCGTGCTTTTGGAAATATCCTTACGCTTGACGGGCTTATGATGGTAACAGAAAAAGATGAATTTTTCTACCATGAGATGATTGCCCATATTCCCCTTATAACCCACAAAAATCCTAAAACCGTTTTGGTTATAGGAGGAGGAGACGGCGGAACAGTAAGAGAAATTTTAAAACACGAATCAGTTGAAAGGGTTGATTTGGTTGAGATTGACGAGCTTGTTATTGAAGCATCAAAAAAATATTTCCCTAAAGTTGCGCTTGAACTTGACAATCCCAAAGTCAGGGTTTTAGTAGAGGATGCAATTGATTTTATTAAAGACAAAAAAAATGTTTATGATGTTATTTTAATCGATTCAACAGATCCTATTGGACCTGGGGTTGGATTGTTTAATGAAAATTTTTACAATAATGTTAAAAAAGCTCTAAAAAAAGGAGGAATTGTTGTTCCTCAGACAGAAGGACCTTTTGCGCAGAGTGAAAATATGAAAAAAACATATCAGCTTTTAAGAAAAGTATTTAAAATCGTTGCGCCCTACACAGGTCCAATGCCTACATATCCCGGCGGATACTGGTCCTGGGGTTTTTGCTCTGAGGATATCGAAGTTCCCACTATTAAAACAATTGATATTAAACGAGCAAGAAAAATTGAAAAAACTTGCAAACTATACAATTTAGAACTCCACGAAGCAGTTTTTAAAGTTCCTAATTTTGTTAAGGAACTAACTAATGCTTAAAGGAACAATTACAATTCCTGCGGATAAATCAATCAGTCATAGAAGCTTAATTTTCGGTGCTCTAACTAATAATAAAATTGAAATTAAGAATCTTTCCTTAGGTGCTGATTGTCTTAGTACTGTTCAAATCCTAAAAAACTTAGGGGTTGAATTTAAGTTTTTATCAAAAAAACACTTAATTCTTGATAGTTCCAAGGGATTATCTTGTAATAAAAAAATTGAACTCGATTGCGGCAACTCAGGAACCACAGCAAGACTCTTATCTGGTGTTTTTGCTTCTTCTAATCTTCAAGTGGTGCTTGTTGGTGATAAAAGTTTATCTAAAAGACCTATGGCAAGAGTTATTGAACCTCTAAAGCTAATGGGAGCAAAAATTAACTCCAATGACAATAAACTTCCGCTTGAAATTACAGGAGCAGACTTAAAAGGAATTACCTATAATAGTCCTATTGCCTCAGCGCAGGTAAAAAGCTGTTTATTGCTTGCAGGATTAGGCGCAAGCGGTGAAACTAGAGTAATTGAGCCTGTTTTATCAAGAAATCATTCTGAAATTCTTCTTAAATACTTAGAAGCGGATATTGAAACAAAAAAAACGCAAAACGGGTTTTTATCAGCAATTAAAAGCTCGAAGCTCACTCCTAAACCGATTGAAATCCCGGGAGATATTTCCTCTGCAGCGTTTTTCTTAGTTGCAGCTGCAATTATACCAAACTCAAGTATTCTTGTTAAGAATGTCGGGATAAACCCTACAAGAGATGGAATTATTGAAATTTTTTCTAATGCTGGAATTGATTATAAGATTCACAATCAAAGGTTAGTTTCAAATGAACCTGTTGCAGATATTGAGGTTAACTATAGTGATAATATTAAGCCTTTTGTAATTAAAGGGGATATAATTCCAAGATTAATTGATGAAATCCCGATTCTGGCTGTTTTAATGACCCAAGCAAATGGAATTAGCAGGGTTCAAGACGCACAAGACTTAAGAAACAAGGAATCAGACAGAATTAAAACTATTGTTGAAACCTTTAAACAATTAGGGGTTAATATTGAAGAAAAAAAAGACGGTTTTATAATTGAAGGAAAAAAAGACTTTAACTGTTCAATAACAGCAAAAACCCACCTTGACCACAGGCTTGCAATGAGTTATTATATTTTATCCTTAATAAACAAAAAACCAATGGAAATTGAGGGTTTTGACTGTATTAATACATCTTTTCCTGAATTTTTAGAGCTCATTAATCAACTGAATTAGCTTAT
Source organism: uncultured Vampirovibrio sp. (assembly GCA_910577635.1). Taxonomy (GTDB): domain Bacteria; phylum Cyanobacteriota; class Vampirovibrionia; order Gastranaerophilales; family Gastranaerophilaceae; genus RUG14156. Next base: position 25,688 of record CAJTNR010000016.1, on the reverse strand, counting down.
TTATCTAATTAATTAAATTTATAATAAGAACTAAAGTTAGAATTATGAAAAAATACATTCTAATTATAGTTCCAATACTTATACTTCTTTTAGCTTTATATATTTATAAACTAACAACTTATACTTATATTGAAGCAAAATTTGATGAACTAAGACCGATTCACAACCGATTAAACGTTTACTATAAAGGAATTGTTATAGGAAGAGCAAAAGAAATCCATCATAGCGATTCTTATGACCATACTTTAATGAAGATTGTCTTGTATCCTAAAAAACTTCTTTTGCCTATTAACTGCGAAGTTTTTTTGAAAAAAGAAAAAACAAACAACAAAGAAAGAGATTTTTTAGAGCTGATTTACCCTAAAGAACCTTCAAGTACAATCATTAAAAGCGGAGCAATATTAAAGGGTATTGCAACAGTTGATATTGAAACTGTAATGAAAAACCAGCATCCTGAAGATATTGAAAACTTAAAACAAAATATAGCATCAAGCGTTGAATCCTTAAGCTATGCTATGCAGGGATTAAACGAGATGTTTAGTATTATAAACGGGATTCTGCTTCAAAATAAACCAAATTTATACTCAACCACTAAAGGGTTTAGGAATATTTCAACAAAAATTGATAATTCTATTGATTCAGCTAAACTTAACAATGTAATGTCTAATATTGATTCTTCTTTTAATAATATGAATCTTGCTCTTGAAACAACCCCTGATACGCTCACAAGTACACAAGGATTAATGGATAATCTTAATGTTATTTCCTGCGGGGTTAGAAAAACACTTAGAAAAAAAGCAGGAGGACTGAGGCTGTTTTTTGGCCAGGTAATTGAGTAAAAAAAGAGGGCTCAAGGTTTATAAAAACCTTAGTCCTCATACCAAAACACAAAATAATATAAGAAAAATTATGGTGAAGGTTTTATATAAGGATGTTCACCGGGGATCACATCTGGATAATTGTCAATCATATTGTCTGTACAATTTTCCAGTTCTGTGACATTGGTAAGGATATTTCCTTCGCTGTTATTATTAAGGAAATTTGACAATTTTTGAGAACAAGAAGTGTTTAAACTTTCGTGTATGCATCTTAGAAAAGGATAAATGGCAATGTGTTTTGTTACTGTTCCTTCAAATTTTTGACAAACTTTTTCTCCTCCTTCTGTTGAACAAATCATCGTTCCACCGCTCGATCCATTGCAAGTTGTGGTTCCACCCACTATCTTGCAATTTTTATTGCAATAATTTTGTACGGAATTACAAGAAAGCTTTTTCTCGCTGGCTACTAAATTATAGCCGGTTGCACATTTAGTGCAGAAACCTTTATCATCTTTTTCTATACAGTGTCGATCATTAGGCAATTTACAAATTCTTCTATCATTAACTTCTGAAAATTCATATCCAAATTCACATTCAAGGCACTTTTTTCCGTTTTGACTAAGTTGTTTGCAATTTTTAATTTTCGTACATTGAGTTAAAGTACAAGAAATACAGTCTTCACCGTAATAAATACTACAAGGTTCACAAGCTGTTTCTGAGAATTTAACAAGTCCATTACACAATTCACACTTTGTTTGTCCATATTCAGACTGATAATAGTTTGATCCGAAACCAGAGCAATTAGTGCAACCTGTTGCCCCGTTTTTATCTGAAAAACTACCGGGAGGGCAAGTTGTACAGCTGGTTACAGCTCCAGAACCTCTGCTGTATGTTCCTGCTAAACATTCCTTGCATTTATCTTTTCCATCTTCATCCTGATAAAACCCCCTATTACAATATTGACATCTTGTAGCATTTGTTGTATTTGAAAAAGTCCCTGCGGAGCAATTTTGGCAAGAGCTTCCATTCCAATAAGTCCCGGGGCTGCAAGTTGTACATTTAGTATTATTATCACCTACAAAACCAGAACAATTTTTGCAAGCAATTTGACCGACTTGGTCTTGAAACTGATTTCCCGTGCAATCAATACATCCTGTTGCAGCGATTGGCGCATTTGCCATCGTTCCTTTGGGGCATTGATTAACGCAGTTTTCACCCCAATACCCTGCAGGACAGGCAGTACAAGTATTTCCCTGTTTTTTATAACCTGAATTACATTGTCTGCAGCCTGTTTCATCGCATTTTTTACAATTATTAGGGCAGCTGAGACATTGGCAATTGTCTTTATCAAGATATTTTCCATCAGAACAAGACAATGGACAAATTAAACACTTGTTTTTATTGCAAAGCTGACAATCAGATCCAAAAGGAGGGCTGCAATCGTTTGTAACATTTTCTCCCTTGAATCCGACTGTAATTCTGTTTTGTTTTAGCTTGTGTGTAATAACAGGAGCTAAGGATGCAAGTATAACTGAAATTGTAATCAAGCTAACTAGAAGCTCAACTAAAGAAAAAGCTTTTTTCATTGGTATTTCCTTTTATATTTTTGTGTATTGCAAGCGGACGACTTAAAAAATGTCGTTTTTATGCTATAGTTAAAACAGAATAAATGTATTAATACTTTAATTATATTCGATTGGGTAGAATAGTCAACTCAATTGAGTATAATTTTACAAAACTTCATACAAATAGGGTAGGAATGTACGCAGAAAATCTTAAAAAAGTTAGAAAAAGTCTAAATCTATCAGTTGATAAATTTGCGCAAAAACTGGGTATTCCAGCATCCACAATCTGGGGATATGAAGGAAAAAAAAGAATCCCTTCAATTGAGTTATCTATCCAATTGTATAAGATTTTTAATGTTAACTTAAACTGGCTTGTTTCAGGCACAGGCAGCATGTTTAATGAAGATTCCGATAAAAAAGAGGAGTTAAGAAAAGAAATAAGAGAAGTTTTAAAAGAAGAAGGGGTAATTTAAAGTTATTGGTTTACAATATCGCTAAACTTAATATTTTTACTTTTAAGAATTAAATCACAAACTTCTCGAACTGCCCCCCTGCCTCCTTCTTTGCTGCTTACAAAGTTGCAGATATCAATCACTTCACAAACTGCATCTTTAGGACAGGCTTTTAATCCTGTGAGTTTTAAAACTTCAATATCAATCAAATCATCCCCGACATAAGCAATTTGGCTGTAGTTAAGGTCATATTTTTGTCTTAAATCCTCAATAGCTTTAACTTTATTCTTCTCGTTTTGATAAACTTCTTTAATATCAATCATTCTGGCTCTAAGATCAACAATAGGACTTTTTCTTGCAGTAATAATTGCCGTTATAACCCCGGACTTAGAAAGCATTGAAACCCCGAGCCCGTCTTTTGCATTAAAAGTTTTAAATTCTTTTCCATCCTCAAAAAAAGTCAATGACCCATCAGTCATAACGCCATCGACATCAAAAGCAATAAGCTTAATATTAGAGGCTATGGTTTTGAGCTGTAAATCTATATTCATCATAAAAAAATTATACAACAAACGAATTATTTTTTAATATTTCAATTAAAAAAAGAAACTTTTTGTTCCGTTAACTAAAAAGTACAAAAAAGAAAACCCCCTTTAATTTTATGGATAATATAAGAGAAATTAAACTTAATAAAAATGCTTTTAGTGTAATATTTGATAATTCGACCCTTGAATTGGAATATAGAACTTTAGAAGGAAAATATTTAATCGATATTTCAAATATGAATCTTATTAATGCCACTAAACTTGCAATTCTATTTTCAACCAGATACTTTATTCAAGGATTCAAAAAAAAGGTCTGCTGGATAGTTAAAGATAGATCAATTAAGAATGCAATATCCATTCTTTGTCTTTCTAATCTTGAATGCACAATAAAACAGGATAAGGAGCTAAAATTAGCTGTATGAAGATATTAGAAGGAATTAAACAGGAAAAAATTTACGGTATTATAAGAGAAGATGATCCCGAATACTCCTATGAGCTGGCGCGAGCCTATATCGAAGGGGGGATAAAGTTTATAGAGCTTAATTCGCCCTTAGAAGTTACCAGAAAAATTGCAAAACTGGATAATGTTGTAGTTTCCCAAGGAGGAATCATTACAACCGCGCAGGCACACAGTGCAATTGAAGCAGGGGCTAAAATTATCTCAAGTCCGATATTCCAAACCAATCTTGTTCGTTTTGCAAGTTGTTACAAGGTTTTTTTAATTCCCTCAACAACCACCCCTAATGAAGCATACAGCGCCTGGAGAGCAAGAATGCCTTTAATTAAGATTTATCCTGTGGCTGAAATGGGCGGTGTTCAATACATTGAAGACTTAGTTAAACCAATGCCATTTTTAAATTTACTCCCCTGCGGATTTGTAAAACTGGATGAAATCAAGGGCTATTTAAAAGCCGGAGCAAATGCAGTAGGCATTGGAAGAGAACTGTATGCTAAGAATAGTTATAGTGAAATTGTAAAAACGGTAAAATCCACATTGGATATGGTTAGAATATAATTTTTTAGGTCAATAGCGGATAGACTTTATCCGCTTCTTTTTTTAATTAATACAGCTGTTAATAATTTTAAAAATCCTTGTTAAATCTTCATTTGATGAGTTTTTTAGAATTGAGTTAATTTTTTCAATCATAAATTCCCTGCCAAGAAAATGTTCAATCCTAAAAAACTCAAGATAATCAACTTCAAGAGCACATGCAAATTTTTCAATTAAATCAGCTTTGGGAAAACTTCTGCCTGTTTCAATATGACTCAAATGTTTAGGATCAACCCCGGCCATTTCAGCCAGCTGATACTGGGTGATTCCTTTTTTGTTTCTTAGCTCTTTAATTCTTGCTCCAAAATCTTTCTTAATATTCATTTATCCTCCCTTAATTGAGGATAATAATTTTTTGAATAAATTTAAACCTTATTTAAAACATACTTTTGTCCTATTTTTATGTAATAAATATTGACTATCTGTATTTAATATGGTATAAAGTTGATAAAATATGTAACCAATAAAGAAACATATTTTTAACACAAAAATATAAAAAGGAAAAATGTATGAAAAAAGGCTTTTCATTGATTGAGCTTTTGGTAAGCTTGATTACTATTTCAATTATTATTGCATCAATGGCTCCTGTTATTACACACAAACTAAAACAAAACAGGGTTGCACTAAAATCAAAGAGTGTAAAAATTGACTGTGCAAAAGAATACGGGACTGATTGTATGATGTGCAATGAAAAAAGCTGCCTTTGGTGTTCAACCTATATTAACATCCCTGATGGTCAATATGTTGATCCTTCATTTGGCTGCGAGCGCAAAAACTGTCAGGGTAAGTTTGGCTCTACCTGCACCAAATGCACAAAAGACTACTGTCTTGGCTGCACTGGAGGTTATGGTTACAACAATACTAACCATAGCTGCATTGGATGTAATGCTCCTTATTATTCTCCAGGAGGATCATCAGGGTGTTTAATGTGTAATCAAGGATACAAATACCAAAACGAAAATCTTAAAACCGACTGCAAGGAATGTGACAGTGCAAACGGCTGGTTTCCCAATGCAGATAGATTAGGATGCACACTAAAGACCTGTCCTAAAGGGTATAAAAGAGAAGGGACTAACTGCACCCCGTGTCAAGGAAACACATATCAACCCTATGATAACTACTCAGGGTCAAGCTGCTACTCCTGCGGGTCCAATTCTGCTCCAAACAGTGACCATGCAGGGTGTCATTCAACCTGTGAAAGCTCAAGTTCGTGCGGGTCTAATCAAACTTATGACGGGTGTCACTGTGTTGCGAAACAGGCTAGCTGTGATTCGGACGCTGTTTTAATAGGTTCTTTTTGCATGAAAAAAAGAAACGCAGGAGACTTAGGAGGACCAAGCATTTCCGGAATTTCTGGTGTTGATAAAGCAGAGTGTTTTAGCGGAACCACAACAAGCTCTTGCAATAACGTTTCAGGCTGGGATTATGACGCTTGTAAAAGGACTGTCTGCAATTGGTACGCCGCAAATGCAATCTGCAAAAGCATAGGCTGGACACTACCCACAGAAAACCATCTCGAAAGTTTACAAACTTATTATTACGGTGTTCTTAATAATAGTTTGCAGCTTTGCGATAACAGCGGTTCATCTACAGTCTCTAAATGTACATGGTCATCTGGTAGTTGTTTAGGAAGTTATACAAACGGTTCTTGTATGCCTGATACAATATGGGGTGAAAGCATAAGCACCAATGAGGCACTTGTAGGATCTTTATACAGTAATGGTACACGTTTTGCTTACTATAAAAACTCGGTAGAAGCTGTATTGTGGAAAACATTGAGAGCATACTCGGTGCGCTGCGTTAAGGATGCATATTAAAATCGGCTTATATATATTTTGTGTTTTGGTATTTCGAGGGTCATGTTTTTAACTCGACCCTCTTTTTTTAACAATATAACAGCCGATAATTTAAATTATCGGCTGTTTGTATCATATATGAATTATATTTTTTAAGGCTCATCCGGCTTGGCATCCCAGTTAATATCATCCTGAAATCCAGAATCAGGTTCTAAATTAGAGGGAATAGGGCTATGAGGGTCGACAAAATTGCTGCCGTCTATATCGGAAGGAGAAGGCGGTTCTGTTTCTTCTTTGTTAAAAACAGCATTAACTGCCGTTTCAACAGCACATGCAAAATCATATGCTATATCAATTCGTTTTTGTTGTTCAACTTTAGCTTTAGCTTTCTTTTTTTCTTCTTGATCCCAGATGGTATTGTCTTTGTTGTTATCAGGGTCATATTTTTTTGGTTGTTTGGGTTTGTCCAAAGGCTCCGGAACTCTATTTACGGTCATTAACTTCTTGCATTTTGACATCCTTTCTAAATTAAGTACATAAATAACCAGGGCATTTTTTAACCTTTAAAGTAAATTAGAATTTTATTTACAAATATTTACAAGCATTATAAATATTTTTATGCTAGAAAAAATATATGAGAATTAATAATGTATTTAATATGCACTTTAAAAGTGTAGTTCCTGTTGTCACCAAAAAAGGAAATTTAGAAAGTATCAAGAGAGATCTTGAGCAATATACGGATCAAGATTTTGTGCTTAAAGACTTTACGTCTTTGTATGAAAAGGGCTGTGTTGTTAACGGGTCTTTTTACCCGAATTTAGTAAAAACAGGCAAATTTGACGTTGGGTTTCTTGTAGCAGGGGATTCATATAAAAAATGGGTTTTAGGTGAAGGCAATTGGAATAGTAAAAACGCACCATTATCCCATGTTAGCTCTCAAGCAGTTATTATTGCCTCTGATGAATTTGATTGCGATTACTGTAAACTTGTCAAAGCAGTTAATGAGGAGTGCAAAGTAGACGAGTCAAAAATTGATACAGACTACTATAATTGGATAATGGAAGATTAAGTTTTTTTTATAAATCCATGCCGCCTAAGAGCTCTTGTTTAATTCCCTGGCGAATTTCAAGAATATCTGTTCCTAAATTTGATAAAACATTCATAGCAAGACAATCGGGTGTTTTTGTAATTCCATACAACAAATTTTCTGATTTTATAGCAGTTCTTTTATGCTCCCTTGCAGTTTTATAGGCAAGCTCTAAAACCTGTTGTGCCCGCAAGCTGTAGATTGGTTCTTCAACTTGTTTTTGAGGGACAATGAGTTTTTCAACCTCGTTTCTTGCATCTTTTAAAGTTATCCCAAGGCGTTTTAGGGTTTCATAGGCAATTCCTGCTCCATAGGATAGAATCCCAAGAAGAATAATTTCAGTCCCTATGGTTGAAGTATTAAGGTCTCTTGCTTCTTGTTTTGCAAGTCTTAGAATATTAAGAGTTTCAGGGATATTTTCATTTGTTTTTTTAATAACGCTATCGAAAAACTCTGTTTTATCAGGAATTAAAGAGGATAGAATTCTATAAGCAATGCCTTTTTTTATCTTAAGAATCCCTAAAACAACGTGCTGTGCTTCAATTCCAACACTTCCTGTTTCTTTAGCCAGATCAAGTGCTGCAAGAAGCGCACTAAAGGCATTGGGAGTAAAAATTATCTGTTTTTCCGAGTTTTCAAACTCCAGATTCCTGCTTGAGAATGCATCTAAGTGCTCTTGGTAAGTTGTTGAGTTAATTGAATACTTATTTAACAATCCGGTAATTTCATAATCCTTGTTATCAAGAATCGATTGTAAGAGCTGTTCTGTTCCAAGGATTTCATAACCCTTGGCGCTAAGTTTGGATTGAGCATTGGATAGGATTTGAGATATTGTTTTTTCTTTAAAAAAGTCGTTAATGTTGCTTTTTATTGAATTCTCTTCAAGTTCAGGGTGCAAGGGTTTAATATCTGAACTTTTATCAAGGATTCTTTTTAAATTTGGGATAATTTTTTCTTCATCAATATTGAATTGTCTTAGAATCTTATAAGCATTGGAATCCTTGGTAGTGTAAATAGCAAGTGCTAAATGCTGGGGCATTGTAAACTTGGAATTCAGCTCTTTTGTCAACTCCACGGTTTTTTTAAGGATTGATCGAGCTTCTATTGAGAAAAAAATATCCTTAGTATTGTTATTCTCGTTTTGAACTTGACAATAAGCAACAAGTGTTTTTAGCTCCTGAATATCAATTTTATTAAAACCGAGTATTTTTTCCTGAACTCCTTTGGATAGCTCCTTTAAGCCAAGCAGGATATGCTCTGAGGATACTTTTTGATGATTAAGCTCCACTGCGTAGTTTTGTGCTGATAAAAGAACATCTATTGCTTTTTTTGTAAATTTTTCAAACATTAATACCTCATAAAGTTTATTTTATTCTAAATAATCGGAACAATTTTTTCTTTCTATAGTTAGTTATAGTATCATAAGTTAGTTTTGTATTTTTATCAAATGTTTTATGTGCAACTAAAAACGCTTTTGCTGTATCAATCGAGGTAAAACTCGGAATTCCGTACATCTGCGCTATTGTTCGAATCTGAAAACCGGCGTTTTGAGAGTTTTTTCCTGTGGTTGGAGTGTTTATAATAAAACTCAAACGACCGTTTTTCATACGTTTTTGCAGTTTGTCAATCATGAATTTTTCAATCATTTTAGAAGGAATTCCATTTTTTTCAAGGAATTTGTGGGTGCCCCAGGTTGCCATGATAAAAAAGCCTTGTTTGAACAGTTTTTTTACCATTGGAAGTGCGGGTTGTTTATTATGGTCATTCAAGGATACTAAAACCCTTTGTTTGGATTTGCTAAACTTGTGGCCTCCCGCTAAGAATGCTTTATAAAGAGCTCTTTTGTACTTTCTATCAATTCCTAAAACTTCTCCTGTAGATTTCATCTCAGGAGCAAGCGCAGGGTCAATTCGATTCAGCTTTTGCCAGGAAAAAATAGGCATTTTAACCGAAACAAGCCCTGTTTTTTTGTACAAACCAACTCCAAAGCCCGCCCTTCGGATTGATTTTCCAAGTATTGCACTAACTGCAATATTAACCATAGGAATTCCCGTTACTTTGCTCATTATAGGAACGGTTCTTGAAGCCCTTGGGTTAACTTCAATTACATAGACCTTATCGTCTTTTATAATAAACTGAATATTCGCTAACCCTTTAATATTTAGCTTTCTTGCAATTTTTGTTGCATATTTAACCAGTATTTTTTCATTTTTTCTTGAAATGTTCTGACTTGGATAAATGCTCATTGAATCTCCCGAGTGGACTCCTGCTTTTTCAATGTGCTCACAGATTCCAGGGATTAAAACGTCTCTTCCGTCGCTGATTAAGTCCAATTCAACCTCTTGACCTTCTAAATACTGGTCAATCAGAACAGGATGCTCGCTTGAAAACTTGAATGCCTCTGTAATATAGGTCAATAATTCTTCATCGTTGTATACAACCTGCATGCCGCGCCCGCCTATAACATAACTCGGTCTGACTAAAACCGGATAATTGAGTTCTTTAACAGCACTAAGAGCCCTTGCAGCGCTTGTTACAGCACATCCTTTTGGCTGGGGGATTTTTAGTTCCTGAAGCAGTTTTTCAAAAACCTTTCTATCTTCAGTTGCATTAATGCTATCAATGCTTGTACCGAGTATCTTTATTCCTTTTTTGTCGAGTTTTTCAGCTAAATTAATAGCTGTTTGTCCTCCGAATTGCACCAGCACTCCTTTAGGGTTTTCTTTTTTAATGATATTTAGAATATATTCAATATTCATAGGTTCAAAGTATAATCTTGAAGCAATATCAAAGTCTGTTGATAATGTTTCGGGATTGGAGTTAACCATTATTGATTCATATCCTCTTTTGATAAGTTCTTGTGCAGCATGGACTGAACAATAGTCAAACTCAATACCCTGACCGATTCTAATTGGACCTGAGCCTAAGACAAGAATATTTTCCTTATCTGTTTTATTTTGGTTTTTAAACTCCAAAACTTCGTCTTGTTCAAAGTAAGTTGAGTAAAAGTAAGGTGTTGTTGCGCTAAACTCGGCAGCACAGGTATCAACTACCCTAAAAGAAGCTTCAATTCCAAGTTTTTCAAGTTCTGACATTGGTATTTGAGTAATTGCTGAAATTTCAGAATCTAAAAAGTTAAAAGCTTTGGCTTTTTTGTACAATTCAAGAGTAAAAGACTCAGTTTCTAGACAACGCTGTAATTCAACAATTTCTTTAATTTTTGATATAAACCAAACATCAATTTTAGTTATTTCGTGTAGTTTTTCAATATCTTCTTTATTGTATAGCGCTTGAGCTAATCTAAAAATTCTTCTGTCGTCTTGAAGATAGAGTTCTTGTAAAAGTTCTTCTTTTGACAGCTTTTCAAAGCCCCTGTTGAGAAGTCCTGTGCTTTTTTCTTCTAAGGATGCTACCGCTTTTTTAAAAGCAGGGCAGAATTCCCTTCCTATTGCCATTATTTCTCCGGTTGCTTTCATTTTTGTTCCTAAGATTCTATCGCCTTGTGAGAACTTATCAAAAGGCCATTTAGGAATTTTTACAACAACATAATCTAAACTCGGCTCAAAAGCTGCTGTAGTTTTATTAGTAATTGAGTTTTTAATTTCATGCAAATTGAATCCTATTGCAATTTTTGTTGCAATTTTTGCAATTGGATACCCGCTTGCTTTGCTTGCCAGGGCAGATGACCTTGAAACCCTCGGGTTTACTTCAATTACATAGTATTGGTTTGATTTAGTATCAAGCGCAAACTGGACATTACAGCCTCCTTCAATTTTTAGTGCTCTTATAATTTTAATTGCACTTGATCTTAGCATTTGATACTCATTATTGGTTAAAGTTTGACTTGGAGCTACAACAAAACTATCTCCTGTGTGAATTCCAATCGGGTCAATGTTTTCCATATTACAAATGATAATACAGGTATCGTTTTTGTCTCTTATAACTTCATATTCAATTTCTTTGTATCCTGCAATTGATTTTTCAACTAACACCTGATTAATTGGAGATTGATTAAGTCCAATATTGACAATTTCTTCATACTCGGATTCATTATGCGCAATTCCACCCCCGGCACCGCCTAAAGTAAAAGCAGGGCGGATAATTATTGGAAAACCAATATTTTGTTTGAAATCTAAGGCTTCTTTAAAACTTGAAACAATAGCGCTTTTAGGAACGGGTTCTCCTATTTGCTGCATTAGATTTTTAAATAGTTCTCTATCTTCTGCTTGTTTAATTGAATCAATGTTTGATCCTAATAATTTAACGTTATATTCCTCTAAAACCCCTGATTCTGCTAGTTCCACCGCTAAATTTAGCGCTGTTTGTCCTCCAAGTGAAGCAATTAAGCCCTGGGGGCGTTCTTTTTTGATAATTTCAGTCAATGTTTCAAGAGTCAAAGGTTCAATATAGACCTTAGAGGCAATTTCTTCATCTGTCATTATTGTAGCGGGATTGGAATTAACAAGTACAACTTCAATTCCTTCTTCCTTTAATGCTCTGCAAGCCTGCACTCCTGCGTAGTCAAACTCCGCTGCCTGACCTATTACAATTGGACCTGAGCCTATTGTTAAAACTTTTTTTAATGATTTATCTTTCATTTGCTACCTCATTAATTTTCCCTTTAAGAATATTAAACCATTCATCAAATATTATCCTGGCATCATTCGGTCCGGGGTTTGCTTCCGGGTGAAATTGAACTGCATAAACAGACAAACTGGATATTTCAAAACCCTCTAGAGTGTTGTCATTCAAATTTTTATAAGTTGGTCTTATCAACTTGGGCAAAGTTTCAATATCCACTGCATAACCGTGATTCTGGCTTGTAATTATAACCTTGTTATTTTCAAGATTAATAACAGGATGATTCCCCCCTCTGTGTCCGTATTTGAGTTTGAACGTTTTAGCATCAGAACTAAGCGCGAGCAGCTGATAGCCAAGACAAATTCCAAAAATCGGCAGTTTTCCAAGCATTTTTTTCAATTGTTCAACCTGATAAGTATAATTCGAAGGATCCCCGGGTCCATTTGATAAAAAAAGCGCGCTATGGTTGTTTTCAAGAATCTCTTCAGCACTTGTTGTACAAGGATAAACGGTTATTTTTGCCCCTCTTTTAGCTAGAGAATCAAGAATTCCTCTTTTTGTTCCATAATCAATAAAACCAAGATCAATTGACCCTGAATCGTTATAAATGTATTTTTCTTTGGTTGAAGTTTTTTCGATAATATTATCTTCAATTCTGTAGTTTTTTAGCTCCTGTAGTTTTTGTTGAATTTCATCTTCTTCTAAATCCCTGTTTGTGATAAAAGCTGCCATTGCACCGGTTTGTCTGATTTTTTTAACAAGACTTCTTGTATCAATCCCTTGAAGAGCAGGGATTTTATTATCGATAAGATATTCGCTAAGAGTGGTTTTTGCCTTGTAATGGCTTTCTTTTTTGGAGCAGTTTTTAACTATAAGACCGGCAAGATATGGACAAAAAGCTTCAAAGTCATCTTCGTTTAGCCCATAGTTGCCAATTTCAGGATAAGTCATAACAACAATTTGATTAGCATAACTAGGATCCGATATTACTTCTTGGTATCCTGTCATTGAGGTGTTAAAAACTATTTCACCTATTCTATCGCCCTTAAATCCAAAGGATTCGCCTTTAATTAAAGTGTTATCTTGTAATAATAAAGTAGCCATTCTTATATTCCTATAATTTCATCATAAATTTTTTCAATTGCTTCAATTCTATCAACAGCCCCGGTAACTGCTCTTCCAAGGACAATGTAATCAGCTCCTGCTGCAATTGCCCCTGAAGGAGTTGCAATTCTTTTTTGATCATCAACACAAGACCAAGAGGGTCTAATCCCGGGCGTTAGGACGATAAAATCTTTGCCTAGTTCTTTTTTAATCATAGGAAGTTCATTAGCAGAAGCTACGACTCCGTCTAATCCTGCTAGTTTTGCGTTTTTAGCTAATTCAAGAACAAAACTTGTCGAATCCTTATTAATTAAAAGTTCTTTGTTTAAAACTTCCTGCGAGATGCTTGTGAGTAAAGTTACACCAAGAATTACAGGTTTTTTTGTATTATAATCCATGCTTGCTTTTTGCGCTCCTATTCGAGCAGCTTTCATCATATCAACCGACCCTTGAGCATGAACATTAAAAAAAGTTGCACCATTTTTTATGATATTATAAGAAGCTTTTTCAACTGTATTAGGAATATCGTGCAGTTTAACATCAAGGAAAAAATTCGAGTTTTTTTCTTTAATATAGTTAATAATTTCAAGCCCGAATCCGCAAAAAAGCTGCAAACCAACTTTAAAAGTACCGATATAAGGACTTAAGGAGTCAACTAACACTTTTGCCTCTTCTAAACGTTCAACATCAAGAGCTAAGACCAGTTTTTGTTTAATTTCATCTCTATTCATTAATTATTCTTCCTTTTAATTCCATGCCGCTATAACAACTTACTTTGCACTTGGAATATGAATCCTGCGCATTATAAATATAAGTTTTATCAAGATCAATTTTTACTTTTTTATCATTTTTAATCCTTAAAATTTTTCTTGGATTATAAGCCAGTTTTTCAAGAGTTTTTTCTAATCCTAAAAGTTCATAAGTCAAACTAAAAGCGGTTTCAAGCCCGATTATTCCATTGGGTGCTTCAAGGTAGGGTTTTAGTTTTTCTTTTGTGCTATGGGGAGCATGGTCTGTTGCAATACAATCAATTGTATTATCAAAAAGAGCTTCAATAATGCTTTCTTTGTCTTTTTCGCCCCCCAAGGGAGGATTCATCTTAAAAATACCATTATTACAAACATTATCCTTAGTAAAAGTAAAGTAATGAGGAGCAGTTTCAGCGCTGATTTTAAGACCTTTGTTTTTTGCTTTTCTAATTAAATCAATACTTTCTTTTTTTGAAACATGACAAAAATGAAGCCTTGGATTATACCCTTTTTTACAAACAAACTCAAATAAAGAAATTTGAGTATCAATTTCTTTTGTTTCATATTCACAATGAGATAGGATAAGTTCTTCTTGTTTTAGTGCTTCAATAAAAGTTTCTTTATCCTCTAATGGTAAACCATCATTTGAAAAACCAACAGCGCCGGCGTTTTTAAGCTCTTTAAAATTGACAAGTTCTAAGCTGTTTAGGTTTTTTGTAATTGCAGCAATTGGATAAATATCGAAATTATAGTTTTTTGCTTTATTCAAGATAAACTTAATAACTTCTTTATTATCAGCAGCAGGGTTAGTATTGGGCATTGGACAAACAGCGCAAAAACCGCCTTTTTTAGCTGCTTTTAAGCCTGTTTCTATTGTTTCTTTGTATTCAAATCCGGGTTCTCTTAGATGTACGTGCAAATCAATCAAACCCGCAATTTCAACCACCTGCGCCATTTTTTTATAAACCCCTGTTCGATAAAATCATATCTAATATTGCCATTCTTACAAAAACACCGTTTTTAGCTTGATTGAGGATTGTTCTTGCACTCTGGAGCTCTAATACACTGCTTTCAATTTCAATTCCCCTATTAACAGGTCCAGGGTGCATTAAAAAAGCACCATAGGGCAAGTTTTCTTTTGTTATTTGGTAGTTTTTAATATAATCTTCAAAATCAATTTTTTCACTAATCCTTTCTTTCTGGATTCGAAGAGCCATTATAATATCTGTTTTTTCAAAAGCTGCTTTTAAGTTAGAAAAATACTGAATCCCTTCAATTGATTCATCTATAAATATTTCAGGAGCAAGAATTTGAATATTAACATTGAATTTTTTTAATAGCTCAATATTGGATTTAAAAACTCTTGAATGAACAACATCTCCAACTATTGTAATTGTTTTTCCTTCTATTGAGCCAAATTGTTTTTTCATTGTGTAAAAATCAAGCAAAGCTTGTGTCGGATGAGCGCTCATTCCAGACCCTGCATTAATAAACGAGATATCGTTATAATATTTTTTATTAACAAGTTCTTCAATTAAAGAATCTTCCTTGTGTCTTAGGATGATAGTATCAAAACCAATGGCGCTTAAGTTATTAATTGTGTCAAAAAGCTCTTCTCCTTTGTTGATTGAGGAAGTTGAAACTTGAAAATCATACTTATTAGCTTTTATTCTATTGAGGGCAAGTTCAAAAGAGAGTTTTGTTCTGGTTGAATTTTCAAAAAACATTGTAACAACCTGTGCATCTATATGGTTTGCTTTTCTTGTGTTTTTTTCAAATTCATAGGCTCTATTGTAAATTTGTAATATTTCTTCTTTGGATAAATCCTCAATTCTAATTAAATTTTTCATTTTCCAACCCTGCTCCCCGGTTTTATAAGTTCAACTCCAGATTTGCATAAAGGACAATCAACAGGGTCATAAGTTATTGGTGATTGAGATAGAAGGGAGTATATTTCAAATTTATCTTTGAGCTTCCCCCCTGTTCTATCAACAATACAACCAACACCCTCTATTTCACAACCGAATTCTTTTATTGCATCTATGGTTTCAAAAATCGTTCTTGCTGTTGTAATAACATCTTCAATAAGAACTACTTTTTCTCCTTTTTTTAGGCTGTAGCCTCTTCTTAGCTGCATAATTCCATCTTTTCTTTCAACAAAAAGGTTTCTTTTTTTTGTTTGTTTTGCAACTTCATAGCCAAAAATAACAGCGCCGATTGCAGGAGAAATAATTGTATCGAACTCAATATTCTTAAGTTTTTGGCTAAGTTCAAAAGCTAATTTTTCAACGACATCAGGGTATTGATACAAAGAGGCACATTGAAAGTAAGTGTCTGAGTGCAATCCTGAAGTAAGACAAAAATGTCCTTTTAAAAGTCCTTTTGCGCTAATTAATAGTTCTTCAATATTTTCCATTATTACTCCTTTATAGCCTTTTTTAGTTCTTCTAAATTTGAAAAATTATTTTTTTCCATAAAATCGTTGAGTTGATTGACAAGCATTGAACAAATTCCAGGGTTGATAAAGTTTGCAGTGCCGATTTGAAAAGCATCTGCTCCGACATAAATAAACTCGAATAAATCTCTTAGGGTTGATATTCCACCGATTGCAATTAAAGGGATTTTTGCTACTCTTTTTATTTCACTTGCCATATAAAGAGCAACCGGTTTGACGCAAGGACCTGAAAGCCCTCCTGAAGTGCATTTTTTGATAAATTTATTACCTAAATAATCAATCTTAACACCCAAACCTCTAACTGTATTAATCGCGCTAATGCAATCGGCACCTGCTTTTTCAACTGCTGTTGCAAGGGGCTTAATATCTGTTGTATTGGGGGATAGTTTTACAATTAAAAACCCCTGATAGTTTTTTCGAACCAATTTAATAAGACGAAACAAACTCTCAGGGTTCAATCCAAACTCCAAGCACCCCTGTTTCACATTAGGGCAGGAAACATTGACTTCAAGAGCCTTGATATTATTGTCAGAAGCAATACTTGCAAGAATTTCATAGTCTTTTTCAGTGGAACCTGCAATATTGAGCAAAAAATCAATCTTTTTTTCCCTTAACACAGGAAGTTTTTCTTCTATAAAACGTTTAATTCCGATATTTTCTAGCCCAATTCGATTAATAAGCCCGTTTTCAACTTCAAATAAACGCTCGCCTGAGTTTCCGAATCTTTTTTCTATGGTTATTCCTTTAGTTGCAATTGCCCCAAGGCAGTTTAAGTCAATAAAGTCTTCAAATTCACTATTATACCCATATGTCCCGCTGGCTCCTATTATCGGGGTTTTAAGTTCTAAAGAATTACCGCTTAAGGGGTTTTTTAATACTGTTTTTAGTTTTTCTAATCCCATATTATTTCACTTCCTAAAAAAACAGGACCGTCTTTGCAAACGCTTGCTGTTACAATTTCTTGTTTTTTCATTAATTTAATAACACACCCCCTGCACACACCGATTGAACAAGCCATGACTTTTTCCAGCGCCAATTGGGCTATAATATTATGATTAAGAGCAATTTCAGATATTTTTTTCAACACAACAACAGGTCCGCAGGCATATATTATTTCAATATTTTTTTCATTAATTATTTTTTCGATATCATCTAAAACGCTCCCCCCTACGAATGTTTTATCAGCTCCTTTGATAACTTCTTTATCTGTTTTGAATCCGGAGATAAAAAAGTTGTCGATTTTTTTCTTATCAAGTTCCTGTTTTAAAAAAAACATTGGAGCAGCACCAATCCCTGCTCCCACTAAAAGCGCTTTTTTATTATCGAGTTCAAAACCATTACCTAAAGGAGCAAGAAAATCGATTTTATCTCCTTTTTGTAAACTTGCAATGTAGCTGGTTCCTAAACCCTTAAGTTTAAATAAAACAGTTATATTTTTTTTATCAAAACCGCAAATGCTGAAAGGACGTCTTAGTGTTTTATTGGGACATAGAATCGATATAAACTGTCCTGGATAGCATTTTTTTAAATCAGAGGAAATTGTGAGTTTATAAGTATCCAGGGCTATTTTTTCTATTGATTCAATTGTTCCTTTATAGTTTTTTGTATCCATTTTGCTCCTATAAAAAACAAGAAGGCAAAAAAACCTTCTTGTTTTTATAATTATTATAACTTTTTGTTCTTTTTATCATAGTAATAATTATAACTTAGACAAAATTTAGAATATATATTTGTAAATAAATGTAACAAAAAAATCTTAATTACTAAAGTTAAGTCCAAACTAAGCCGTAGATAATATTAAGGAAGACAACTTAAAAAATAATAGTGGAGCAAGAAGGCAAAAATGGGGCTTAGTGCAAATAGAGCATTATATTCTATTAAAGGTATTGATATTCACAGTGTCAATGAAGTTGCAAGGGATATTCTATCTAAAAAAGAACCTTCAATTGAAACTATTGATTATTCAAAATTTAATAGAGCAAACTTAGGAATAGACCTTTATTCCTCAAGAATTCAACCTGAACTTCAAAAACAAATTGCGCTCACTCAAAAAGGATTGTATATTCAAGCGATTGATGTTCAGAAGCTAAACTCCAGCGCTGCAATCAATCTCTACAATCCTAGGACAGTTCAAAAAAACGTTGAGCTAACCCAATCGATAAATCAAGGAGAACTTATCGCACCTAAAGTTCTTAAAAAAAGTGATAATTCTATAAATCTGTCCAATATTACAGACAGCTCTAAAGAAAACGGATACAACCCGTTTTCAAGCGGGCATGCTACGGATGAAAAAGAGGGCAAATCCAAGTAATAATCCTTTCTTGTATTAGTTATAAGACCTTTTTAAAATAAAGGTCTTTTTTATTATAGACAAATAAGCGCGCTATGGCGGTTTTTGGTTTTGTTTTCTTTTCTATATGAAAAAAACTTATCATTATCTAAAACAGTGCAATAAGGACAAATATCAATTGTCTTAATACCGAGTTCTTCTAGTTGTCTTTTATTAATTCCTTTTAGATCGGCAAATTTATCCTTAAAAAGTCCTTTTGGATTAGTTATTGTTGCTTTTAGTGCTTCAAGTGCTTCTATACTTGTTTCAAAGCTTGAAAAACCAATGCAGGGACCAATTAACGCTTTGATATCTTGAACATTGGATCCTAGTTGTTCAACAAGAACAGAAACTGTTTTAGGTCCGATTCTTTGAGCCGTTCCTCTCCAGCCGGCATGGGCTATAGCGCAAATATTATTCTTAGAATCATAAAAAACTAAAGGAGTACAATCGGCAAAGTTTAGATAAATTGCCAGGTTTTTTTGAGTCAAAACTAAAGAATCACAATTAGGATAATCTCTTCTATCATCAACAATTTGAATATTATCGCTATGGGTTTGATTAGGACAAATCAAGTTTTTTTCTTGAATATTTAAATAATCACAAACCAATTTTTTATTATCCTTAATAATTAAATCCCTTGTTGTAAAAAAATGAGGGACAGGAATTAAAGTTGAATAATAAATTTTTTTGTTGAATATTTTCTTTTCTTTGAACATAATATTATTATACCAAAGAAAAGAGGATTTTAATGAAAAATATTATTGAATATGAAACTAAAGGGACTTGTTCTAAGTATATAAGAGTTGAAATTGAAAATGACACAATTAAAAATATCGATTTTTTCGGCGGCTGCGATGGAAACCTTAAGGGAATTAAAAGTCTTGTTTTAGGGGAAAATATTAATACAATTATAAAAAAACTAAAAGGAATTACCTGCGGGGCAAAACCCACAAGCTGTCCTGATCAATTGGCAGTTTGTCTTGAGCACTACATTGCAAAAAAATCATCGAATGTATAAACTTTTTATTTTTTTTAAGTTTTATTCTTTATCGGCTGAATTATCAGCACTCCTATAATTGCATTTGAAGTTCTGCTTCAACAAGATCTTTCCTCCAGGAGTCGTTTTTCTTTTTTGCAGTTTCTATAAACCCTGCTTTTTTGAGTGTTTAATTGCGCTGTTAAGAAGTTTTTTGCAAAGTCTAATTCCTCTATAATCAGAGTGGAGTAAAAACCAGCGAAGCTGCGCTTTTTCCTCTCTTTTGACAATTCCTATGCACCCTATTATATTGTTTTTATGCTCTGCTATCCATAGTTTATCCTTTAAGGGATTGTAGTTAACAATAAACTTTCAAAAATTTTCGAATAATTTGTCAAATAAAATAATTTGTTAAAGTCAACTATTATTTTTTATTTATAATATTTTCTCTGAGTTTATTAAGAAAAAGCTTCGCTGCGCTTGAAAATACCTGGTTTTTCTTCCAGACAATATCAAGCGCTGATTCAAGTTTTGGATACAAGGGCTTGAAGCACAATTCACTATCAAGGGATGTATCAACCAGCTTATCAAGAGTTATTGCATATCCAATTCCTGCTTTTACCATTATTGCTGCGTTATAGACAAGATTAAAGGTTGCTGCGGTATTAAGGTTGTCAAATTCTCCTTGAAACCAGTCAATAAACTCGTTTTTTGCAAAAGTTTTTCTCATTGCCTGTCTTGAATTCAATAAAGGCAATCCTTTTAAATCTTCAAGTTTAATGTATGGTTTTTTTGCTAAAGCACTGTCTTTTCTAAGAACAACTCCCCACCTGTCTTTTTTAGGGAGTTTTAGATAATCATACTTGTAAATATCAACAGGCTGGATTAGGATTCCAAAATCCAGCAGTCCTTTATCGAGTTTTTCTGTAACATCCTCAGCATTTCCTGAATAAATGTGAAATTTGATATCCGGGTATTCGATTCTTATTTCTTTTATGACTTTAGCAATATATTCCATGGTTTTTGATTCCCCGCTTCCAATAAAAATATCGCCTTTTATATTATCAATTGATGAGCTAAGCTCATTTTTCGTTTTATCAACCAGCTGGATAATTTCCTGCGCTCTTTTTTTAAACAGTTCCCCTTCAGGGGTTAAGCTCACTTTTCTTTTGCCCCTGATTAAAAGCTTTTGATTCAATTCACGCTCTAAATCCTGCAATTGACGGCTAAGGGTGGGCTGGGTCAAGTGAAGGTAATTTGCAGCTTTTACAATTGATCCTTGCTGAACTACAGCAAGATAATACCTTAGAACTCTAATTTCCATTTTTTATTATACCTTTTAGGCATATAATAACATAAAAAATAAGTATTTGCTATTTTTAAAAAATCGATAATAATAAAAATATAAAAGAAAGGACAATAATGGATTTAATAAGAGTTGCAACAAAAAGGAATCTTGAACTTAAAGGAGCAATTTTTGACTCCAATTCTAAAGATACAGTATTAGTTTTAATATCAGGAATCTGTTCCAATTTATTTCAAAACGATCTTCTTTATCAAACAGGCAGGCTTTTATTGAATAATAATATTTCAACTATTATTGGTCATACCATGGATGCTTTTTCCTGCTTTTCCTATAGTGATAAGAAAGCTAAAAAACAAAAAACCACAGGTGTAATATTTGATGAATTTGATAAAGTCTTTGATGATGTCGATAGCTATGTAAACTATGCAAAAAACCTGGGTTATAAAAAAATTGTTCTTGCGGGTCATTCTCTTGGTTCTAATAAAATTATACATTATCTTGCAAATACTAAAGATGACTTTGTTGACTACTTTATTGTAAGCTCTCCTGTGGATTTGGTTCATTGGTTTAATGTTATGCCTGATATTAATAAGTGCATTGAAAAAGCAAGGGAATTTAAAGCTAAAAATAGACAAAACGATATTCTGCCCTATTTATTCGGAGGCTTTTCTCCAATCAGTGCTAGAGCTGCTCTTGATTTTTACAATGCCGATAACTTAAAAAATTGTCCTGTTATAAGCGGAGTTGGAGAAATAAGGTCTTTAGCATCTATTAGAATTAAAGGCACTTTTGTAATTGGAGAACTTGATAGTTTGACTGAAAACGACCCCAGGGGGTTTTTAGAAAAAATCAATTCTTATTGCAGGTATAAAAATGATATTATTACAATTGAAAATGCTAGTCACATCTTCTACAATAAACACGATCAATACGCTCAAGTGATACTGGAAATAATTAAGGAAAAATTATGAAAAAAATATTGGTTCTATTATTAACACTAATTTTTGGAGGAAATATAATGTTAGAAGCAAAAGATTGGGATAAAACTTTCCCTGAAAACGAAAATGTTACAATAAAAAAAGTAACTTTTAAAAATCGTTTTGGAATTGAACTCAGCGGTGATTTATACACCCCTAAAATAAAAACAAAAGAAAAACTTCCAGCAATTGCAATCTCAGGTCCTTTTGGAGCAGTTAAAGAACAAGCAAGCGGTCTATACGCTCAAACACTAGCGCAGCGCGGGTTTATAACTCTTGCTTTTGATCCATCGTTCACAGGAGAAAGCAAAGGAACTCCAAGGGATGTTGCAAGTCCTGATATTAATACAGAAGATTTCAGCGCTGCTGTTGATTTTTTGTCCAATGATAAGAGTGTTGATAAAGATAGAATTGGAATTTTAGGAATTTGCGGTTTTGGAGGTTTTGCACTTAATGCCGCTTCAATTGATACAAGAATTAAAGCAACGATTACATCCACTATGTATGATATGAATAGGGTTAATGCATATGGATACTTTGATTCAATGAAGGAAGAAGATAGATACAAACTAAAACAGGAATTGAACAATCAAAGAACATTGGACTATAAATCAAACTCATATAAAAAAGCGCAAGGGCTTCCTGATAAGCTTACAGGTAAAGAAGAGCAGTTTATAGTTGATTATTGGAATTATTATAAAACTAACCGTGGTTTTCATCCCCGCTCCATTAACTCTAATGGTAATTGGAACTTAACTTCTTCTTTATCTTTTATTAATTCATTGCTTTTAAGCTATAGTCAGGAGATTAAATCGGCAGTATTAATGATCCATGGCGATAAAGCCCATAGCAAGTATTTTTCACTTGATGCTTATAAAAAACTAAAAGGGGATAATAAAGAACTTTTGATTATTGAAGGAGCTAATCATACAGATTTATACGATAATCTTGAAAAAATTCCTTTTGATAGAATTGTTGAGTTCTACAATAAAAATTTGTAAAATTTTTTAACATTCAAAACAGGCTTGGTGAGAATGAGGAAAAGTAATACCAATAAAAGAATTAAACCATACAATTATAGTAATGTAAATATGAGCATGTAATCAATTTATCTTTACAATTTATAGCAGGAATATATATCATTAAAAAATGGATGACAATACTAAAAAAGAAATACTCGGTGCTTTAATTAAAAAAGAATGAGAAAAAAAGAATTTTACCCAGGATAAATTGTGCTCTTTTATTGAAATCGACCCGAGGAACTTAGGAAGAATTGAAAAAGGCAAAAGCTTTTCTTCCTTTAGAACTTTTTGCAAGATTATCGAAACTTTAAAAGTTGAACCTAACTATTTTTTCGGTTTTGTTTAAAGGATATAGAATTATTTGAGAATATAAAATCCCTTCCTGATAGTGCAAAAGATAAAATAAACGAACTAATATCAATTCTTAAAAAAACTAGAATTTAACAATTTATTTTTTTAATATATACTATTCATATGAAAAATAATGAAAAATTGATATCATCTAACAAAAAAGCAAGTTTTGACTTTACCTTGTTCGATAGATTTGAAGCAGGGATTTGCCTTTTAGGAACGGAAATTAAATCTATCCGCTCAAACGGTGCTAACTTAAAAGACAGCTATATTAAAATTACCGATAACCTAGAGGCTTTTTTAATCAACTGCCATATTTCACAATACAAATTCGGAAACATCAATAACCACGACCCTAGAAGAGAAAGAAAGCTGCTTTTGAATAAAAAAGAGATATTGAAAATTCTAAATAAACAAAAGCAGGAAAAATATACAATTGTTCCTGTAAAAATGTATTTTTCTAATTCCTGGGTCAAACTAGAAATCGCACTGGCTAAGGGTAAAAAACTTTATGATAAAAGGGATTCAATTAAAAAGAAAGATATTGAACGCGATATTCTGAGGTCAAAATAATGCAAAAACTATACTTCCTTGGACCAAAAGGTACATATAGCGAACTTGCAGCTTTGAGGTTTTTAAAAATTTTATCTAGCGAATATGCCTTAGAATGCGTTTCAACAATTGCAAAAATTATTGATTTGCTGGATAAAAACCCTCTTGCGCTTGGGGTTTTGCCAATTGAAAATTCACTTGAAGGAATAGTAAGACAAACAATTGATTCTCTTTATGTGTCAAATGTTAAAATCCAAGCTCAGGTTGAAGTAAAAATTGAGCATTGTTTGTATTCAAAGGGTAAAAAAGAAGATATAACCCACATTATATCCCACCCGCAGGCGCTTAGTCAGTGTCATAAGTATATTCTTGATAATTTTGATAATAACATTGATTTAATTAATTCAAACTCAACGGCAAGTGCGGTTTTATCAATATTGGAAAAAGATAAAACTTATGGAGCAATAGGATCGATTGAATCTGGCAAAAATTTAAAACTAAATATTCTTGATAAAAATATTAATGATAATAAAGACAATAAAACGCGTTTTATTCTTGCGTCAAGGACGGATTTGAAGTTCGGTCAAAAAACAAGAACTTCAATTGTTTTTAATACTAAAAACGAGCCCGGAGCATTGCTTAGGGTGCTCGAAATTTTTAATAAATATAACTTGAATTTGGTTTATCTTGAATCCCGTCCTTCAAAACGGGTTTTTGGGGAATACAATTTTTTTGTTGATATTAACAAGGGGATTGAAAAAATCGAAAAACCGCTTGAGGAGATAAAAAATATTTGCAATTATTACAAGTTTTTAGGAAGCTATTCAATTCTTTAAAAAAATGTTATTATAACTATTATGTTTTCTTTTTTATCATCTAAATCAAAACTCAGAGCTTATAATATTCTTGAAGTTTCACCTTCTTCTTTTGATATATTAGGAATTGGACAGGTTAACCCTTATTGTAATTTGTCTTTTGAAAGTGATATTTACTTTACCCTTGTTAGTTTGTGTTTTGAATCAAGAAAGTATGATGAAAGATCCGCTTTTGTTCTATCAAATTATTTTACCTTAAAAAAATGCCCAAAGTGTAAAAAAATAGAGCTTGTTCCTTCAAAACTCAGGATTAACTTTAATTATATTTACTTAAGAAACGAAGAAGAAATTGCATTTGACGCATATGAAGAAAACCCGCCCGAGGAGCACTTTCCAACCACTGTTGAAGCGTATTGCCGCTCTTGTTATTCTTGTTTTCAAATCAGACTGGAAACTAAAGACAGCTGGGTAGGACAGGCAAAAAAAATTAAGAAGAAAAATTTAATTACCAGAGATTGGGAAAAATATCAATTGTAAAGTTTTAAAATAAAGAGACTAAAGTGTACTAACAGCAGTGCTTTTTGACCTTTGGTTTGTATAATTGCCGGGTTGTGTAAAAAAATATTAAGAGCTATTAAAAAAAGTACTTGATTTTTATTTTTTATGTTTTATTATAAATGTTGTAAGTGATTGAACTTACTTTCACTTTTAAAATTTAAAAACTGTTAAAAAACTGTTGACAAATAAAATTAAAGTGATAAAGTTGAAGAAACGGCTGGTTAGTCTAAAATATAAAGGCAGGAAGTAGATAATTTTTTTTGCCCCTGCATAGACAAGATTTTTCTTGTACTTTGAAAATAGAATATCATATCTATTAATTATGATGTTGAAAGTTGATATAGAGTTTGGAGTTTTAAAACTCATTGTTAAACAAAATATTTATTCAACCAATAATAATTAATACCTAAATACAAACGACAAATACCTGTTGATTTTTTTAATGAAACAACAATTGGACAGTGCGATTGAATTAATTGTAATTTAATCATTTCAAATCGAGTCAAATCACTCTTTAATGAGTGTCAGACATATATTTCTGACAACGGAGAGTTTGATCCTGGCTCAGGACGAACGCTGGCGGTGTGCCTCATACA
>CAJTNR010000015.1 GCA_910577635.1 uncultured Vampirovibrio sp. | reverse complement strand
GATGACTGAGATTGTAATCAAGCTTATTAAGAGCTCGATTAAAGAGAAAGCTTTTAAAAAATTTTTAGTAAACATTATATTCTCCAGCAATTTTTGTTCTATACAAGATATTATATAATGTTTAGATTAAAAATCAAGGAAAAATTTGGTGTATACATTATGTTAATAAATAAAATGATGACTTATTCTTATTGGAGAGGTAAAAAAAATTAAAAATGGCTTTAGATGAAACTCAATATAAAACTTTATTAGGAAAAAACATAAGAAGAATTAGAAAAAGAAACAATCTCACACAGGATGCTTTTTCCGAGTGCATAGGGATTGAACCTTCGAGTTTGAGCAATATTGAAAATGGGAAAAGCTTCCCTTCCGCTCTTACAATTATTCAAATTCAACAAAAATTCGATATTGTTGCAGGTGAAATTTTTGATATGGAAAATTTAAAGGACATTAGCTCAATTGAAGAGGATATTTACTCTAAAATTAAAATTCTGGACAACGAAAAAAAGCGTCTTTTGTGGCGGATTATAAAATCTATTGATTTTTAACAAGAAAAATTTTCTCTTTTATGGGTTGAATCAACATAGCTATAAACTCCATTATACCTATTTTCCCAGCCTTTTTTGAACTTTCTTTGTTTTTCGTTATTTTTAATTATGCTCTCATATTTTGCTTTCCTTATATCCATCAAGGAATCAAC
Organism: uncultured Vampirovibrio sp.; assembly: GCA_910577635.1. Classification (GTDB taxonomy): domain Bacteria; phylum Cyanobacteriota; class Vampirovibrionia; order Gastranaerophilales; family Gastranaerophilaceae; genus RUG14156. Next base: position 47,886 of record CAJTNR010000015.1, on the reverse strand, counting down.
ATCACCGTTTGCTTGTTTATCCCACTTTTGAGCAGTCGGAACCCCATGGTTAATTGAAGCATCCAATAGTGCAAACGCATATGCATTATTTCCCTCCTTGACATACTTATCAGCACCAGATGCCAGATAGTAGTTGTTGTAGTATATTTCCTTAGCTTTTTCAAGGGTAATTTTTGAAACATCCGCATTTTTATTTCCCATATAACTTTTGTAAGTAGCAGATGTGATTCCAAATTTGGTTAATCCGCCCCTATCATCAGGATCATCAGATAAACCGCCCTCAAATTGATCAATTATTGTATTAATCATATCTTCAAAGTCAGCACTAAAAGTGCTTTGAGCTTTTGTATTTTCATTTTTTTGAATTTTATCTTCAGTTTGATTAAGCTCAGTTTGAAGTTTTGCAATTTGAGCTTCTTTTGATTGAATTTCATTATCAGTATTTGTCTGAATTTCATTTATATTTTTATCATAGTTAGATAGCGCTTCTTTTGATTGAGTTGAGAAATTTGCACTCAACTCATCTTTTTTTGAGTTAAGCTCGCTAATTTCCTGTTCAAGAGTCTGTTTTTGAGTTTCCAATTGCGCTTTTTGTTCTTCTAAGGATGCAATATCAGCTTCAAGCTGCGCAATTTGAGTTTTTAGTTCTTGTTGTCTTTGCTCAATTTTAGAATTTGTTTCATCATCTGTGCTTAAAACTAAAGAAGAAAGAGCAGCTTCAAGAGAAGCTTTTTCGCCTGTTTTAGATGAAATATCAGCATTTATTGAAGCAATTTGCGCTGTAGTTGAAGCAAGTTCAGCGTTTTTTGATGAAATATTATCAACGAGCTCTATAACCTGAGTTGAGTTTTCGTCTTGTTCGTTTTTTAAAACTTCATTCAAACTTTCTTTTTCCAGTGCAATTTGTTCTTTTGAGTTTGATTCAATTGTTTGTATTTCTTGTTTTATTGTTTCTATTTGACTTTTTATATCATCTTTCTGCTCTAGTGGAGTTATAGGAGTGCTAACGGCACTATTGGATGATGAATACCCGCTCCAGGTGTTTGCTTTAGAGCTTGAAACATAGGGGTTTTTTGCAATTGCTCCTGTTTTTTCACCTGCCTGTCCTTTTTCTTTTGCAAGTTTATCTGCTTTTTTACTATCCATTTTCGTATAATCTACAATTCCATTCATTTTATCAAAAAAAGTAGTTATATCATTCAATGAAAAGTTCTTTTTATCCTTATCAACATTAAGATTCTTAATAAACTCCTGAGCTTCATCGTTAGAAATTTTGCCATCAGCATCTGAATCAATTATTCCTGATATCATTTTATCATTGTATATACTATCTAGCATCTGGTAGAACTGTGCGCCTTCACTGTCAGGATTTTCCATTGCTTCTGTGACAGCATCAGCTGATAAATCCATATTTTCAATTTCTTTCATAGATTTTGAAAAAATTGACTCATCAAGGTTTTTATCTTTATCCTTATAATCTTTACTTTTAGATCCTGCACCGATTTGTTCAAGTAAATTAGCTTTAAACTCATCACCTGAACCATAAACTTCCAGTTTATCGTTTTCTTTTAGTTTTTCAATATCTTCAGCTGATAAAGAATTAATATATTGATTAGCTTTTTCGCGCGCCTTCCTATAAGAACTTTCGTCCGCTGCCTGCTGGATTTTAATAAATAAACTTCTTATTTGCGATACACTTGCCATAAAAAACCTACTTTTTCTTCCTATTAATAATTTGATTCCACAAAAAATACTATTATTAACATTTTTATTGTAGAATTTATATATGAAAAAAATTCTATGTTTTGGCGACAGCAACACATATGGCTACAATCCTAAAGATTCAACAAGGCTTAATGACAGATGGAGTGCACTATTAAAACAAAAACTTTTTAGTTTTGGTTTTGAAGTAGTTGAACAAGGGCATAACAACAGGAAGTGTTTTATCGATGATGGATCCTTAGAACTCACAAGTCCAAGGATTCTTCCTCAAGTTTTCAATAAAACCTATGACTACTTAGTTTTAGCTGTTGGAATTAACGATACCCAGAAGCTTTATTCAACAACACAAGAGGATTTTAAACAAGGAATAATCAATTTAGTTAATATTGTAAGAAAAATCAGTCCTTCAATTAGAATCCTTATTCTATCACCTTCTATTCTTAAAGATTCTGTTGTTAATCACTTTTATTTTTCCAATTTATTTGATTATAGCTCAATTCAAAAATCAAAAGAAATTTTTAGTGCTTATAAAAGTGCTGCGATTGAAACCAAATGTGATATTATTAATTTAGATGATTATGCTAGTGTTTCTAATATTGACGGATTGCACTATGATAGCTTAGCCCATAAAACAATTGCTGAAAAACTGTTTCAATACTTTACCTTAGAATAAGTATTTATCCAGTTCTTCTCTATTAAAAACTTCAATACTTTCTTTGTTGTGAATAAAAACAAGACAGCTTATTACTGACTTAAACATTGTAAATTCGCTGAATTCAAATTTTCTTCTTAAATCATCCATATTTTCAGCTAAAAATTCTGTAATTAAAGCTTTGTTTTTTAATGTTAAAGAAGTGAAAAAGTCAAGCCCTTCTTTGGTTGCGATGCCTTCAAAGTAGAGTATATCAGGAGATTGAAACTCAATAAAGCGCATTGCTTTATCCAGATTAAAACCGATATTTTCATTCAGTTCGCACTGAGAAACATTTTTAAGATTGTATTTGGCAATTGATTCTAATGTCATAACATTTTTAAACTTAGGGATTAAATTAGATAGAATTGAATAAATTAAATGGGTTTTTCCTGATAATGATGCGCCGCAAATTAAAACAACGCCTGGTTTATTTAAGGACTGTTTTATAAGTTCAATTTTTTGAGGGGGAATATTCATCCTATCAATTGGAATAGGAGGATGATAAATTTTAATTAGAATTCTCTCTCCGCTGATTGTCGGAAACGCACTAACACTTGCTGTAAGTTCAATATTATCAACCGTAAAGTTAAGTTTTCCTAACTGGGGAATCTCAAAAACATTAGGGTCAAGATTTGATATTAATTTTAAAGATTGAATAAAAGGATTGACCAAAAGACTGGGGATTGTACCTGTTTTTATAATTTCCTGGGTTTTTTTAAAATTAACACATAAACCTTCTGTGGTATTTTCAAAATACAGTTCGTGGATATCCTGTTCTATTGCTTGTTTTAAAATTGCTCTAAACAGTGATTGAATATGTTCTGTAGATAAGTCATCAGAATGAAGAATATCAACCCAGCTGTAGTTTTTGTTTTTATCGATATTAATATCTTCAACTTTGGATTTGACATCGTAATATTCATTAATTTTCTTTAATATACTTTTTTCAGATGCAATTACAGGGTCAATATTCTTCTTTGTAATCTGCATTATTTTATCAATTGAGAATAAATCTAAAGGATCTGCCATTGCAATAGTTAGAGTGTCTTCAATTATAAAAAGAGGAAGAATTCTAAAGTGCAGCGCATCTTTATAAGTTATATAATCAAGGCATTTTTTATCAATTGAATAGTTTTCAAGATCAACACAGGGAGTGTGAAGTTTTTCTTCTAAAAACTTCATTAAAACACTCTCTTTAATTAAATCTGTATTAATTAAAACCTGGCCGATATTTGTATTCTGAGCAATCGCAAGTTCAGTTGCATGTTCAATATCATCATAAGTTACAAGCGAGTCTCTTACTAAGTCATACTTTAGTTTATCAAGAGTTTTGTTATCTAAAGCGCTGTTTTCGTTTAATAAATCCATTTTTTTCCAACTTTACTAAGCTAAATATTTATTAATTTTTTCCAATACCAAAGAAAACTCGAAAGGTTTTGTTATATACTCATCTGCTCCGGTTTCTTCACCAATTTCTTTATCAACATCCTGACTTCTTGCTGTTACCATAATAATCGGGATATTTTTATATTTATTGTCAAATTTTAACAACCTGCAAATTTTATACCCGTTAATTTTGGGCATCATTACATCCAGTATTACTAAATCCGGTTCTTCGTTTTTAGCTAAACTGAGTCCTGATTCACCATCATAAGCGCAAATACAGTCAAACCCTTTAGCTTTTAGCATAAAAGAAAGAGTTTCAACAATATCCTTTTCATCATCAACTATTAGTATCTTTTTCATTGTTTTTCCTTTAAAAATGGCTGTTTAGAATTTTCATAATATTAAAAACATCCACCCCGTTTTTAGCTGAATGAGCGTTTGATAATATTATATCACATTCATCTTGTTTTATTTTATGACAATAATCATTTATTCCTGAAATTAGTGCATTAAAAGAATCATAGGAAATTTTAGGAATAAAAGCAAAATAATTGGAATAATCATTGCTGATATAATCAAATTCTTGTTTTGAATGATTTATGTTAATAAGTTTATTTGTTTTTAAGTGCTCAACAAGATTAAGTTCTTTTTTAGATTTAATTTTTACAACCCCTACATTGTCATTATTAATGAGTGCATGGGATAAATCCATAATAAATATTTTTTCTCTATCAACAACAGGTAAAACTACATTAAAAACAGAGCCTTCTTTTTCAATGCTGTCAACCCAAATTGCTCCAAGATGAGAATCAATTAACTGCTTTGTAATTGTAAGACCTAAACCTACACCTCCTTTGTTTCGATTAAGAGAACTTTCAATCTGGGAAAATTTATCGAAAATTTTAGGAATATCTTCTTTTTTAATACCGATTCCATTATCCGAAACACTTACTTGAATATATTTACCCTTAGGGGCAATAATTGGCATAACAAGATTTTCATAGTTAATTTCTGATTCGTCTATAACTTTAGCACTGACAACAATTGAACCCTGGTTTTGGGTGAACTTTAGCGAATTAGAAACAAGATTTGAAAAAATTTGTTCTATTCTTCTAATATCAGCATAAACCTGAGGAAGATTCTCCTTAATATCAAGAACAATTTTAATCTCCTTTTGCGCTGCAACTTGAAGGAAAGTTTTTTGCAGCAATTCTAAAGAAGGGGTTATATCAATTGATGAGTATTGAAAATCGAGTTTTCCAGCCTGTATTCTTGATAAATCAAGCAAATCTTCAATAATTCCCGATAATCTTTGAATATTTCTTTTTGCCATTGAGATAAAATTTTTCGCATCTGGTGAAATTGCCCCTGCCTGTTCGCTTAGAACAATTTCGAGCGAATTGTTGATAGGAGTTAAGGGGGTTCTTAGTTCATGGGATACAATTGAAACAAACTCGGACTTTAGCTTTTCCAGTTTTTCAAGTTTTTTATTAGTAATTGATATTTCTTCATAAAGCTTTGCACTTCGAAGAGGCAATGCAACCTGATGCGTTATAGCTTGAAAACAGGTGACATCTTCAGGTGAATAAGGAATTTGTCTAAACAATTCAACAACTCCAAAAAAACTATCTCCGACTTTAATCGGCGCAAACAAAGAATCAAAACTAATTGCTTCAAGCCCGTAAACCTTACTTGTTCTTTCTTGTTTGATTTTTTGAATTAAAGTAATATTATCCGTTTTTTCTTTAGGAATTAAAGAAGGAGTTTCAAGAACTGTCCGATAATTTAAAACAGAGCGGATTTTTAGTGCATCAACAAGATTCTCACTTGGAGTGTAGAGTGTATTTAAACTAAAAACTAAATTATTGTCAGGATTAATAACCAAAAGAGAGGAAATATCAAAACTCAGGGTTTTTTCCATTGCTTCAATCATAATATCATAAAGCTGCTTTGTATTTAGGGTTCCTGCGAATCTTGAACTTGTGTTATACAAAACATTAAGCTGATAAAGACTTCGTGATAGTTCTTTATTGTTTTCAGACAATCTATCTAAAGATTTTTTAATTTTTGAATGAGAACTGAGAGTTGTTGCAAGAATATTTTTCTTAACAGGAGTTTCTATTATTCCATCCGCTAAATTAATACAGGAAGTGTTATTATTATCAGATATTAAAAGAATTATTTGAATATTTTGGTTATTAGCAGCCGATTTAATTTGCCTTATAAGAATTTCACAATTAGAAAAACTATTATCAATAAGAATTATATCTGGATTGTATTCATTAACTCGAAACACAAGATCATGAACATCTTTTTGAGAATTATACGTTTGATAATTAGAAAGCACATCTGTAAGCGCTTCTATTTGATTATTGTCAATTAATAAAAAAACTTTTGCCATAATAGAATTGTAACAAAGCTTTATAGTTTGGCATTTTTTTAATATTTATTAATACAAATAAGAAATAAGTTCTTGAATGTTATCCAATCCATATTCAATAGCAATATCCGCTTTTGTTTTTCTTTGTTTGATTAAGTTATAAATCGGGTTAAGATAAACTTTTTCTTTTGAGTTAAGTTTTTTTGCCGATAGCTCAAAAAGAGCTTCAACAACTTCCCAGGCGCTTTTGTTTTTGTTAATTGTAAAATCGAGCCCAAAAATAGCCGCACTTTTATTGTATGAAGGAATATCTTTAATTTTTAAATAAGAAAAAGTTGATAAAAGTTCTTGAATATTATTAAGACTCAACCCCTTATAAAAAGCGCATAAACCAAGAGCCGTTTTAATATCTGAGCTATCATGGTTTCTTATTTCAATATAGTTTTTCAATCGAACATCAGGAAAACACAAACTCTGATGCAGGATATAGTCACTATAGCAAGCTTTATAATCCAAAAAACCATTGTTCATAAATTCTCTAAAAGTTATCTTTCCTTGAATTGGAACAGCTTTATTATCCCTTTCAATATAAACCATAGGAATATCAAGAATTTCATTTATATAGTTTTTAAAAATATTGGAATATTTAAAGAAAAATTTATTAAAAATATTTTTATAGAAAAAATTGCACCGATTCTCCCCGCTATACATCCAAATATAGCCCCTGTTTGATTTATAAGGACAAATTGAATTATTTTCAATTGGACTATTCGAAAACAATCCAAGAGTAAAGGGGGAGATTAAATTAAAAAACAAAAGCTTTAAATAAGCATCTTTTTTATTGAGATAGTCAATGTTAACTTGAATCCCTGCAGTTTGGCGCATCATTTTTTGCACCAATTCTCCTTTAGTACAATAAGGAAGATAACTATCCATTATTCTATAGCGGGTTTTATTTAGAATTTCAATTTCACTTGTAGCATTACTTGGATTAAAGCCATAACCAACAAAGATAACGTCATAAACTTCGGCAATTTTATCTAACAATTCAACAATTTTTGTTAATTCTATATCAATATCGATTATAGATTCTTTAGGACAAAGACTTATTTCCAATTGATTTCCAGGTTCAAGAGAAATTGAAGAACCAGAGTTATTTTTTGCCCCGATTAAAGTATTGTTGTCAAAAACCAGCTCCCAAGCGCAAATAAGAGAATAATGCTCGATAATTTTTTTAAGTTTAGTGTATGAAGCATTTTTGTGCGTTTTTTTATCAAGACTTATTCTTTCATATTCAAGTCCGTATTGAAGAGTTTGATTTTTTTTAGTTGTATAGAATTGTTCAATTTTTTCAATTGTTAAAGTAGAATCATTTGAATAATTGATTTTTTCTGTTTTTTTATCTAATAGTTTTTGCATATTCAAATCTTAACATAAATAATAATTATACAAGTAGTAAAGTCGGGTTAATTCTTTTTTATGTTAGAATAATCCTATGGATTTAAACTATATTATAAGAACAAAAAAATTCAAAACTAAAAAGTCCTTAGGACAAAACTTTCTTGTTGATTCAAATGTCATTGATTTTATAGCAAAAAGCACTAGTTCATTCGATGAAATTCTAGAAATTGGACCCGGGATTGGTTTTGTTACAGAAAAACTGCTTGAAAAAACCAAAAAGGTTGTTGCGGTTGAAATTGACAAAGAAGCTATTAAAGAACTTAAAAAAAATTTATCTTCATATGACAACTTGTGTCTTATAGAACAAGATATCCTTAAAACAAATATTTGCAGCCTTCCTTTTGAAAAAGAAAAAATAAAAGTTATTGCAAATATTCCATACTACATTACAAGCCCGATTCTTGCACATCTTTTAGGAGAAATTGATGAAGAAACAAACCCTAATCGAAATAAAATTGAAGAAATTATCCTTATGGTGCAGCTAGAAGTTGCAAAAAGAATTTGTGCTGACAAAAACTCAAAAAACAAAGAATACGGGCAGCTTTCAATACTTTGTCAAATGTTTTGCGATTGTGAGATTATAAAAATTGTTCCAAAAAACTGTTTTTCGCCTGTCCCTAAGGTTGATAGCGCCCTTGTTCGATTTAGAGTCAATGAAAAACCAAAAGTTAAAATTACAAGACTATTAAAAAGAACAGTGAGTGCGATTTTTAATCAAAGAAGAAAGAATATTAAAAATTCCCTTCAAAACGCAGGGTTTTTAGGAGTTGTTGAAGCATTAGAAAAAATCGATATACCAAAAACACTAAGAGGAGAGAATTTATCTATAGAAGATATTCAAAAACTATCTGCTGCACTTGAGGAGTATAATTAAAAATGGAAGAAATAAAAATTAAATGCCCTGCTAAAATTAATCTTGATTTAAGAGTTTACCCGCTTGATAAAAAAACTGGTTTTCATCCAATTAAAAGCATAATGCAGACAATTAATCTTTATGATTATCTGACAATTAAAATAAAAGAAGGAAACTCAATAAAACTTGAAGGCAATAGTGATGAAATTCCTTATGATGAAAAAAATATCTGTTTTTTTGCAATAGAAGCTTTTTTGAATAAAATTGGACAAAAAAAAGAAGTTGAAGTTTATATTGAAAAAAATATTCCCGTTTGTGCAGGTCTTGCGGGCGGCTCAACTGATGCTGCCGGTGTTCTGTTTGCTCTAAACAAGCTTTTTGATTATCCTTTGAGCTTGACTGAGCTAAACGAACTAGCTTATACTCTAGGGTCTGATTTAAACTTCTGTTTAATAGGGGGGACAAAGCTCTGTCAGGGAAGAGGAGAAAAAATCACCCAAATGCCTTTTTTCAGCTTTGATTTAACTTTAGTTAAACCTAAAAATTTAAAAATCAGCGCTTTTGAAGCTTATAGTGCTTTTGATAAACTAAAAACCGAATCAAACTTAAGAAACGACCTTGAATTTGCTCTAATTGATAAATACGAAGAACTAAAATACCTTAATTCTCTTGGAATGCAAATGTCAGGATCCGGACCGACTTTTTTTATAAGACAAAAAAAACTCGATTTTGAAATTGACAAAAAAAACTATCTTGTAATTGAAAATTTAAGCTCAACCGATAAAGGAGTAGAAGAGCTATAGAAGTTCTTCTTCAATTAAGTATCTGGGGCGTTTTTTAACTTCTCTAAAAATTTGTCCTAAGTATTCTGCTACTATTCCAATGCAAAAAACCTCAAAACCGCCAAAAAACGAGGTTATTATCATTGCTTCGCTCCAGCCGTCAGGGGAAGTGTGGTAGATAAATTTTGCAGCAATTGCCCAGATTCCAGTCAGAAAACCAAAAAGCATAGTTAAAAAACCCATTATACAAATCATTTTCAAAGGAACAATGCTGTATGAAGTTATTCCATGGGTTGCAAGAGCAAGCAGGGAGAAAAAATTAAACTTTGATTTGCCGATTTTTCTTGGTTTTACATCAAAATAAACAATTGCTTTAGAAAAACCAATCTCATGGAAAAAACCTCTCAAAAAAAGCTCTGATTCTGAGAATTTTTCTAAAACTTCTAAAACTTCCCTGGAAACAAGCCTGTAATCAGAATGGTTTTTGGGAATTTTAACTCCATTAATACTCATTACCTTATAAAAAGCAAGGGCTGATGTTTTTTTAAAAAAATCGTCTGTTTTTCTATCTTTTCTTACTCCAAAAACAATTTTATATCCTTGATCGAATTTATCAATGAATTCTTCAATTTTATTCTCATCCTGCTGTAAATCTGCATCAATTGTCACAACAGCACTGCAGCCAATTTTTTTTGCCTGCAGGAGCCCTCCCAAAAGTGCTTTTTGATTGCCAAAATTGGTACTATATTTACAAGCTTTAATTTTATTTGGATTTCTTGCAACACTATAGCCGATTTCAAGCCAGGTGTCATCTGTTGATCCGTCATCTACCAGGTAAATGTAGCTTTTGTCTGATATCTTCTCTTTTTTTTCTAAATCATATAAAACTTCAAGCAATCTTTCTGTAGTAGACTTTATAAGTTCAGCTTCATTATAACAAGGGACAGCTATAGCTAAAACCGTATCTTTTGCCATTTTAATTCTCCTTATGAAAAATTTTATCATAGTTTTGTGGTAAAATAAACAAATGAAAAAGTTTATTTTAAATGCTGATGATTTAGGAAAAACAAAAGCACATAACGACGCGGTTTTAAAGGCATTAGAGTTTGGTTTATTAAAAAGCGCAAGTGTTTTAGTTAACGGGGAATATTTTTTTGATGCGGTTAATAGAATAATTACCCCTAACCCTCAAATTGGATTTGCGCTTCACCTGAATATTATTGAAGGAAATGCCCTTAATCCTCAATTAAACCTATTATGCGATAAAAAAGGAATTTTTAATAACAACTATTTATCTTTAATTCTAAAGTGCAATTCAAAAGCCTTTTTAGCTCAGGTTGAAGAAGAATTTGAAGCCCAAATTCAAAAAGCACTTAATTACTACACTCCGACTCATATTGATTCCCATGTTCATACCCATGCTATACCTGCTATTTTTTCAATTTGCGCTAAACTTATGAAAAAATACGGATTTAAACAAATTAGATCACAAACTGAAATTCCTTATTTTGTTAAGAATAAAGAATATAATCCTATTAATTTTATTAAAGTTATGCTTCTTAACTACTTTACAAGAAAAAATCAAAAAACCATAAAAAAGTACAACTTAACTACAAATGACTACATTCTTGGTGTAAACTACACAGGATTAATGGATGATAGAACAATTATTGAGGGGTTGGAAAAAATTAATAAAGATTCAACTGTTGAAGCTTTAATTCATCCTTGTTTTTATGAAAATAGTAAAAAAGACTGCCATTTGGCTGAATATGAGCTTTCAATTAATGAAGCTCTTAAAGAAAAAATCCAAAATCTGGGTTATTTAATTGTTAATTATATAAATTAATTGCCATTTATAAAAATAATATACTATAATAAAAAAGTTAATATTGAAGGAATTTTTATGCTGCAATCAATGCCCACAGTTATTAGAAACGCTTTTCGGGGAAGCTTTGTAAAAAAAGTCTGCAACTATTTGCACGACTGTGTTAGAGAAGAGGTTAAGTCATCAACTTTTAGAAACTTAAAAGCTGATAAAGACAATAAATGGGTATTTTTAAAAGGCAGTGAATCTTTATTTACAAACTTTGACACTCCTTTGCTGCTGGAAGGCTCTGATTCATCCATAGTCGAACTTATGGTTCAGACTCAAACGAGCCAAAAAGATAAATATTTAATTTATGGTTATCTTTTCCTTATGGGAAAAAACGGAAACTCCAAAAAAAACAATGAATTTTTAACCCCCCTGCTCTATGCAAATGCTAAGCTGGATAGAGAAGGAACAAAAATTAAACTTTCTATTGATGAAGAAGTCTTATCTTTAAACACAGGAGCAATTTCACAGCTAATCCAAAAAGAAGACGAAGCACAGGTTGATGCCATGCTTGAAGGATTATTAAAAGTTGTACCGAGTCTGCCGATTCAAAATGATGAGCTTGAAATATTTTTAACAACGCTAAAATCCTTAGTTCCTAATGTAGATTTTTCAAAAATTAATGAATCCGATTTTTATCAAACCCAAGAAACAATAGAAGAAATTGAGAATAATAACTTTGATTTTGATAATATTGAACAGATTAACTCAGTTTCCAAGGTCAAAGTGAGCGGATTAGAACTAAGATTCTCCCAAGCAGTAATTCTAACTTCAAGACCACCTGTTACAGCAGGGGTTTTACATGAATTGATGCAAATTTCTCAAAAACCCCAAGGAACAATAAGAGAAACTGTTTTAGATGTTATTAATCAAGAGTTCCTGGAAACAAGCGGACAGGTTGATGTTAAACTTGAAGAAATTGAAAAAAAACCGTTTTTTCCTATTACTCCTTTAAGTTTATCCGATTCTCAACAAGAAGTTATTGAAAAAATTGAACAAAACGATCTTCTTTGCGTGTATGGTCCTCCAGGGACAGGTAAAAGCCAGACAATTGTTAATGTTGCAGCTCATTTAATTGCAAAAAACAAAACTGTATTAATTGCAAGCAGAATGGATAAAGCAGTAGATGTAGTAGTTGAAAGGCTAAACGAGCTAAACGCTCCTTATTTAGCACTTAGAGCTGGAAGAACGAGCTATCAAAGACAATTAAACAATGAACTTAGCGAATTATTATCCAATAAAGTTGATTTAAACAGTTCATATGACGATAATTTAACAGCCGATACTGATGATATGAAAAGTCTTCTTAAGGATATTAAAAGACTTGAAGATTCAGCATTGGAAATACTTTCTTTAGAAAAAAAATATACCGAAGTTTATGATGAGTTTGATTCTTACAAAGATTCAATTGAAAAACTGACTTTAATTGTTGATAAAATAAAACCAGAACAATTAGAACTATCAAAAAAAATATTCTCAGTTATTGAAGATATTGAAGATAAATTTAATAAAAATTTATTTGATAATATTAAACTTTTATTGAGCTATAGAAAACTAAAAAAACTTCTTCATCTTAACAAAGTTTCAAATAAAGAAATATTAAAAAAACTGCCCTATGAACTCGGCTTAGCGCTTGAAAAAGCGAATTTAGAAAAAATTGAAGAAAAAATTTATTCCAAAGGAAACCTGCACCAGATTCTAAGAAGAGTTAAGGCATTAAAACAAAAACAAAGAAAATTGGCTGTTGATATATTAAAAAACAAAAGAAGAGCTGCTTTAAAGAATATTCTTTTTGATGCTCAAAAACGAAGAAGACTGATGGTCCATGCAAAATCTCTTGTTTCAAGAAAAACAGCACTGCAATCAAGAGTTTTAGCTCAAGAAGACTTTAAACCCCTTCTTGCAGCATTTCCCTGCTGGTGTACAACAACATATGCAATTTCAAATAGTATTCCTCTGAAACCTGCAATGTTTGATGTTGTTATTATAGATGAAGCCTCCCAATGCGACATTGCTTCTTGTATTCCTGTTTTATACAGAGCCAAAAAAGCAATTATTGTAGGGGATGACAAACAATTAGCACATTTATCATTTTTAGAAAAAGCAAAAGAACAAAGTTTTCTATCCCAATACAATATTGACGATAGATACCAGCTAATGTGGCGATACAGGGATAATTCGATGTTTGATTTAGCTAATTACTACTCAACAACCCCTGTAATGCTTGACGAACACTTCCGCTCCCCTGCCCCTATCATTGATTTTTCAAATAAAGCTTTCTATGGCGGGAAAATTAAAATAATGAGTCCTAATATTAACAGCTCAACTATTGTTGATTTAAAAGTTATAAAAGAAGGCCGTGTTGACCCTAATGCAACAGCAAATAAAGCAGAATGCGAAGAAATTATTAAAACAGTACAACAGATAATTAAAGAAGACAACAAAGTTTCAGTAGGGATAATTTCTCCTTTTAGAGCCCAGGTTGATTTAATTAAAAAAGCCCTCTATACAGTTTTTGATACAGGTACAATTGAAAAACACTCAATTGAAGTAGGTACTGCCCATACTTTTCAAGGAGATGAAAGAGATATTATGCTCCTATCCTGGACAGTTGCCCCTAATTCTCATTCGCAGAGTTTAATGTTCGCCCAAAAACCCAATCTTTTTAATGTAGCCCTAACAAGAGCAAGAAAAAAACTAATCAACTTTATATCAAAAGATGTAAACGAGCTTCCAATGGGGCTTTTGAGGGATTATCTTGAATTTGTTCAAAAAATTAACAAAACAAAATTTGAAAATACTTACAAAAATGACTTTGAAAAAACAGTCTTTGAAGCAATTATAGAAGAATTCCCGACTCTTAATTCAAAAGGTAAAATTAAAGCTGGAGTTGAAATGGCATCAGTTAATGCTGATATTGTAATTGACAATCTTGTTGTCGAAGTTGACGGGGTTGTTGATGATATTGATTGCAAGTATAATGATATGAAAAAACAAGCTCTAATTGAAAGATGCGGGTTTAATGTCATAAGAATTACAAAAAGAGAATGGATTCTATCTAAACAAGCTTGTTTAGATAGAATAAGACAAATGGTGAGCTAGTATTATGTTAGAACATTATAAAGCACTTGAATTTGATAAGGTTTTGGAGAATTTATCAAAATATGCAAGTAGTTCTATTGCAAAAACTGCTATTAAAAACCTTGATGTTTATAGTGAACAATCAAAAATCGAATATGAACTTACTTTGGTTGAACAAGCAAGAAGAATAATTGATAATACTCAAAAATCTCTTCCTTTAGAAGAAATTTTAGATGTTGATTCAATTTTTAAACAAAACTACTTAGAACCAAGAGAAATTATTGAGCTAACCAATAACTTAAAAAGCGCAAGATTAACAAGAAACTTTATTACAAAAGAAGATAATATTGATAATTTATCTGAAATTGCAAAAAATTTGTATATTAATAAAGTCTTAGAAGAAGAAATTTTTAGTACTTTCGATAATGAACTAAATGTCGTTGATAGTGCCTCAAATACTCTTAAAGCACTTAGAAGTTCCTATCGGGATAATAAAGAAAACTTAAAAAGCGCAATCAGCACTCTATTAAACAATCCACAATTTTCAAGTTATCTTCAAGATACAATAGTTTCAACAAGAGACAACCGCCCTGTTTTTCAAGTTAAGGCTTCGGATAAAAACAAAGTTCAGGGAATAGTCCATGATATTTCCTCAACCAATTTGACCTATTTTATAGAGCCCTCTTCTCTTGTTCCTTTATCAAATAAACTCAGACAAATTGAAATTGAAATAAAAGCTGAAATTGATAGAATTATTCTAATATTAAGTTCTAAACTTAAAGAAATTAAAGAAGAATTAAGCAAAAACCAAAAGCTATTAACAAAGCTGGATATTGTTTTTGCTAAAGCAAAGTATTCAATTCATCTAAAAGCACAAAAACCACAGCTTATAAAAGAAAAAATTATTGATATCCAGGCAATGCGCCACCCTATCTTAGTTGAAGTCAAGGACAATATTGTAGAAAACGACTTTATATTAGGAAAAACCTATAATTGTCTTCTTATTACAGGATCTAATACAGGAGGCAAAACAATTGCTCTAAAAACAGCAGGACTGCTTACCTTGATGACTAAAGCGGGACTATTTATCCCTTGTTTAGGGGCTAAAATTTATCCTTATAAAAATATTTTCTGCGATATATCAAAGGAACAAAGTTTAGAGCAGGGTTTTTCAACTTTTTCCGCTCATATAAAAAATATTAAAGATATATTAGATAATATTGATGATAATTCTCTTGTTTTATTGGATGAACTGGGTTCAGGCACTGATCCTATTGAAGGAGCAAGTTTAGCA
This sequence comes from uncultured Vampirovibrio sp., assembly GCA_910577635.1. Lineage (GTDB taxonomy): Bacteria > Cyanobacteriota > Vampirovibrionia > Gastranaerophilales > Gastranaerophilaceae > RUG14156. Next base: position 32,360 of record CAJTNR010000015.1, on the reverse strand, counting down.
CAAGCAATTCTTGAATTTATTAAAGAAAAAAATACTCAAGCAGTTATTACAACGCACTTAGGAGAGCTAAAAGCACTCAAGTACAGTGATTCCTACTTTGAAAATGCTACTGTTTTATTTGACATTAAAACCCTAAAACCAAAGTACAATTTAATTATCGGTATGAGCGGAACATCTAATGCGATTGACATTTCAAGCGAGCTTGGTTTAAAAGAAAGTATTATTACAAGAGCAAGAGAGGTTTTATTAAACAACAATTCGGATAGTTCAAAACTTTTTATTGAAATTGAAAAAACTAACCAAAATTTAATTGAAAAAGAACAAAAAACAAAAATTGTATTGCAGGAAGCAAAGAATACAAACGAGCAATACGAAAAAAAACTAAAAGAACTTAAACAAAACAAGAAAAAATCTTTAGAAAACTTCAAAAAAAAGTTCCAATCCCAACTTGAAGCAGCAAGAAGCGAAATTAAAGAAATTGTGGAAGAAATTCGAAAAGAAAAAAGCTTAAAAGTAGCACTCAGAAGCTATGATAAACTAAACAGAATAGAAAATAAAACAAGACAAGAGTTTTCAATTGAAGATGATAATCTAAGCGAAAAATACCCCAAACTCGATTCACAACAGCTCAAAATCGGACAGAACGTTTTAATTAAAAAGCTGAATCAAGTTGCAATACTGGATTCGCTGCCTGATAAAAAAGGGGTTGTTACAATTAGAATAGGAAATATTCAATCCAAGGTAAAAATTAAAGATTTAGCTAAAACTGACAAAAAAATTGAGCCGCATTTAAAAAAAGTTCAGGTTAACTTTGATAATACAGAAAGTTTATTATCAAGACTGGATTTAAGAGGAATGAGGGCAATTGATGCTGTTGAATATCTTGATGAAAAACTTGATAAAGCAAGTCTGAGGGGACTAAATCAAATAACAGTTATTCACGGTTTTGGTTCAGGAGCGCTAAAACAAGCAATAAACGATTATTTAAAAAATTCTCCTTATGTTTCAAAATACCGATACGCAGGAGAAAACGAAGGTAGAGAAGGAGTTACAATAATAGATTTAGTATGATAGAAAAAGTTAAAGAAGAACTGCTAAGTTTTAAGGATGAAAAGTATCAGGTTTTTACAAGCTCCTTAATTCCTAATGTTGACAATATTCTTGGGGTTAGGTTGAAGGAGTTAAGAAGAATAGCAAAAAAAATCCTAAAAAATGATCCTTTTGATTTTTTAGCTAAAAACGATGATGAGTTTATGGAGCTAACCATAATTGAAGCAATGGTAATTGGAAACTTAAAAACAGATTTTTTAACACTAAAACCTTTAATTGAAAAGTTTGTTTTAAAAATTAATAACTGGTCAACCTGCGATACTTTTTGTTCTAATCTTAAGTGTTTTAACAAAAACAAAGAACAAGGGAAAATTTTTCTAAACAAATACCTTAACTCCAATAAAGAATTCGAGCTTCGATTTGGATTTGTAATTTTACTTAAATATTTTATTAATGATTTTAATTATATAGTTGAAAAACTAAAAAACTATAATAATGATTCTTATTATTCTAAAATGGCGGTTTCATGGTGTTTAGCTGAATTAATTATTAAAAATTATAAACAAAGCATAAATATTGACTATTCAAAACTTCATCCTTTTGTAGTTAATAAAGGATTAACTAAAGCACTGGAATCTTATCGATTGAACGAAGCACAAAAAGAAAAATTAAGACAACTTAGAAATTTACATAAACAAAAAAATAAGATATAATAGACAAAAAGGAGTTTTTTATGTGGGAAATAATTCTTGGTATTGGTATAGTTTTTTTACTTCTTGAAATATTCATTCCAACGCTTTTTTGTATAAATTTTGCAATAGCTGCTTTTATTGTTGCAATTATTTCCTGTTTTATTCACAATTTTGCAGTTCTTACTATTATTTTCTGCATTTTATCAATAATTCTAATCTACTCTCTTCGACCAATGCTTTTAAAACTGTCAAAAAACGAAAAATTAAAAACAGGAATTGAAGATAAATACATTGGGAAAACTGCCATAGCACTTGAGGATATCAATAAAGACCAAGGAGCAATTTCTCTATATGATGAAAGATGGCAAGCTAGAAACATTAAAGAAGGAACAATCCCCAAAGGGGCAAATGTAAAAATTATAAAAAACGAAAGCATTGTAATGTTTGTTGAAAAAATTGATTAGTTTATAAGGAGAGAAAATGAGCATCTTTTTAATTTTACTACTTGTTGTTGTAATAGTATTTGCTATTAAAGGTGTAATTATTGTACAGCAGGCAGAAGTTGTTATTGTAGAGCGTTTAGGAAAATACGCAAAAACCCTTGAATCAGGGCTTAACTTTATCGTTCCAATTATTGAAGCTCCAAGAGGAGTAGCTTGGAAAATTACCCACAAAGGACTTGACGGGGGCAGTTATTCCTATATTAAAGAAAAAACAAAAATTGACTTAAGAGAATCAGTTTACGATTTTCCCCGCCAGACTGTAATTACAAAAGATAACGTTTCAATTAGCATTAATGCTCTTTTGTATTTTCAAATTGTAGATGCAAAAAGTGCTGTGTATGAGATTCAAAATTTACCTGAAGCAATTGAAAAACTAACCCAAACCACTCTAAGAAACCTTGTCGGACAACTGGATTTAGACGAAACTTTGGTTTCAAGGGATAAGATTAATGTTGAGCTTCGCTCGATTCTTGATGAAGCAACAAACAAGTGGGGTGTTAAGGTAAACAGAGTTGAACTGCAAGATATTATCCCGCCTCAGGATATCCAATCCGCAATGGAAAAACAAATGAAAGCAGAACGTGACCGTCGTGCTGCAATTCTTGAAGCAGAAGGATTGAAAAAATCTGCAATTTTAAAAGCAGAAGGGGAAAAAGAATCCCAGGTTAATAGAGCGCAAGGTCAAAAAGAAGCAGAAATCCTAAAAGCACAAGGGTTTGCTCAAGCAAGGCTAATTGAAGCAGAGGCTGAAAAAGAAGCTATAAAAAGAATAACAGAAGCTTTTGATAACAAAGGACAACCTGATAAATATTTAATTGCTATGAAATACCTTGAATCCTTAGCGGATATTTCAAAAGGTCAGAATAATAAGATTGTTTATATGCCTTATGAAGCAACAGGAATCCTATCTTCAATAGATGGAATTAAGGAAATGCTGAATAAATAATCAGCTAATAAAATGTTTTTATAAAGGCTCTTTTTTAATTAAAGAGCCTTTATTTTTTACAAATTTTAACAATTTTTAAAGATATTTAAGCGCAAAATTTTTTATTCACAAACATTATATACTTGCGAATTATTTTATAGGAGGAATTATGATTACACCGATTAATTTCGAGTGCAAAAAACCGAAATGCATTGTTTCTAAAAACAACAATATTTCATTTCATAGTAAACATAACAAAAACAAACGAAACTCAAACACTGCAGTCATAATTGCTCTTGGAGCTCTTGCTCTGGGAGGTTTTGCTATGGTTAAACGCAATAATACTAAAATTTCTAATACTATACCAAATAAAAAAGTTAGCACACCTGTTAATATAAAACCAATAATTGTCAATGATACGATAGAAAGCAAATTTAGTTTAGAAAAAAGCAATCCCTTAAAATCTTTTATTGGTGAAACATTAAAAAAGGATGGTGAAAATTTTGAAGGAGAATTAATCAAAACAGCGGGAGCTTTTTCTAATGCACAAAAAACAACAGTTGTAACAAACTGGAAGGATGGATTGCTTAAGTCTTTTGAAATAAGAGACAATGAAACAAACAAATTGTTAGCAAGTTCAACTTCCAATTGCGAATTTGCTTTATATAAAAACTCTGACAATTTTCAAGACTACACAATCAATCCAGGAGTATTAACAAAACATTTGGACGCTTCTCAGCCATTGCAATATGAGACTTATTTTACTAGGCAATATGACTATAACTATAACCCTAATTTGTTTGAATTATCAGATGAATATAATAAAATAAAAAGAGATATGGATTTTAGCTCAAGAATTATTCATAGCTATACTGATTATGAATATAGTTATGAGGATGCCGAAAAAGCTCTATATAAAAATATTCCAAATAACGATAAAGAACCAGTGGTTATTGGAATTCCACTGGAATTATTATTCGATAGCAAAGAAAAAGAATTTAAACAGGCATCAGCAAAGCTAAAACCATTATTTGACACAATGCAGCATTTAGAAACAGAAACCGGTGCGGAAAAACTGCAGAATAACTTAAACAAAACCCTGGAAGACATTAGAAGCACTTATCTATCTAAAGATGAGCAAAACGTTGAACTTAAAGAAACAGTGAGTGTTGTATTCGAAAAAATCTGCAGCATTATAAAAACAAGTATTTTAGGATAAGTTTCTGATTATAGAAATTCTGTCTTTTAATTCTATAAAAAGCCCTTCTTTTATTTATCATGGAGGGCTTTATAGTTTTATTTCTATTTTTTATATTTTTAAAAGTATATAAAAATACTTTTTCAAAAATCACTAACTTTGCTTTTTTTAATTCAATAAAAAAAGGCTTGAATCCTAAATTTCAAGCCTTTTTATAAGATTGTAGTATTGAAACTATTTGCTCATTGCATTTTGAATGGCAACAGCAACAGCAACTGTAGCTCCAACCATTGGATTGTTGCCCATTCCGATTACACCCATCATTTCAACATGAGCCGGAACCGAAGAAGACCCGGCAAACTGAGCGTCACCATGCATACGACCCATTGTATCTGTCATACCATAAGAAGCAGGACCTGCTGCAACATTGTCAGGATGAAGCGTTCTTCCAGTACCGCCGCCTGATGCAACTGAGAAGTATTTTCTGCCGTTTTCAAAACACCACTTTTTGTAGGTTCCTGCAACAGGGTGCTGGAATCTGGTAGGATTTGTTGAATTTCCGGTTATTGAAACATCTACTCCTTCTTTAATCATTATTGCAACACCTTCTGAAACATCATCCGCGCCGTAACAACGAACTTTCGCTCTTTCACCGTCTGAGAATGCTTTTTCTTTAACGATTTTTAACTCACCGGTTTTATAGTCATATTCAGTTTCGACACTTGTAAAACCATTAATTCTAGAAATTATATATGCTGCATCTTTGCCTAAACCATTAAGGATTACTCTTAGAGGTTCTTTTCTAACTTTATTAGCGTTTCTTGCAATTCCTATAGCACCTTCTGCTGCTGCAAAAGATTCATGACCTGCCAAGAAACAAAAACACTTAGTTTCTTCTCTTAATAACATTGCACCCAGGTTACCATGTCCTAAGCCGACTTTTCTTGTATCACCAACGGATCCTGGAACTGCAAAAGCTTGTAAACCTATCCCTATAGCTTCTGCTGCTTGCGCTGCGTTTACTATTCCTTTTTTAATTGCAATAGCACAGCCAAGGGTGTATGCCCAAGAGGCATTATCAAAAGCAATTGGCTGAATACCTTTTACAATTTCATCTACGTTTATTCCTTTAGATAGACACAGTTCATTTGCTTCGTCTAAAGATTTGAAGCCATACTCTTTAAGAACTTTATCAAGCGTACTTTTACGTCTATCTTGTCCTTCAAATTTTGCCATATTATATTTTTCCTTATTTAAAATTCTACTAACTACTCTTGACGAGGATCAATTGTTTTAACTGCATCAGCAAAACGACCATAAGTGCCGATATTTTTTTCATAAGCAGCTTTAGCATCTTCGCCTTTTTTAATAGCATCCATGACTTTACCAAGGTTAACAAACTTATAGCCTATAACTTCATCATTCTTATCTAAACCAAGCTCAAGGATATATCCTTCAGTTAAAGAAAGGTATCTTACGCCTTTTTGTTTAGTTGAATGTATTGTACCAACCATTGAACATAAACCCTTGCCTAGGTCTTCAAGACCTGCTCCAACAGGCAATCCGTTTTCTGAGAATGCAGTTTGTGTTCTTCCATAAACAATTTGCAAGAACAATTCTCTCATAGCAACATTAATTGCATCGCAAACAAGATCGGTATTTAGTGCTTCAAGAATTGTTTTTCCTGGAAGAATTTCACCTGCCATAGCAGCAGAATGAGTCATTCCAGAACATCCGATTGTTTCAACAAGAGCTTCTTGAATTACACCATTTTTAACATTTAAAGTCAATTTACAAGTTCCTTGCTGAGGTGCGCAGCATCCGCAGCCATGGGTTAAACCTGAGATATCTTTAATTTCTTTGCATTTAGTCCATAAGCCTTCTTGTGGAATAGGCGCAGGATTACCTTTAACACCGCGAGCAACGCAGCATTTTTCTTCAATTTCTGAAGTTAGCTGAATATGGTCCATTTGTCCTCCTTCTATACTAATGAAACTATTATTTCTAGCTATTTATATAACTATTCTAATATAAACAAAAATTAATTGCTAATATATAAAAAATTCTATTACAAATTTTTTTATTTGCACTAAATAAAATACACAAATAAAAGCAGCCATTAAAAACGCAGGTCCAAAGGGCATTATGGCAAAATTATCATTATCTTTTTTATTGTTTAACTCCAATAGGATATTTTTACTTGAATAAATTAAAAATACTGTCATTATTAAAACTGTCGCTAAATAATAATTAGAAGGCAGTTTTTTTATAAAAACTAAAGAAAGAATTGAAACAAAAACAAAAAAGTACGATAAAGCTAACTTCTTCTTATTCTCAAGATAAGCTTTTTTAATAAGCAAAGGAATTGCGCTTAAACTTTGGATTATAAAGCTTAAAAGTATTACAATAATTGTGTTTTTAACTCCAAACAGAGCCCCGATTGAAAGTGCTATAAGACTGTCTCCAAAGCCAAACATTCTTTGTTTTATAATTAAACGAGAAATTAAACAGATACCTTCAAAAAATAAAAAAGCAAAAATACTTCCCAAAAAAGCCTGCAAAAACCCAAGTTCATTAAAGCCCAGAGTTGAATAAACAAGACAAATTGCATAAAGAATATAAGAATGAATATCGACTATAACTGTTTGTTTAAAGTCGGTTCCTGATAGAACAATAAAAAAAGAAAAAATAACACACAAAAAAAGTGTTTTATATGCCAAACCAAAGAATAGAAAAGTACCCAAAAAAACAAGTCCTGTTAATAATTCAACCAAAGGATACTGTAAGGATATCTTTTTTTTACAATAAGCACATTGACCTTTTAGGAAAATATAGGAAAACAAAGGAATATTCATATACCACTTGAGCTGATTAGAACAATAAGGGCATTTAGAGCGCGAGAACACAAATCCTTCATTTGATAAACTTCTAAGAATTACAACATTCAAAAAAGAACCTATGCAAACTCCAATTATAAAAATATAAGCTGCAATAATCCAATCAGGTAAATATGGAATATTACTCATATTTGCTTAAGCCTTTTTTGGTAATTATTTCAAAGAGTTTTTGAAGTGCTTTTTTTAGTTTTCTTGAAACTTGCATCTGGCTTATATCAAGCTTTTGGGATATTTCTCTTTGATTTAATCCTTCATAATAATTCAAAGTTACAAGCTTTTGTTCAAGAGGTTCAAGTCTTTTTATAGCATCATCTAATATTATTCTATTCTCATAACTATTAAAAGCCTCTTTTTGACTTTCGTCTTCAATTCGCTCAACCAAAGAAATAGAGTTATCATCAGTCCCTACAAGCTGGTCAATTGATATTGTTGTTGTTCTTCTATCTAAATTGTTGCACTCCTCAACTTTTGACTGGGGCATTTGAAGAGCTTCTGCTATATCTTTATCAGTAGGAGCTGTGCCCAGTTTTTCTGTTAGTTCAAGAGTAAGTTTGTGAACACGGAAAGAAAGCTCTTTAATTTCTCTAGGAGCCCTTATGATTGTCGTTCTATCTCTCAAATAATGCCTTATTTCACCTGTTATAAGATAAGTTGCATAAGATTTGAAATTTTTGGAAATTTGCGGGTTATATAGATCAATCGCCTTAATAAGACCCAAGGAACCGACCTGTGTAATATCTTCCACAGGGTCGGTTGAACGTCTTGCTAAAGAGCGGGCTACTTTTTTAACAATTGGCATACAAGCAAGTACAACGAGCTCTTTTAACTTTTTTTTAGTTTTATCATCATTTGCACTTTTGTACTCATCAAGCCAGTTATTAACTTCCTCTAAGGGTAAAGTGTTTTCTTCCATTTTAAAACCTATTTATCTTCATTCCAAGAATACATTTTTCTAAGTTCACGCCCAACGGCTTCCAGCGGATGCTGAGCTTTAAGTTTTCTTTCAGTTTTAAAATGGATCTGGTTTGTATTGCATTCATTAATCCAATTGCGCGCAAAAGTTCCATTCTGAATTTCTGATAATACTTTTTTCATTTCTTTTTTAGTTTCTTCAGTAATTATTCGTTTTCCAATTTCATAATCACCATATTCAGCAGTATTAGAAATTGATTTTCTCATTGCTTCAAAACCGCCTTGATAGATTAAATCTACAATTAACTTCATTTCATGGATACATTCAAAGTATGCGTTTTCAGGAGCATAACCAGCTTCAGTTAGTGTTTCAAAACCAGCCTGCATCAAAGCACAAACCCCGCCGCACAGTACTGCTTGTTCACCAAATAAATCTGTTTCGGTTTCAATTCTAAAGGTTGTTTCAATAACACCAGCGCGCGCTCCGCCGATTCCTGCAGCATAAGCTAAACCATTAGCCAAAGCGCTGCCTGAAGCGTCTTGCTGGATTGCAATTAAACAAGGAACTCCTTTTCCTTGAACATATTCACTTCTTACAGTATGACCTGGTCCTTTAGGAGCAATCATTATAACATCTACATCTTTAGGAGGTTCGATTAAATTAAAGTGGATATTGAACCCGTGTGCAAATGCAAGAGTTTTGCCAGGAGTTAAGTATGGTTTAATTTCTTCATTATAAACTTTAGCCTGGATTTCATCCGGAAGCAGAATCATTATGATATCTGCTTTTTTAGCAGCCTGAGCAACACTTAAAACTTCCAATCCCTGAGAGCGGGCAATTGGAGCAGATTTTGAACCTTCATACAGCCCGACTACAACATTAACTCCAGATTCTTTTAAGTTAAGAGCATGAGCATGTCCTTGAGAACCATAACCCATTATTGCAACTGTTTTTCCGTTTAATCTATTCAAATCACAATCTTGAGCATAGTATATTTTAACCATTTTTTACTCCTTTAAAAAACTATTCTATATATACTAGTTTATTCGCTAATAAAAATTTGGTCAATAAAAAATTTTATTAGCAAATAATTTTTATTATATGTTTTAGATAAATTATGAGAATAGCAGGCAACTATAGTATTTTAGCACCTTCTAATATTAAGATACAAAGAAAAAAGCACTCAAAATGCAATAAAGACGGGTATTTTAATCCGCTCAATCAAAACTATTCAAGAATTGATATTGAAAATAGTATTAAAAACAAGCAGAAAATTTTTGAGAATTTTTTATCCAAAAAAGGGAAAGTAAGTTTTAGTGAATATTGTCATATTAAAAAAAATCATCCCGAATTTATCCTTAAATCTTACAAATACCTTAATTCCTTTAAAAGACATTATGAAAAAAAACAAGATTTAATAGCTGATAAATATATGCGAAAAAATACTACTGAAAATCAAAATATTGATGATTATGTAAAATTTCACATTGAACCAAAAGATGCGGCAAAATGCGCTTTATGTCTTAAACAAACCTATGATAATGATTATGGAAAGGATAATTATAGGGTAATTTCTGTTGGAACAAGCCCTGCTTTTATAACTCAGATAATGCCCTCTTTAGGATGCGAAGTAATTTATTTACCAATAAGCAATATTTCACAAGGGCTTGAAAATGCTTCAAGGACAAAGTTAGCACAGATTGACAAATACTTGTTATCAAAAGGGGTAGATAATAATAAAACTAATATCATTCTAGACTATGTTGTAGATGGAGGATCAATTTACAATACAGAAAGAATTATAAAAAACTTGGGAATAAAGGATGATAAAATTCAGCTTTCATCTCTTTTTGAAGAATTGGCTGACAATGATAACCTGCTGTCAAGGAAAGAAATTGAAGATATTTTTTATGATATTGCCTATGAAAAAGTCGACAATCTTTCCAATGTTCCCCATTTTGATGTTCAAACAAATGGAAATACTCTTTTTTATTCTAAACAAATAAAAGATTTTGAAGACTTCTCAAAAAAAACAGCCAGAGCTTTTAGTTTATGCGCATTTTATGAACTTGAACAAATTTTGAATAAAAAAAATCCAAGGAATACCCTGGATTAATGCTATAAAATCTGCATATGGAGGAAGGAGTGGAAAAGAGAACAACTTGTATAGTTTTAATTCCACCATATAAAAAATATATAACTTTTATATACTTATAATTAAGTTTTGTAACTGCTAGAACATTCCTTTGCGATAGAAAAATATTGCAGCTAAAACTGCAGCAACAAGAGAAATTACACTGACGATTAAGAATCCAAATTGATTAGATGCAAAAGGAACAGCAACATTCATACCCCAAAAACTTGAAAACATTGTAGGAATTGCAAAAATAATTGCAATTGAGGTTAAAAATTTCATTACAATATTCAAATTATTAGATATTATTGAAGCAAAAGCATCCATCATATTCTCAAGAATGTTTCTGTGCATCTCAACCATTTCAAGCGCCTGTTTGTTTTCAATTATTACATCTTCTAATAAGTCAATATCATCTTCGCTGAATTTTAACAATCCGTTTTGCTTAGAGTTCTGTGTCAATCGAAGAATTTTTTGCAAAACCATATAGTTGTCTTTTAGTGCGGTTGTAAAGTAAACAAGAGACTTTTGTACCTCAAAAAGCTGAAATAGAGCTTTGTTTTTCATCGTTTTTCTAAGTTCTTCTTCAATTTGTTCTGACTGTTTGTAGATATTATTCAAGTATCTTAGGTAATATTTTGTTGATCGAAAAAGAATATCAAGTAAAAATTTAGTTTTGTTATTTGTATCAAAAGAAGCCTTTGTTTCTTTATTAAAAGAAGAGACAACATTATTTCTCTTAGAACAAACCGTAATAAAACCCCTGCTTGTAAAAATTATCCCTAAAGGAAGAGTATCATATGCCCCTTCGTCTTCCATTATTGGAATGTTTGTAATTATAAGAATGCAATCATCTTCAAATTCAATACGGGAGCGCTCATCTACGTCAAGAGAATTCCTTAAGAAGCTCTCATCAAGATTAAGAACTAAAGACACTTTTTGAATTTCATCATAAGTAGGATTAATCAAATTAAACCAAGAACCGCTTTGAGCCTCGTTTATGCTCAATTCCAGGAGTTTATTTTCTGTAGTTTTTAAAATTTCAATCATTGCACTTATCCGATTCTAAGGGGTTTTTTACTATTAAACTACACAATTAACAATATGTAAACAATAAAAAAAACCTCTTTAAAAGAGGCATTTTAACACACACAAAACCATTTTCATCTTTTTTTAAGCAATAGAAGGACGAGGTTCTTTTGCTAATTTTTGAGCCAATGCATTCTTCTTGGCCATTTGTGCAGCTACAATTTTTCTTGCAGCTTCCTGCATACGTTCTTTTTTAGTTTTAACATTCTTCATCTTTGTATAATGAATATTCATAGAAATTGCTTTAGTGCAAATATCTCTCAATGTCTGATGGATTCGAAAAGCCTCCATATGAGCATTTGCATAATCGTTCATAGTTTCAAGCATCTTATTAGGATCTACCATTGAACTTTGTATAATCGCATTATCAACTTTTAAACTCTGATATTTTCTTACTAATGCTTTATCTAAATTATCTTGAGCACCAACTGCCATAATAGAAAAACTCCTGTAATATCTCTCGTAATATAATAAAGTAATATTGCTTTAATAAATTGATATTCTTTATGAGTTTTATTTACAAAAATTAACAAATAAATTAAATATTGTATATAGAATAAAAGTATTCTAGAATATAATAAAAGATAGAATTCCAAGGAGGCATTTTGAAAGAAGATAAAGTCGTATCGTTCAATAAAAAGCAATCAAAGTCAGCTGATAAGACAATAGAGGTTGAATATTGCAGTTTTTGCAAACGCCCTAACACACAGGTTCCTAAAATGGTCAAAGGTCCAGGTGTCAATATTTGCTCCGAATGTACTTTAATTGCGGTTCAATACTTAATCCTGCAAGACGGACTAATGAGCAGCGAAGCGCAAAAAATTCTTGATTTATTATGGGGTGTTCCGAAAAAATAATGGCGGAAGTATCACAAAAACTGCAGCTAAGAGCTAATTTAATATCGATTCTTAATCATTACACAACGCAAGAAGATATTGAAGGATCAAAACTACAAAAAGATATTGAAGTACTTCAAAGCTTTCAAGACAAAGAAACAATTGCCAATGTGTTATTTAAAGAGCTAAAAAACGCCCAAGGGGATTTTTTAAATATTTGTGCAATTTTTATTCTTGAAGTTCTAGATAATGACAGTATTGAAAAATATTCAATTAATTTTTTAAAAGACAAAGAAATTGAAGATGAGAAAAAATTTTTTATTTCTTCTTTATTGAAACAAAAAGGAATAGAATTTGACCCAAAAGAACTTATAAGCTACATTAAAAACCCTGAAATCCTTGAAAAAAAAGGAATTAGCAGCTTTTTAGAAGATGCGATTAACAATCCGGAAATTCAAATTGACCTTCTTGATTTTTATTGCAATATTTCAGATAATGAAAAAATTTATCTTCTTAATAATCTTATTAACGAATTCAAAAAAGAAGACCTTGCAAATGTTCTATCTTTAATTGCCCAATTGCAAATAAACGACAACGAACTTGAACTTATAACAAAAGGGCTTCTTGAATCTGATTCTTATTGTGCTGTTTTAGGGCTTAATTTTATTCTTGAAAACTACAAATTGGATTTAAAAACAATTAATTCAATTAAGAATAAAATATTAGATCTTGAATCAGATAACAAAGAATCCAAAACCGATGCAATAATTAAAAACTCAACAATAGCAGAATGTTTTATTGGCTTTATTGATGGAAGAAGTGAATTTTCAATTGTATTTTCAAGAAAAAAAGAAAACAATTATAAAGATTTAGCTTTATTTACAATTAACATAAACAAAGGAATTGTTTCTTGTATGGGCTTTGGCAATATTCCACAACAGAACCAAGACTCAATAATTAAAAGAATTTATTGTGATTCTCTTGCAGTAAGAATCAATCCAGTTGCACTTAAGGCTCTATTTTGCCATTATGAACAAAAAAACAAAAAAACAAAAACCCTTCTTCCGTATGAAACAATTGTTTGGAGAAAACTTCTGGGAGATATTAAAGATGTTAACTACGATATTTCAGAATTCATCAACTCTAAATTAGAATCAACCAATTTAACTTTAGCAAAAGCAAAAAAATTTATTTGTTCAAAAATGCTTGAAACCTGGTATTATTCCTACAAACAGAACGAAAAAATTGATTCTTTAATTGATAGAATCGAAAAAGAAAAAACTATTGAACTTGAAAAAATTAATGATTTGATTTCAAGTTTTATTGATAATGAACTTTTATCAGATAAGGTTTTTATAAAAGAACTTGAAGATAAGCTTTTAATCCAAAGTTATGTTGCTCATCTTACAAATTTAAAAATGAGCTCATCGTGCGCTTATAGTTTTTGTTTTAAAAACCCCTACTTAAAACTGCTTATTACTTCAATTGTCGATAAAAGTCTTTATTACTACTTAAGCACAAGACTACTAGAACAGCAAGAAGAAAACAAAAGTCTTTTTAATAAAGAATATCAGACCAACTTTACAAAAGAAGAACTACAGCTTATTATGTCGCAATTAGAGGAAAAATGGAATTAAAAAAAAGAATTGTATCGCTTGATATTGGGACTAAAAGAATAGGTGTCGCAGTTTCAGACGCACTTTTTTTAGGTGCAACGCCAATAAAAGTAATAAATCGAAAAACCGATTCTCAAGCGCTTGTTGAAATTAAGGAAATATGTGAAAGTTATAAAACTAATAAAATTCTTATAGGAATCCCTTACAATATGGATGGCTCCTTAGGTTTTCAAGCAAAAAACTGTCTTAATTTCATAAAACCCTTAGAAAAAGACTACGAGATTCTATATCAAGACGAAAGATTGACAAGTGAAAAAGCGGAAAGCTTATTAAGAGCAAAAGGGAAAAAATACACAAAAGATAAAGGCTCTGTTGATATTGTAGCTGCTTGTGTTATATTGAATGAATATTTAGAAAAAAACAGATAAGGAAAAACAATGGAAGAGAAAAATACACCTCAAATTATTAAAACAATAGGAGAACAAGGCGAAGAAGTTTTTATGAAACTAATTGAAGTAGTGAGTGTTGATGATAAAGACTACGCACTGTTATCCGTTGTTGATGAAGACATTCTTCCAAGTAAAGAAGATAACGAGGAAGAAGAAATTGTCATTATGAGAATGAATAAAACAGATTCTGAGTGCACTTTTGAAATTATTGAAGATGACAATGAATTCAACACAGTTGTTGAAGCAATTAATGAAGGAGACGAAGTTGAACAAGGCTAAATTTTAGCCAGATTTTCTTCAATTTGTTGTCTTTGTTTAAGAATTTTTGCACGTTTGTTTCGATACAACATATCACAAAACGCTTCAATTCTTGTTACAAAACCGGCTTCACCTGTGTGTTCGTCTATTGTTAAGTTAAGCAAGGGTTTGTTGTAGTTTTTTGCTTTTCTTTTGATATCTTCAAGCATTAAACTGTCAGGACCGCAGCCAAAAGCAGTAAGAGTAATAACCCCGTCAATTTTATCCTCTTGAAAATAATGCCCCGCACAACCTGTCATCTCATGCTGATTTGCCCAGTAAAGAGTTGAATTAAGAGTGTTCATGCCCCCTTTTAGCTGTTCTATAGTCAATTGATAAGCATTGTAGACTCTAACATCCATTTTTTCAAGTTTTTTAAATATATCCATACTTGCTCTTTTATCATAGATGTTATATCCGTGTCCAATAAGAGCAACACTAATTGTTTTTTGTTCTTTTTTAGGAGGAATAATGACTTTTCCTTCCTTAGCATTTTTTAGCGCCGAATCAAAATCAAGTCCGTTTTGGACCATGACATTAAAGTTGTTTTGAACAATAAACCCCGCGTTTTGAGCGGCTTTAATCCTGTTAATATCTATAATTCCATATTGATTAGCAATTTCAGTTAAAAAATCAATAAGATTATTGTTTTTTTCTGATTTATCCAATGTTGCTTCAATTATATTAAAATCAGCTTTAATAACGTTTCTGATTAGATCTGGAAGTCCTCTAATTTTAGAACAATTGTAAATTTTAGGTGCAATTGATTGAATTGAAGGAACGAAAATATTCTTAATACCCTTGTCGATTAAATTAAGCACATGTCCGACATACACTTTAATTGGAAGACAAGTTTCAGTTACAACCAAAGATGCTCCATCTGATACAGTTTTTTTTGTAGTAGGATCAGATAGCACAATTGTCAATCCTAAGTTAGTTAAAAACCCGTACCAGAAAGGGAAATAGTTGTAATAAGACATTGCCCTCGGGATTCCTATAATCTTTTCTTTTTCCATATCTTAAAATTCACCTTTTTTTTATTTTAATAAAATGATACAATAAAAAAAGTTTTATTGCTTTAATTTTTGTTACTTTTAGGTTGAATATTAACAATTTTTTATATTTTTTTGTTTTAGAATAACTATAATTTAAGGGTAAACTATGTCCTTTCAACAAATAAATCCTAATTGGCAAAATCAGCTTTTAATACCATATAAACCATATGGCATTAATCAAAACAACTTTGTCAATAGTTCCAATCCAATTGCTAATATAAGTACAAGCATATACAACAATCAAAACAATTACCCTTATAATCCTTTGTTTAATCCAAAAATTACCCAAAGTTATCAAAAATTGGGGGTGTTTAAAGGACAAAACGAACAAACTGCACACTTATACGAACTCAAAAACGGTCATAAGATATTCATCATTCCAAGAAAAGACAGTGCAACGACCGTTAAAACTTTCGTTAACTCCGGATCTATGAACGAAACAGATATTAAAAGAGGAGTTTCGCACTTAAAAGAACACGGATTGTTCAAGGGTTCATCAAAACTTAAAGATGGAGATGTCTTTAGACTCACTTCCCTTATGGGAGCAAACACAAACGCTTCAACGGATTTTGCGCAGATTAAATATTATATTAGCGCTCCTTATATGGATGAAAAAGACCTTGAAAACACCCTTCGAATCCAGGGGGATATGATTTACAACCCGAAATTTGATAAAGAAGCTATGGAAGCTGAAAAAGGTCCTGTTTGTTCAGAAATCTCAATGATTAACGATGACCCTGCAACAATTGCCTATGATAAAGCAATAAGAAATTTGTTTCAGATTCAGTCAAATTCAAAAAATCTTGTAGCAGGTTCAATTGAAACAGTGAAGAACCTCTCAACTACGGATTTAAAGAATTACCATCAAACTTACTATACTCCTAACAATATGCATACTGTAATAGTTTGTGATAATAGTCTTGATGTTGATAAAGTTGCTTCAATTGCTGCTAAGTATTACAAGGTTGAAACTCCAAGGGGTAATCAAATTTATCAAAGAAGAGAAATCTTAACTCCAATCACAAGTCCTATAAGAGAGGATATTAAATCCAACAAAACAAACTCAACAAGTATTATTCTTGGTTTTAGCGGTCCAAAACCTGCTGATAGCAAAGATTTTGTCATTGAAGATATGCTTAATTTTTACCTAAAGGATTGTTCCACTTCAGTCCTTAAAACAAACTTAGAAAAAATTAACGCTCAGTTTGATTCAAGCACGCAAAAAGTCGGGTTAAACGACTATGACCCTTATGCTTTAGTAAACTTTATCCAAAGCAATCCTAATGATGAACAAAAAGCGCTGGATATTTTCTATGATGCAATAATCAAGCTTCAAACAACCCCCCTAACAGATAATGAAATGACATCCATTAAGAACTATATTAATAAATCCTATATTATCAGCACCTCCAGCAGCGATAATCTGGCTGAGTTAATAGGGGAAAACTTTTGCGATAATTCACTGGATTTATTTACAAACTACAAACAAATTGTTGATTCAATAACAAAAGAAGACATTATAAACTTTGCAAAAAAATATTATGATCTTAATAAGGTTTCTATTGTAGTTGTTCATCCAAATAGCGTTTCAGATGATAAAATTAATGATAGTTACAATAAGTCTAAATATTCTATGCAAAATATCGCAAAAAAACCCGCTCCTAACATAAGTTTTGGCTCTAATAAAAAAATTGATACCAATTCAATTAAAGAACTCACACTTAAAAACAGCACCCGAATAGCGCTTAACAACTCGGATTATGATATCTGCACTTTTAACTGGAGTGTTAATACTCCTCCGATAAAACCCAAAAATCCTAATATTCCTTCGGTTCTAAAGTATATGTTTCAAAGAGGAACTGACTATATGGATAAAGAAAAACTTGAAGAATATATGCAGATAAACGGAATTGACGCTAATGTTTATGTAAATGGAAAAACAATTGAAATTAATGCTAATTGTCTATCTAAGGATGTTGTAAAAACTCTTCAATTAATGAATGAGCTAATGTACAAACCAAAACTAACCGAAAACGACTTTATTGAAGCTAAGAAAAAAATTAAGGAAAATTTATTAACAAGTCAAAAAGATGCAAAGTCTAATTTGCTTGATAACTTGTATCCTGGGTACTTTCCAACAGTCGCAAACAGACTCAAGACAATTGATAAACTCCAATATCAAGATATTCTTAATTTTTATCAGGAACTGTTAAAAAACGCTTCTTCTAATTTTTGTGCTAGTGCACCTTTTGAAAAAAATCAAAATTTGGTTGAGGAAATAAAAAAATATCAAAGCGATTCTAATAATATTATCTTTAAAACCTCAACACCCAAGTTTTATCCGATTTTTCAAGCAAATAAACAGCCAAATGTCGTTTATGATATTGACAACTTAAATCAAGCCCAGATTTATAAATCTTACAAATTTCCAATGACAGAAAGTGTTCAAAAAGAAGCAGAACTTGAGATGCTTAATTTAATTCTTGGAGCAAGTCCTAGTTCAAGGCTTTTTTTAGACTTAAGGGAAAAACAAAACCTTGCTTACCATGTTTCATCAAACATTCAATCCTTTGAAAACACAGGGATTCTGACTCTTAGAATCCAAACAACAACAGACGATAAAGAACAAGGGATAAAAAGTTTTGACAATGTTAAAAAATCCCTAGAAGGTTTTAATAAACACGCAAAAGAACTCTGCGAGACTTTAGTTACTGATGAAGAACTTAAAGCCGCTAAAAACCAGCTTAAACAAAACTTAATCGGACAAATGCAGAATCCTCTATCAAAAACAGGATTAATTGCGCAGAATATGGCAAATTTATACGGAATCAAAAGAATAGACAAGTACTTTGAAGCAATTGATAAAATAACCAAAGAAGATATTAAAAAAACTGCACAATTTGTCTTTTCATATAACCCCACAGTTTCAATTCTAGCTAGTTCAGATACAATTAACTCCCAGCTTGATTATCTAAAAACACAAGGGATACTACAAGAAGCCCAATAAAACTATAAAAGAATTAAACAGGTTGGGCAATTAATTTTTATTCAATAAAGTTATAAAAATTTTATATGA
The DNA here is from genome assembly GCA_910577635.1 of uncultured Vampirovibrio sp. GTDB lineage: Bacteria > Cyanobacteriota > Vampirovibrionia > Gastranaerophilales > Gastranaerophilaceae > RUG14156. The sequence goes on along the minus strand of CAJTNR010000015.1, from coordinate 13,630 downwards.
GTAAAAATAACGTAAATTTATTATTAAACGCTTTTAAAGAAAGCGAAAAGCTAAAACCTAACAATAGTTTTTCTAAAAAAACTTATCATTCTCTAGGATGTTACAATTCAAAAAAATGGATTGCAAATATTGTCCCTTCTGAACTTTTGTGTCTCAATCTTAAAGAAGCAATTGAGCTAATTGTGACTTTATCTGAGAGCAATATTTTCTATGAAAATTTCCCTGATTACATCGAAACTCCAAACTACGGGGATAATTGGGGAAGATTTGCAAACTATATTGAGATTAACAATAGAGCCTTAGCGCATATGCATGACAATAAATGCTGCTGCGGGATTATAAATTCAATTAAGATTCTGAGTGCAATTCCGCCAAGTGCTAAATGCTGGGCAAACTGCATAATCTTATCGCAAATTTTTCCTAATATCTATGGAGATGGATACAACAAAGGTCCTTTTGAGGAAAACTCAATTTATGGGATGAAAATTAACTGCGGATACAGCGGTAATATTATCGATTTTAGTATTACAGATAAAATCAGCCCTGAAGATCAAATCCGCGCTTTTTGCGACCTTGCTCACTTTAGAGGGATTAAAGTAGGTTTTAGAACAATAATTTCAGCTGATCAAATAAAAGTAGTTTATCCAGACCATGAAGAAGGTTTTGACTGGAAAAATCCAATTCATCAGGAGCTTTATATTCAAGAGCATACAAAACTTATGGATTTAGGGTTTGAAGCAATGTTTATTGATTCAGCTAAACACATTGGAGGATATGACCTTGAAAACTACACAGGAGTCGGAGCACTGCCTGAATATAATCAGATGCAATATATTCTATATGAAATTAGAAGAAGGTCTAAAAAAACAAATATCTCCTTTGCAGGAGAAAAAAGCTCCTGTGATTTTGAAAGGTATAAGAATTTAGGTCTTACAACAGGAACAGACTACATTACAGGGGATGATTTTTACGCTGTAAGGCAGTTATCAGAAGAACTTAAGTACAATAGGGACTATGCTCCAGGGGTTGAAATTGAAAATGACAACTACGAAGGAGGAATCAGCTACGAACAGCGTTTGAATAGAATTAATACAGCATTGTTCGGCTACTATTTATCAAGTGATAAACTTCCGAGTTTTATGCAGACAAACGACATATTCCCGCTTCGATATGACACTAATACTCACCATATAATGATGACAAACCCCTCTTATTCAACAGACGGAAGCAGCTGCAGTCATTTAAAAAATCTTTTCGCTTTTGATGATGGCAGAAACTATAACCACAAAGTCGGAGTTTTATTCGCTCATGCACTTTGTAAATAAAAAGAAAGGGTAAATATGAATTTTTTAAAAGAAAAAGGGATTCCGCTTGAGAATCAACTAAAAACCTGGCATGACATTGTAAAAAGACCTTACAATAAAGATAGCGTTGATTGTTATACAAGAACAAGACAGATCCTAATGAACGGAATTGAAACAGAAGCCTGGGGATTCAAACACTGCTGGGTTAGAAAGTTAGATGACCTTGAACTTAAAAAACAGCTTGTTAATATAAGACGAATTGAAGATATGCAGCAAACTACAGTTAACTGGATGAGTCCCTATAAACAAAGCATATTGGATACAACCTTAGGGTATGAACAAGTTGCGGTTGACTTGACTTCCTGGTTAGCTCAAAACGAAGACGATCCTTATGTTAAAGAAACATTCGACTTTGGATTATTAGAAGATTTTGACCATTTGTACAGATACTCACAATTTGCAAATCTTATTGAAGAAACAGACCCGAATGAAATTCTTCACAATCAAACAGATGTCATTATAGGAAGACCAACCCAATATCATCATAACTGCAATGGTTTGAGGATTAGAAAGTCTTATGATGCTAAAAAAACAAGTCCAAAAACCAAAGTTAACATATTAACTCTAATTTCAGGCGAGCAGCAAACCCATAACTACTACGCAGAACACGGGTTTATGTATGGAAATACAGACTTAAAAAGACTTTATGCAGAAATTTGTGATGTTGAAGAAGAACACGTAACAATGTATGAAACTTTAATTGACCCCAATGAAACCATGTTTGAAAAGTGGTTAATCCATGAGTTTACAGAAGCCTGCTGTTATCATAACTGCTATAAAGATGAAGTAGATGATAGAATTAAACTAATCTGGGAAGAGCTGTTTCAAATGGAACTTGCCCACTTGCAGCTTGCTGCTAAAGCGTATGAAAAATACGAGAAAAAAGACCCGGCAGAAATTATTGGTGAAACTGAGGTCTATCCTTGTCATTTTGAATCTCAAAAAGAATATGTTAAAGAGATTCTGAACAAAGAAGTTAACAAAAGAGTAGATATTAACGGATCCTATAATACAGTAGATAAACTGGATGATTCCTGGAGAAGCTATTTGATTCAAGAAACGGTTTCTGAAAAAGGCGCTCCATCAGAACAAGCAATCAACCTATCAATTAATACATTCAATCGAGATATTGCAATATCAGACATTGGATTAGTTGAAAAACAAGATAAACTTCTAACTAAAAGCTTAGAAAAAACCCAGGCTCCAAACACTATAAGCCCAAATCAATACAAAGAATTCAACAAGATTGATTCCAATAGTTACTTATACTAAAAAGAAAGGAAAAAAACTATGCCCGAATTCTCCAATTCCTTTAGCGGTAATAAATGCGAGAAAAAACTAACTAAAGAAGAACTAATAAGAACAATAAGATTCTCAATTGCAGCAGAATACGAAGCAATCCAGCTATACGAACAAATAAAAGAATCAACAGATGATACAAAAGCAAAAAAACTACTGGATGAAGTCGTTGAAGACGAAAAAATTCATGTCGGCAATTTTATGTATCTTCTTAATATCCTATCCCCGGATGATAAAAAACACTTCGAGGAAGGATTAGACGAAGCATTTGAAATTATAAATGAAGAATAAATTAAATAAACTGCCTTAATTCTATTTAAGGCAGTTTTTTATTGACTAGGAATTTTAGTTGTAGTTTAATTAATATAATCTATTAATAGAGGGTACAATGGATTTAATTAATCAAATTAAAAAACTAAAAAAAGAAAAAAATGCAATTATTCTAACGCATTGCTATCAGAATATTGAAATTGACGAAGTTTCAGATTTTGTCGGAGATTCTCTCTATTTAAGCAAAATGGCAGCTAAAACAGATGCTGAAATTATTGTTTTTGCTGGTGTATTTTTTATGGCACAAAGCGCTAAATTGTTATCTCCTCAAAAAAAAGTACTGCTTCCAAATAAAAACTCGGGCTGTCTTATGGCAGATATGATTGATCTTGAAAATTTAAAAATTTTCAAACAAAAACATCCCAACATTCCTGTTGTCTGCTATATTAACTCGAATGCTGAAATTAAAGCAAACTGCGACATTTGCTGCACAAGTTCCAATGCTGTTGAAGTTGTTAGAAGCTTAAAAACCGACAAAGTTCTCTTTGTTCCAGATACTTATCTTGGAAAGTATGTTGAATCCAAACTAGAAAACACAAAAGTTATAACCTTTAATGGTTTTTGCCCGACACACTTAAGAATAAGGGTTGAAGATATTGAACAAGCAAGAAAAACCTACAAAGATGCTCTTATTCTAGCACACCCTGAGTGTCATCAAGAAATTGTCAAAAGAGCAGATTTTACAGGTTCCACAAAAGAAATTATGGAGTTTGCAAAAAACTCAAGCTGTAAACACTTTATCATTGCTACTGAAAAAGGTGTCGTAGATAGGTTGAACAGAGATTCCAAACTCAACAATTGGAATAAAAAATTTACTCTTATTAATGAAAATATTACTTGTCCTAATATGAAAAAAAATACCCTCGAAGATATCTATCAAACACTACTAACTGAATCAAATGAAATAATATTAGATAAAGAAATAATAGAACCAGCCAAAAACTGCATTGAAAAAATGCTCCAATTGAAGACCAACTAGCTATTGGAATTAATAAGATAAATAAATATTATCTTATTATATGAAAAACATTTTTATAAAATCAGTTTTAATAATCTTTATTATTTATCTATCTATTCTTACAATAATACCTGCAATAATAAACTCTAAAAGTATAATTGGATTAATTGAGAAAAAAACAGGGAAAAAAATTGAAACTGAAAATTTTCTATTCAAACTAACCTGGAATCTTCACTACAACATCAGTTTTGATAAAATTAGCGTCTTTGACAACAATAATCAAATACTTTACCTTACAAAAGGATTAGTTTCAACTAACAGAATCAGAATTAAACCCGATAGAATTATAATCAACTATTTATTCCTAGATAAAACCAAACTTAATACTAACAGCAAAAAAAGCAAGGCGGATTATAAAAATCTTCCTAAGATTAGTATAAATAAAGCAGAAATTCTGCTTTATAAGTCATCTTCGGTTATTATAGAAAACATTGAATCAGATTCTAAAAAAATCAATTTGAGCGCATATATTAAATCCGATTTAGTTAAGGATAGAATTACTGTTAATAAAGAAAATATTTATATAATAAATAATAAATTGACTTTAGATAACTTTATAATTAATTTCAACTCAAATCCTATGGCTATTAAAGGAATAATTACAGGGGACAACCCAAACTTTACTCTTAGCGCTGATTCTATTCCAATAAGAGATATTGAGAAGTGTTTTTTGTTCTATTCAAAACAGAAAAAGCCAAATGAAAAAAACTTTATTGAAAATTTCTATGATTTTAAAGGAAGTGCTGATATTAAGCTAAAATTTGCAAAAAAATCAATTATAGGTTATATTGAAGCGAAAAATTTTAACTTTAAATCAGTAAAGTTAGATATCCCTTTTTGTTATAAAAGCGCAATTTTTTACTTTGAGAAAGATAAAATCCACTTAAAAACTAAAGGAACTTTTGGAGGAGAAAAACTCTACAGTGATTTTTTTGCAAGGGATATTTTCAACAACAACAGACTCACAACAGGCACAATGTCATCTAGTATCAGCAATAGTTTTGCAAAAAAATACTTAAAAAACGCGAAAATTGTAAAAAGAGCTAATCTTGGCGTTAAATATAGAATCGAACACCACTCCCCCGAGGTTTACTACAGCATTGACCTGGATAAAGGAAGCGATATTTACTATCTTAGCTCAAGTTTAAAAAACACAAACAATAAAAGAATAATTAGCGCTAAAACTAAAAAACAGGGAAACAAACTTAAACTTGAAAGATACAACTATTCAAGAATTGTTAATCAAAAACCACAAATAGTTGTATATGGGGATGGATTATTCATAAGAAAAAACCAAAAACTTAATTTAGATTATATCTCAATTAATACAAACGATTGGGCTCCAAGTGTTGTTTTGTGGTCGATTTCCAAGTATATTGAAGGAGGAAATTTCAAGGGAAACTTAAAGTATTATGCATCTAAAAAACAGCCGATTGGAAAAATTATTCTAAAAAATTCAACTTATAAGGATTTTGATGTAGATTTAGCATCAATTGAAGCAAACGAAAAAACGGCCACAATAAAAGCAAAGGGAAACTATAAAAACTCTCCTTTTGTAAGTTATATTGAAGCAAAAAATGATTTTTCGAATAATATTGTAATAAACAATCTTGATATGCACTTAAAAAGTTATGAAATTGTAAAAACAAACAAGAAAAAAACAAAAAACAAGCCTGAAAAAAAGGACAAAAAGAAACTAACAATTAAAAAAGCAAAACTAAAACTCGATAAATTGACCCATAAGAAAATTTTAGTTGAAAATCTTGCCCTGGAGGGTTTTGCAAAAGACAATATCGTCAACTTTAGTGTCCAAAGGGCAGATTTTGCCAAAGGAAAACTTAGTGCTAAAGGTTTGTATGATATCACTTACAGTTCAAGTGATATCAATTTTTTAGCTGATAATATCGATTCCAACCTTGCTTCTTATATGATTTTTGACTTAAAAGACCAATTCGAAGGACTTGCAAGTGCTAAAATGCATTTTAAAAGCTATGATAAGCTGAAAATCATAAAAGCACACTCTGCTTTTATGATTCAAAAAGGAGCATTAACAAAAATTGCAGATAGTGAATTTTTAATCAATAACTCCGATTCTCTTGCTGCAAAACTGCAAAAACACATTAATATTGACCTTAATGAAATAAAAAAAATTAAATCAGATATCAAAGGCAGCTTTGATATCAACAACAAGACAATAGAAAATATTGAAATTTTTAATAAAAATAAATCTTTTTCTTTTTATGGCTTTGGTTCTTATAATATTAAAACAGAAGAACTATGCGCTTGTTTGTTTGCAAGGTATGACAAAAACGCACTTAAAAAAATTAAAATTTTTTACATCCCTCTAAGCTGGATAACAAAATTTGTTTTTAAAAGTGAAAAATCAAAAGAATTGTATAAAAACTCAATTGAAAAAATCCCTCCGATTCAAGCTCCAATTAAGAATCAAAAAATTATAAGAGCCGGTATCAAAGGGAATATTAATAGTAAAAATAATTTGGATGTTAACTTAAGAACTGTAGAATAATATTTTCTTACAGAATTAAATTATGTTCATTTAAGAACTCAATTGTCTCGTTTAACTTTAAATGCAAAATTTCAACATTCCTTTGCTTGTCATAATACATAATCTCATATTCTCCATTGCTGAGCTTAGAAATAGCCCCCTTGCAATACTGTTCATTATTAACAAGCTGAGATTCATCAAGAATTTTAATTTTATCATTGGTAATTACTTTATAAACACCCTTAGTGCTTGTTTTTCTAATTGTAGCATTGGCCATTGAATCAAGAGGTTTTAAAAGCTTATCCCCGCATAGAAGTTCAATAGCATCTTCATATTCTGCTATGAATTTTTCTTTGTTTAAATAATGCTTAATTTCCTTATAAACAGGCTTAATTGGATTAGCTGCATTAGATTTTTGTGCAGTATTAATAGAATCCATCTTATTTTGTTTCAATTCAACTTCAAACATATTCCTCAATTTCCCCCTTTTGAAATGATATTTTCCCTATATAAATAAAAAATTTATACAGGGAAAAATTGCCCATTTATTAACTTTTGTTTAAATTATACCTTGTGCATCCATTGCAGCACTGACTTTTTTAAATGCTGCAATATTAGCTGCTGCAGCATAGTTAATTCCTAAGTTATATTCCTTAGCTGTTTTATAGCAGGTATTAAAGATATTAGTCATAATACAATCAAGTTTGTTATCAACTTCTTCAAAAGACCAGCTGTAGCGCATTGAATTCTGGCTCATTTCAAGAGCCGAAGTCGCAACACCGCCTGCATTAGCAGCTTTTGCAGGAGCTAGTAAAACATTGTTATTGATAAAATACTCTATTGCTTCATTACTTGTAGGCATATTAGCTCCTTCCCCAATAGCAATTGCTCCGTTTTGAACAAGAATCTTAGCACAATCGATATTAATATCATTCTGGGTAGCGCAAGGAAGGATAATATCTGCTTTAATTCTATATATAGAAGGGATTTCACCTTCTTTATTCTCAGTATAAATGCTATTAGGATATTTTTTTTGATACTCTTTAATTCTTAGTCTTTCAACTTCTTTAATTCTTTTAATTTCATTTAAATCAATACCATTTTGATCATAAATTGAACCATTGGAGTCACTCATTGCAACAACCTTAACTCCATACTCCGCTGCCTTTTGACAAGCATAAATTGCAACGTTTCCTGAACCTGAAATTATAGCAGTCTTATTTTTAAGGTCGATATTATTAGCCTTTAACATTTCTCGAACAAAATAAATTAATCCGAATCCTGTAGCTTCTTTTCTTGCTAAAGATCCGCCGTATTCAAGCCCCTTTCCTGTTAAAACGCCTGCTTCAAACGTATTTTTAATTTTTCTATACTGCCCGAATAAATACCCGACTTCACGAGCCCCAACTCCAATATCTCCTGCCGGAACATCAAGATTGTGGCTGATATGACGCTGCAATTCATTCATAAAACTCTGACAAAAACGCATAATCTCATTATCACTCTTTCCTTTAGGGTCAAAATCAGACCCGCCCTTGGCTCCTCCAATAGGAAGTGTTGTAAGTGCGTTTTTAAAAACCTGTTCAAAGCCTAAAAACTTCATAATGCTTTGATTAACAGAGGGGTGAAATCTTAATCCCCCCTTAAAAGGTCCGATTGCACCGCTAAATTGAACTCTATAGCCTCTGTTTACTTGAACAGCGCCGTTATCATCCACCCAGGGAACACGGAAGGTTATGATTCTTTCAGGTTCTGTTAATCTTTCTAAAAGAGCTGTTTTTTGATAATTTGGATTTTTCTCAATAACAGGCTTCAAACTAACTAAAACCTCTGTTGCTGCTTGAATAAACTCTTTTTCATTTTCGTTTTTTTGAACTAATTTTTCTAAAACTTCATCAATATACTTATTCATATCCTCATCCTTTTCTATTATCTTCCATATTCCAGGCTTTTTTAGGACAAACTGCAGCACAGATCCCGCAGCCAATGCACTTTTTATCATCACTTAAATAATTATTATTTTCTTTATTGATTGCCCTATAAGGACAATTATTTAAACACAAATCACACTTAACACAAAGCTTTTTATCCCAAAGGGGTTTTCTAAGTTTTGCGCTGCCGCCTTCACAAAGAGAATAAACGCAAAAATCATCTTCTATTAAATCGCTAAATAAACCATTATTAAACCAGTGTTTTTTCTTAAACTCAGATAGTGTAATTTTCTCTTTTTCATTTGCCTTGTTTTTAGGAACAATTTTTTTCCATTGAGAAAATTTACTAAGCTCGCCTTTTATCTCTTTTTTGTCAATTTTATCTAAAAAAACTTCCAATCCTTTAATTAGGAATTCTTCATCGTTTTTATCAAGTTTTTTTATTTCAACACAAGAGGATAATCCTTCAATCTTCCCTCTTGCATATATAACTCCACCCACCATTCCTTCGCAAGCATGGTTTGATAAAACAGATTGAGAACAATCATACCCGCAGACTACAGCAACACCACCGCCCATAAATTCAAAAGAAAAAGATCCTGTGTTTTTTAAAACCCACAGCTGCGGCTCTTCATACTTAGGATCGTGCTTCATTAAAGCACCTGAGCGGGCCCCGACTCTTCCTGCAACAAAAATTTTCCCGCCAGCAGCACAGTGCGCTGCAGTATCACCGGCATCACCCAATACTGTTATTACAGCTCCTGAGTTTAACCACCCGACATCAGCTGGAGTTGAACCCAGAACAGTAATTGTAGTACCTTCAAGACCCATTGCCCCTACTCTTTGACCAGGGTTTTTAATTTTTAAATTAATTTTTTTATTGTTAAATAAAGCACAGCCGATATCATGCTGTCCGCAGGCATTAATTATAAAATTATCATATCCTTTGCTGACTTTTTCATTAATTAGCTGCAAAAGCTCCTGGGTTGACATTCTTTCATTATTATTCAAAGTTTCAATTGTGCAAGTTTTCATTCTCTTGTTACCTTTTATCTTTTTTTAGCAGGAATATTGAATATCAAGCCTGTTTGCAATATGCTTATCGACCGTAATTAAAGCATCTGAACGCCCGACAGGCAAGGTTGAACACCCAATCGGCGCCATTAGTTTTTTTAGCTCAATGTTTGTTGCAAGAATATAATTAACAAGATTCTGCGCCACCTTATCAACATCCAGCCTTTTAACGAGTCTTATATCCTGTGTTGCAATACCGCTTGGACAACAGCCGGTATTGCAGGCATTGCACTTACCAATGTCGTTTCCGACACAGCCTGCAATTTCTAAAAGCATTCTTCCTGTAAAAACACCATTTGCCCCAAGGCAAATAAGTTTAAAAGCATCCGCTGCAAAGTTTCCGGTGTAGCCAAGTCCTCCGCCTGCAAAAAGAGGAATTTCCCCTTGTCTTCCCTGATGAACAGCAGCAAGGTAGCAATCCCTTAATTTAGAAGTTATGGGATGTCCGGTATGATTAAGAGAAATTTCATGCGCTGCGCCTGTTCCTCCTGCTAATCCATCAATAAAGAAACCGCCTACAATATTATAAGGATCTCGCAGTAAATTATTATAAACAGAAACACTTGTAGTTGAAGCTGCAACTTTAATTGCAACAGGAACCCTGAATTGAAAAGCAGCATTCATTGATAAAAACATCTTTTGAACACTCTCCTCAATTGAATAAAGCCCCTGATGAGTCGGCGGTGATAATAAATCTGCCTTTGGAACACCCCTTATTTCCTGCACATATCTTGTGACTTTACTTGCCATTAAAAGCCCGCCGTCACCTGGTTTTGCTCCTTGACCGATTTTTATTAATATTCCTGCCGGATCTTCTATCATTGAAGGAATGGTTTTTATAATTCTATTCCAGCCAAAGTGTCCTGAGGCAATTTGCAGAATCATATACTTAACATATCTTGATTTTAAAAGTCTGGTTGGAATTCCACCTTCTCCTGTGCACATTCTTATTGGAATCCCTTCAACTTCGTTTAGATAGGCAGTTGCAATTGCCATTGCTTCCCACATTCTCCAGGAAACCGCACCAATTGACATATCACCAAAAATAATAGGATAAATCCACCTGTTAGGAGGAAGGGTGTGTTTTTGAACAACTTTTCCTTCTCTTACTTCAAAATCCAGCTTATCGGCACTCAAAACCCTGCCAAAAGGAGTTTTCAGCTCAAAAGTATGTCTTGTAGCATCCAAGGAAGGGTCAGTCATTTGAGATATTCTACCGATTTTAATCTTATCTAAAGTTCTTCCTTCGGTATTAAGATTCGACCTTCCTCCTTTTTTAAAGGAATCAGCATGTTTTGCCCGATAAATTGTTGAGTATTTATCCTCTTTGTTTCTTATAATTCTAATTGCATTATTAGGACAAACATTAGCACACATCGCACAGCCCCTGCAATAATTATCAAGTGAAACATTCTGTTTTATAACAAGAACTTTTTTTACTTTCTCATCATTTTTAATTGAACCTGATTTTCTTAGCTCAACAGCGGGTTTTATAGCATTAAAAGAACAAACAGCACTGCACCTGCCGCATTGAATACACTTGGATTCATCAATTTCAATTAAGAAAGGAAGTTCGTTTCTGTGAATTTCATTAATTTTTACTGCTTCCATACTTCAACCGCCAAATCATCTTTAATTAGTATAAGCTCGTTTTCTTTAGGGTAAATATCTTCTTCTTTATTGCGATTAGGCAGAATATCATTAATCCCTGATACTTCAGATGTCATAACAACTGTATTATCATCCCTTCCAATTACAACAGGACGCAGTTTTTTGCTGTCACAAACGCAAATAAGCTCTTTTTTAGGCGTCACACCAAGAAAAGTATTAGGTCCGTTAATTTCAAGACTCGATAATCCCGCTTTAATTCTTAAAAGAACATCAGAATCTTTTCTTGTTATAATTTGCTCATAATCCAAAGGGGTAATTACATGCTTAAAGTATTGAATCGGCCAGCCCAGAATTTTATGAACATAATGAAGAGTATACAACAAACACTGAGAGTCGGATTCAAAGCCAAAATAGCCTTTATAGAGCTTTTTTTGATAATTTTTATTCTTTTCAAAAAAAGTATTCTCACCATTAACCAATCCGCAATACCCTTCTAGGAAAAAAGGATGAGCAGCATATCGGACAATATCATAGTTGGTGTTCTGTCTGCATTGTGCTGTAATAATGCTTGATACAAGGTCTTTATTGCCCTCCCAGAGATTGAAGTAAGTTCCAATGTCTTTAGGACTTCCAATTTCTTTTAAAGTCAAAGTATCAGGCCAAAAAGAGTAAATAAAGCCTGAGCTTGTATTATCAAGAGCTTGTCTTATCCTTAATGATGTATCAATTAAAAGTTCTTCTTTTTCTTCTTTAGTAGCGTGTTTGTAGCTTTTAGGGTATTGAAGAACTTCAAATATATAATTAGGCATTGCATCAATTTTTAGATTTTCTTTATTGTTAATATCAACAGACCATTGCATTACTCTTGAAAAACCTATTTGCTGCAGGATATCCTCAACAATTCTTGTCCCTTCAATTGTAGCTGCCATAGAAAGCAGGGGCAGATCTTTGTAGTTTTCAAATAAACCGCCCAAATCCTGCATTATAAAAGCAAAGCCTGAATCATCATGCCCTTCCTGCTGGCTTCTCATAAGCTTGAGAGCTAAGGAAGGATGAATTTTATTTTTAGATTTTATAGCTCCTATTCGACACATATAAACTATTCTATAATAGCAATGACACTAAGGGCTAGTTTATTAAGATACTTTAACATTAAAAACACGAGACCTTAAGATGCCAATAGCCAAAACGCAACGAACAGAAAAGGCATTACCCTTAGAGTAGTAGGAATTCACGTAGAGAAGGTAATGGAGCTACGCGTAGTAAGCGTACGTAGAAGAAGACTCACGACCCCAGACGTAGTACGGAGTGCAGTAACCACCGCTCGAGCCGTAACACCTAGACGCATTGCCGCAACGGGGCGAACCGTGGCACACTTTATTAAAAGTTATATGTTGTACTAAATTGCTTTAATACAAGTTCTCGCTACGATAAAAGCGGGTTTTGAGCTTAATTTTAAAAAAAGCTATTCTAACGAAATTGGCTTTTAAATACTTTATATTCACCCGTAAGTGCAATATACTCTGAATTAAAGCCTCGTACTGCTAATATTATGGTTTAAATACAAAAATATTTCAAGTTAATAAATAATAAAATTCTTTAGTGATCTGTATTAAAACAAAAAAAGAGGGTAAAATATTAAAACATACCCTCATCAAACACAAAAATATAAGTTAAATATCTTAAAAAAGTAAGCCAAAAAGCTGCTTTAAGCAGCTTTTTGGCTCTTTTTGCTACTTTATTGCTTCAATTTAAAAAATAATTGATAAAGTATACTTTTGATGACTAACGTCATCAAAAGTAAAGGGTAAAAGAGCAAAAGTACTTGCGTATAATCCATTGAACACTACTCCGCATACTTTTCCAAAACGCAACGAACAGAAAAGGCGTAGCCCTTAGAGACGCCGGAAGACACGTTGAGAAGGTAACCGAGGCTCGCGTTGTAAGCGAACGTAGACGAAGACTCACGACCCCAGACGTAGCTCGGATTGCAGTAGCCATTGCTTGAGCCGTAACACCTGGACGCATTGTCACAACGGGGCGAACCGATAGTATTTGGTGCATTTAACCCTTGACACAATTGCAGTCCATCTGCACCGCTCCATTGTTGTATAGCAAACTTAGATGTATCACTTTTGCTTGTTGGACCATCATCAATTGCTTTTTCCAAGGATTGTAAATTAGCATATGTCGGCAGACTCCACAGTTGTTTTTTGTTTGCTGGAGTTAAGTTATTACAAATATAATCAGCTGCATACCAGTTACATACGGTTCTTGAACATCCTCCATAATTAAATGCTGCTTTTCCGCTTATTCTGCCTATACTGCTTACACTATCCTGTACAATACAGTTTCCATCCTCTGCTGTTCTTGAACTTGTTCTTCCTTTAAAGTTATTCTGATAACCATACCAGCAGCACTTTGCTTCATTAGGACAACTGCCTCCAACTCCGGCTTTAAATAGTCTTATTTCATCATAATTTACTTCTGGACCTTC